>CAZWFX010000007.1:0-56591 GCA_964633425.1 uncultured Candidatus Saccharibacteria bacterium
TAGAGCACCTCATTTGCAATGAGGGGGTGACCGGTTCGAATCCGGTAAGGTCCACAAAAATAAAAGCCGCCTTCGGGCGGCCTTTTATTTTTGGGACCTTACCGGGGAGGGGGTCGGGGAACGGGAGTTCCCCGTGGAGGAGGGCAGTGAGCGAAGCGAGCGTTGGAAAACCGTGGGTTTCCAAGCTGGTATGGTCCGCCGCCAGAATAGTCGAAGACAGGCTCGTGAGTCACGCCGAATCCGGTAACAGTAGAGGCGCATCCACCGGATGCGCCTCCTATAGAAATGTTCTATGCACCACCGATCCCCGAAAACGACAGGCGCGGCTCTGCGTATCTCACCGCCTGCTCAACCACCTCATCGAGCGAATCGAAGATCGGAAAGCCGGGGACCGCGAGTTCGAAATTGCGCTTGATCACGCGAAGGCCGGGAAAGTTCGGTTCCGCTCCGATCACAATGCGCAGATCGCGGTTGTGCATCAGGTGTGCCCGCCATTCTCCCAGTTCGCCTCTCGTGTCGGTCGCATACGGCTGACCGTCTGTTCGCTCTTGTTTCTGCTCGGCAAGCCAAAACAAAAGACAGCCGCTCTTCCATTGTTCCGCCGCGAGTCGCATGTAGTAGCGCTCCCAGTCGGTCTGTCGCTCGTATACGCGCATCGGTGACCTTCCCTGCACATGCATAGTTTCCGTGACCAGGCGATCGTGCCAACGGTAGTGCGGGTGAGCGCGGTCGTACCGGCTCGGATTCACTACGATCAGCTCATTCAGTCGCCGCATCAGCATGTCGGCCATCGTGCTGTGCCAATCGCCCGCACCTTGAATGGGGCCGGCGAAGAAATACAGCGGGTGATCCCGAAGTCCCTCAAGAACGGGATCGGCCTTCGGCAGAATCAGGAACATCGTCGTCTCCTCTGTGTACCGCGCTCACTATGTCATGGTGGATTGCGCCGGGCCAGTACATGAAGATTCCGGTTGAGTTCCTCATATTCGTCTCTATACTTCGAACGTAGGCAGGGTCAACTCCAGTCACAAGGCGTACACGATGCCCAAACTTGTATCCCTCGACGATGTCGAGCGCACGTTCGAATCCGGAGGTCATCCGTCCGGCTCCGCTGATCGAAAGATTCACGAACGATATCTGCAAGATGTCATCGCAGATCGAATGTCACCGGAGGCACTGCTGTTCTACGGTTCATGTCTTGAGCCCGGTGATCTGAAGTTCATTGTTCCGTGGATCGAGGCCATGCGTCGGCTTATTGCCCGAGATCCGTCGATCTCGGTACGCATCCGGCTTCGGCATGACAGGTCATTCGCGGACATCGTCCATGACTCCCGTAAGACCGGAGTCGGGCTTCACGAGTTCATGCTGATCGTCGGCAAGCGGCTGCGCGACAACATGAAGCCCGAACATGCACCGAATCCTCGCTTGGAAGCCCTGGTAAAACAGCTCGACTGTTCATGTTCCTGATAAAAGGTCCGCTCCGGCGGACCTTTCCCTTTGCTCGATGGGCACGGGTCGAAGTGTTATAGTTTTCAGACAGGTGTGCGCCCTTGCGGCGCATATCGTTTTCATGGCGAACACCGAAGACATACAAAAGGCGGGAGGAACAACTGAAGAGGTGTTTCTCGCTGCATACGAAGAGTATGCCGATGCTCTCTTGCGGCACGTGATGCTCCGTGTGCGCGACAGAGAGCTTGCAAAAGACATCGTACAGGAAGCCTATTCAAAAACGTGGGTCTACATGTCCGAGGGTAAAGAGATCGAATATCTGCGCGCATTCCTGTATCGTGTCTCGAATAATCTCGTCATCGATTGGGCGCGCAAAAAGAAGGCTTCGTCTCTCGATTCACTGATGGAGGACGACGGCTTTGAGCCGGCAGATGACAACGTAAAAGATTTCGCGGATGTGCCTGCCGCACGCGAAGCGATCAAGCTCCTCGGCGAGCTCGATGAGTTGTACAGAACAGCGATCACAATGCGATATCTGGACGAAATGTCCCCGAGGGAAATCGCAGAGGCGCTTGGAGTGTCGGAAAATGTCGTCTCTGTCCGCATTCACCGAGGTATCGAAAAGCTCTCAAAAATGGCCAAAAAAGAGCCTCCAAAACACGGTTCGAGCTGAAATATCCGTGGGGTACGACGCTTGCACGGAATACCTCGTCAGCGTATAGTTTTCGCAATGTAAGGTTTTCCATTTGCATAGCAAGGGAAAGGTTGGTTTACATTTTTTAAAGGAAGAACAGATATCGCATCATGGCAAAGAAGCTTTATGTCGGAGGTTTGCCCTACGCTACCACCGACGAGGAGCTCAAGGACGCATTCTCACAGGCCGGAAACGTTGAATCTGCCGTCATCATCATGGACAAGATGAGCGGCCGATCGAAGGGTTTCGGTTTCGTTGAGATGGCATCTGATGAGGAAGCCCAGGCAGGTATCGACCTCTGGAACGGAAAGGATTTCGGTGGCCGCAAATTGACGGTCAACGAGGCTCGCCCGATGGAGGAACGACCTCGCAATAACTTCCGCTCAAACGGCGGAAGCGGCGGCTACGGCGGCGGTTCGCGCGGCGGAAACGGCGGCGGACGAAGCTGGTAATTTCTCATTCGAGAAACTTCGCAAAAGGGCTCCGGCAACGGAGTCCTTTTGCTTTCCCGCCCTGTAATAGAGCCCCGTTCGGCTCGTCTAAGTGCTGTAGGTGCGCTACTATTGCCTCCATCGGGAAGCGCACAGCGGCAACGTATGGACGATCACATTAAAAACACATTCAAATTTCTCAAGTCCGAAAAGCTGACGGATAACGAACGCATTCGCATGAAGAATGTTCTGCTTTCCGTTATGGCTGAACACCCGCTGCAAAGCTCTGCCTCTGTCGTGCCGCGTTACGAGCGATTTCTTTCATATTTTGATTCCGCATCACTCCGTCCGGTCGGGTTTGTCTTCGCGCTCGTGCTTGTCGTGGGTATCGGCACATCGTACGCCGCCGAGACCGCACTGCCGGGAGACCCGCTCTACGCGATAAAAGTCGGCATAACCGAACCGATCCAGGGTGTCCTCGCCGTGTCGCCGGTCGCCAAGGCTGAATGGGACACGGAATTGCTGTCACGCCGACTTGAAGAAGCGGCAACGCTTGCGGCAAAAGGCAATTTGAGTGACGAGGCGAGATCGAAGATCGAGACGCAGCTTGCGATCAAGGCGCAGGATGTGAACAACAGTGTCGACCGTTTGAAATCCCGGGATGACGGAGCGGTCGCCGCGGCATCCGTCGAATCCGACCTCGAGGCTTCGCTTGTCGGCCACGAGCGTGTCCTGACCGGCATCTCAGTTGACCTCCCGAAACAGGCGTCTTCGATTGCGCCACTGCTGCACAAAGTGCGAGCACAAGCCGAATCAACGAACGTAAAGCGCAAGGCGAGCGAACAGGATGTTGCGACAAAAAGTGAATCGACGGTCAAAGCGGCAGCGACCAATCAGCAAAAGAATGCGCGCAACAAGATTCGGCACGTCCGCACACTTGCGGCGAGTGCACATCTGCAGGCGTCTACGACGGCAGAAGCGAGCTCGAGTGCGCAAGAAATTGAACACGTGATAGAGCAGGCTGAACAGAAGCTCAATGAAGGTAAGTATGGGGAAGCGTTGAACGCGTTTCAGGCCACGATCCGCGCGGCAAAAGCAGTCGAGGTTAACCTCGATGCGGAAAGCCGCCTGAGCGACGACATCGAAGCGAACGACGACCACTCCGGCTCCGGCAAATAGTCATACATATCCACAGAGGCGCCGCGTAATCAGATGCGCGTCACTCATAATGAACGCATGCGTCTTCGCGCGCTCTTCGGTTGGGGGATCGTGATCTATGCGGTCTTGAATCTTGTATGGTCCGTCATCGTGGCCAACGGATTTTCCGATAACCTCATTGCGCGTGTGTGCATGATCATCGCGATTGTCGCGCTCGCGACAATTGCCACTCGCTCCTTGCGTCTACTCAGCGAGCGGGATGCTATTCCGTTCGCGATCGGATGGGTTTTGATAGCGGCCGGATTTGATGCGCTCCTCACGGTGCCGATTGCAGGGTGGTCGGTTTTTGCAGACCCGAATACGTGGGTGGGTTACGCGCTGCTGCTTGCGGTACCGCTCGTGGTTGCGGCTGTATCGAAGCGTCCGCTTGATTAACTATGGGGCCATTTGCAGCACACCGGTTTCTTACGCGCGGGGCACTGTCCGCGGTCAATGTATTTTCGTGGCTGTTTATTTTTCAGTATTTCTTTATCGCCACAGGAGGAGTGCTCTCCGCGCTTGTTACGACGGCGTGCTCGTATGCGTTTGCACAAACAGTCGCCATTTTGCTCACACCGTACACCGCGCACCGTTTACGACACGGTATACGGGGAATGCTGGTAAATGCGCTCATTGCGCTTGCGTCCGCGTACGCAATTCTCGCGCTCGGATTTTCGGGCATCTTAGGTTCTATACCGCTTGCGATCGTTCTCTTTGCTGCCGCTATGGGACTCTACCGTGCGCTGTACTGGATCCCGTATGAGCTTGCGGCAAAAAAGCATTCCCGCGGCAGAATGATGGACATTGCGCTCGCATGTATTCCTGCAATCTCCGGTTACGTCATGACGCTGTCCTCGAGTGCGCCGCTCATTGTGCTTTCAGGCGCTTCACTGGTAGCGCTTTCCGCGATTGTTCCGGTATACATGTTCCGAAATACGCACGAAGGTTTCAGCTGGTCGTACCGGGCCACGTTCAGGCACTTGTTTACTCACTCACATCGCAGACCGCTAATTCAGGCCATCTGCAACGGGTTCGAGGGAGCGGCACTCTTGCTGTTGTGGCCGATCGCCGTACTCGTCATGTTGAAGTGGTCGTATGCGGCACTTGGTCTTGTCCTCACAGCGACGTATCTGAGCACGATCATTGCCCGGGCTGTACTTGCTCGCTATCACCATCATGCTGAAAAGCGACTCGTTCTGTCTGTGCTTACGATTACCGGCTGGATGTTGCGCGGTACGGTTGCCGCTCCGCTTTCTATCGTGCTTGTTGATACCTACTACCAGTCAGGCAGCGGTATATCACAGCGCGGCGTTGACCTGCTGACTTCGGAGCAATCCGCAGATAGTAATTCGTATGTGGACGAGTTCACGGCGCTCAAAGATATGGGGCAGGGGATCGGGCGCGTGCTCTTTTGCCTTATGATTGTATTTCTCTCGACGATGTTCAGCTTTGCAATGCTTGCGCTTGTGCTGTTCGGCATCACCTCGCTCGTTGCCGTCTATTCCATCGTTATTTCGCGCGCACCCGCTCGCCACGCGTTCTAAAGCGAAAAGGGCAGGAACGCATGCGTCCTGCCCTATACGAATCCGTGCTGTTGCAACCAGTCGCGGTGTCTTTTTTGTGCTTCTGCGCTCCTCCGTCCGAAGATCTTGCCCAGGCACTTTTTGTAACCTGCGCGCTGCATCGGATTGAGGAATGGTTCAAATCGCTCCTCTGTATCCAACACATGTTCGAGCAACTCATCGAACTCGGAGAACGGATACATGACGGTCACGTTGGCCATCATGCGCTCCACCGCGTGCAGATCGAGCGAGACGATGACTCCTCGCTCTCGCATCATTTCCTGTTCGGACTCTTGGATGTCCGAACCGACCTGATCGCAGTCGTGGTAGTAGATGTCGTCGCTCATCACGCGACACGCGAGGAGCTTTTGCGAACGGCGGCTTCGGCCCTTCGCTTCGCTGCACTGCGCCTCGTCATCTCTGCCTGAATTGCGGCAAACATCTTCTGACGGATGTCGCGACCGCAATTGCCGTCGATGACGCGCCAGATGCGATTGGACTTTGCAGCCCATGACTGATCGCTCGACGCATCGTTCAGACCGACGACTTTGTCAGTCAGTTCAGAAACACGCTTTTGTGTCATCATCCGGTTCCTCCGGCTTGAGTTCGGGAATACGCTACGCTGCAATCATTATACAACCACCAGACTCCTGTGTCCAGTAAAATGAGTACAAAATGGCTCAACAGAGCCGAATTTAAGCCAGGAGCTCCGTGACGACAGCCTTTACGTCTGCTCCGTCAGCTGTGCCCGCGAATTCTTTGATGACTGCGCCCATGAGTTTGCCCGCTCCGGCAGCATCAGTAATCCCGAGCTCCGCCTTCTTTGCTTCGGCGACTGCCCTGATCGCATCGCGCCCGACTGTTTGCGGCAAATACACTTCAAGAATGGCCAATTCAGCCGATTCCTTGTCCGCGAGCTCCGGTCGGTTGCCGGCAGTGAACTGCTCAATGGAATCTTTGCGCTGCTTCGCGAGGCGCTTCAAAACCGTTACCGCCTCCGGGTCTGATAGTTCCTCTGTGGGCTTTTTACCCTTGGCGACCAATTCATTTGTAAACGCGGTCATTGCGCCGCGGAGTGTGTCGACTTTGATCTGTTCGCGGGCTTTCATCGCGGCGATCATGTCGGTCTTTATCTGGGCTGTAAGCATGACGGGAGTATAGCAAAAGACACGACCGCATTCACAGCCGTGTCTTATTTCGTATTGGTCGGTCTTTTTTGAGTCCGACGGAATTTGTTGACGATCGCAGCCCAGATCCGGGATTCCTCGGAACGGCAGGGGCCGCAGACGAACCGTCCGTCACGCGGTCTGCCCGTGAGCAAGATTCGCTTGTTTCCACAAAGCGGACAGACGCCGTGATGCTTGAGGGCGACCGCCATCCTACACCCGCGTACGC
The DNA here is from genome assembly GCA_964633425.1 of uncultured Candidatus Saccharibacteria bacterium. Taxonomy (GTDB): domain Bacteria; phylum Patescibacteriota; class Minisyncoccia; order Phycocordibacterales; family UBA2100; genus UBA10103. The sequence goes on from CAZWFX010000007.1 coordinate 6,729, forward strand.
TGTTGGCAGCTGACGTCGATCCGCAGAATGCGCTCGCTATTCGGAGGCGGAGTCAGCTGCTTCTCGTCGTACATCTTTTGCACCTGCTGCGCTGCGAGCATTTTGTTGCGCTCGCAAATATGGCCGAATTGTCGATGGTATTCGCCGCCGGGCGGGTAAATACGGTCGATAGCTGTGCCGCCGTCTGAGAGCAAGAAGGTGACGATAGCGAGTGTTTCAATCATGGGTTCATCCCTCGGTTCTCTCTGTATTTAGCCACAGGGAGCGGGAATGTGCACGGTGGTACAATCCGACCATGGAAATTGTGATTCTTGTCCTCCTAGCGGCTGTGCTCGGTGCGCTGCTGTTCCTCATCGTGCGGAAAGCTCCCGCGCAAACCGACCTCCAGAGTCTGCACTTGCTGCAAGGCCAGTTGGAGATGCTCCGAACAGCCGTTGATCAAAAACTAGGCGAAGGAACGGACCGCATGTTCGAAGGTATGCGGGTGCAGTCTGATCAGTCGCAGCGCACGATCTCGCAGATCCAGCAACAGCTTGATGCGATCACGAATCGCGTTTCGCAGCAGCTTATGGAGGTGGTGAAAGGCGTGACCGAAACAAAAGAATCAACCAAGCAGGTGTTCACGATTGCGGAACAGCTGCAAAACCTCGAAAAGGTTTTAAAGAATCAAAAACAGCGAGGCAATCTTGGCGAGGCATCACTTGAGCTTATTCTGTCGAATGTATTGCCCGGACAGTACGAGGCGCAGTACATGTTCAAGGATGGCGAAAAAGTGGATTTTGCGATTAAGACCCGTGACGGCATTCTTCCGGTTGATGCCAAATTTCCGCTCGAAAACTACATCCGCATCATGGACGAGACTGATGACCAGCGACGAGAGTTGTATCAGCGGGACTTCAAGAGCGACGTAAAGAAGCGTATCGACGAAACTGCAAAGTATATCCGCGAAGGCGAGGGCACGATGCCGTTTGCGATCATGTTCATACCGGCAGAGGGTATTTATTACGATCTCCTGAACAGCGACGTGGGGGTGGGCGTGAATTCCCGTGATTTGATCGAGTACGCCTACCAAAAAAAGAACGTCATCATCGCTTCGCCGACCACATTCCTCGCGTACCTTCAAACGATCCTGTTCGGAAATCAGCGGGCTAAAATCCAAGAAACCGCAAAGGACATCATCAAAAACGTTGCGGACCTCGGCAAGCATCTCAATGCATACACTGATTCGCACAACAGTCTCGGCAAATCACTCTCCGCGGCGGTAGGCCATTACGAAAAGGCGGGCAAGGCATTCAAGGCTATAAACAAGGATGTGGTGCGTATCACCAACGAGTCGAATGACATAGTCATCGAGTCGGTAGAGAAGCCGACGCTGCTCGAAGATTAAAACGAAGAGGCCCGCGTCGACGCGAGCCTCTGATAGCGAGCCTGCTCAGCAGGCCTCAGGACCGTAGCCGACCCCGAAATAGCCGACGGCATTGTGGAGCGGCAGGCAACGGCTTTCAGCCTTCACAGCGGCAGGCGACGCTGCCGTACTCTCACGTCCTGGAAGCCCGGCGGAGAGAGAAAGCGCGAGGGAGACGATCGAAACGGCAAAAGCGACGCTCGAGAGAGCGAATGATAGTTTCATGGGGTGCTCCGGGGTTGGGGTCTTCCGCGCAAAAAATGCCACGATGTACCATATGTGTCAAGACAATTGAGCGGGAATAGGCTCAAAGGTTGCTTTTTTGAGGCTTTTTCGGTATAGTGCCGCGAACGTTTATGGCAAAGATTGCAATCATTCAGACAGGCGGCAAACAGTATGTTGTCGCAGAGAACGACATCATCGAGATTGAGCGTGTCGAGGGCGCGGAAAACGCGGGCGACAAAGTCACCTTTGATCAGGTTCTCCTCACCGACGACGGTAAGGCAGTTTCCGTTGGCGCACCGCTCGTAAAGGGCGCAAAGGTAACCGGCGAGCTTGTAACGAACAAGCGAGGTCCGAAGGTCACCATCATCAAGTACAAGCAGAAGTCGCGCTACTACAAAAAGCGCGGACACCGCCAGGATCTTGCGAAGGTAAAGATCACTTCACTCTAAAAAAAGATAACGACCGCCATACAGGCGGTCGTTTCTTTTCTCGAGGCTCAGCGCATCTGACGCTGTGTCAGGTGAAAGCGGCCCTCGCCCTGTTGCATCACGTGCGGGCTCGCGGAGACAAGTCCCTTGAAGCCGCCCGATGACATGCACTTATGGAAGTTCATTTTCGCGCCCGCGACCGGAGTCGCGTCCGGATTACACATCCGAAACATGTGCTTGTTATGCTCGTTCTCGACGACCATGCACTTGAGACAGAGGACACGTGTCATTGCCACCTCCATTGCTCTGCAAATCGTAGCAACTCTTCTCGGAACAGACGGTACGATGCCTGTGTATAAAACGGGACCGCCGAAGCGGTCCCAGAGATCTGCATTCGAGTTCTCTTCAGGATTGGTTCGTGCGCGTGTGGCGGACGCCCTTTTCGCGCGCGAGCCATCGTGCAATGTCGGCATACTCGATGCGCGACCACGCGGAATCTCCCGATCCGAATGCGCCGTTTTTGATGCGGCGGCCGGCGTTCCAATGGAAACCCCAGAGGAGCGATACGACAAGTCCGAACAGGGACGCCGACGCCCATGTTTCCTGGTTCAATAGAACAACCAGCGAATATACGGCGAGTCCGACGGTCACGAATATGTAGCGTGTCCGACAGTCCCTGTGGTAGCGCGCGAGTACGGCATCAAAGTCATCCATGTGAGCACCTCCGCGTCGCAGCATGGCAACCGCCGGCTCTCGTGTCAACGATGTTCCGTTCGACAAAAAAGAGGGACCGCCGAAGCGGTCCCTATAGTTCTGAGCACTTCTCATCCGGCCTTCGAACCGTCACGCGCGTGCTTCCATCGCATGAAATTCTCGGTCTCACGAGGACTACCGAAGGTTCCGCTTCGAATCCGCGCCGCAATACGGCGATAGTACAGCCATACAGCCACGACCAGGGCAACGCAGAGGCCTTGTCCTACAAAGCCGCGCTCGATCGTGTGCAGCACTCCTGCCGCGATTGTCGCTGCGAGAGAGAGCAGTCGATACATGCTGCGCTTGGTACTCAGATACGCTTCGAACGTTTCAATCCTATCTTTCATTCAGCACCTCCGGCGGATAGCATGCGCCCTGAGGCAGCCGTGGTCAACGTCGTGATGCCATCGCGCTTTTGATGGTTTCAGGATCCGCATACTCAAGCTCGGAACCCGTTGAAAGTCCGCGGCCGAGCGATGTAATGGTGAGGGCGGGGAATTGCTCGGTGATATCTTCCCGCAAACGTACGGCTGTCGCGTCGCCTTCGGGATTAGCAGGGAACGCGAGAATGACTTCGTTAAGTTCAAACCTGTCTGTAAGTGTCCGCATCAGTTCCTTTACGCGCAGGCCCGTCATTTGCTCCGATGCAAGGGAGATCGTGCCTCCGATCACAAAGTAGCGCCCCCGGTACGTGCCGCTTCGCTCGATTGCGAGAAGATCAGCATCAGATGCGATAACCGACAATAACGTGTCGTCGCGCTCAGGATTCGAGCAGATGCTGCATATGTCTGATTTCACGGCCCGTGTCGTGCCAAAGTAGCGCATACAGCTTTTGCACTGGGACACGCTGCCACCAAGTTCCTGCACGGATTCTATGAACTCCCGACGCAGCGACGGCGAAGAGCGTAGTAGATACTGCACGAATCGCTGTGCCTGACGAGGCCCGATACCGGGAAATTTTTCAAATAAATTCGAGAGTCGCTCAATGGGATCCATGGAGCCGAGTATACCAATTTAGAAGGGAGCGCTTTCGCCACCACCTTCAATAGTGGCTTCAGTAACAAAATCTCCGAAATCACTCTTATCGATGGACAAGAACGTGGCCTTCTCCTCATCGAACCGCAGCGAAACTTTGCCGATCGGACCGTTTCGGTGTTTTTCCACCAGGACCTCCGCAATACCATTCTTGTCGTTCTCGGCACGGTTGCCCTGCATGTCTTCGCGGTGGATGAACATAACAATGTCCGCGTCTTGTTCGATGGATCCGGAGTCTCGAAGGTCTGAAAGTCGGGGGCGCCCGCCACGCTGCTCCACGGCTCGGGAGAGCTGAGAAAGTGCAATCACAGGCACGTCCAGTTCGCGTGCCATACCTTTAAGAGAGCGCGAGATCTCGGTAACCTGCTGCACCAAATTGTCTTTTGCTCGATTGTCAGACGGCACGATGAGCTGAAGGTAGTCAACGATGATGAGTCCCAGATCCTTTTCAGCCTTGAGGCGTCGAGCAACGGATCGCATCGAAAGAATTGTTGCGCCAGGCGCGTCGTCAATATATATAGGCGCTTCGGAAAGCGTTGCGATCCCGTGCTGCAGACGTTCAAAGTCATCGTCCTTACGGATCTTGCCGGTACGCAGCTGCCATGAATTCACTTTCGCCTCAGCCGCAAGCATGCGGTCCACGAGTTGCTGCGAAGACATTTCGAGCGAAAAGATACCGACGGGTGTTTTGTGTTTGACCGCGGTCTGGCGAGCGATGTCGAGCGCGAGCGATGTTTTTCCCATCGACGGACGGGCCGCAAGGATAATGAGGTCCGACTTTTGAAAGCCCGACAACATGTTGTCGAGGGCGGGGAAGCCCGACGGGACGCCTCGCATGGCGCCGTCGTCTTTCTGAAGTTTCTCCAGGCGCTCCCATGCTTCGGCGAGTTCATCCTTGAGTTGCGAGAACTTTCGAACGCTGGAACCTTGCGTGATCGCGAATATTGAACGCTCCGCTTCGTCGAGCACTGATTCTACCTCTCGCTCCTCCTGAAATCCGAGTTCAGAAATATTGATACCGGCATCAATCAGCTTACGAAGGTTAGATTTCGTCTGTACGATCTCTGCGTAGTGCTTCGCGACTCCGGGTGAGACCGACAGGTTCGAGAGTTCAGCGAGTGCCGACAGACCGCCCACATCTTCCAGTTGTTTGCGGTCCTTTAACAGACCTGCAACAGTCTGCACATCGACCGGCGTTCCTTTTCCGTACAGCGAGAGCATCGCGTCAAAGATAGTGCGATGCATTCCCGAGTAAAATGAATCAACTTGTACAACGTCCACGACGTCGTACATGGCACCGGAATTCAAAAGGAGGGTTCCCAAGAGCGCTCGCTCAGCATCAAGGTTCTGCGGGGGGATACGTACGCTGGGGTACGCGGGACTGGTCACGCGGCGACCGGTTTCAGGAATGTCCCGTTTTTGTCGTGATCTGTTACGGTCGGCGTCCATACGGGCATAGTAACCCACCTGTGTGGGCTTCCGGTGTGCGCGGTTCCCGGCTATCCGAGGATATGGTGTGGATAGCCGGGCCCGCCTTTTAGGGCCTCAGCGGGCCCCTTGACGGCCCCGTGGGGATTTGATACAACCTAAACCACAGGTGTAAAAATAGTCAAATTTAGCCCCGCAAACACACTTTAGATAATCACTTTTAACCATGCTTTCATTCTCACCGAAGATCGTGACGAAGGAGCTTTTGCTCGAATTGCCGGACCGCTCGCGCCGCGTGCTTGTTGACCGATTCGGTCTTTCGCAAAAAGGAGAGCAGCGCACGCTCGATGCAATCGGTCAGGAATACGGCATCACACGAGAACGCATCCGTCAGATCGAAAATCACGGCATTGCCGCTGTTCGCGACTCGGATTCATACACGACGCACGAGCCGACGCTCGAAGACCTCAAAAAGGCGCTCATCACGCTTGGTTCCGTGCTTGCCGAGGAAACAGTCCTTGAGCATGTTGCAAAGCAGGAAGCAGACCACAATCACATTGTGTTTTTGCTTACCGTCGGTCATCCGTTTCAGTTCGCACGTGAGAACAATGACTTCAAGGCCCGCTGGCACGTCGACGAACAGCTCTCGGAGCAGGTAGAGAACGCGCTTCAGAACCTGTACGAGTCACTCGAGCCGAATCGACTCACGCCTGAAGATGAGTTTTTGCAGCTTTTTTCAAAATACCTCAAGCAGGAAGGTGTAAAGACCCGTCCGGATGAAGTGCTTTCACGATGGCTCATGATATCGAAGCGCATCGGCCGTAATCCGCTCGGTGAGTGGGGCCGCACCGAATCGCCGCACGTTCGCATCAAGAACACGCGTGACTTCGCGTATCTCACGCTCAAGCGCCACGGCTCTCCGATGCACTTCACAGAGGTTGCGCAGGGGATCGAAAAATTGTTCGGTCGCGAAACTCATCCGGCAACTACGCACAACGAACTCATCAAGGACGGACGATTCGTTCTTGTAGGCCGGGGTCTCTACGCGCTCAAGGAGTGGGGATACGAGCCGGGAGTCGTCCGCGACGTTATCCGCGGTATCCTCGAGCGAGAAGGTCCGCTTTCTCGCGAAGACATCATCGACCGCGTGAAGCGGGAACGATATGTCAAAGACGCGACCATCGCGGTCAATCTTCAGAACGGCATGTTCGTTCGACAGAATGACGGACGATACGCACTGACTAAATAACGAACGTAAAGCAAAAGACCGCCACAAGGCGGTCTTTTGCTATTCATGAGGAAATGTCTCCGCGTCGCGTGATATTATTTTTGTATGTCTGGAGGTCATAAAGAACTTGGCGACGGGCACACACCGTTGGACTTTGTCGTCTGGTTCATAAAACTGGTTTTCAATCTTGAAGATCAGGTCAAATATGTCGGCAATTGGGGTGTCTCGCGCGCGTTGTATTTGTCATCGGCCTACATCGGTCTGTTCGTGATCCTCGGACACCTGATTCCGAACCTCCCCGGCTTTACGTTTCGCTGGATGATCGGGACCGCTCCAATCTGGCTGCCTGCTGCGCTCTGGGTCATGTGCTGGAACGCGTGGATTTGGTATATACAGGCCCTTTTTCTTTCGGGACGAAACCCCGTCCTTTTGGAAATGCGCATGCCGCGCGAAATATCGAAGTCACCGCGCGCAATGGAGCTCGCGATATCGAATCTTTCAACATCATCCGGCGAAACCACATTCGTTCATCGTGCCTGGAAGGGGCAGATTCGTACCTATTTCTCGTTCGAGATCGCAAGTTTCGGTGGGGAAGTGCACTTCTATATATGGTGTTGGAAAAACTACCGAGCTGCTGTTGAGGCGGGACTGTACGCGCACTATCCGGAGATCGAGCTTGTGGAAGTTGAGGACTACGCGTCGAAGTTCCGATACGATCCCTCGGTTCATGCTGCATTCTGTACCGACTGGCGTCGCGAGACGTACGTGCCCGGACCGAAAACTGGTTCGCGCAATGTTGATGCCTATCCGATCAAGACATACATCGACTTTGAGCTCGACAAAGACCCGAAAGAGGAACATAAGGTTGAGCCGCTCGCGCAGGTCATCGAATATTTTTCTTCTCTCAAGCCGAATGAGCAGGCGTGGGCGCAGATTGTCGTGCGAAAGGCGGGCAACTACGACGGCGTTTTGTTTCCGGCCGACATGGATCACGAGTGGCAAGATGCGGTGCGGGCCGAGATCAACCGTGTACAGTTCGTAGCAACCAGTCGCCCGAAGGATCCGGACGGTCACGGGGACCCTCATACTGATGACGACCGCTCTCAGTTCCCACGCCCCAGCGAATCTCAAAGAGAGCAGTTGGTCGCTATGGAACGCAATTTCGGTAAATTTGCATTCGAGGTCGGTATGCGCGGTTGCTATATCTCAACCGGAGATCTGCACGGTCCTACCTACGGCGGCATGCGCTACCTGTGGCGTCCGTTCAATAATGCTCAGTACCGCTCCTCGTTGAAACCGAAGCGCTGGACCAATGACTTTGACTATCCGTGGCAGGACATCAACGGCATCCGCAACGTCAATCAGACGCGTCGTTTCCTCGATGCATATCGCCGTCGCAGCTTCTATACGTCTCCGTGGAAAACACCGACGTTTATCATGACAAATGAGGAGCTTGCAAGCATTTGGCACCCGCCGAGCGCAACGGTGCAGGCGCCGGGCCTTGCACGCATACCGGCGACAAAGGCATCTGCTCCGGCCAACTTGCCGCGATGACAACTATGAAAAAAATTATCGCGGTCGTTCGTGAGTTCTGTTCTGATGTCGTGCAGTTTGTCGTGCAGTTCTTTGCGACGAGCGACGAAATTCAGGAAGATCTTTCGGAAAAGTGGCGGCTCCACGCGAACCGCCGTACGCTTATTATTCTTGCGGTCAGCGGCACGCTTGCGCTCGCCTTGTACGTGTATGTCATCGAGCCGCCGGTGAACTTTCCGCTTCAGCAGCTGGTTACGGTGCGTGAAGGCGCATCGCTTGATGAGATCGCGTTCGATCTTGAGGCGCAGGGGGTCGTGAGCTCGGCGTTCGCTTTTAAAGCGCTGGCGGTCGCGACCGGTCATGCCAGAGCGCTCCATGCCGGTGATTACATTTTTAAAGAGCCGAAGGACATTTTCAGCGTCGTGCGAGCGATATCACTCGGCGCATTCGGCCTCGAGCCCGAGAAGATTCGCATTCCGGAGGGCGCAACGACACGTTCCATGGCTATTATTTACAAGAGTCGCCTGCTTCGATTCGATGCGGATAAATTCCTTGCAAAAGCGCAGCCGCTCGAAGGTTATTTGTTTCCGGATACGTATTTCTTTTTGCCGAACGCCGACGAGGATACGGTCATTAACGCAATGCGCGCCGATTTTGATGAGCACATGAAGCCGTACGAGAGCGAGATTGCATCATCGTCCAGAACACTTTCGGAAATCATTACGCTGGCATCCATTATTGAACGCGAGGCGTCGCGCTCGGATGACAGGCACATGATCTCAGGCGTTCTCTATAACCGACTTGCAAAGAACATGCCGCTGCAGGTAGATGTGACGTTTTTGTACACGATGGGAAAGAACACCTTTCAGCTCACCCTCGCAGATCTTCGTAGCGACAACCCGTACAACACGTATGTACACAAGGGCTTGCCGCCAGGCCCGATCGGGTCGCCGTCGCTCGACTCGATCGACGCAGCCGTGCATCCCGAAAAGCACGGGTATATTTTCTATCTGGCAGATAATACGGGGGTTACTCATTACAGTAAGACGTACGAGGAACACCTGGCGAAGAAACGCCTGTATCTCGGTCGATAGCGGACACTTTGACAATTGGGGTACGAAGTGAGAATAATGGAAACGGTTGGCACTCCACTCCGGTGTCGAAAGCCGCGATGTGTGCCGCACCCGTGTCGGTAGCCAGAATACCCCTTGCCCCCTGAAGCGGCCGCTTCTCCGGCAACCCTTCTGTAGTCCGCACGTATCGTTCCCCGGATCGTTCCTCAGCTCTGTTGTGGAGGATCGAAAGCGTTGTGCTTTCGGCGACGGGAAGTGCGGGTCGGCAAGTTTTGCTTGTCGACCCGTTTACCTTTTTTATGCAAGACCAAAAACTTAGTGTATTCGTCGGACTCTCCGGTGGGGTCGATTCGGCTGTCTCTGCCGCGCTGTTGCAGCGAGAAGGCTACGACGTGACCGGCGTTTTCATTAAGATATGGCAGCCTGAGTTTACCGAATGCACGTGGCGCGAAGACAGGCTTGACGCAATGCGTGTCGCAGCGTACCTGAAAATCCCATTTCGAGAGATCGATCTCTCCGATCAATACAAGGACGAGGTTGTGCGCGACATGATCACTGCCTACGAATCGGGCGTTACGCCTAATCCTGATGTTCTCTGCAACGAGCGGATTAAGTTCGGTCACTTTTTGAAGTACGCGCTTTCGGAGGGCGCAGATCACGTGGCAACGGGTCACTACGCACAGAACAGCTTCTCGGAAGCGACAGGCAGGTATTCGTTGCTGCGAAGTGCGGACGAGCAGAAAGACCAGTCGTATTTCTTGTATCGGCTCGGTCAGCAGGAGCTGTCGCGTGCGTTGTTTCCGGTGGGAGGTCTGACGAAGTCTCGGGTACGGGAGCTTGCCGAGGAGTTCGGGCTGCCGGTAGCGCGGAAGCACGATTCACAGGGCCTGTGCTTCGTCGGCCCCGTAACGATCCCCGAGTTTCTCTCAAAATATATTTCCCTGAAGGGTGGCGCTGTCCTTGATCGCACAGGTGCTGTAGTCGGCGAACACGACGGAGCTGCGCTCTATACGATCGGTCAGCGTCACGGTTTTCGACTTCATAATGCTCCTCCAGCCCCGATGTACGTGACCGGCATACATATTACGAATAATACGATCGAAGTAGCGCCGGACCCCTCGGAGGCCGCCGTTCTGCATGTTGAGCTTGATCAGTTACATTGGATCAATGAGGAACACGTTGGCGAGTCGGTTCGAGTGCAGACTAGATATCGCGAACAACCGGTGACCGCCACCATAACCGGGTCAACGCTCGTGTTCGAGCAGCCGCATGTGGTCTCGCCGGGGCAGTCCATTGTTTTGTACAAAGGCACAAAGGATCGGGATGAGTGTTACGGCGGTGGCATTGCACGCAGTATCAACACGCGTGCGTAGGTTTGACTCGTGCTACCCGTTACACTACGGACATGGGCGAAGTAGTGCGGCGCATGTTCAGCTTTGCGATTGCCGCATGCGCGATTGCCTATCTCGTCTATTTTCTTGCCGGTGCATCCATATACGCGCAGGCGCAGGCAAAAACAAAGACGGTCTGGATACGAGACCAGATCAGTCCGAGCGCACACCACATCTCCGGCCTCGTAACGGTAAAGAATTCGTGCACGGAACTGACTGAAAAAGTGGAGCAGTTGAGCCCCTTGCTCTTTAAATTGAAATTTACGACCTGGGAGCATCCAAACACCGAGTGCACCGACTATCCCGTGCAGAAACAGTTCTACGAGATTGTCTTTGCGCCGGCGGTCGGAGTTCACTTCATCGCAACGCTCGACGGAGCGTCGCTGCCGCTTATCGTTGTTCCGTACATTCCTTGATATGGCACATACACTCATCACAAAGGCAGACGGCCAACTGGAGCCGTTCGATCCCGCAAAACTGGAGTCGTCTTTGCAGCGCGCCGGCGCGACGTCGGTCGCGCGCGCGAGGGTACTTGCACGCATCTTGCATGATCTCAAGCCGCTCACGACGAGCGAAGAAATATACCGCCGCGCGTACGAGATGCTCCGGGAAGAGGAGGTCGCGCCCGTCGCGGCGCGTTATTCAATGAAGCGGGCGCTCTTTGCGCTCGGCCCTTCGGGTTTTCCGTTCGAGCAGTTCCTTGCCGAAGTCCTGCGCGGTCACGGCTGGAAAACGCAGACCGATATCATGATGACAGGACGGTGCGCGCCGCACGAAGTTGATGTGCTTGCCGAAAAAAACGGTACACGAGTCGGTATTGAGGTTAAATTTCACAATGAGCAGGGCGGGAAGACTGACATCAAGGATGCCCTCTATGTGCATGCGCGGTATGAGGATCTCAAGCAGGCGCCGATGCTTTCATCGCGTGTCGACGAGGGCTGGCTGGTAACCAATACCGTGTTCACTCGCAACGCGATCCGGTACGCACGCTGTGCGAACCTCACGATCATTGGATGGGACTATCCGAGAACGCGGGGATTGTCAGCCATGATCGATGAGGCTCAAGTGCACCCGGTGACTGCACTCACCACATTGTCAGATGCCGAAAAACGCCGACTCCTTGATCAAAAGATTGTGCTTTGCAAATCCGTGGCCACCGCACATTTGCTTGAAGAGAATGGTATTGCGCCGGGAAAGATCCAGCATGTGCGCGAAGAAGCAAAACGTCTGTGCGGCATCTGATGCAATACACAGCGCGATGCGCTCCTGTCGGTATCTCGCGATACAATGAAGCGGTAGTTAATTTTTTCCATGAGAAACCCTGCGATCTTTTTTGACCCGACGAACATAATGTTCCTGAAGCTCCTGCTCGCCATGCTGCTTGGAGGGTTGATCGGTACCGAGCGTGCGATCCTTGCTCGGCAGTCCGCAGGCACGCGAACGTTCGGCCTCGTTGCACTCGGGGCGTGCCTGTTCGTCATCGTTTCCAACTATGTGGCAAGCGCATACGCGGGTGTTTTAGATATTCAGCCGCTCTATGTGCCGGGCGCGATCGTCACGGGCATAGGCTTTTTGGGCGGAGGTCTCATTATTTTCCGTGGGGACGCGCTTCACGGGGTCACGACTGCCGCAGGCATGTGGATCACCGCTGCGATCGGCATGGCGATCGGGTTCGGTATGTATTCGATCGGTATATTTTCGACGATACTTGTTCTGATCATGTTTACCGGTATGTACTGGCTGGAGTCGATGTTTAAAAACTGGTTCGACGCCCACAATCACGACGGATCACGCCACGGATAGGCAGTGTTATACTCCGGCGATGTCGGGATTCTACAAACCAAAACGTGATCCGCGCTGGAATTACGGAGGGCCGAACTGGACCCTTTCACGCTCAAAGATCGATCTTTTTTTGAACTGCGCGCGGTGTTTTTATATAGACAACAGGCTCGGTACTGCACGTCCGCCGGGATTTCCGTTCAATCTCAACTCCGCGGTTGACGAGCTGCTAAAGAAAGAGCTCGATACACACCGCGCACAGGGTTCGCAGCATCCGCTCGCAAAGGCATACGGAGTCGACGCCGTTCCGTTCGCGCATCCCAAAATGGATGATTGGCGGAACGCCCTTTCCGAGGGAGTAAAGTTTCGTCACCCGGCCACCGGACTATTGGTTCGTGGCGGCGTGGACGATATTTGGATGGGAAGCGACGGGAAGCTTATCGTTGTTGACTACAAGGCGACAAGTAAAGACGGCTCCATCGAATCGCTCGATGAGGACTGGCACATCGGCTATAAACGGCAAATCGAAGTGTATCAATGGCTTCTCCGGCAGAACGGGTTTGCTGTCTCGGACATCGGCTACTGGTTTTATGCGAACGCCACTAAGGATAGGGAGGCGTTCGATGCGCGGCTCGATTTCGAACTGACGCTCGTTCCGTATACGGGCGACACGTCGTGGATCGAAGAAACTCTCATGAACATCAAGGAGTGCCTTGATTCAGACGACATTCCGCCTTCATCGCACGACTGCGATTATTGCAGGTACCGCGAGGCGGCAGGGAATGCAATGCGAGATCACATGCAAAAGACGGGAGGTAAAAATCTTAAACAATAAGTATGAAAACATTCAGGGATAAAGTACGGGCCATCGTTGCAGGGATCCCGGAAGGGAAGACGATGACGTACAAGCAGGTGGCAACGCAGGCGGGAAGCCCGAACGCAGCACGTGCGGTCGGCGCGATTATGCGAGCTAATTACGATACGAATATTCCGTGTCATCGCGTGATCGGCTCCGACGGCAGCTTGCGCGGGTATAACCGGGGCGGGACCGAACAAAAGCGCGCAATCCTTAGGAAAGAAAAGGCACTCATATAGCGTATGAAAATGACCACGTTGCCGGGGACTGACGTCTCGGTATCAGTAATTTGTGCGGGAACGATGAACTGGGGTACGTTCAACACAGAACCCGAAGCTCATGAGCAGTTGGACTACGCGATTTCGCACGGCGTCAATTTCATCGATACGGCAGAAATGTATCCGATTCCGCCGAAGAAAGAGTTGCAGGGGTTGACCGAGACGTATGTCGGCGCGTGGCTCGCCAAGCAGAAGCGTGACTCGCTTATCGTGGCAAGTAAGATCGCTGCATCTCCGCTCATTCAGACTCGCGAGGTGCCGGATGGCGGTCGCACGGTGTACGATCGCAAAAATATTCATGCGGCTATCGACGGCACACTGACGCGCCTTCAGACCGACTATGTCGACCTGTATCAGATCCACTGGCCGGAGCGCGAAACGAACTTTTTTGGAATACGCGGCTTTGAAAAGATGGGCTCCCTCGGAACTCCCATCGAGGAAACGCTTGAGGCGCTTTCGGAAATCGTCCGGGCGGGGAAGGTTCGATATATCGGTATTTCGAACGAAACGCCGTGGGGGCTTACTGAATACCTGCGGCTCGCAAAGGAAAAGAACCTGCCGCGAGTCGTTACGATCCAGAATCAGTACTCCCTGCTGAATCGGACCTTTGAGATCGGTCTTTCGGAAATCTGTATGCGTGAAGGGGTCGGCCTGCTTCCGTATTCGCCGCTTTCCAAAGGGGTGCTCTCGGGGAAATATCTCGGCGGTGTGATACCCGAAAATTCGCGATTCGCGTATTCGTTGCGGGATATCAATCGCTATAACCCGCCGCAAGCACAGGAGCCTATCCGCAAGTACGCGGAACTGGCCCGATCTATCGGTATCAGCACCGCAGAACTTGCGCTTGCGTGGGTGAATTCGCGCCCATTCGTCACCTCGAACATCATCGGCACCAGGTCCATGGAGCAAATGCAGGCCGACGTCGGTTCTGCCGATATTGTTTTGTCGGCAGATGTTCTCGAAGAGATCCAGAAAATCCATATAACCCTTCCCGATCCGCACCACTAGGCCTCCGGTGCAGAATCTCCCGCCTCATAGTCGAACGGGGCGATTATGGTACAGTACCGCGATGCAAAAGCTGCCCCAGCCACCAAAAGCACCAAAAAAGCCAGTAAATACGCCATTTCATGGCGATTCTCGGGTGGATGAATACAGCTGGTTGAGGAATGCCGAGAGCGCCTCGGTCAAGAACTACATCAGGGCGGAGAACGAATACGCTGACGCCTTTATGGCGCCGACGCAGAAGCTCCAGAAAGAGCTCTACAGCGAGATCCGTAAGCGGATGAAGGAGAACGACATGTCGGTACCCGTCAAAGAGGGTCCGTACGAATACTATTCCCGCTCGAAAAAGGGAAAGCAGTACATGATCCACTGCCGTAAGCGCATCACCGGCGGAAAGGAACAGGTTGTACTCGACGAAAACAAATTAGCAGCGGGCGAAAAATACTTTAGCCTCGGCCTGTTTGAAACATCTCCCGATCATCGCCTGCTTGCGTATGCCACGAACACCTCCGGTGACGAGAAATACACACTTCGGATAAAGGATTTGCGCACCGGCAAGCTGCTCGCCGAAAAGATCGAGTCCATCGCGGATTTCGAATGGGCCGAAAACGGAGAACACTTTTTCTACACCGTGGAAGAGCACCCACATCCGCCCCGCAAAATCTATTTGCACCGACTTGGTGAAGACACCAAGGAGGATGTGCTCGTATACGAGGAGAAAGATCCGCAGTGGTACGTCGGCCTGGATAAAAGCCGCTCGCGCAAATACATCTTCTTCATTGCCGCCAATTTCGATTCAACTGAGGTCCGGGTTATGCCGGCGCATCATCCGTTCTCGCCGGTTCATGTGCTCGCCCCGCGAAAAAAGGATGTGAAGTATTACGTCGATCACCACGACGGCTATTTCTATATCATGACCAACGAGCGCGCGGTCAATTTTAAGATCATGCGAACGAATACCGAAATGCCCACGAAACAGTACTGGCGCGAATGGATGCCGCACGATATCGACCGTCCGATCAGCGGCATGCTGATGTTCGAAAACTTCTTTGCGATCACGGTGCGTGAGAAGGGTTCAGAGGAAATCTTTATTCACGAACCCGGTAACCCGAAGGGAAAGAAAGTGCAGCTTCCGGAGAACGAACACTCCATCGGCATTAACGATGATCTTGAGTATTTCTCCAAATTCATCCGTATTTCGTACCAGTCGCTGGTTACCCCGCGCGTTGTTTTTGACTACTACGTGGAGGAAGAGAAGTTCAAAGTTCGTAAAAAGCAGGATGTTCCCGGATGGAACAAGAAGGGCTACGTATCGGAGCGCGTCTGGGTTAAGTCCGGCGACGTGAAAGTGCCGGTGATCCTCGTTCGCGCAAAAAAGGTGAAGCTCGACGGCACGGCCCCGATGCTGCTCGAGGCCTATGGTTCATACGGCATCTCATCTGATCCGTATTTTTCGATCTCTAAGCTATCTCTTTTGAAGCGGGGATGGATTATCGCGGTTGCGCATCCGCGCGGCGGAGGCGAAATGGGATGGCATTGGCACAAGCAAGCAAAGTTACTCACGAAGCACCGCACCTACGAGGACATGGTCGCCGTTGCAGAATATCTGGCAAAGCACAAATACTCGTCGAGTGATCGGATTGCACTCATGGGCGGGAGCGCGGGCGGTATGCTTGTCGGGACAGTCATGAATATGCGTCCGGACCTCTTTGGGGCAGGAATCGCCCTTGTGCCCGCAGCAGATATCATCACCTCGATGTTTGACGAGTCTCTCGGCGGCACACGTTTGCACTACGACGAGGTGGGAGACCCAAGGATCAAAAAGTTCTACGACTACTTCAAAAAGTACTCACCGTACGAGGGTGTGAAGCAGCAGGAGTATCCGGCGATGCTCGTCCGGGTGAACATGAATGACATCAGAACGCCGTACTGGGAAGGTGCCAAATGGGTAGCACGCCTGCGGGCCAAAAAAACAGACTCGAATCCTATCTTGCTCAAGACGGAAATGGTTGCCGGTCACTTCGGTAAATCCGGTCGCTACGAATGGATCAAAGACCGCGCGTTCGACTTTGCGTTCCTGCTTCAATTGTTCAAATAGCGCTCAACTCAGCCAATTGACACGACCCTGAAATCGGGGCACAGTAGAGGCCGACTTTTACGGTGGTATATCCCACATTGACCTTTGACAGGGAGAGTAATCAATGGCTTTTCGGCCAATTCATGGGACGTTCGAGGAGTGTCTCAGTCACTACAGAAAAAACGGCGGTGATCATTCGTTCAAACGGATGCTGGATTTCAGCGTATCCAAGAACGAGGGCACGCTTCGCCGGTGGTTTGTGGATTCCGCACCGAACGGTGTGTACCGCATCCGCTTGCAGCAATATCTCTCGGACATCGGCTACAAGATTAAGGAGCTGCAGGGCGCCTCGGAGGAGATCCGGCTCGCGTGTCAGCTTCTTTCGTACGACCTGGCGACGGAAGATGAGATCGCATCCGGGTTCGGCATTCCCGAACATCGGTGGTCTCGGCTTCCGCATATGCTGGTGCGCGGAACGATGGCAGACGACCGCCTCGCAAAGGGGCGGTTGTATCTCGCGCCGCTCAAAACGCTGCTTGCGGAGGTGCATGAGGGGCGCATTCTTGCGCTCAGCAACACCGTGCCGTCTACGGCGCAGAAACCGGATGCGACCAAGGCCGCACCCGCTGCCCCTTCAGTCCCCGCGGTGCCGAGTTCATCTGCTCCGCCGGCGCACGTCATTAAGGATCACGACGCCGTGATTCAGGCGACGGCAGCGATGCTGACGTCGGTGTATCCGCTTCTGCAGTTGGTGAATTCCGACCAATACACGGCGGAAGAGCGAAAAGCGCTGCGCGAGAAACTCGGCTTTTTCGGCGCAATGCAAATCTCAACTGAACTGAACCGCCTGTGCTCGGAGCGAGCGCGGGAGCAATTCAAATCTGAAGGGAACGGGAAATGAACGCACAGACTCCTCCGACCGAGGGTGGTGACGGGACGCGTATTGAATACATGCCGCTGGGACTCTTCGTTGGCTCCGCATTGTTCGTCGTCGCGGGACGCTACGAAACGCTGAAGGAAGCAATTCTGGAAGCGGTGCAGAATGCACTCGACAAGAAAGCGCGGAACATCAATATCGCGCTCAATCACAAGACCAACTATGTCGCGATCCGCGACAACGGTAACGGTGTCGGGCCTGCAGAATTCAAGGAGAAGCTGGCGACCGTGTGTCGCAGTCTCAAGTTGAACGATAAGGGCAGCCTCGGCCGGTTCGGCATGGGATTGATTGCGCCGCTTGGCAAATGTCGCGAGTTTACCTTCACGTCGTGCGAGAAGGGGGCGAGCGAATATCTGCAGTGGACGTTCAATTCAGCCGAGATCGAGAAAAGTCAGGAAGAGCCCTCGATCCCGTGCGTTGTGCAGTCGGACCTCGTCTTCAGGCCGCAGGGCGCCGGGTCCATCAAGGGCAAGGTGAAGAAGGCGACGTGGTGGCGAAGCCAGCTTGTGATCCACGATTACAAGAAGGACAAGCTGCTTTCGCGCATCGATTCCGCACAGTCCTTGGTCGACGAGATCAAGCGGCGCTATCGCCTGAAGATGCTCGAGAACGATACCGTGCTCACCGTGAAGTTCACCAACAGTGACGGCACCGAGGATCGCGTCGACGACGCGGTTGCGGAGCGCTACTCCGGCAAGGAGTTGCCGCCGTATGTGGTTCGTTCTCGCGGAAGCTCGGCAAGTCGCACGGATTTCGAGCTCTATCTCGCAATTCGTACGAAAGAAGGACAGGGCGGGCAGGTCGAGGTCGGCGTGATCGGAGATCCGTTCGCGTTCGAATTCGAAACGTTCGTTGATTCCGTGCCGGGCGTGCTGCCCAAGGAAGTCGTCGACGCACTCACGTCGGGGATCTTCGAAGGCGTCATCCGCGGCGACAAGGTCGAGCTCGAATCGTCACGCAAGAGCTTTAAGCGCAGCGATGCGGTTGAAGAGTTCTGCAAGGCGATCGTCGAATGGTACGAGAAGGTGGGAAAGGCGCACGTTACGGAGATCTCCGAAGCGCGGCGCGAAGAGCGGTGGCAGAACATCATGCGCAAGGCGCTTGGTAATCTGCAGGAACTGCTCAAGGATAATCCGTCTTTCGCGTATCTTCGCGGCGCGTTCGATAATCTCAGCCGCGGTCGCGGTTCGAGGTCATCGACCGGAACCGTCCAGGGCGGTGAAGGTGAGAACGTGCAGGGTGTCGGCGGGGCACCGGAATCGGCCACGCCGTTTCCGGACCTTCCGCCCGCTAGCGGCGGGGGATCGGGCGGTGGCGATTCGGATCGTGATCCGAAAGCCGTCGACGAGTCCTCCATCGGTGCCTCAGGTCCCGACGGCAAGCCGCGACGCTCCGTGAAGCACGGTGCGTTTGGTCTGCAGCTTTCGACCACACCGACCGAGGCGATGCTGCGTTCGAATGTGCTGTTCATGCTTGACGTTCCGTCGGCAACACTGCACTTCAACACGCGTCATCCCACGTGGGAGGCATGCGATACGACGCCGATGAAACTGCAGCAGATGCAGGAAACGGCGATCATCTTCGCGCTCACCTCCAACGCGATGCCCGAAAGCCAGCAGGCTGCAGCGATGCTCGCCTTTGAGACTGCGATCACTCCGCTTGTTGCGGGTGTGTATCACAACTCTGACGCGTTCGTGCTTTCAAAGCGACGTCGCGAAAGCTGATGCTTCTCCCAAAAAACACGGGGCCCCGGAAGGATTTCCGGGGCCCTTTTCGTTATATTGACACGGTCAGCTGTTTGTATAATAGTCAGAAACGGAGGCAGTCATGCAGACTGTACGTTGATTACCCTCATACTGAAACGCAAACACTCAAGGAGAACTGTAATGGCTGAACAGGCCGAGAAATTCACCATCCGCCTCGGAGACATCGTTCGCGGCCCGCGTGTCCGCACGCAGCTCAGTGAACCTCGTATCGAGATGTTCATGCAGCTCTATGCCTCCGGCGCTGACGTCGAGCGGATCGAGCTGTACCGCGGCACGAACGAGCTGTTCGCCGGTGATCACCGGACGACTGCGATGGAGCGTCTCGGCTGGCACAACCGTCAGATCGAGTACAAGCCCGTCGCAAAGCCGCGCGATCAGATCACGATGCTCGTGGACAAGTACGCAGACAACGTGGGCGGCTCGCAGCCGCCGACGTTTGCCGATGCGGTCTTTGTCGCAAAGAAGCTCATGGAGGGCGGTGCTTCGCCGGCGAAGATCTCGCGCGGCTTCACGAAGCGCATGGGCGACACCTATCCTCCGTCATTCGTGCGCAAGCTCATGTCGCGAGCGCGGAATGAGTTCGTCTCGGAGCAGACGCAGTGCGCCCTCGCTGCCATGGCGGCGAAAGGGCTCACGATCGACCAGGCCGAAAAGGAGTTCAAGCTCGAAGCCGGGTCCTTGAAGAAGGTCATCACGAAGCGTTCCAAGGATAAGCCGGATATCGAGGCCGTGAAGGCTGCGATGTCGGGCCGCTCCAAGGGCTTCAGCCGCAAGAACGGCAGCGCACTTTCCGACTTGCTCGATCGCTTCGCCGAAAAGGGAGTCT
Organism: uncultured Candidatus Saccharibacteria bacterium; assembly: GCA_964633425.1. Classification (GTDB taxonomy): domain Bacteria; phylum Patescibacteriota; class Minisyncoccia; order Phycocordibacterales; family UBA2100; genus UBA10103. The sequence continues at coordinate 26,749 of CAZWFX010000007.1, forward strand.
CGGCGAAGGATGTCACCGACGTGTTCAAGCATGTCGAGTACCTGCTTGATCGACAGGTCAGTGCACTGTCGAAGTTGCGTAAGCGCTTTGCGGCGCTCGGCGGCCCGAAGATCGGCAAGACGAAGAAGCGTCGCCGCTCTGCGGTTCGCACGACCAAGCGCGCCAAGAGCTCGCGGCGCGCGAAGACGCGCAAGCCCAATCTCAACGGATCGGGTGCACACGCTTCCGCGTGATCAGTAACGGGTAGTGGACCCACGAGGCCGTCGTTCGCGACGGCCTCTTTGCTTTTTTACACTCTCGCGATACGCTCATTTGAATACATATGAAAGTAAACGACGTACGTACCAAGTTTTTTGACTTTTATAAGGCTCGCGGTCACGAGATCGTGCCGTCGGCACCCATCGTTCCCTTGAATGATCCGACAACGCTGTTCACCGGGTCCGGTATGCAGCCGATCCTCCCGTATCTACTCGGGGAACCGCATCCGAAAGGAAAGCGCATTGCGGACTCTCAAAAAAGTTTTCGAGCCGAAGATATCGAAGAAATCGGCGACAACCGCCATACGACTTTTTTTGAAATGCTCGGTAATTGGTCGTTCGGCGACTACTTTAAGGAGGAGCAATTGTCGTGGGTCTTTGAGTTTCTGACACAGGAAATTGGTTTGGATCCGCAGCGTATGTATGTAACCGCTTTTATCGGCGACGAAAAAAACAACCTGCCGAAAGATGATGAGGCTGCCGCCATATGGACGCGCCTGTTTGCCGAAAAGGGCATCGACGCGTCGGCGGTCGATATCGGCAGTGAAGCGGACGGCTATGTGAAGGGAATGCAGGGCGGGCGCATTTTTTACTACGAGGCAAAGAAGAATTGGTGGTCACGCGCGGGCGTCCCGGAAAAAATGCCTGTAGGAGAGCCCGGAGGACCCGATTCCGAAATATTTTACGACTTCGGGACGATGCATGATCCGAAATTCGGTGACGAATGTCACCCGAACTGTGATTGCGGACGTTTCGTAGAGATCTGCAACTCGGTGTTCATGCAGTACATAAAACAGCCCGACGGTTCATTTGCCCTGCTTCCGCAGAGAAATGTGGATTTCGGAGGCGGACTCGAGCGAATAGCCGCTGCGTCCAATGACAACCCTGACGTGTTCAGTATAGATACTCTGGCTGACATCATCACGTTCCTCGAAAAAATGTCCGGCAAGACGTATGACGATGAGTCTGCGCGACGATCCTTCCGTATCGTCTCGGATCATATGCGCGCCGCAACGTTCATGCTTGCAGACGGCGTGCGTCCGGCTAACTCGGACCGGGGATATGTGCTTCGGCGGTTGCTTCGACGTGCATCACAGCATGCGCAAAAGCTCGGCATCACCTCGCAAAGCCTCGACGACAGTGCTCTGGTGCGTGCGGCAGTTGCCATCATCGAGAAATACAAGGGTGCGTATCCGGAGCTCGCGAGCGACGAGGCGTATCAGATGATCCGCGCAGAGATATGGAAGGAGGAGTTGCAGTTCGGGCACACCCTCGTGCAAGGGCTCAAAGAGTTTGAACGCATAGCAACGGGAGATATCTCGGCAGAACAGGCGTACACGCTCTTTACCACCTACGGATTCCCGTTTGAAATGACACAGGAGCTGGCAGCGGAGCGAAAGCTCTCGGTGGACGAGGTCGGATACAAGGAGCTCATGGTAAAGCACGCCGATCTGTCACGAGCAGGATCGGAGCAGAAATTCAAGGGGGGATTGGCGGATGCATCGCTCGAAACCACACGCCTACACACAGCTCACCATCTGCTTCTGAAAGCGCTCCAGATTGTACTCGGAGATCATGTTAAGCAGCGCGGCAGTAACATTACTGCGGAGCGACTCCGCATCGACTTTTCTCATGGCGAGAAAATGACCCCTGAGCAGAAAGCAGAAGTGGAGAGGATCGTTAACGAACAGATCAAGATGCATCTCCCTATGGTGCGTTCCACACTCCCGAAAGAAGAAGCAGAAAAGCTCGGAGCTGAGCACGAATTCGGCGCAAAGTATCCCGACATCGTATCGGTGTATTCCCTCGGACCGGTCGGAGCGGATGTTGAGAATCCGCAGTTCGATAAAGCATTTTCGATAGAATTCTGCGGAGGACCGCATGTCTCGAATACGCGTGAGATTGAAGAAGGAGGTATCTTCAAGATTCAAAAAGAAGAGGCCGTTGCGGCAGGAATCCGCAGAATCAAAGCGGTACTCACAAAATAACCCACACACGACAGAAAGCGCGCTTGGTGCGCGTTATACTTGAGTGAATGTTGAATATCCGTCTTCCGTTTCGCGAAGATGTTTTCGCGATAGTCGATATCGGTCCCGGCGGCGCGCGAGCTGCGCTTGCTTCGCATGTGAACGGCACGGTGCACGTGCATGCTCAAACCCATACGCTCATAAGTATCGAAAGCGAAACTCCCGAGCATTCCATTGCTGCGATCGGTGAACGGTTAGACGATGTTTGCAAGCGCCTTACAGAGAAGGGGGTTCAAAAGGGGTTGAATGCCCGTGTTTCCCGTGTCTATTGCATCGTTCACCAGCCCTGGACGCACTCTTTGACCGTCCGAAAGCGGGTTGATTACAAAGAGGAGAAGAAAATTTACGAAGCCGACATTAGTGCGCTTGCAAAAGAGATGCTGGGCGAGATCAAAGGAATCGATATGAGCGCCATGATGGAGGCGGCGGTGATCCGTACGTGGCTCAATGGCTATCCGGTAGTAAAGCCTGAAAACAGGACCGCTCACGCACTCGTTGTGTGCGCGATTGTGAGCGACATCGATCAGACCGTCAAAAAGAATGCCGAGGCGGCCATTCTGCGTGCATTTCCCACAGCAGCGGTTGAATGGCGCTCGGCAGCACGCGCCATGCAGACCGTACTTGGCAGTGTATTGCGCGACGACGAAAATTATCTTGCGGTCGACATGGGACTTGATGTTTCGCACTTGATCTCGGTGCGCGACGGGTTTCCGATGGGTGAACGCGTTGTGCCACAAGGGTTGCGCACTATTCTCACCCGCATCGACCCGAAACGTGTTGCCGAAGAAACGCTCGGGTTCATTCGTATGCTCAGTCGCGATGCCTGCGAGGGCGCGGCGTGCGAGGCAATATCGTCCGCTATGGCCTCCGCAGAGCCGGAGTTCGCAAAGATTTTTGGTGAAGCATTCGGCGGACTTGCTGCAGACCGACGGCTTGCCAACACGTTAGTGCTGCTTGCGAACCCGGATATCGTCGATTGGATGCGGCAATTTTTCTCTCGACTGGATTTTACGCAGTTCACCGCGACAACACTGCCGTTCAATGTGACCGTACTGGATGTGACCGACCCGCGCCTGAAGATCTCGACCGACGAGGAGTTGCATGCGCCGATCATATTTGCGGCAGCACTTGTTAACAGAGAATTGAGCGAGTGAATTGCGGTAAGCCCTACCGTGATATACTTCCATTTCAATGGCAAAGGATTATTTTCAGGATATCCTGCCCCCGCAAAACGGCGGTCGTAAGGCATCGGGTCGTTCGACCAAGCTTGCACGCGACCCCGATGTTCGTCCCGCCACCACTGTAGAAGAAGACGTTGCGGTTCCTGCAATGGATAGCGACGAAGACGAGGTAGCGATCCCGACTGAAGCCGAAGACGCAGGGCCGGCGCAAGAACCTGCCCCTGAGCGATCAATTCGCAACATTTCGGCGCCGCGAAGGCGCGATGACTTACAGGACGCACCGCGGTATTCTCCACCTATGCAGACTACAAAAAAGTCGCGACGCATATGGCTATGGCTCGTCGTTTTTGTACTTGTGGCGGTTCTGGGTATTTTGGCGATGATTGCGCTGCGCGGTACCTCTGTGTCTGTCATTCCTCGCTCACACACAGTCATTTTTGACGAAACGTCACGCTTTACTGCGTATCCCAAAGATGCGGCGGCAACCGGTTCACTTACCTACACGACCCAGGTCGTAGAAATAGAGGACTCTGAGCCGGTAGAAAGCACCGGTACCGTCCATGCAGAGGAAAAAGCGAGCGGCTCCATCACTGTTTTCAATAACTACCAAACATCACCGGTCAAACTTGTTAAAAACACTCGTTTCGAGGCGCCGAGAGGTCTCATTTTCCGAGCCCCTGCTGATATCGTAGTGCCCGGTAAATCGGGGAGTACCGCGGGTCAGGTAACGGTCACGGTCGTCGCAGACGCGGCGGGAGATCAGTACAATATCGCGCCAGCAAAACTGACGGTTCCGGGACTGAAAGGCAGTGCGGAGTTTGATCAGGTCTACGCGCAGTCATCGACGGCATTTACAGGAGGTTTCAGCGGCGATAGACCGGGTGTTTCGGAGGGTGCGCTTGCCGGAGCGCGGTCTGCTGTCCGGGCTCGTCTGGAGCAAAAAGTGCGCGAGGCTATTACCGCACTTTCTAACGATTCAATCGCTACATTCCCGGAGCTGGCACAGGTTTCGTACGTTGATCTTCCGACGACTCAGGAAACTGCCGGAGCTCGTATCCATGAAAAGGTGACCGCTTCTGTTCCGCTCATGTCGGCTCCCGATTTTGCGCTCGCAGTGGCGCGAACAGTCTCGGCTGAAACGGATAATGCTCAGATCAAGATGGTCGGGATGAAAGACTTCGGCGGGCTATTGGTATCGGCCTCGACAACACCGGGGGTTGATCCCGTGCAGTTTCAACTGACGGGGCAAGCCATGCTTGTGTGGCAGGTTAACGGTGATGAGCTCGCCCAGGCGCTCGCAGGACGTGACCAGAGCGCCTTCCAGACCATTGTGACGGGCTTCCCGGGTATTCAGTCGGCTACGGCGCGTATTGAACCGTTTTGGTCGAGTACCTTCCCTGGGGATGCCTCCCGAATACGTATTAAAATAGCCGACCCAGCAGCATCAAATTAGGGTACATCAGGCCAAAAGCTTGACTCCAAGCCACCTAATTGATACTCTACTCCACGCAGATATGGCTGAAGCAGAAGTTGTGGAAGGGACCGTCGAAGAGGCGCTTCCGAACACGCTATTTCGCGTAAAGCTCGACAAAGGCGAAACGGTACTTTCGTACCTTGCCGGGAAAATGCGTCTGCACAGAATTAAAGTGCTCGTCGGCGATCGTGTGCAAGTGCAACTCGATCCGTACGGCGGCAGGGCAAGGATCGTCCGCCGTTCCTAAACCCGTCTCTATAGTCCCGCCCGCCTGAGAATGTCTTGGGAGGTAGGGATAACGGTGGTATTCAAAAACATGAAAGTTAAAGCATCCGTCAAAAAAATTTGTATGCATTGCCGACACGTCAAGCGACGCGGTCGACTTTGGGTTATTTGCAGCAATCCGCGCCATAAACAGCGACAGGGTTAATTAGTAGGCTTCATCATTATTTCATGCGTGTAGCAGGCATAACAATTCCGGACGATAAGCGACTTGAGGTTTCCCTCACGGCTATCTACGGCGTCGGACGACCGCGTGCAAAGGCAACGCTCGATGCGCTCGGCATTGACTGGGGATTGACCGCAAAGGAGCTCTCGGCCGCCCAGGAGTCTTCGCTTCGCGAAGCGCTTGAGAAGTTCACGGTAGAAGGCGAGTTGCGCCGACAGATCAGCGCAAATGTTCGCCGACTCAAGGACATCAAGTCGTACCGCGGTTCGCGACATCAGAAAAAGCTGCCGGCTCGCGGTCAGCGCACCAAAACAAACAATCGTACGATTCGCGGTAACAAGCGAACAACGATGACATCAGGCCGACGTAAGCTCGAAAAGACATGATCCGCGGCTAGCGAATTGTGTATTGAACTAAATCTATGGGAAAGAAACGAATCATTCGAAAATCAGGCGGAAGCGTTGACGCGGGACTCAAGTCGCGAGCTTTGGCACGTGTCGCAAAAAAGAACATCGTACAGGGTACGCTTCATATTCATGCGACGTACAACAACACGAAAGTGTTGCTCGCAGATAAGAACGGGAACGCGATCGCATGGTCGTCATCCGGTAGCCTGGGCTTTTCCGGTGCAAAGAAGGGTACGCCGTTCGCAGCGGCAAAAGTCGGCGAGATCGTCGGCGACAAGGCTGTGATCATCGGCGTCAAAGAAGTTGATGTGATCATCCGCGGTGTCGGTTCAGGCCGTGAGTCTGCACTCCGAGCATTCGCCGGAAAGGGAGTTGATGTTACCCGAATCTCGGACGATACGCCGGTGCCGCATAACGGTCCGCGACCGCCGAAGCCTCGACGCGTCTAATTTTAATTGCCATTTATGTTGCCTGTTAAATCAAAGTACAAGATCGCGAAGCGCCTGGGAGCGGGTGTATTCGAGCAGACGCAGACACAGAAGTTTGCGCTTTCTGAGCAGCGTTCCGCTGCAACGAAGAAGAAGCCGCGCGGACGCGGAGGTTCAGACTACGGCCGACAGTTGCTCGAAAAGCAGCGAGTTCGATACACGTACGGTCTCAATGAACGCCAGCTTTCAAACTACGCTGAAAAGGCGATGAAGGAGGCAGATCCGTCAACCGCACTGCACCGCATGCTCGAACAGCGTGCTGATAGCGTTGTCTATCGAGCAGGCCTCGCCGGTACCCGCCGCATGGCACGACAGCTCGTCTCTCACGGACACATTATGGTTAACGGCCGCCGCACAACGACGCCGTCCCATCACCTCAAAAAGGGTGATGTAATCACCGTACGAGAGGGCAGCCGCCAGAGCCCGCTTTTTGCCGGCCTTTCTGAGAAGGAGAACAACCGTTCCATTCCGCAGTGGGTTGCAGTCGATCTTGGCCTCTTGAAGGCAGAGGTCTCTGGTGAACCGGCGTACACCACGGTTGAGACAGGCTTGGATTATGCGACTGTGTTTGAGTTCTACAGCAGATAGTGTTATAATCCGCCGAAATTTTGCCACTTACTTTTATTTATTAGTCAAGTCACTAATTTTCAAACAACAATATGTCTGACTATCACATCGCACTTCCGTCTAAGCCTCGCGTCGTAAGCGAGAGCGAGCGCAGCGGTACATACGAGATCGACGGTCTTTACCCGGGATATGGCTACACGCTCGGCAACTCACTCCGACGCATCATTCTCTCCTCGCTTCCTGGAGCAGCGGTAACGCACGTCAAGATGCCGGGTGTTGCTCACGAGTTCTCCACCATCGAAGGCGTAAAGGAGGACGTCGTAACCATCCTGCTCAACATCCGAAAGATTCGCTTGAAGCTCACAACCGATGAGCCTCAGACAATCACCTTGAACGTTAAGGGCCCGAAGACTGTAACGGCTGAAGATTTGAATCTTCCCGGTCAGGTAGAGATCCTCAACCCGGACCAGATCATCGCGGAAGTCACCGGCAAAGGAACATTTGAACTTGAGCTTCGCGCAGAACGCGGGCTCGGCTACATTCCGAAGGAGGAACACCAGAAGGAGCGTGTCGATATCGGCTCTATCGCTCTCGATGCGATCTTCAGCCCGATTCGCCGTGCGAACTACGAAGTTGAAAACATGCGCGTCGGCGACCGAACGGATTTCAATCGACTTCGCATCCTTATCGAAACCGATGGAACACTCGCTCCGCGCGAAGCGCTCGAGACGTCCATCACCACTATGATTCACCAGCTGAAGGCTGTTGTCGGTTTCAAGGAGGAAGAGGCTCCGGAGCTCGCTCCGGCAGCAATTACCGACGTGCGCATGGGCTTGCCTGAGAAGGTCCAGCCGATGGATGCAGAGATTCTCAAGACCCGCATCACCGAACTGAGCATGCCTCAGCGAGTCGAACAGGCCCTTGATAATGCTTCGATCCGAACAGTGGGTGGCCTCGTGCGCAAGCGAGAGGATGACCTCTTGGCAATCGAGGGACTCGGACAGAAGGGTTTGCAGGATATTAAGCGAGCGCTTTCGAATCTCGGACTCACGCTCCGCAGCCAGTAATTGAATACGTATGCGACATCACGTTAAAAACCGAACATTGGGACGAGACAAGCGACAGCGCACTGCGCTTTTGCGATCTCTCGCACGATCAATCATCCTTCAGGAGGGTATCGTTACGACGATTGCGAAGGCGAAGGAAGTGCGCCCGTTCGTTGAGCGTTTGGTCACGACCTCGAAGCAGAACAGCGTTGCCTCACGTCGTGATGTGATGGCTCGCCTGAATTCCGCGACAGCAACCAAGAAGCTGCACGACACCATCGCACCCCGCTACGCAGAGCGTGCCGGCGGATACACCCGCATCGTACGTCTCGGCCGCATCGGTACCCGTGTTGTTGATTCCGCCCGAATCGAATTTGTAAAATAGTTATGGCAACAAAAACCTATACAATCGACGCAGCAGGAAAGACCATCGGACGCATCGCATCCGAGGCTGCAAAAGCACTCATGGGAAAGACCTCGGCTGACTACACGCCGAATGTTCGATCGGACGTGAAGGTTACGGTCAATAACTGCTCCAAGATCTATACGCGCGACCGAAAGCGACAGCAGAAGGTGTACACCAACTATTCCGGTCACCCGGGAGGTCTCAAGAAGGAGACATTGGCGAACTTGAATGCCCGCAAGGGACACGGTGAGGCTGTCCGCGTTGCCGTTTCGCGCATGATCCCGCGCAACACGATGCACACTGCACGCATGAAGAATCTTACCGTTAACGCATAAGTCTATGGCAACCAAGGAATACACAGAGGCAGTCGGACGACGAAAGACCGCAAGCGCGCGAGTGCGACTCACGGCTGCAAAGACGTCGTCGATGATCGTCAACGACAAGACTGCAGAGGAATACTTTCCGCTCGCGCAGATGGTAAAGACCGCATTCTCTCCGCTCTCCGCACTCGGAGCAACATTTGCGGTCACCGTAAAGGTCCACGGCGGCGGCCACAAGGCCCAGGCAGACGCGATCCGACACGGTATCTCTCGTGCAATGATCGCCATCGAGCCGACCCAGCGAAAAGACCTCAAGGTCCGAGGATTCCTCAAACGAGATCCCCGCGCCAAGGAACGAAAGAAGTTCGGTCTCAAGGGAGCACGACGATCCCCACAGTGGTCCAAACGATAAAAGCAAAAGACTCTCCGAAAGGAGAGTCTTTTCGTTAACATCTTCGGATCGAGAATTTCCGTTTTGACAGTGAGGCAATGCGTGGGCACACTTGCGCAAGAAACGATAGGAGGAGTGCCTTGAAAGAAATTTCAGTTCGGATCAGACTGACCGGCGAGGTGCCGACGCCTGCGGGCCCGCGCCCGGTAACGGACCCCGTCCATATCAGCTGCATAAGCGTTGACGGACAGGACTGGACGTGGAGCGGTCGCAATATCGGTCTCGCACGCTCAACCAGTGCAAAGACTGTCCGGGAAACGATGGACGCCCTCAAAGCTAGCTGGAGTGACGGCGGGCTCCGCCCCTTGCGCGCCGACGAATTCGCCCAACTCTATGAGTTCGCCGAGAATTGGCCGCAGGACTGGAAAGACCTGCCCGTTGGATCGCGAATCTTCATACCGGGTACTGAGTACAACCTCAGGTACGCTGACGAATCGTTTCAGCGCGTCTTTGCGACTCGCTACGACCACGAAGTGCAAGACTGGATCATCGAATGCGAAGACACATTCATGCTGCTTAACCCGGGCGACCGATTTGCCTGCGTGCACGATGGAGACGTCGGCACCTTTGATTCGCTGCTATTCAGGGGAATGCGGTCGTACGACAGGAGACGACTCTTCGTTGCGCATGACAGACCGCCGGCAATCAGGAATCGCTATTACCCCGGTATTGAGGTTTGATTTTCGTTCGCTATGAAAGGCGCCGCTTCGTGAAGCGGCGCTTTTTTTGCACTGCAAATCCCACTTTGATATACTCGCTCGGTCATGAAGGAGCACGATGAATCAAACGACGCTCCCAGAGAGGAGTTCGTCGACGAAATGGATTTTGAACCCGAGGAAGAACTCGGCTCGATCGGCGCTGCCCAGGCAAAAATCAAAAAGCTTCGTACAGAGCTGAAGGCTGCACAACAAAAACGCGACGAATACTTAGCAGGATGGCAGCGTGAGAAAGCCGATGCAATCAATCTGAAGAAAGAACTCGCTCATGACGGTATACGCATGGCCGCACGAGTAAAGGAAGGAATGATCGAGGATATTCTCCCCGCGCTCGATAGCTTCGACATGGCGTATGCTTCGTCGTCTTGGGAAACAGTGGACCCGACGTGGCGCGGAGGTGTCGAAGGAATCAGAAATCAGCTACTCGACATGCTGTCGCGAAACGGCGTAGAGCGTTTCGGCAAGGCAGGAGACGTATACAGTCCGTTTTTGCACGAGGCGGTCCAAGAAGTGGACGATGTGCCGGGCGAGAGCGGGAGTATCGTTCGAGTTCTGCGCTCAGGCTACAAGGCGGGAGAAAAAGTCATACGGCCTGCGCAAGTGATCGTAAAACAATAGCATCAATAAATTTGACCGAGTGAAAAAACATCGTATAATATAGGAATCATTAGATCTTTAATCATCTACGGCTATGGCAAAAATTCTAGGTATTGATTTGGGAACAACAAATTCGGCGATCGCCTATGTGAGCGGCGGCGAGCCGAAGATCATAGAAAACTCCGAGGGGGCGCGCACGACACCGTCGATAGTGGCCCTTTCAAAGACCGGCGAGCGCATCGTTGGCCAGATCGCAAAACGACAAGCAGTAACGAACCCCAAGAACACGATCTACCAGATCAAGCGATTCATCGGTCACACGTACGACGAAGCGGCAGTCCAGAAGGATAAGGGGGCTGTTCCGTTTGAGATCCGTAAATCAGACAACGGCGGTATCGAAGTACAGATGGGTGATAAATGGTATCGACCGGAGGAAATTTCGGCGATGATCCTCCAAAAGCTGAAGGCAGACGCAGAGGCGCGCCTCGGAGAGACGATCACCGAAGCGGTTATCACGGTTCCCGCGTACTTCAACGATACGCAGCGCGCCGCTACGCGCGATGCGGGAAAGATTGCCGGTCTCGATGTAAAGCGAATCATTAATGAGCCGACCGCGGCAGCGCTCGCATACGGATTCAACAAGAAAAAGGATGAAAAAATCGTCGTGTTCGACTTTGGCGGCGGCACATTCGACATCTCAGTTTTGGAAGTCGGTGACGACGTCATCGAAGTCCGATCAACAGACGGCGACGCACACTTGGGAGGCAAAGATATCGACCAGAAGATCATGCATTGGATCGCCGATGAGTTCAAAAAAGACTCAGGCGTTGACGTGATCAAGGATCCGCTTGCGCGTCAGCGACTCGACGAAGCGGCAGAAAAGGCAAAGATCGAGCTTTCGACAGCGATGGAAACCGAGATCAATATCCCGTTCATCACATCGACGGACGCAGGCCCGCAACACCTCCTCATCAAGATGAGCCGCGCCAAGCTCGAGGAGCTTACGCAGGAATACATTGACCGCGCGCTTTCTATTACGAAGCGTGCCGTGGAAGCATCACCGTTTAAGGTCGCCGACATCAACGAGGTTGTGCTTGTAGGCGGACAGACCCGCATGCCCGCAATGCAGAAGGCCGTCGAAGAGTTCTTCGGTAAAAAGCCCCACATGGGAGTGAATCCCGACGAAGTCGTTGCGCTCGGAGCCGCGCTTCAGGGCGGCATTATGCAGGGTGACGTAAAAGACGTCCTGCTGCTCGATGTGATTCCGCTTTCACTCGGTATCGAGACCATGGGCGGCATCGCGACCAAGCTCATCGAACGCAACACTACTATTCCGACATCGCGATCCCAAGTGTTTTCGACTGCTTCCGACAATCAGCCGTCGGTGGAGATTCACGTGGTGCAGGGTGAGCGATCTATGGCGGCTGACAACAAATCTCTCGGCAAGTTCAATCTCGACGGGATACCGCCGGCACCTCGCGGCATGCCGCAGGTGGAGGTTACATTCGACATCGATGCAAACGGCATACTTTCGGTTAAGGCAAAGGACAAAACGACCGGTAAAGAGCAGTCCATCCGTATCGAAGCCGCGTCCGGTCTTACCGATGCAGAGATCGAAAAGATGCGATCTGAGGCTGATGCCAATGCCTCGGCCGACGCCGAGAAGCGTGCTGTTGTTGAGGCGCAGAATATCGCAGATCAAACGGTATACGCTGCCGAAAAAGCGCTCCGGGAACACGGAGACAAGGCGGGTGACGCAGTGAAGAAGGATATTCAGGAAAAGATCGATGCACTAAAGGCTGCCCGCAACGGATCCGACAAGGAGGCGATAGCAAGCGCGACTCAGGCACTCAATCAGGCGATGAGTGCTATAGGCGAAGCAATGCAAAAAGCCCAGGAATCGGCGTCGAAGCCCGAGGGCGACACACCTGCGGACGGTGAGACAAAGTAAACAATGAAGGATTATTACGAAATTCTCGGCGTCAGCCGCACAGCGAGCGACGACGAGATCAAATCGGCATTCCGTAAACTTGCGCAAAAATACCATCCTGACAAAAAAGGTGGTGACGAAGCAAAGTTTAAGGAGGCGAGCGAAGCGTACGGCGTACTCGGCGACAAAAAGAAGCGCGCCGAGTACGACACGTACGGGAAAACGTTTGCCGGCGGCCAGGGTGGCGGCTTCGGCGGTTTTGATTTCTCGAACTTTCAGGGCTTTCAAGGAGGATTCAACGGCCAGAATGTCGAATTCGATCTTGGTGATATCTTCGGCGAGTTCTTCGGGGGAGGCGGTGCCCGACAGACGCGGGGGCGCGATATCTCAATCGACATCGAGCTCTCATTCCACGAATCAATCTTCGGTACTGACCGTCGCGTCCTTATCTCGAAGACCGGCGTGTGCGAAACGTGCACCGGCACAGGCGCGGAAAAGGGAAGCGCGATGGTCTCGTGCAGTGCCTGTAACGGAAAGGGCGAAATCCGCGAGACACGTAATTCGTTCTTCGGCACGTTTACCTCGTCCCGCACGTGTCCCAAGTGTCACGGCAAGGGCCAGATCCCTGAGAAGCAGTGCAAAACATGTCAGGGTGCCGGCGTTGCGAAGAAGCAGGAGGAAATCCATATAGTCGTACCTGCCGGCGTTTCCGACGGAGAAATGATACGCATGCCGGGTCGCGGCGAGGTCGCGATCGGTGGCGGTGCCGGAGATCTGTACGTCAAACTGCACGTAAAGTCCGATGCCGCATTCACTCGCGAAGGTAATAACCTTGTACGAACACTACAGGTGAAACTCACCGATGCGCTCTTGGGAGCCACGTATCATGTGCGTGGTGTTGAGGGCGATCTTCCTCTTGAAGTTCCGGCAGGGGTTGTGCACGGCGACATGCTGAAAATTAAAGGACAGGGCGTGCCGTACGGACGAAACAACCGCGGCGATCTTTTGGTCAAGGTTGATATTCAGTTCCCGAAGAAACTGTCGAAGGAACAACGCGCGCTGATCGACAAGTTGCGCACAGAGGGTCTCTAAAACTGATTCACCGCACCGTATAATACGGCGATGGATATTGGTGCCGTTCAAAGCATTTTCACAACGCTCCCCGTTGATCTTGTGGCATCGGTTTTGTTTGCGACGTTCATCACGATCGCGACATTGCGACTTGGCGCGAGTTTTGCGATTGCGTTATCGCTTTCACTTATCATTTCGGGAACGCTCTTTGCAGCTCTGCCGGGCACCTTTATGATCGGGCCCGCACTCTCCGGCATCGGCCCAATGGCCGCCGCAGGAATCTACAGCGCGATCGTCGTTCTACTTACATTCATCCTGTATCGGGCAACATCAACGCTTTCGGATGATTCGGCGCGACCCATGTTTGCAATAGCCACAGGTTTGGCGACGACCATTATCGTGCTTGTCATGTGGCACGCTACTCCGCTTGCAAGCTTTTGGACATTCAATCCGCTCATCCAAAGCGTTTTCGGTGATCCGTATCGCTTGTTCTGGCTACTGCTCGCGTTTATATCCTTTGCGTTCGTTAAAAGCTGATACATAACGAAAGACCCGTCGCAACGGGTCTTTTTCACCATTTCGTATCATCCGGTATGTTCATGTAGCGCTTGAGTATCGCTCTCCGTAGACGCCACATCAGGCGATCAACCATCATCCGTAGGGCATTGTAGTGAGTCATGGCTACCTCCAAGGACATAGTAGCCGAAAAGGTACCAAGAAACCCATACGGGACGGCTGAGGGCCGGTTATCCACAGATTGTCTTGACAGTTCCCATTTTTGTATTGCTGTGCTAGTATCAGCCTAGGCTCATTGTCAGTAAGGAGGAATACCCATGGCTTCAATGATGCCGAAAGGCGTCCTGATGTCGCTGTTTGTCATTGCGATGATGGGCGCTCTCAACGTTCACTACCGCGTCAAAGCGGCTTTCAAGCCGCGATAGTGCGGCACAACTGATCAAGTACAGTACAGGAGGTTCATATGGCTGCACGGATCGGAATCGCAGGTACCGGCAGTCACATGCCGTCCACTGTTATTTCCAACGACGAACTCGCGAAGCTGATCGGTAAGGGAGAACGCGGACCCGACTGGGCTCTGAACAAGCTGGGAATCAGGGAGCGACGCTTCATGACCCGTCTTGACGAGCACGGCCGGCCCGTAGCCCACGCCGATGAGCTCGACATGGCCGAATCTGCCGCACGGGAAGCCATCACCAACGCCGGTCTTGTGCCGCGCGATGTCGATGGCATCTATCTCGTGTCGTGCACGCAGTTCGGTCACGACCGCCATCACTTCTCGAAGAGCGTGCTCGAGCTTCACAAGCGTCTCAATCTCCGGAGCGATGTTCTCGCAATGGAAATGGACGCAGGGTGCGGCGGTGCGCTTCACGCGATGGTTCTCGGCACTAAGATGATCGCCGGCAACGGAATGGACAACATGGTCGTTGTCGCATCGAACGCCCCGTCCCGCTACTACGGCGACTGGGAGTCCTATGTGGTCAGCAATCAATGGTTGCCCATGTATATCTTCGGCGACGGAGCAGGCGCTGCGGTTCTCCGCAAAAGCGGCAACATCTTCTCGGGCTCCGAGTTGATCGCGTCGTACATCGCCAACGATCCGACGAACCCGCTGATGTACTTCGAGCCCCGTGGCAACCGCCCGGAGCCCCTGTATGTCATCGACGGACGTGGCGTTGCGGTGGGCTTCAGCAAGTACGCCAAGGCTGCGCTCGATGGCCTGAAATCCAAACACTCTTTCGAGTGGTCGGATATCAGCCGTTTCTACTTTCACCAGGTGAACGGCAAGGTTCTCGAGAAGTTCGTTGACAGTCAGGGGATTCCCCGAGACAAGGTTGCAATGCATGTCGACCGATACGGCAACATCGCCGCCGCTGCAACGCTCGTTTTGATGGATGAAGACCGCAAAAGCGGCGATCTGTCGGAAGGCGACCTGTGTGTGTTCTGCACCGTCGGTGCAGGCGCACAGTACGGTGCAGCGCTCGTTCGCATGTAAGCTGGTTCGTTCAGCACAACTACAGACCCTCCGTGACTGCTATAATGCAGGCACGGGGGTCTTTTTTTATATGTTTTTTCAAATACCCGACGTTCTCTTGATGGTTACGGCCGTGGTCAACATCGGTTTGACTTGGTTCATTTATAATCGCAACACCGCGACGACAGCGAATAAGATTTTCTCCGCATTTGTCGCGTTTATCGCTTTTTGGGCCATCGATATTCTTCTGTTCCGACTTATCTCGGGTGATACGGCTTCGTATTATCTTATGAAGCTGTCATATATTTCAGCGCTGTTGCTCGCATATTTTTACTACCGCTTTTCGCTCCTGTTCCCGAGGGAAGAGAAGCTCGGTTCTATTCACTATTCACTAGTGACCGGCTTCACCGTTGTGCTCGCTCTATACCTATTGGTGCCGGGGGTGCTTACCACCGGTATCGTTACCCATGAGTGGGGAAAAGAAATATTGCTGGAGCCCGTCGCATACTGGATTTTCGCGGCCACATTCGCAACATTCTTTCTGGGCGGAACGCTGCGGTTGTTTCTCAAAATCCCGTACGCAGTCGGAAAAGAACGCATGCAACTTTGGATCATCAGCAGTTCCGTTATTGCAGCGGGCAGCTTTGGCATGTATTTCAATCTAGTGCTGCCGTCGCCGATATTTCACAACTTCCAATATATCTGGAGCGGTCCGGTGTTTACGTTCTTTTTTGCGATCGTTATCACGTACTCAATATTCCGCTTCAGTCTGTTCAATCCGAGAGCAATCTTAGCTGAAGCGCTTGTATATCTGCTCCTTACGTTCTTGTTCGTACGGCTCGTGCTGACGGGTAATTACACGGACCTCGCGATCAACGGGACGCTCTTAATTGTGGTCGCGATCATCGGGAGTCTACTCATCCGTAGCGTAACGAAAGAGGTCGAGCAGCGCGAAGAAATCGAGCGACTTTCGCAGGAAAAGTCGGAATTCATGACGTTTGCTTCGCACGAGATCAGAAACCCGATCACGGCTATGCGCGGGCTCGCATCACTTATCGTGGACGGTACGACAGGTCCGGTTCCTCCCGATACGCGGGATGCTGCCCAAAAGATCCTCGTTGCGGGCCACGATGTGCTCAACATCATTGCCACGTATCTCAGTAAGTCAAAAATGGAGCTCGGACAGATTTCGTACGACAAAGCAGTGTTCGATCTCGGCGAAGCCACCGCATCCATTGCAGACGGCTACGTTCCTCATGCCGAAGTGAAGGGCCTCACGTTTTCCATCGTGATCGACCGCTCGCATAAATACTCGGTACTCGGCGA
Source organism: uncultured Candidatus Saccharibacteria bacterium (assembly GCA_964633425.1). Taxonomy (GTDB): domain Bacteria; phylum Patescibacteriota; class Minisyncoccia; order Phycocordibacterales; family UBA2100; genus UBA10103. The sequence continues at coordinate 43,451 of CAZWFX010000007.1, forward strand.
TCAGGGAAAGATCAAAGAGGTAATTGGAAACATGATCGACAATTCATTGAAATATACGAAGCAGGGAGGGATCACGGTTGCTGTGGAACGACATGGACCGTTCGTCCGGTCAGTCATAACCGATACGGGCGTCGGCATCCCAAAAGAAACCATACCGCAGCTGTTCAAGAAGTTTTCGCGAGCCGATGCGCAAAAAGTGAACCTGCTCGGTACCGGCATCGGTTTGTACCTGGCAAAGACGTTCATCGAAGCACAGGGCGGACGAATTTGGGCCGAGTCTGACGGAGAAAACAAGGGATCGCGATTCATTATCGAGTTTCCGGCGGCCCAGCCCTAGAATCGGATATTGGCTTAATACAAGCCGTTTTTCTGCTATATTTGTGTCTATGGCGCGACTTTTGACGGGGCTTCAGCCCTCAGGAAACCTGCATATTGGCAATTATCTCGGTGCGCTTCGCCCGATGGTAGAGCTGTCCAGAAGCGGGGAATACGAACACATTTTCCTTATGGTGGTCGACTACCATGCGCTTACCACGCTCAAAAATCCCAAGGAACTGAAGCAAAACATCATAGACGTCGTTGCAGACTACGTCGCTGCGGGCATAGACCCGAACAAGGTCATTATTTTCAAACAGTCAGATGTGCCGCAGCATACTGAACTCGCGTGGATTTTCAGCTGCCAGATGAACATGTCGTTTCTTGAGCTTGGACACGCATACAAAGACAAGGTCGCAAAGGGACTCGATGCAAACGTCGGTCTGTTCACGTATCCGCTCCTGATGGCGGCCGACATTCTTCTCTACGATGCAACCGACATTCCTGTCGGCGAGGATCAGCGGCAGCATATTGAATACACCCGTGAGATCGCGGCGAAATTCAACATTAATTACCCGGGTCGGTCCCGCATATTCAACGAGGCCGTCAAAGAGCGTATTTTTGAGGGGACCGGGATTGTTCCCGGTGTCGATGGTGCAAAAATGAGCAAGAGCTACGGCAATACGATCCCGCTCTTTGCGAGTGACGCAGAGATTAAGCAGGCCGCCATGACCATCAAGACGGGGTCTGAGCCGCTGGGCTCGCCGCTGCCTGTCGACGATACGGTGCTGAAACTGATGGCGTTCTTCGACAAAACAGGTGCAGATTCGCTGGCGGCGCGCTACCGTGCCGGAACTGTCGGGTACAAAGAGGCAAAAGAGCTCCTCGCGCACGCGATTATAAATGGCACGCACGATATGCGTGTCAGGCGTCGCGACATCACGACCGAGCAGGTAGAGGCGATACTTATGGACGGAAAAACGAAGGCTCGCGCGTTTGCCCGAAAGAAGATGGAGCTTGTGCGTCGCCGAATAGGTGTAGAAGTATAAATAATCATATATGGAACGAACATTGATTACGGATCTTAGTGCACGAACCGGAGAAACCGTACGTATTAAAGGCCGGGTATCCGTCAGGCGCGACCAGGGCAAGATGGTCTTTTTTGATTTCCGCGACCGTTCAGGAACCGTTCAGGGAGTGGTGTTGCCCAACTCCGGCGCAATCGATACGGCAAAAGACGTCCGTGTAGAGTATGTGGTCGCCGTCGAAGGGAAAGTGAATCAGCGACCGGAAAGAAATCGCAACGCGAAAGTTCAGAATGGCGACATCGAGCTTGAGGTACTGGCACTCACCGTGCTCGCCGAAGCGCAACCGCTGCCGTTCGACATGTCTGACACGGGATACAATGTCGACCTGACGACAGAGCTCGATCACCGTGCGCTTACTATGCGCCACCCGAAACTGCAGGCGATTTTCAAGGTCCAGGCCGTCATCATCGATTCGTTCCGAGAATACATGAAGCAGCAGGATTTCTTTGAATTCCAGGCGCCGTCGATTGTACCGGCAACTGCGGAAGGCGGTGCGGAAGTGTTTCAAGTGCAGTATTTTGATAAACAGGCATATCTGTCGCAGTCGCCGCAGCTCTATAAGCAGATCGTCATGACCGCATTCGAGCGCGTATTCTCCGTAAACAAAATATTCCGGGCCGAGCCGTCGTCGACAACCCGCCACTTAACCGAAGTCGTCTCGCTCGACGCAGAAATGGGATTCATTGATTCGTGGAGGGATGTCCGCGATATGTCGGAGGGAACTGTCCGCTTCATCCTGCAGCAGGTCGGTGAGAGATGTGCGCGCGAGCTCGAATATCTTGGTGCAACACTGCCTGTCATGCTCGATGCAACGCCAACGCTCACACTTAAGGAGGCGCAGGAAAAGATCCACGCTAAGACAGGTCGTGATGTTCGCGGCGAAAAGGACCTCAACCCCGAGGATGAGCGACAACTCTGCGAGATGATCAAAGAGGAAACGGGCTCGGACTTTGTGTATGTATACGGGTACCCGACGCGCCAGCGTCCGTTCTACGTCTTTCCCAGCGAGGCTGACCCGGAAGTGAACGAGGGCATGGATCTCTTGTGTCGCGGTGTCGAGTGGCTCTCCGGCGGGCGACGCATCCACGACTTTAAGCAGTTGATGGAGCATGTTGCCGTCTGGGGTATGGACGAAAAGAAGATCGAAATGTTCTTAGAGGCGTTTCGCTACGGAGTTCCTCCGGAAGGAGGCTTTGCGTTCGGCGCTGAGCGCATGACGATGCAGATATTGGGGCTGAAAAACATCCGCGAAGCCACAATGTTCCCGCGCGATATGAATCGTATCGACGGCAGACTAAACGAGGAGAACCACACCGACGCATCATGAGTGAAAGTGAGCAGGTCGTGCACGCAGACCGCTTCAGTCTTGCGACTGAAGCGTTTCAGGGACCGCTCGAAGCTTTGTTGGATCTCATCGAAGCCCGCAAACTTTCGATATCCGAAGTGTCTCTCGCCGATGTAACCGACGCATATCTTGCGTACGTGGAGCGGCTGCCTGAACTCCCGCTCGGAGAAACCGCACAATTCATTCTCGTGGCATCAACGCTGCTGCTTATCAAGTCTCGATCCCTATTACCGACACTATCCCTGACCGAAGAAGAGCGGGAGTCCGTCGACGAACTGGAGCGGCGACTCGCGCGCTACGCGATCATCCGTAAGGCAGCGCGGGCACTCCGCAAGCAGTGGGGAGTACGACCGTATCGATTCGTAAAGCGTGCACCGCTTAGACCGCCTGTATTCAATCCCGCCGAGGCGTCCGTTCCGGCTGCGGCATCTGTACTCTCACGACTCATCTCTTTGTTTCCGAAGCCCGAAGCACTTACTGAGGCAGCTGTCGCCCCGGTCCTCGCTCTCGAAGATGTGATCGTCAGTCTCAAGAAACGACTCACACACGCATTCAAAGCACGCTTTTCGGAGCTGACCAAAGAGAAGGACCGGCACGAAGTCGTTGTCTATTTTTTGGCAATGCTTGAACTTGTACGACACGGCAACGCATCCGTGACGCAAGATAAATTGTTCGGAGATATCATGATCGAGTCAGAGGATGTCGGAGGCGCGCCGCGATACGGCGTATAATAGATCTATGTCGGACACACTGCCGCTTTCAGATCGCGTAGAAGCACTCCTGTTTACCGAGGGAGGTTCGCTATCGTTTAAAAAGCTTGTGCAGCAACTCAATTGCACCGAGGATGAGCTCGCAGCGGCCGTCTCGGAGCTTACGCATAAGCGCGCATCGAGCGGCATCGCAGTTGTCCGCACGGATACCGAAGTTGCGCTTACGATTGCTCCGGCCGCAGCAGAGACCATCGAGAAAGCGTTTGAACGCGAAATAGGGAAGGAGGTAGGCGATGCAGGGCTTGAGGTAATCGCAATCGTACTCTACCGGGGTCCCTCGACACGTTCGCAAATCGATTACATCCGCGGCGTAAACACGTCGTCGACGATCAGAAATTTGGCTGCGCGCGGCCTCTTGGAACGTATACCAAACCCTACCGACGCACGAGAATACCTGTATCGGCCGACGACAGAACTTATCGCATACCTGGGAGTCACGGAGGCGACAAACCTCCCGGATTATGTTAAAATAACGAACGAATTAGCCGCTTTTGAGGCCCAGCAACGCAGCCCGTTTGATACACCAGATGCCGAACCAGGAGACGCCCAGCCGGAATGAGCCTTCCGCACACACGCTGACCCGTTACGGTCTGACCCTCCTCTGCCTCCTCGCAGCGGCCGCTTTTTTTATTGTGTACGGGTATCTCGACGCGATGCAGCAGCAACCGGTTGAGCAACAGGCGGCGGCGGTCGTAAAAGCGGACCTGTTCCAGGGAGTATCTATTGCCGCGAAATCAGCGGTCGTCATCGACCTCACAACGGGCGAGACGTTGTATGAAAAGAACGCCGACGCACAGCTGCCGCTCGCGTCGCTTACCAAAGTGCCACTTGCTGTTGTGGTTGCGGAATCGATGTCTAAAGACGAGCGCGTAACAATCCCGTTCGACACGAATTGGAATTCAAAGGCACAGCAATTGCATCAGGGCGAAGTACTCAGGCTTCAGGATCTCATCGATTACACACTGATCGCATCGTCCAACGACGGCGCCGAAATGCTTGGCGCGGTGGCAGAGCCGGCGGTCAACCAGAAATACCCGCAAGCCCCGATGGGCGGCGCAACGCTCTGGCGTATGAACAACCTCGTTTCTGAGCTCGGACTTTCCCATACGTATTTCTTGAATGTAAGCGGTCTTGACGAGAGCACGACTCAATCAGGCGCATATGGAAGTGCGCGTGATGTCGCCAAGATCTTTGCGTACGCCGCATCGTCGTATCCAGATACGTTTGCAGGAACTACGCACGACGGAGCACTGGTGTATGCGAGCGACGGAACAGCGGCGTCGGTTACGAATACCAACGAGCTGCTCGGGCAGTTGCCGGGACTGATTCTCGGAAAGACCGGGTTCACTGATCTTGCCGGAGGGAATCTCGCAGTTGTATTTGATGTCGGGCTCGCTCATCCGGTCGCAGCAGTCGTTATGGGCTCTACCGAGCACGCTCGATTTTCTGATATGAAGATTCTCGTCGACCGCGCGCGAGCGTCGGTCATGCAGTAACTCTATGGCCGCATCTCTCACCGACATGATCCGAGTGCTCGTGCCTGCGGCCGTCGCATTCTCGATCGGCATCCTTTGCACGCCGGTTCTGACGCACTATTTATACGAATACAAGGCGTGGAAGAAAAAGCCGGGGAAGCTGTCACTCGACGGCACTAAAGCTGAAGAGTTCAACAGATTGCACGAGAAGCACGAGGTTCGAGCCCCGCGAATGGGAGGAATCGTTATTTGGGGCAGTGTGGTTATAACGGCGGTGACAATCTCGATCGCAGCGCACATCGTGCCTGATGCCGGCGTGCTCAAGCTTGATTTCTTGAGCCGCAGCCAAACATGGATCCCGCTCGCCGTTCTCGTGATCGGTTCACTCGTCGGCCTGCTCGACGACTTGTTGGTCATTCAGCCGGAAGGGCAGGGACTGCCGCTGCGTGCGCGACTGATCGTCGTAATTTTGCTTTCTGCATTCATCGGGTGGTGGTTCTGGGCAAAGCTCGACATAACCATGATCAACATTCCGTTTTCCGACCCGCTTACGATCGGATGGCTGATTGTGCCGTTCTTTGTCCTGATGTCGCTTGCCCTGTATGCCTCGGGGGTCATCGACGGTATAGACGGCTTGTCCGGAGGGGTATTTGCATCAATTTTTGCGTCCTACACGATCATTGCCTTCGCGCAGAGTCAGATCAATCTTGCAGCGTTCTCCGCAGCAATCATGGGAGGGCTGCTTGCTTTCTTGTGGTACAACATTCCTCCCGCGCGTTTTTATATGTCGGATACCGGCACGATGGGGCTCACGCTGACGATCGGCACACTCGCGTTCATGACCGACAGTCTCGGCGGAGGTGTAGGGATTTCAGTGCTTCCGATCATCGGTATGCTGCTTGTGCTTACGGTCATGTCCGATATTTTGCAGGTTCTCTCGAAGCGATTTTTCGGACGTAAGCTGTTCCGTGTAGCCCCGCTTCATCATCATTTTGAAGCGATCGGCTGGCCGGGATACAAGGTTGTTATGCGGTACTGGGTTCTGTCCGTTGTGTTCGCGGTTGCAGGCGTGATCATCGCGCTTGCCTCTATTTCGGTTCTGTAGCGGCCCGACAGAACCGCACAGAATCGCGCCGCAGCACGGCAGGGGTGCGATGGTACAATTTGTATTCATGTCGCGCAGTTCCTCCCGCATAGATCGGCCGTTGATCATCATCCTCGCCATCCTTATTTTCGGTGGCTGTCTGATTTTTGCTTCTGCAGCATTCGGTCTGTTGGCTCGCGGTGCCACACACACGTCCTCGGTTGTTTTCAATCATCTTGCCCTCGGCGTCGGACTCGGCCTCGTCGCCCTGGTCGCGTGCACGGTCATTGATGTCCGCCTGTGGCGACGATACGCTCCATATATTTTCGGACTCGCGCTCCTTGCGACCACTCTGGTGTTCATACCGGGCCTCGGGGCAGAGCACGGCGGTGGAAAGCGCTGGATCATACTGTTCGGCACCTCTTTTCAACCGTCTGAACTCTTAAAAGTCGCGACCGTCATTATTGCCGCTGCATACTTTGCGACCATACGATTCAAAGTATCGACTATTACGTACGGTCTCGGGGGTTTTCTCGCTATCATTGCCGCCCCTGCACTTCTTTTGTTGCTGCAGCCCGACATGGGAACACTCGGCATTATTGTGATCGGAGCGTTCTCTGTATATGTGGCTGCGGGCGCCACGTGGCGCGATATCGCACTCGTGATCCTGATCGGACTGCTGTCGCTTTCGGTTCTTGCAATCGCGCGTCCGTACGTGCGAGAGCGTGTCATGACCTTTTTTGACCCGTCGCAGGGTCAGCACGACCAGGCATACCAGATTAAGCAGTCATTGATAGCTGTGGGCTCCGGCGGTTTTCGCGGACGCGGGTTCGGACAGGGTATCCAAAAGTTCACGTATCTCCCTGAGCCTATGGGTGATTCCATATTTGCGGTGGCTGCCGAGGAACTCGGATTCATCGGCTCAGTTGTTATCGTCGTATTGTTTGTATCGTTTGCCCTACGCGGTCTTATTGTCTCGGCTCGCGCATCTGACCCGTTCACCGCATATTTAGGTATCGGGCTTGTTTCGTATCTTGCAGCTGAGGCATTTATCAATATCGCCTCAATGCTGGGTATGGCACCGCTTACCGGCGTTCCGCTCACATTCGTAAGCCAGGGCGGATCGGCCATGCTCGTCTCGCTTGCGAGCGCCGGCATCCTGCTTGCGGTTTCTAGGCAGAAAGGTCGCATCCAATAGCTTCAACCGCGGTCCCCATAGGGCTCTAAAGAGCCATAAAACGTGGTAAAATCACGCCAATATGCGCATTGTGCTGGTCGGCGGGGGGACAGGCGGGCATTTTTACCCGCTCATCGCGATTTCGCAGGGGATCGAAGAGATCTGCCGTGAAAGAACACTCCTTGAACCGGAGCTCTATTACCTGGGTCCTGCACCGTTCGATGCGCAGGCGCTCCTCGAGCGCGACATCATTCACGTACCATCGCCCGCGGGAAAAATGCACCGGCACAAGCTGAACATTTTCGGTTTCGTGAGCACGTTCATCGGCATCATTAAATCGATGTTCCTGTTGTACGATCTGTACCCGGACGTGATCTTTTCGACCGGCGGATACGCAGCGTTTCCGACTCTGTACGCGGCTCGACTGCTCGCAATCCCGGTTGTCATATATGACGCCGACGCAACACCCGGCCGCGTCACACTGTGGTCTGCAAAGTTTGCGCGATGGATCGGTACCGCGCACCCGGAAGCCGCGACACATTTCCCGGAGAAAGTGCGGCACAAAATTGCACGCGTCGGTCATCCCATCCGACTCGAGATCGAGCATCCTGCAAAAGAGGGCGGGTACGAGTTCTTACACCTGGACCCCGGGGCGCCCGCATTATTCGTAATGGGCGGCTCTCAGGGTGCGCAGGCGATCAACAACGTGGTACTCGACGCGGCCAAGGACCTTGTGACGCGCTACAACGTCATTCATCAGGCGGGCACAGCAAACGTAAAAGAAGTCGACGGTGTTTCGAGGCTCATACTCAAGGGATCAGCGAACGAGGAGCGCTATCGCGCATTTGGGCTCTTGAACACGCTTGCAATCCGCATGGCGGCCGGTATTTCGTCGCTGATCATCTCGCGCGCCGGCTCCGGCACGATTTTCGAGATCGCTTCGTGGGGAATCCCGGCAATCCTCATCCCGATTCCCGAGGACGTTTCGCACGATCAAACCGAAAACGCATTTTCGTATGCACGTGCGGGTGCGGCAGTCGTTATTGAACAGCGCAATTTAACTCAGCATGTGCTCATTTCCGAGATCGACCGCCTTATGAGCGACCCTGAGCAACGCGCGCGAATGTCGGAAGCTGCGAAGGAGTATTCTCGCCCGCAGGCAGCAAAAAAGATCGCCAACATATTACTGGAGACCGCACTTGAACACGAATCACTATGACCGATACCCAGAACTGCAAAGTACGTTTTCCCCCGAGCCCGACAGGCTTTTGCCATGTAGGTACTGCCCGAATGGCGGTATTAAATTTTATGTTTGCCCGCAAGAACGGGGGCACGATCGTTTTTCGCAGTGAGGATACCGATCGAGAGCGGTCGAAAGACGAGTTCGAGGAGGACATCAAGGAGCAACTGACGTGGCTTGGTCTCGGCTGGGATGAATTCGAGCGACAGTCGGCTCGTGTGGAGATTCACACCGAAGCGCTGAAACGACTGGTCGCAGAGGATAAAGCGTATGTGTCCGAAGAGCCGAGCAAGAATGATCCGAATGTCACGGTACGAGTGATCCGGCTTCGAAATCCGGGAAAGTCGATCACATTCACCGATATGATCCGAGGGGACATCACATTTGATACGACGGAACTGAAAGACTTCGTTATCGCTCGCTCCGAGACCGATCCCTTGTACCACTTTGCGGTCGTTATGGATGACCATGACATGGGCGTGACGCACGTTATCCGCGGCGAAGACCATATTTCAAACACACCGCGACAGATCCTGATTCAAGAGGCACTTGGATTCAGCCGACCGTTTTACGCACACTATCCGCTTCACCTCGGGGCAGATAAGTCGAAATTATCGAAGCGCACCGGCGACGTCGCGGTAAAAAGCTACCGTGAGAAAGGCTATTTGCCGGAAGCACTACTGAACTACATCGCCCACTTAGGGTGGACTCCGCCGAGCGGCCGCGAGATTATGTCGCTCGATGAGATGATCGCGGAGTTCGATATCGGCGACCTCCATAAGAGCGGTGCCGTCTTTGATATGGAGAAGTTACGCTGGTACAACCGCGAATATTTGTTGAGACTCAGCGACGAAGCCTTTAAGGACGGTGCGTTCGAGACACTTAAGAGCGCACTGTATCTCCGCACTATCGCGTGGGACGAGGAAATAGGGAACAGGGTCCTCCCAATTCTGAAAGAGCGCATTTCGGTGTGGTCTGACATCGTCGACCAGGTGAACGAGGGTGAGTACGACTACTTTTTTGCAGACCCCGAACCGCACGCAGACTCGATCCCGCAAAAAGGCGACGACGCCGGGACGGCGCTCAGACACCTGAACTGGGCATATGAAGCACTTCACGCAGCGCCTTCAGAAAGTTTTAACGACGTTTCGCGTCTAAAGGATGTTATGTGGGACTATGCAACCGCTGAAGGCCGCGGATCCGTATTGTGGCCGCTCCGATTTTCGCTATCCGGTCGTGCAAAATCCCCCGATCCCTTTACCATCGCGTCACTCATCGGCAAGGATGCAACATTGCGACGCATAGAGCGCGCCCGCGCGCTATTGTCATGACGCTGAGGCGGGCGGCTGCCCTGATCACACTTGTGAGTCTTTTGCCGTTCCCGCTTTTTGCACAGACGGCAAGTGAACTACAGGCACAGATCGATGATCAAAATGCCCAGATCGCGGCATTGAACAAAGAGATCGATCAGTACACAAAAGATCTCGCCAACACGACAAAGCAAAAAAACACGCTGCAGAACAAGGTTGCGCAACTCGACCTGCAGCGCAAGAAGCTGACCTCGCAGATCAGCGTCACGCAAAAGCAGATCAATACAACCCAGCTGCAGATTCAGCAGTTGGCCTCCGGGATTGAGACCAAAGAGGGTTCAATCGAAGTAAACCGTGCGGGACTCGCGCAATCAATTCGCCGCCTTTCACAGGCTGAGGATGCACCACTCTCGCTTGCGGTACTTTCGTCGGAGTCACTTACCGACACCTGGCGAGATATAGATGCGCACGCGGTACTCGAAGACGCCGTTCAGAACGACATCAAAACACTGTCGTCGGAAAAGAAACTACTGAGTAACTCAAAGGCGACGGCCGAGGATAAGAAAAAGGAACTCGACAGTCAGAAGCGCACACTTACTACCCAGCAGGGCTCACTCGACGCGACACGCAAAGCGCAGGCGGAACTGCTTGCAGAAACGAAGAATCAGGAGTCCAGCTATCAGGCACTCATCGCAAAAAAACGCGCACAGGAGGCATCGTTCGAAGCGTCGCTCCAGGATCTTCAGGCCAAACTGAACTACACCATCAATCCCGACCAGATTACGCCTGCTGGCAAAGGCGTCTTGCGGTGGCCGGTAGACCAAGTGCGTGTCACACAGACATTTGGCGATACCGCGTTTGCACGAGGTGGCGCCTACAACGGCAAGGGTCACAATGGCATCGACTTGGCGGCTTCTATTGGTACTCCGCTGAAAGCTGCGCTCTCTGGTGTCGTTGTCGGCACCGGCAACACCGATACAGTGCGGGGATGCTACTCATTCGGTAAATGGGTGATGGTTAAACACGGCAACGGACTTTCCACCATGTACGCGCACTTGTCGCAGATCGGTGTAACGACCGGGCAATCTGTTGCCACCGGACAGGTCTTGGGCTATTCCGGCGAGACCGGCTATGCCACCGGTCCGCACCTGCATTTTGGCGTCTATGTGTCATCTGCTACGCAAATCATTAACCTCGGCAGCGCAACAAAATCCAAAACAGCGTGCTCGAACGCGATCATGCCCGTGGTACCTATCTCGGGTTACCTCAACCCGATGGCATATTTGCCGGGGTGATAGCAAAAAAAATAACCCCGCGACTGAGCACGGGGCTTTGCCCAGGTCATCTGGTTCGGGCAGTCATTGCATTCTATCGCTTTTTGAACCACTCGACGTGGTCGGCCATTTTGATCTCAATAGCATCGGCTTTTCGAAGCGTACGTATTTGAGCCGGGGTAACAATGCGGTGATGCGGCGAATCTTCGAGCTCATTTACAAGATCAATGAGATCTTCGGACCCTATAAGCCAGTCCGTACTTTTTTGTTTCGACAGGTCAAACGGATCAGAATACGCTCGGAGCGTTTTTTTACCGTTCTTCTGCAAAAAATACTCGTGGAAGTAGGAGAGTGCTAATTCCCGAACGGAGCCATAAATCGGCTCTCGGTAGCGCAAAACTCCGTGATTCGTTTTGGATAGAGCACCCCAGAATTTCCCGGACCTAAACAGAGTGACGACATGATCCTGATCGGACTTGTCGGCTTGCAGATCTAACAGGAGCGGCCTCTGGCCGTTATACATGAGTGCTGCTGCAGCGAACAAAGCACCTTCAAAGCAATGCGCTGTCTTAGATTCAATTACGCGACGCACTGACATGTATGTCTCGCCGTCGTATTCGTGATTGAAGGGGAGTGAGTTCAAAAAATCCTGAATTTTTGTAGGGGAGTTGAGCCGCGTGAAAAGTCGCGACTCCCCTTTGGTGAGCACTTTTTTAAGAGCGAAGCTCATACCGCCAGTGTACGTCAAATCAATGACCCCGGCAGCAGGTGCAAGCCGGGGTCGTGTCACTCGGTTTTCTTGAGTGGCTTTGAAAGATCAGGAATTGTCGGACTTCCGCACGCTTTGCCGGGCTTCACGATGACCTGCGGCGCCACCAACACCAGACGCTTCTGCTCGAAAGGCTGATTGCAGCGTTGCAGCTGATACTCGATCGCAGTGTAGGTCGTTTGCAGCCAGATCAGTGCATCGATGGGTTTCTGCCTCGAGAGGTACTCTGCAAGCTGCTCGCGTGTCATGTACTCGGTCTCGATCCTGTTGAGCAGCAAGTGATTGTCTGCGATCGCGCGTATCGCGACCTCCAGCGACCCGTCTTCCGCAGAGAACGACTGACTCGACAGGATATCGTAGCCGGCTTTGAACTGCGCGCACGTAACCGGTTCCAGATCGACCGTATCCGCACGCGCAGTGCACATGAAGAGGAGGACCATGAGTCCTCCGAACAGGAAGACTCGCATGTCATTTCCCCAAAGGGTCAAAACGATACGTGTTTCGGCTTGGTCTTTTGCATGTGCTCGTAGACGGAGTCGAACGACCCGTAGTCATCAGGCTTAACCGCGGCAACCAGCGACTTGAGTGCGTCGTACCATTTGTGGCCGGTAACGTGAGACTCGTACTTCAATTTCTGAATATGAGCCTCAAGATCCGCGCGAAGAAACGCAACGTATCGCACGTTCCCGCGAATGGTCCATCCGCGGATCATACGGAGTCGGTTGTCGCAGATTCGAACACACGACACCTTGGCCGGCTCGTGCGGCAAAACCCACGAGCTTGTCGAGAGGCGCAATTCCGGCCGCGGCGATCCGCCGCGTTTGGGCTTAGAACCGGCATATACCATGGCTGTATTCCTCGTATTCGCCTCCAATGAGGCACTGAAGCCAATATAGCCAGCCTCCAAAAAAACGCGAGCGGCAATCCGAGATTCCGCTCAACAAAGCCACATCTCGGGTCAATCTCGGATTGAGCAGGGAAGCGACTCCCCCCAATTTTAGGGAATTCAGGGGACTGCCGAGGCGACCGTTATACGACAGCTCAAATACATGCAGGAAGAAAGCCGGACGCGCTCGGGGGAAGCAACAAACCCGATTACACATGGGGAAATAGATAGACAAACATATTGAAATATTCGTGAGGCTTCGGTTGGAGGATGCATGATCCGGCGGGCGGCTTGAGCCGGCTTTGTCGGCACATTACAGAGCCTAAGCGTCGCAAAAGATATATTGTGCGACATATGACAAGTACGCATTACGCCACTCGCCTTCATAAACATCTCGGCACCACGGGA
>CAZWFX010000008.1:0-49341 GCA_964633425.1 uncultured Candidatus Saccharibacteria bacterium
GTCCGTCGGTCTTTAAACCGAGCGTGTCGGACCGCAATATGCCGTTCATGCTCCGGCTCGCAAAAATCATGTTTCCCGTGACGGCGGCTTTTACCGCGCATGTATTGCACCGGGAGCACCGGTATAGCGTCACGTGGTCCATGATGGCAAATCATGCGGGATTTGCAGGCATGCTGTTCAAGCTGTTTCATCCCGATGTTCCGCATGTGCTTGAATTACAGGACGGTCGCGCATTCAACGACATGAAAGACCGGCAGCCTATTTTGCGTCTCATCTGGCCGCTCTACGAGCGCGTGTATCGCGCGGCGAATGTGATCAAGGTCATCTCGACATTCCTACAAAAAGAAGTGAGTCTGCTCGGCGTACATGCGCCGGTCCACGTGATACCAAACGGCGTGGATGTCGCTAAATTCGCCGCTCCAGTGTCTGATGAGACGATACTCGATCTCAAGAATAAACTCGGCAAGAAAATGGGCGACATATACCTGTTCACCGCGAGCCGCCTTGTACTTTCGCGCGGCGTCGAGGATACCATCCGCGCACTTGCGCACCTTCCCCAACACGTGAAGCTCGTCGTTGCGGGAAGCGGAGACGACAAGGCAAAGCTTGAAGACATTGCTCGAACAGAAGGGGTAGTCGAACGGGTGGCGTTTGTCGGCCACGTCGATCACAGTGAATTGCCCGCATACTACAAAGTGTCAGACATTTTCGTGCGGCCTTCGATCATAGAAGGGTTTGGCGTCGCATTTGTCGAAGCATTCGCTGCGGGCATACCCGTAATCGCAACACCGGTCGGCGGCATACCCGACTTTTTGTACGATCCGGAACGTAACCCCGACAAGGCGCCGACGGGTCTTTTTTGCGAGGTGCGTGATCCGCAGTCCATTGCGCGCGCGGTGCAGCGATTCATTGATCACCCAGAACTCGTCTCAGAAGTTGTAGCAAATGCTAAAGAACTCGTGGCTGCCAAATATGACTGGAAGGGTATTGCGCGGATGCAAAAGGAACTGATATTTGCGCCGATCATACCGTAAGCACTCGTGTACCTTGCACGCCGGTGCAAAAGACGATTGACTGCATAGAGTCAACAGAGGGAGGGAGTCATGCATGCACTCGATACGTTCCTCGCGGCAGGGCAACAGTCGCTCACGGCCAACAGGGAATTTCTGATCGCCGCAGCGGGTCTCGGATGTGTCTTGTATGCCGAAGCTGTGGCTCCGTTCTATCGCACTACCTGGGATGCAATCGAGATGTGCGTTCGTATTGCTTTTCCGCGTGTGCGGGCGGCCGACGTCGTGCAGTTCGGAGCAATCCGCGAGGCACGCCTCAAGCGCGACGAAAAACGCGCAGCAGCCCTTAGGGGATAAGGGGACTGGCGCGTCGGCACAGGAGTGGTACGTTACAGATAGGCACGATGTCTCGTGCTGCTAACAGGAAGGAGGAGTCTGAATGTCCACAGTCAGCGCCGTATTGCCCGAGGTGGATAGCAGGCTTACACATCCGCCGAATTTCGGCATGCAGGATATCGCGCGGTTTTGGGGAGAGTTTTTGAATATTGCTCTCCCGATCAACTGGTATCTGCAGTTCATCATGTCGATGGCTGCACCCGCCGGCAGATCGGATTGATCTCCCCAAGGTTTTTTCAGATGGCGCGTCCGCTCGTGGCGCGCCATCACCCTTTGAGCTATGGTGTCACGCACATGAATACACAGAAGATCGTCATCGCAACGGGGATCTTTCCGCCCGAAGTGGGTGGCCCTGCTCTCTATGCCAAAGAGCTCTCTGAAACGCTCGCGGCGCACGGCCACGACGTCCGGGTCGTACTGTACGGGTCCCTCAAATCGTGGCCGTCCGGCCTACGCCACGCTGCGTACGCACTGAAGCTCATCCGGTACTCGTTCCGAGCAGATGCGATTATTGCCTTTGATACCTATTCGGTCGGCCTCCCGGCTGTGATCGCTGCCGTGTTCACTCGCGCCCGGGTGATCGTACGGGTCGGCGGCGATTTTATTTGGGAGACGTACACCGAGCGTACTCAGGATCTTGTACCGCTTCCCGAGATCTATGCCGACCAAAACCGATGGGGTTCCAAGGAGCGCCTTATTTTCCGTATACAAAAATGGGTCATACCCAGGGTGACGCTCGCATTCTCAAGTGCATGGATACGCGATCTGTGGCGCGATGTCTATGCGATCGACGATGCAAGGATGTGTGTCATAGAAAACGCCATCGGACCCGCGCTCACACATGTCGAACCGGTCAAAAAGAACTTTCTGTTCTATGCCCGGCCGATCGCACTGAAGAACAATGCCGCGTTCAGGCGTGCGTTCATCAAGGCGAAGAATCTTCATCCGGACATCGAACTTGAAGAGGGGCTTATCCCGCACGACGAACTTATCCGTCGTATGCAGGAGTGTTATGCGGTCGTGCTCCCATCGATATCCGATGTGACACCGAACTACATCATCGAGGCTATCCGATGCGGCAAGCCGTTCATCCTCACGAAGTACAGCGGCTATGCCGAGCGTTTCCGCGAGTATGGCGTCATCGTTGACCCGCTCTCAGAGGAAGATATGACCCGCGGTGTCATGGCGCTTGCCGAACCAAAAACGTACGACATGTACGCTGCACGACTGAAACACTTCGCCGAAGTGCACACCTTCGACGATATTGCACGCGAGTTCGTCGGCCTTGTTACGGGCGCTTCTTCGCCTCGACGATAAAGGCGGTTCCGAGGAATTTCAAAGGTGTACGGTCCAAATATTCGAACACTTTGGATGTCCAGACCGTAAAGCGCGGTAGGTAGCGGTCGAGCGGGAAGGGAACGAGCTTGAAGTTGTAGTAGACGACACGTGTCGGTTCAAAGCCGTGCGCTCGGAACTGTTCCAGTGTCCGCTGTACGGTGTATTCGCGGTGTAGCAGAAGCGGCTTCTTTCCGCGGTGTGCAAAGAATCGAAGCACGCGATTCCATATGCGCCACGGACTCCACACATTCGGATACGTAATGATTGCGGTGCCGCCCGTTTTTATGATCCGGTTCATTTCTTTCAGGTATTTCGGTTCATCGTCGAGGTATTCAATCAGACCCATTGCGGTCACGATGTCGAAAGCGTTTTCCGGCACGGAGAGTGCATAGGCGTCGCCCA
The DNA here is from genome assembly GCA_964633425.1 of uncultured Candidatus Saccharibacteria bacterium. Classification (GTDB taxonomy): domain Bacteria; phylum Patescibacteriota; class Minisyncoccia; order Phycocordibacterales; family UBA2100; genus UBA10103. Next base: position 3,147 of record CAZWFX010000008.1, read on the forward strand.
CCTCGCACGTAACGAGGGGATCGTTCGGTAACTCTTTCTTTGCGAGTTCCACCATATCCGGCGCTGCGTCAATTGCGGTCACCGTATAGTTCCGTGCACGAAGTCCTTTGATCATAATGCCCGGACCGCATGCGAGGTCGAGGATCTTGAGGCCCTCGCCGCTTGTAGGCAGCATGGCAAACACCTTTTCTCGGCGTACACGGAATGAATAGCCTTCCGGGGTCTCGTCGCTGTACCACCCAAGGTACGTTTTACTCAAATCGTTGAAATAGGTTACTTCGGTGCGCATGTCAGATGTCATAGGAGTGATTTCAGGAATAATCGCACGCCGCTGACCACATTGGCAAATACCGCCGTATCTTCCGTTGCATCGAGCACGTAGCGACGCAGGCGCAGGCGTGGAGTAACGGCGGTATTTGTACCCTCAAAGGTCGTGACCGCATGAGTGAAACCAAGCTGCGTGAGCAGTGCCTCAGTCGTCTCGTTCCAGTCGTTCGCCTGGCCGTTAGGGTACGCGAACACGGTTGAAACGCGGACCCCGATTGCCTCGAGGTCCTGTTTGGATCCGTGGATCTCCGCGAATTGTTCAGCCTGTGCTTGTGTAGAGAGGATCGGGTGGGACTTCGTGTGTGCGCCGAACGACATGCCGGCATCCTGTAGTTCCAGTATTTCCTCTTGCGAGAGGGGTGCGTATACCGACCGTTCATCGTCAAAGTTGTTGAACGGCGAAAAAACCGCCTGTTCAATATTGCGAAGGTCGTGTTCGCGTTGTGCGGGCGATGTCGTTTTGAGTGCGGCTCGCGTTTTCGCATCGAGCGCGGTCTTTTCCGCGTACGTGCCATCATGTTTGCCGATCGCATATTCGAGTCGGTCTACCCACAGCGGTATCTTTCGGCATACAAAATCCGTCGCGAGAAACATCGTGGCACTCATGTTGTAGCGCTGTAACAGCGGGTACGCATGGGTGTAGAAATTGCGATATCCGTCATCGAATGTAATCGCGAGTGCGTATTCGGGTAGTGATCCGTCTTGGAGCTTGCGGAGCGCCTCCTCAAGAGGAAGCACCACGTGGTTCTTTTTGAAGAAGCGTAGCTGATGCTCGAAGGCAGAAGGCGAGATGAATTTGCCGCGGTAGTTGTATATGCCCATTTCCTCACTCGGGGCCACACCGTGATACAGTACGATCGTAAGTGAACGCCTATGTCGGAAACGGAACACAGCAGGGACGCCGCACCGATCGAGGAGGCGAAACACGCGAAGGAGGAAGCGCTTCATTTAGCGCATTATGAGATTGATTCCGTACAAGGGCAATCAGTTCCTCGTTCTCTCGCGACCGCAGCGCCTGAAATTCATCCGTATACCGTTCTCACGATAGGTACCGAACTTGCGGTACTCTCACCGGATTCTCCGGTTCGGAAGCGAATCTTTTCGTACGGAACATATTTCAAAGCAATGCATGTGGTTCTGATGTCCGGTATTACCGGTCAGGCAGATGTGCATGAGGGCAACATTTCCGTGTACCCGACGAATTCCTCGAATAAGATCGCGCGATATTTCGATGCGCTTCGGATGGGAAAGGAGGTGAAGGGAATCGATATTGTGTCGTCTCAGGATCCGTTTGAAACAGGACTCATTGCATGGCTGATAGCGCGTCACCACCGCGCGCCATTGCATGTGCAAGTTCACACTGATTTCCTCGCGCCGCAGTATTCAGCACACTCGATCATCAACCGACTGCGTGTGATCATCGCGGGCTTCGTGATACGGCGCGCAGCGCGCGTACGTGTCGTATCACGAGAGGTTGCAGATTCCGTTACGCGGGCATATGGTCCGCGAATACCGCTTTCGGTGCTTCCGATTTATATCGACCTAGAGCGATTCCGCACCGCGAAGATCGACGACACTATGTCGAGCAGATTTATGAATTTCCCGAAGCGTGCGCTTGTCGTGTCGCGGCTGGAGCCCGAGAAAAATATCGCGCTCGCCGTCAGAGCATTCAAAGAGTCAGCTCCTGAGGATGCGTGTCTCATCATTCTCGGCGACGGGAGTGAATATACGCTTCTTGAGCGCATGGTTACGAAACTTGTCTTGGATACGCGTGTGTTCTTCGAGGGCTTCAAGGATCCCGCTCCGTACTATGCCCTGTGCGACATAGTGCTCGTGCCGTCGGTCTACGAGGGGTACGGTCAGGTCATTATTGAAGCGCTTGCGGCAGGGAAGCCAGTACTCTCGACCGACGTCGGTATTGCACGTGAGAGCGGGGCGATAATCGCCTCCGAAAAAGAATTTTCTGCAGCACTCAAGTCCTGGTTCGAGAGCGGGCCGAAAACGGCGGCGCTTACCAATTATCCGTACCCGTCGCTCGAGGACTACGTGCGTAAGTATTGCGACGATATCGCGAGTGTGAAAAAAGAAAAGACCGCTCTCTGACAGCGGTCTTCCGTTGAATGAACAGCGAGATCAGGTTTTGACTGATGCGGTGAGCGTGACCGGTTTTGCGTCGGTCCGAGACCGATAGGGGCCTTTCAACTTGTCTCGCATTCTCTGGATCTCTTCGCCGCAGCGCATCGCGAGGGAATTGCCGTCGAGTTCTTCGATGATGCGATCCTTGTACGCCGGATCTTCGAGCATCAGGAACGCCTCGGCTGAGATCATGGCGCGCGACATGCCGGCGGCGGCGATATCCATCGCAGCGCGCGGTATGTGGTAGTGGCTCGTGATCACGATGTCGCCGTCGACGGATTGAGCTCTGATAATGTCGACGTTGCCGAGCGTATTGGAGTTCGACGCCATGGCGTCCACCTGCTCGGGGTCGATGCCGAAGTCGTGGATCAGCATCAGTCTGATGGCAACTGCTCGGTTGATCGGGTTGTCGTTTTTGTAGCGGCCTTCATCACCGCCGACGACTGTGAGCTTCTCGATCGCGCCGGTACGCAGAGCGGCGGCAAAACCGGAAAGGCGGAGTCCGCCGAACAGTTCTTGTATGCCACCCATATCATACTAGGCCGGTCGATAGCCGCTCCTTGTCGTGTTGGTTCGCTCAACGTCGAACGCCAGACCGAATCCTTTGCGTCGCATGTTCTCAATTCCTTCTTCCAGGGTTGTAGCGAACTCGAATATGACATGATGAATCTATATTGTCAAACCCTGTCTGAAGGAGAATTGCTGTTGCGGCTCAAATACGCCATAATTGCGCCCTATGGCACATGCACATTCGAAAAAAGGACCGCTGATCGGATTCGTCGGGCAGGGATATGTGGGGGGGAGTTATGCAAACAACTTTGAGAAGCGTGGCTTCTCGGTCGTGCGCTACTCGCTCGAACCAAAATACATTCAGAACAAAGAGGCGATTGCAGCGTGCGACATTGTGTTCGTCGCTGTGCCGACGCCGACAACCCCTAAGGGATTTGATTATTCGATCGTCGAAGCGGGCTTACAGCTCGTGGGTCCGGGGAAGACCGCTGTTGTTAAGTCCACGCTGCTACCCGGTACGACGAAGTTGCTGCAAAAGAAATTCCCGAAGATCGCCGTTCTCTGTTCCCCTGAATTTTTGAGCGTTGCATCCGCACAGCAGGATGCAGACGAACCGTTCTCGAACGTCATCGGTGTACCGGGTAACGGCAAGAAGTTCCGCGATGCGGCGGAAGCCGTGCACCGTGTATTACCGAATGCGCCGTTCTCCCACATCTGCTCCAGTGAAGAGGCGGAGATGATCAAGTATGCGCACAACATCAGCGGCTTCATGCAAGTGGTCACATTTAATGCGCTCTACGACCTCGCGAAGAGCGTAGGCGCAGACTGGAAGAATATCTACCCGGCAGTGATAGCAGACCCGATGATTTCGAACCGCTATTCGAATCCCGTGCATAAAAGCGGGCGTGGTGCCGGAGGGGCGTGCTTCATCAAGGACTTTGCGGCGTTCGCAAAACTCTACAAACAGACGGTCGGGAAAAAAGAAGGCATCGCCTTTCTGAAGGCCGCGGAGAAAAAGAATATCATGCTGCTCGTCGGAACGAACAAGGACATGCCCTTGTTAGAGGGCGTATACGGTAAGGGTATTCACAAACTGAAAAAGTCCGCTCGGGCCCCGAAAAAATAATATGCGCCTCCTGATCGTCACACAGGCGGTCGATCAGGATGATCCGGTACTCGGTTTTTTTCACCGCTGGATCGAAACGCTCGCGGCACAGTCCGAGCATGTACATGTGATCTGTCTCAAAGAGGGTCGTCATGCGCTACCTAAGAACGTAGTCGTGCATTCGCTCGGTAAAGAAGGCGGTCGCTCCCTCCGTAAATACCTGAGTCGGTTCTACGCGTACCTCTGGTCGTTGCGCGGCGAGTACGACGCGGTTTTTGTGCATATGAACCAAGAGTATGTGCTGCTCGGCGGTTTGATTTGGAAACTGCTCGGAAAGAAGCTTGTGCTGTGGCGCAATCACAAAATAGGGTCATGGCGCACGCGGGTCGCGTGTGCGATAGCCGATCATGTCTGTTACACATCACCTGCTGCGTACGTGGCACACGCGAACAATGCGGTCATGATGCCGATTGGCATCGATACCGACGTGTTCGCTCCGCGCGAGGCGCCGGTGCCGCGATCGATACTGTTCCTCGGACGCCTCGATCCGGTAAAGAATGTGCACGTATTCATAGGTGCGCTTACGCAGCTCTACGAAGCGGGCGTTACGTTCACTGCGGCTATATACGGTTCACCAACAGACCCGAAATCGATGTACGCGCACGATGTTCGTAATCAGGCGGCCGTGCTCGCCCTGGAGGGAGTGCTGAGCGTGCATGAGGCGGTGAGCAATGACGAGGCGGCAAAACTCTTTACGCGCTACGATTTGTACGTGAATCTCACTCCGTCCGGTTCTTTCGATAAGACGATCGGCGAAGCGATGTCTGCGGGGGCCGTTGTCGTTGCCATGAATGATGCGGTGCGGTCCGTACTGCCTCCGGAAATCTTTGTTGCTGACGAGACGTCCGATGGCGCGGCCCGTGCAATACGGAACGCGCTTGATCTCGCTACTGATGCACGCGAGCGCATCACGACCGTGTCACGCCGGTACATCCACGAAGATCATTCGCTTGCAAAGCTCGCTCAGCAACTCATGCCGATGCTCGGCTAGGTGCGGTGAGCGTAAATGAATTTGTACGGGGCGGGCGCGCGGGACACGCGGTAGCCCTGTGAGGTGAGCAGTCGGTCGAGCTCTTCCGGCTCGTGGCCGTCGACACGATGCCACTGCAGGAGTATTGCATCGATACGCTTGAACTCATCGTCACTGAGACTCGAGAGGATCTCGTATTCGGCGCCCTCGCAGTTCATCTTCAGAACGTCACATTTCGTGACGGCGTACTCTTTGAAAAAGTCGGACAGCGTGACACAAGGGACGACCGCGCCCACGATCAGGCCGCGATTTTCGCGATCGAAAAGCGAGCTCGATACGCCGCCGTGCGTGTCCTCGTATGTTTGCCGCTCGCCGGCGGTGCCGGCTACACCCTTTTCTATACAGGTAATGCGCTCTGACAAACCGTTCGCTGCGACGCTCTTTTCCAGATATTGAAAGACCTCGTGGTTGAACTCAAATGCATAGATGTGGGCACCGGGTTTTCGCAGGGCAGCGTAGATCGCGTAGGTGCCGATGTGAGCGCCGACATCTAAAATGACGGGCGAATCGCCCGGAAGTTTCGCCGGGTCGCCGTAGACTTTGTCGACCCATACCGCAGTGAGGTCATCGATACCCCATCCCTGATTCGACGCGATATAGACCGGTCCGGAGCGCATGCGCAGATGTGTATCGCCGCTGAATATGCGGATTCGGAACTTCTGCAGAAAAAGGAGCGGCCAGTTGGATAGCAGCTGGTACGTGCGTGCGAGCCACTGCACGAGCAGGCGGATCCGGTGGATGAGTGTTCTCATAGCGCGTGCGGGGAGCTGAAGAGCTTCGAAAACATGACGCGTGTTGCGAGCCACGTGGTGACGATAAGGTATTTGAATCTCCAGAGTTCGTACGAAACGGGTAGCTTGTTTCCCCGCGATATCAGTCGGACACGAAGGAATCGGACCGTGAACAGCGCGAGCTGCGCGCTCGTGTGTATTACTGCGTACGCCCATTTTCGCGGCGTGATCGAATTGCGATAGTGGCGCTCGTCCCAATCAAGTGCCCGCTTGAGTCGTTTGCCGTCAAAATCCTCGTACGTGTCGAACATGGGTACGTACATGACGTTTTTCATAATCCCGACCGGTTCGCCGTCGTTGATGACAACGCGCTCGTGCGTCATTTTGGTGTAACCGCCGACCGCATCACGCCGGAAGAAGCGAATCTGACGGTTGGGATATGTGATGGTGTCGTCGATGATCTCGCCACGCCAGATATATTTGCGTGGGATTTTGTAGATACGATATTTCGGAGCGGGATCGGCGACGATCGCGCGTATCTCATCAACCGCCTCCGGAGAGAGGAATTCATCGGAATCCAGTCGGAAGTGCCATTGTTCAAGCGAGTGGTTTACGCATGTGGTGCGTGCCACACCGAAGTCTGTAATTCGTTGCATCGGCTCGTCGGTTTCGATCTGTTTCGTTACGCGCGCACCGAGCGATCGTGCAACATCCTGCGTCCCGTCGGTCGAATTACCGTCACATATAAATTTGTCGGAAAAATCGGCAACACTTTTCAGTGCGCGCGGAAGGTCGGCAGCGCTGTTGAGCGTCAAAATGCCTACAGATGCGCGTATGGGCTCGCGAGACATGGTACAAACCATACCGTATTATTGCCGTTCAAACGAGTCGGGGTATCATATGCGGATGTCTCAGCAGTCTGTGCGCTCTTCGATTGTTATTCCCGCGCACAACGAGGCGGAAAATCTCGAAATACTCATTCCGAATCTTGCGCAGGCGATTGCATCACACAGCGACGAGAGCGAGATTATTATCGTCGACAATGCATCGAACGACCGTACCCGTGATGTGATCGCGGACTTTCAGAAGACCATGCCCCGGCTCCGGGTCGTGGCTGAGCCGGTCATGGGGTACGGCAGGGCGGTGCTGACCGGACTGCGCGCAGCACGAGGTGACGTAATCGGCATCATACGGGCCGATAATCAGGAGAAGCCGGAGGATCTCGTCCGCATGTTCGAATCGCGTGAACGCAGCGGCGTCGACTTTTACAAAGCGATCCGAATGCACCGTTTGAATGACGGCGTTAAGCGCGTGATCATTAGTAGGGTATACAATACGCTGTTCAAGATGCTGTTCGGACTCCATTCAAGCGACCTGAATGCGACGCCGAAAGTATTCGTCCGCAAGTATCTCGAGGCAGCACAGCTCGAATCGCTGGATTGGTTCATCGACGCGGAGATGGTCATTAAGGCTGAGCGACTCGGATTCACCGTCGCAGAGATGGGGATCGAGTACCAGCCACGGCTCAAAGGGACCTCGAACGTGCGTCTGAAGCATGTGTTTGAATTTCTCGGCAACATGCTATCTTGGTACCGACGCGAACGTCATGGCAAACTTTTGGCGCAATAAGAACGTATTCATAACCGGTGGCAACGGATTTTTGGGAGGTCACCTCACAAAGACACTCATCGAACACGGTGCAAAACCCGTGGTACTCGTCTACGAGGAAAATCCGGGGGGTATTTTTGACGGGGAGCTCGCAAAAAAAGCGACCGTTGTCCGGGGAGACATCCGGAATCTCGCATTAATGGACGAGATACTGCGGTGGCACAATATTGATGTTGTATATCATCTTGCGGCGCAGGCAATCGTGGACCAGGCCATCGATGATCCGCTGGAGACATTCGAGATCAATATGCAAGGCACGTGGAATATTCTTGAGGCCTGCAAACGAAATCCTCGCGTCGAACGAATCATCGTCGCCTCGTCAGATAAAGCCTACGGTCATCATGATCAGCTGCCGTATGCTGAACATTCTCACAGTCTGAAAGCGGCGTACCCGTATGAAGTCTCGAAAGCTGCTGCTGATATGATCACGCAGACATTTCATAAGACCTTCGGCACGCCGGTATGCATTACGCGGTGCGCCAACCTCTACGGGCCGGGCGACATGAAAATGAACCGCTTGATCCCGCGCACCATATACCAGCTCCACACAAACAAACCGCCCGTAATCCGCGACACGGGAAGCTCGCTGCGCGATTACCTGTTCGTCGAAGATGCTGCCGAGGCATACCGAATGCTCGCAGAGCAGATGGATGAATCCATGTACGGAGAAGCTTTCAACTTCTCGACGAACATGCCGCTGTCCGTAGCCGAGGCAATCAAGATCATGTCGCGCGAGATGAAAAAGAACATCAAGCCGAAAGTTGTCCAGACACACGGCATGGAGATCCGTCACCAATACGCCGCATACGATAAGGCCGAGCGCCTACTCGGGTGGAAGCCGACACATGACTTTGTCGCAGGCATCCGAAAAACCATTCCGTGGTACAGGAAATACATAGAATCGACGTTCAAGTCGAAGATCCGTGATGTCAAAAAGCAGTCGCGAAAAGCGGTACGAAAATAAGAAAGCCCTCGTTACGGGCGCCGACGGTCTGATCGGTCGGGCGCTCGTCGCACGTCTTTCCGGGGAAGGTGCTGTCGTTCATGCGGCTCGCCGTACTAACGCGGACCTCACGGATGCCGCACAGACAGAGGCACTGTTGCGAGCATTTTCGCCTGACATCGTATTCAATACAGCTGCCCGTATCGATATGAGTCGGGACCGTGCGCATATCGACGACATCATCGAGGGAACCTACGGTATGGCGCGCAATGTTATGCGGGCAGCAGAAATCTCCGGCGTAAAAAAATTCGTCCAATTCGGGACGATCGAAGAGTACGGGTCCAACGAAGCTCCGTTCGTCGAGACAATGCGTGAGTCACCGATTTCCGCGTATTCGTTGGGGAAAACAATGGCCACACATGAGGCACTGTTGCTTTCAAAGACCTCGGGTATGAAGGTGTGCGTCGTGCGTCCGGCGGCGACGTTCGGACCGGGGAAGCGTGCTGGTATGCTCGTACCAAATTTCATCCGAGCAGCGCTCAGCGGTACGGATTTCAATATGAATGCAGGTGAGCAGGTGAGGGACTTTATATTCGTGGACGATGTCGCGGAGGCGTCGCTGCGCGCTGCACTCAGCGACAGGACCGACGGAGAGATCATCAATGTCGGATCAGGTACCGGTATGACGGTGCGTGGGTTCGTCGAGGCATTGAATGCGGCGATGGGAAACCCGATCACTGTCCATTTCGGTGTCGAGCCGTACCGGATCAATGACACCATGCGTTTTTTCATGAATATAGACAAAGCGAAGAGGTTGCTTTCATGGGAGCCCGAAGTGGCGCTGCCAGAGGCGCTCAGAATAACGGTCGAATGGTACCGGGCGAACGCGGATATTTTCGGCGTGTCCTGACCGTGGTATTGTTTCCCAACTATGGCAAAAAAGAATCCGTATCCGCGTGTCCCGTACGCGCATGCAGTTTTCGGGAATGAGGAGAGAAAGGCGGTAAATAGCGTTCTGAAAACACCCCAGATCGTTGCGGGTGCATACGCGGCGAAGTTCGAATCCAAGGTCGCGAAATTATTCGGCAAGAATCACGGGCTGCTTGTGAATTCCGGGTCGTCCGCGAACTTGCTCGCGTTTGCGATCGCGCATCTGCCGGAAGGCTCAGAAGTCATTACTCCGGCGCTCACCTTTTCCACAACCGTTGCGCCGATCATCCAGAACCGTCTGATACCGGTATTCGTTGACGTTGAGCCGGGGATGTACACGGTGAACGTTGATCAGGTGGAGCGCATGATAACGTCAAAGACTCGCGCACTGATGATCCCGTCGCTCCTGGGTAATATTCCGGACTATGTCCGCTTACAGAAGATTGCGAAGAAACACAAGCTTCTGCTGATAGAAGATTCATGCGATACACTCGGTCCCACAATCGACGGTAAACCGACAGGTCTCTACACCGACATCTCGACCACCAGTTTCTATGCATCGCACATCATTACGGCCGCAGGTCAGGGCGGCATGATCTGCGTGAATACCGATGATGATTGCAAAGAGGCTCGCGTGCTTTCCGGCTGGGGTCGTCAGTCGGCCCTGAACGAGTCCGAAGATATTCATATCCGGTACGAATCCCGTGTCGAGGGCAAGCCGTATGATTCTAAATTCATCTTTTCTCAGATCGGATACAACCTCAGAACAACGGACATTGTGGCCGCTTTCGGTCTGGAGCAGATCAAGAAACTGAAGACCTTTGAGAAAGCCCGGCGGTCAAATTTTGCGGCCCTCCTCAAATTTTTCTCGAAGTACGAAGACTACTTCGTGTTGCCGAAGCAGGCGAGCAACGTGAAGACAAGCTGGCTCGCATTCCCGCTCACGATCAGGAAAGATGCACCGTTCACCCGGCTTGAACTTGTGACGTGGCTCGAAGAGCACAATATCCAGACCCGGCCGATCTTCACCGGCAACATCCTTCGCCAGCCTGCGTTCAAGGGCATCGAGCACGTCCAAATGCCGGAGGGATACCCGGAGTCGGATCATATTATGGATAACGGCGTATTGATCGGTTGTCACCACGGTCTCACCGCAAAACAACTCGACCACATCAGGAGCACGATGACAGGGTTTATGTCCCGCATCACGGGATAAGTCCGTAGACGTTAAACCGGCCGTATGACAATACGGGACGGTACGCGTCGCTCAGACGCTGCATATGGGGCGCATCGAACGCCGCGCTGAATCCCTCCAGTCCTTCGGAGGGTATAACGATGAAATCCGGAAGGTCTGCCGATGCGAGATCGAGCGGATTTTTCCCCACCGAGAGGGATTCGTTCACTACGAAAAAGCTGTACTTTTGAGACGCGTCAAAAAACATTGATACCTGGGGCGCGTGAATGAATGCGACCGTCTCCGACGGCTGCACACTGTGCTGCAACCTCGCAGCTATGATCTGAGCGTCGTCGCTCTCATAGATATCTGCGTAATAGACAAGGTGGATGCTCTGTAGGACGATCAATGCCGCGATTGCGACACCGCCAGCCACACGCAAGCCCGGAAGCACCCGGGTGAACGGGACAGTTTGTGCATATGCGGCAACCGCATCGATCGCGGCGGGAACCAGTGTTGCGAGCCAGAGTTGCAGCGGCAAGAGGTATTTGAACCACCCCGGCGAACGCAGGAAATACAAAAAGCCGAGTGTTCCGTATGTCATTACGAATGTCCCGATAAAGCGGTCTTTCTGCATGCCGGTCCGAAGTACCCACGCGAGCAGGACGATGCCGGTGAGGGCAACGAGATACATCAGCGTCGTCTCGCGGAATAGGTTCGACAGATTCGAAACTATATTTCCGCTTTGTGAAGAGGCGAGACCGAATGTCGGTTTCGTAAAGAACAGTACGGTATCGTGCCACCACGCCGCGCTCAAGGGTCCGGGCAGGTACACGCATAACTCGATCATAACGGGAATCGCCGCACCGAAAGCGGTTTTGAGCAGAGGTTTAAGGACGGAGTGCCGGTGCTCGACGACGAGTGCCACAGCAACGGCGAACGAAGCAAATACATACACGGACGGCCGACTCACCATACAGAGGCCGAGCAGTATGCCGGAGAGAAACGGGTACACGCGGACAGTCATGAGCGTGAGGAACATGAGCGTCATACCGGCTATGTCACCCATCACCATTCGCCCGTTGTTATGAAACGGAGGAAGGGACGCGAGAAGATACGCGGCAGCAACCCCATACCATGGGCCGAAGTGCCGTCTGACGAACGCGTAGGCGGCAACGATGCACGCGAGCATCCATACAATCGCGTACGCGCGGGCGGTTGCGACATCGAATCCGAATACATAGAACAGTGCGGCAAGGGGAAGCGATACCGTGATGCCGGAACTGTTTGCGATATGCGGACGCTCCGAGAACGTGTTCGGTGCGGTTGCGACATCGAGCACACCGTACGAGGCGAGATTCCGTGCCTCTTCGATCATAAAACCTTCGTCGAACGATAGTCGCGGCTTTGTGGTGAGCGTTTGAACAGCGTATCCCGATACAGTTACGAGCAGCAGGACAACGAGCCACTCGGGGCGAATGCGGGCGAATAGTTCGCGCGGCGTCATGGTCACAACATCATACCCGTTGTCACGTTCGTGCACTACGGACCTTGAAATGCGATACTGCCCCCATGATGACGGGTGTGTTCAAGCGTGTGCAGACGATCGTGCGGCGCATGTATTGGATGCGTCGGTTCGGCTCGTGCGGGACGGATCTGAAAATATACGGACGCATTTCTGCGTTTCCCTCGGAGCATGTACATGTCGGTTCGCATGTGTCTATCAATGACCTCGTTATTTTGAATGCCCGCGATCACATTACGATCGGGAATCATGTCAGCATCTCGCCCGGAGTGATTATCAATACGGGCGGACTGAATTATGAGCAGCCGCGAGGTGAGCGCGGCCATTCGAAAGCGCCTGTCGTGATCAAAGACGGCGCATGGATATGTTCGGGAGCAATCATTAACCCCGGGGTGACGATTGGCGAAGATGCGGTCGTTGCCGCAGGTGCCGTGGTTACGAAAGACGTCGAGGCGAGAACGGTTGTAGGTGGGGTGCCGGCCACTGTCATAAAGCGTTATTGAAGCGCGTGCCGGTCCCATCAGGGTGGTAACCGGCCTTTTTACGTATACAATCGCGTCATGTCGGGTCGCATGATCATTCTTTTCGCCGGGCGGCTAGGCGGCGAAAAAGCTGATGCCTTGTTTGTCCGGGAAAGCGCAGCATCCTTTGCTACAGCCGGTATTGAGACAATCGTCATCGCACCCCGCCGTCTCCGCCGCGGACACTATTCGAGCGATGTGTTTCAAACAGTGTACCTGCCTACGATCGACCTCTTCGATATTCCGATACTCTGGAGTCTTGCGAATGTGTTCAACCTGTTCTTTTTCTCAATCAGTACGCTCGTATGGTTGTGGATTCGGGGCTCGAAGGACGACATCATTCTTTGCAATGAGCCGATACCATTGTGGTTTGCATCGCTTCGATCGCTGCATACGGTCTACGAGGTTCATATTTTCCCTGAACGAAATCACAGTCTCTACGGGCGTTTCTTCAGGCACGTGCAGTTGTTCGCACCGATAACGGACTGGACGGCTCGTCAGCTCGGATCGGTATTCGGCATCGCTCCTGAGCGTATTGTGGTCTCCCGGAGCGGCGTCGATCTGAACATGTTTTCATCTGTTCCCGGGCGCGATGCGAGGCAGCGGCTCGGACTTGAAGCGGGTCGTCATATCGTCGTCTATACCGGCCATTTGTATGATTGGAAGGGAGTCGATACGTTGGCAGCGGCGGCACGGAATCTGCCGGATGTTATGTTCATCTACGTCGGAGGAACTGACAGCGATGTACGGAAGCGACGCGAGCAATGGAAGGAAATACAGAATATAGATGTGCGGGGGAGCGTTCCTCACCATGAGGTCAGTCTCTGGCAGTCTGCTGCGGACGTGCTCGTGATACCGAACTCCGCCTCAGAGCCGATATCGGTACACTACACATCGCCCATGAAGCTGTTTGAATATATGGCCAGCAAGCGGCCCATTGTTGCTTCTGATCTCCCGTCGATCCGGGAAGTGTTGAGTGACGACAATGCGTACCTGTTCACGCCGGATGATCCGTCGGCGCTCAGCGACGCCATACGCCTCGCTCTGAATGACACGAATGCATCGCTTCGCGCCGAAGCAGCGTTCAGTAGAGTACAGAACTTCACGTGGGACGTGCGATCGGCGCGGATACTTCGGCATTTCGGCTATACTGACGCGACGATATGAGTGTGGTGAAAACGGTCGGCAAAGGTGTTGCGTGGACCTCCGGGGCTATTCTTGTAGGGAAGATACTCACCATCGCGAACATTTTCATCATTCTCCGGAACCTGACCGTGTACGAGTATGGGTTCAATGAGCTTGTACTTTCAATCATTTCGACGGTCGGAATCCTTCTGTTGCCCGGACTCGTGACGACTATCATCGCGGACCTCTCCGTTGAACGCGGCCGCGAGAATCTTGCCGCAATGAAGCAGATCTTTACGCAGTATTTTTTTCTCAATTTAGCGCTCGGTTTTCTTGCGTGGGCAGTGCTCTTTTTCGGATCCGCACCAATCGCGGCATGGGCCGGTAATCCGTACGCCGCGCAGTTCCTTCATATCGCATCGTTCCTGTTCCTGATTTCCCCGATGCGGACGATCACGATCACATTATCGACCGTGATGCTTCGGTATTTCGAGCAGTCATTTTACAACGTGTTCGAGGAGGCCTTTAAGATGATTCTCATGTTCGTGCTGCTTGTGCAGATGCACACCGGCATCCACGGACTCATGTATTCCATTGTATTGTCACAATTGTTGGTCGTTCTCATGTACTTGCCGCGCACCATTTCCGCGTACCGGCACTTTGCGGATGCGGAGTCAGAGAGCGGCATCTTTTTCTGGAATCTCGTGCGCGAGCACAGAAAGTGGAGCATCGCATCTTCGTATATCGGAACACTGACTCAGAACGCACGACTGTGGGGTATTAAAGCGCTCTTGGGTACGGAAGCTGTCGGTCTATTTGCGTTCGCGTACGGCGTCATGAATAACATAACGTCGTTGGTACCGCTCTCTTCGGTTATCGCGCCGGTGATCCCGCACTATATTGATAAGCGCGATCAGCTTGTTCGCATGGTGCGCGCATCGGTGAAGATTCAGATTGCGGTAACGGTCGGGTTCCTCGTGCTCGCGCTCATAATCAGTAATGCGGTCGTTCGCATGTTCTTCCCGAACTACATAGACGCGATCCCGCTCGTGTACATCATGTTGTTCTCGATCGTTCCGAACGGGATTGTGAGCGTCTATACGCCGGTTTTCAATGCATTCAAGGAACAGCGTTCGCTGTTTATGTCGAACGTGTTCAAAGCCGTGCTGATGTGCGTCTCGCTGCCGGTTTCGGTCTATTTTTTCGGAAGCCTGGGAACTGCGATCGAATTGAATCTGACGACATACATCAACAGTATCGAGCGCCACATACGGCTACAAAAGTTGCTGCCCACGTACTCGCTTTCGTGGTCGGTACTGTTCAAGTCCGACGCCTATGAACGCGAGGCCGCTTCCACGGTTTTCAGGGGATTGTTGGGCAAGCTCGGAGGCTTTACTCGCGCGAAAAAGAATTCATAATTGCCCGAACCATGAAAAACCTCATTAAACGCGCTCTGGAGCGCTTCGGTATCGGACGAGTGTTGCCGGGTCAGATCGTCGTCACCACGCGTCAGCTCAACAATATTCTGTATTACGCTGATGTTTTCAAGCTCATCGACGGCGTTCAGGGATCAGTTGTGGAATGCGGCGTAGGAAAAGGGAGATCATTCTTGTACCTGTCGTACCTGATTCAGAAGGAGGGCAAGTCCCGGTTGCTCTGGGGATTTGATTCGTTCGAAGGTTTTCCTGAGCCTGCGCCGGAAGATGCCGGTGAAAGAAATCCGCAGAAAGGCGAGTGGTCTGACGGTATCAATATTGCCCGAATACGGAATGTGCTCACAGTCGCCGGCATTGGTGAGCAATGGATCCAAACAAACGTGCGACTCGTGAAAGGGTTCTTCAATGAGTCCCTCGGCACATACGACGGCGCGCCCATTGCGCTTTTGCATGTTGATGCCGACCTGTACCAATCGTATATGGATGTACTGCGAGAACTTTTCCCTAAAGTCGCGAAGAACGGCGTCGTATTGTTCGACGAGTACAATGAGGCCGCCTGGCCCGGAGCAAAAAAAGCTGTGGACGAGTTTTTCCGCGATATGCCGTACGAAATCAAACGACACCCGTCGGGAAAGTATTACCTCATCAAATCGTAAGGGATCACGTTCCGGTCGAGCCTATACGCCACCTTCACTATGACAACCGGTCTTTCAAATGAACAGCAGGTAATGGAGCGGAGGTTTGCACTTCCGTACAACTGGCTGAAGGGCGACCATACGCGACACGTCCGACAAAAGAACGGTCTGTGGTCGCTGGCGCTCAGTTGCGCGGGTGATCTGAAAGGTTCCCGCGTGCTCGACGCAGGATGCGGCGACGGATGGTATTCGGAAAAAATGGTGCGCGAGGGTGCCGTAGTGTCGGGTATCGACTATTCTGAGCGCGCAATAGCATTTGCGCGGGACATCCTGCCGGCCGCCGATTTTCAGGTTGCATCGATCACGTCGCTGCCGTTTGCTGATGAAACATTTGACGCAACCTTCTCATTCCAGGTGATCGAGCATCTTCCTCCGGATCAGGTTCCGCATGCTATCGCCGAACTCGTTCGCGTGACGAAAAGGGGAGGCAAGATTATTGTGTCGGTACCTTCGGTCGTTCGGCCCAAGTCAGCGGCTCACTATCAACATTTCACCGAGGCATCGCTACGCGATCTTTTTAAGGCATTTGTTTCGCAGAGTGATGTATATGGCCAGGAGCGACATACACCCGCGCTCTGGTTCGTGGAGCGGTTCATTCAAAACCGGATATGGACTCTTGAGGCGCTCGGCGTGTGGTTCAATCGGGTAGTCTTCCCGCGCTTGTACAACAGAACGGCTACGGATAAGGGCTACAATCTCGTCTTCGCCGGCACGCGATCTTCGACATGACCAACAGAGCCCTGGTTGCCGTACTCGCTGCAGCGCTACTGGTCCGTCTTGCGCTATTTTTTGCCCTCCTTCCGTTGGGGGAGGAGAAGGCATTTTATCTCGGAGACACCGTTGGATACCTTCGATACGTTGAGAACCTGTCAGCCGGACACGGATACACGGAGTCTGTAGCGTCACCGTATATTCCGAGTGGAATGAGAACGCCGGGACTGCCGTTCATATTCCTTGGCGTGAATATGGCTTTCGGAACACTGATTCCCTATGTCGTGATTCAGATTGTGATGGCGCTCGGGATCATCATAATCGCGTATCGCATAGCACTCGTTTCGACGGGGAGCGAAAAGCTTGCCCTCGGTGCGGCAATCTTGTCCGCCTTTGAACCCTACTCGGTGTTCATAAATATGTCGCTTTTGACGGAGACTGTTTTTTCGCTCGTGTACCTCGCTGCCATACTCGCATTGATGCGGTATGTGCAGCGCAGAGGGTGGGCCATGCTTGGTCTGTCATCGGCGCTTTTCGGGGTTGCGGCGCTCATACGACCCATAGCGGAATTTATGCCGCTTTTGATAATCGCACTCGTTCTTTTTATTGACGCGCCTCGGATGTGGTTCCGCGGAGTAATCCTCGCGACAATACCGTTTCTCATCGTGTTGTCCCCGTGGCTGATCAGAAATTATTCGGTCCTCGGAAGCGCGAGTGTATCGACCGGCGGATATCAGAATGTCTACTCCGACCTCGGCGCAACGATACTCTCGTATAAGAACGGTACCGAGTGGTACGTGGAAAAAATGAAACTTAATGCTGATTTTGCGGCGCGTCACAATATAGCCGTCGAGGACCTCCAACAGTATCCGAAATTGAACGGCGCATTTCTAACGGAGGGTCTTGCGATCATGCGCGAGAATCCGCTACCGACGTTAAAAGCTGCCGCGACGGTTTTCATAGCATTCTTTACTAACGACGCGTGGGCGTACTATCTCCAATACTGGGGATGGATGCCGACGTTTACGTACGGCATCGCACCGATCCAAATACTGATGCAGGAAGGGCCGACCGTCGCGTTTGAAAAAATAACGAGTGCAGGTGGTATCGGACTTATCGTACCGCTTATGGGCCGAGTATTCTGGATAGTCATCAGTCTGTGCTTCTTTGTGGGATCAGGCTGGTGGATATGGTGTGGCGGTGAAAAGCGCATCTTCGGCCTGCTGTTTCTGTGTACTGCGTTATATATGGTGACGCTGTGCTTTTCAAACGGTGCCGGGATAAACGGTCGGTATCGATATCCGATTAATCCCGTGCTGTATGCGCCGGCATTGTTCACTATATTCGCACTCTGGAGACGGCTCATGATAGGCTGGATGCGTTGGAAGGTTAGCCCATGAAATACTCAATTGTCATACCGGTCTATAACGAAGCGGGTAATCTTGTGCGACTCCACGAGCGGATCGCAGCTGTCGTACCGAAACTCGGCAACACCGAAGTTCTGTATGTGGACGACGGCTCAAGGGATGCGAGCATCGAGGAGTTGCGCTCGATCGCCGCGTCGGATTCCTCTGTGCGGGTGATCCGTTTCGGAAGGAATTTCGGTCAGACTGCTGCGATGGCCGCCGGCTTCGAGCATGCCACCGGTGACGTGATCATTCCGATGGATGCGGACCTGCAGAATGATCCGGCTGACATCCCGATGCTCGTAGCGAAACTTGCAGAAGGCTACGATGTCGTTTCCGGGTGGCGCAAGAACCGACAGGATGACTCGCTTCGCACCGTACCGTCGAAGATTGCGAATAAGCTCATCGCACATGTAACCGGAGTCGCTATCAGCGACTACGGATGTTCGTTAAAGGCGTATCGCCGCGACGTGCTCGACGGCGTGCGGTTGTACGGTGAAATGCATCGCTTCATTCCGGCCTATGCGGCATGGAATGGCG
The DNA here is from genome assembly GCA_964633425.1 of uncultured Candidatus Saccharibacteria bacterium. Lineage (GTDB taxonomy): Bacteria > Patescibacteriota > Minisyncoccia > Phycocordibacterales > UBA2100 > UBA10103. Next base: position 21,720 of record CAZWFX010000008.1, read on the forward strand.
GTCGCGTCACTGAAGTCGAAGTTTCGCATCATCCACGCACAGTCGGTTCTTCGAAATACACCATCTGGCGGACGTTCAAGGTCGTACTGGACTTGCTTGTCGTGAAATTCCTGACTACGTACTTTTCGCGTCCGATGCATTTCTTCGGCATCGCAGGGTTCATCAGTATCTTCGTTGCCGGCGCGGCGTTCATGGGGGCGCTCATATTGAAATTCGGTTATGGTGTCTCATTTATTCTTACACCGCTACCGCTGCTATCGGCCCTGTTTTTCATAGTCGGCGTCCAATTCGTTTTGATGGGCATCATCGCGGAAATGATCACGAGGACATACTACGAATCGCAGGGTAAATCGACGTACCGTATCGCCGAAAAGATAAATTTCTAATCCCGGTATGTGTGGGATCGCAGGTTTTCTGGGGTCGGGCGATGAGCAAACGCTCGCGCGCATGTGCGACGCGCTCTCCAAACGCGGTCCCGATGACCATGGCGTCTGGAGCGGGGGAGGAATCGGGCTCGCACATACACGCCTAGCGGTGATCGATCTCTCAACGAACGGTCATCAGCCGATGAAAAGTAGTAGCGGCGAAACCGTGATCTCATTCAACGGGGAGATCTATAACTACAAAGAATTGCGTCGCGAGATCGAGAGTTCCGCCGGATATGTGTTCCGGACAGAGAGCGACACCGAAGTGATCTTGGCGGCATACGAATCATATGGTACCGCAGGCTTCGCAAAACTTGACGGCATGTTTGCGTTTGCCCTCTACGATGCGAAGCGCGACGAGATGTATCTTGTCCGCGACCGATTTGGAAAAAAGCCCCTCTACTGGGCGATTTTTGACGGAACGCTTTTGTTTGGCTCCGAGCTCAAGGCGCTCATGCGGCACCCATCCTTCAAAAAAGTAGTCGACCCGGTTTCGCTTGATATGTATCTGGCGTACGAATATGTGCCTACACCGTTCTCGATATTCAAAGGTGTCAGCAAATTGGAAGCTGCTTCCTACCTCACCTATAAAAAGGGAGTCGAGCCCGTCATCAAAACATATTGGATGCCTCCACAGAGCCGGTCCGAGGATTCGTTCGCGAAAGCACTCGAGACCACGGATGTGCTTTTTGATGCGGCCGTCGCAAAGCGACTCGTGAGTGACGTGCCGCTTGGCGTGTTCCTTTCCGGCGGAATTGATAGTTCAGCGGTCGCGTACTATGCGAAGCGTCACGGCGATGTACGGACATTCTCAATCGGGTTTGAGGATCCGGATTTTGACGAATCGACGTATGCGCGGGAAGTGGCGAAGTCACTCGGTACGTCGCATACGGAGGAGATATTCTCGTCTGCGAAATGCGTCGAGATCATACCCGAGGTATTGGGATATCTTGATGAGCCGATGGCAGACGCCTCGATATTGCCGACATCACTCCTTTCCGGTTTTACACGTGCACATGTGACGGTCGCGCTCGGCGGCGATGGCGGTGATGAACTGTTCGCCGGGTACCCGACCTTTCAGGCCGAAGCGCTCGTCGGTGCATACACACGCATCCCGAAGCCGATCCGCAGCGGTCTGATCGAGCCGCTTGTCCGCGCGCTTCCGGCCGGCGACACGAACATGAGTATTGATTTCCGTTTAAAACGCTTTGTTTCGGGCGCCGGGGCCGAGGAGCACGAGCGTCACCAGCGCTGGCTTGGTGCGTTCACAAACGATGCAGAGCGCGCCGCGCTCATGAGGGCTCAATCGGGCGGAGATCCGTTCATGCAGCAGTGGGAATATTTTGACGGAGCGACGGATCGCAATGATCACCTGAACCGACTGCTCTGGTCCTATGTGCGGACATACATGATGGACGAGGTGCTTGTGAAAGTGGACCGGGCGAGCATGATGCATGCACTCGAAGTACGTACACCTTTTTTGGACACTGCATTAGCGGAGTACGTGATGAGTCTGCCGTATACGTACAAATACCGTGGGATGACGGGCAAACGACTGCTCAAGGCGCTGATGCGCGGTAAGATCCCCGACGCGGTGATTGATCGTCCCAAAAAGGGTTTCGGTATTCCGCTTGCGAGGTGGCTGCGCACCGATATGAACGGGCTCATGCACGAACTCCTTTCTGATGAGGCCATCGTGCGTTCCGGTGTATTCGACCAAACAGCCGTGCGCCGACTTGTCGCGGAACATGAGTCAGGCACGATGGACCATCGGAAAAAAATATGGACGCTCATGGTGTTTCAAATGTGGCACAATACGTGGAACGTATAAGTATGGACGTACATCAATATCACGAGATAGCGGAGCTTGACGCCTCCAACTGGTGGTACACATCCAGGCGCCTGCTCGTTGAGCGGCTGATGAAAACATACGTGCCGTCACGCGGCTCTGCACTTGATCTCGGATGCGGCACGGGCGCGCACGCGTCCGTCCTACAGGCACACGCTGACCGCATAACCGGTATCGACCCGTCTGAGGAGGCACTGCATCACGCCTCGACGCGCGGGTATGACACGCTCCTGCGCGCAGGCGCTGAATCTATACCGCTTCCCGATGGCTCGTTCACATTTGTGCTTGCGACTGACGTGCTCGAGCATGTAGACGACAGGGCAGCGGTACAAGAATTGAGACGTCTTCTTTCCGGGGACGGGATCGTGCTCGCGACGGTGCCCGCGTTCCGATTCCTCTGGCACGGGAACGATGACCATAGCCACCATCTTCGACGATATTCCCGAGACGAGCTGTTCTCGCTGTTCAGTGAGAACGGTTTTCATGTCCAAACAATCGGCTACTGGAACCGCCTGTTCTTTGTCCCGGTGTGGATCACAGCTCGTCTGTATCGCAAAAGTGACGCAACGTTGAAAAATAACCTTTCATCCATTCCGCGATTTCTCGATCCGATTCTCACGCTATGGATGCGCATCGAGAATTCGATCCTGTCGTTCCTCCCGTTCGGCGTTTCGCTCTACATCGTGGCTAAAAAGCGGGTCTAATTCCGCTCTGCAAGAAGACGAATGATTGTCCGCGTGCGATCTTCGCGTGCCGCAGGCGCGAGGTGATTAACTGTATCGAAGAACGAATCGTCGCTGTACACGAAGTCGGATTGCGATCCGAGAATGTGTGTACCGAACAGATCGCGCATCCGGGCCTCGGATCGCACGAGATCATGAGCGGCGAGGCGCGTGAGTGTTTCCGGGAGTGCCGGCCAAGAAATATACACATGCACACCGCGCTGTTCTTCGGTTTGTATGAACTCATCGATACGGGCGAGCGTTGTTTCGTTCAGCGGAAGCAGCAGCGTCTGTGCTGAGCTTGTGCTGAGTTCACTGCGGGGCAATCGGTACGTTTCGTTGTCGGATGCGCGATCATCACCGAACGTATTAAATCCGCTCTTACGGTATACGCGGTGATACAGGGTATCGGACCTTCCTGTGAAAGGTCGAACGATATACCTGCCGACCATGCTGACGACGCGTGTTGAGAGCCACGTGGGGAACTCACGCACGACCGCGACGAGTGAATGAGTATTCGAGAATGCATAGCGCAATCCCGCGGGATTGGCCTGGGCAGCTTCGAGTACAAGAAAACCCGACGCTGAGGGCGACGCGGTCAGAATATCGTATTCCGGGATGATGACCGTTGTGTCGCCCGAGTTCAGTCCGCCGTGCGCCTGCGAAAGCAGATAGTCGATACGGTATCCGGCGTAGAGGCCGAGGTTAACGGGATGTAGGTCGGTTTCCTCGTCGATCAATTGCGAATCGAGACCGAACGCGAGACCTGAACCGCCGATGAATACGGCGCGGGGATGCGGAGCGTCGTTCAGGCGTTTCTCTTTTATGATCTGTGCCGCGCCGTATGCATCGCCATCTCTACTTGCAACAAGGATGACGGCAATAAGTACGGCTATGAGCAAAACGCAGATCGCTATATCTACACAATATTTGAAGAATGATTCGCGTTCGGTCATATGAATGTTCAGAACTGGAAATAGATGAAGGGGACGGACGTTGCGAATTGTCCGCATACGAGGACAAAGACCGTAGCTGCACTGTATACGAACAGGCGGACTGTTCTGGGCAAGCGGCCCATGATGCGCGGCAGTATGCCGTGCGCGCGCATGTAGTCGATTGTCTCGAGTATCACGATACCGACGAGTGCGATCGGCACCCCCTGTAGAACAGACAGCGATGTGTCGAACAAGATTGCATGTTTGATGCCCGAGAGGCTCAGGAGATCAGATGCGAACGATCCGAGTCCGGTTCCGAACCGGCCGATCATATACAGCGCGCTCGCGAGGTCCGTCGCGCGGAAAAATACCCACGTCACCGAGATGATCGAAAAGGTGCAGATGATCTGCCAGGCGACGTGCAGACGCTCCAGCGGACCGCGGAACACGAACTGCGTGATTCGGGAGCGCGATGGTCGCGTTATATCCGAGATAATCATATAGAGCGCGTTCAGTGCTCCCCAGATTACAAACGTCCACGCTGCGCCGTGCCACAGACCGCTCAGCAGAAACGTCACCAAAAGGTTGCCGAAGCGGCGTGACGATGAGACGCGACTGCCGCCGAGCGGGATATAGACGTAATCTCTGAACCAGCTTGATAGCGAGATGTGCCAGCGACGCCAAAACTCAGCGACTGAACGGGACGCGTACGGGCGGTTGAAGTTAAGTACGAGCTCGTATCCGAACAAGGTGGCCACGCCGCGTGCGATGTCGGTATAGCCGGAGAAGTCGCAATAGATCTGATACGAGAACATCGCTGCGGCGATCATGAGAGAGGGGCCGGAGAATTGATCGGGTGCCGCAAAGGCGGCGTTGACTGCGGGTGCAAGATTATCTGCAATGACCAGTTTCTTGAAGAATCCCCACAGGATGAGTTTTGTTCCTCTTCGTGCCCGGTCAAGATCAAAACGTCGACCCTCGAGGATTTCGTTAAGGAGGTGTGTCGGGCGTTCGATCGGTCCCGCCACAAGCTGCGGAAAAAAGCTCACGTACAGTGCGAGTTTACCGAAATGTGTAGTCGGTCGGACCGACCCGCGATAGACCTCGATGGTGTAGCTCAGGCTCTGAAAGACATGGAAGGAGATACCGATCGGTAACAGCACATCCAAGACCGGGACGGTCGCGCCGGATCCAAGTGCATGCGCAATCGCGCCGTAGGAGCCGAGTACGAAGTTGAAGTATTTAAAAAAGAAAAGGATCCCAAGGTTGGCTGCGAAGCTCACTAAGAGCCATGCGCGCCGTATATTTTTGTCGGTATTGTCGGCGATCCGCAGCGCGCATGCATAGTCGATCGCTGTTATACAGAGGAGGAGTACACCGTATTCGGGCTTCCATGCCATGTAGAAGACGTAGCTCGATACAAGGAGAAAGAGCCACCGGAAGCGTTCCGGCAACAGGTAATACACCGCCGTGACGACCGGAAGAAAGACAAGAAACCTGATGTCGACAAAGCTCATATGAGAGCCTGAAGATATCAAATTTGGCCCGTTCGTATAGCGTGTACCGGCTTGCTCACGTCGGCAAATATAGACATACTACGATCGCTACAGAGACGTATATGCACACAATCCGCTCACACGCGTTCGTCCTGGGAACCCTATTGCTCCTCTGTTTTAGTGTCGCATTCCTGAAACTCGGCACGGTGGGTACGACCCGCAGTGGTGACTACGAAACGTACGTGCAGACCGCGATGTATTTAAAGGGTGAGCCCGTGGAACCAAGCACGCCAATGACCATACCGCAGCGTCTGTTGAAGCCGCTTGCACCGCTCACTGTTGCAGTCCTCAGCGAATATATGAGTTTTCCGTCAGCGCTCCTGCTGCAATCTTTGGTTTTTTACGGGGCGTTGGTGATCGCACTGTATCTGCTTGCGTATGAATTTTTTCGCGAACGGACCTACGCTGTGTACTTTGTCCTGCTTTCAGCACTGAGTTATCCCGTGCTGAAGTACGGGATTGATGTGTATACCGAGACAGGGGCGCTCTTTTTTTATGTACTCTCCCTGTATTTCACGCTACGGTTCTCTCGAAACGCTTCGCATAAACTGTTCCTCGTTAACATTTGCACGATCGCGGTCGGATTCATGTGGAAGGAATACAGTGTCGTTTCAGGCATTGTGTTCGGTTTCGTGATCTTGTTCCATCCCGAGCTTTCGCTACGTCGGAAGACGGTTTACATCGCGATATACACCCTGCTCATCGGCGCTATCACCGTCCCGCTACAACTCTACGTTCTAAGAACATTCGATTTCACGTTTCTTACCTGGTACCGCCTCGGAGGTGCGACGGGTTTTTCATACGAGTTCACGCTGAAGAATATCGTCAAAAGTACAGCGGCACTTATTGGTATCGCGTGGCTCACGGTACCCGGAGGGCTCCGACGAATACGGGAGGTTGAAGGATCACACAAAAGGTTCCTTTGGGCCGCATTGCCTGTGCCGCTCATCGGGTATGTGTGGGGGTATATCTCATCGCGATTACTCTACGTGGTTGCCATTCCGTATCTGATCGTCGCGCTTATTGAAATGAGGTCATGGAGTGCACGGGCTCAATATATTTTTGTTGGTCTCGCGATTGCTGCGAATTTCGCATGGCTTTTCCTTTCATATCGGATTACCCTGTAATCGATGAAGACGATATTTCTCTCCGTGTATGACGGCGACACTGAAAAGAATGTGTTGCGTACCGGTACGTTCCCGCTGTTGAAGGCATCGGGACATCGGATTGTTCTACTGATCCGCGGTGACGATCGTCTCGCGTACTATAAAAGGGAATTCGAGGAGGGGAGTGTATTCGTGGAATCGCTCCCCGTTGCGACAACGGCCGCGGAGCGGTTTTGGTACTTTGTCGGGTGGAATACGCTCCCGACGCGTGCCGCGGAGATTCGGCGGCACATGTATCTTGCGCGAGGGTGGCCCCGATCGCGTTATCTCTTTGGGCGGGCGCTCGGTTTTCTGGGACAGTTCCGTGTGTGGCGTGAATGTTTACGAATGCTCTATGGCGCTATGCCTGACACGTATGCAAGCGCTTTATTCGAAAAGTACCGACCCGACATACTCTTTGCGCCGGGAATGTTCTCTCCGGAGGACTGCCGACTATTGCGTCAGGCGAAGCGCCGCAGCGTGAAAACGGTCGCAACGGCCAAGAGTTGGGATGTGTTGACGACAAAAGCGTTCACGAGAGTCAAAGCTGACAGGCTTCTGGTATTCAACGAATTCAACCGTCAGGAAGCGATTGAGCTGGGTGATTACCCGCCTGCCCACGTCGTTGTGACGGGTTTCCCGCAGTTCGATGCGTACGCACACGCAGCGCTATTTTCGACGCGCGAGGATTTTTTTGAACGGCTCGGCTTGGATCCCGCGAAGAAGCTCGTGTGTATCGCGGTTCCCGGCGACTGGAAAACGCCGTACACGAAACAGATCATGGCAGAGCTTGACCGTCGTATCGAAAACGGCGCGATCCGAAAACCGGTCCAGGTCCTCGCACGTTTCCATCCGAAGTATCCCGATGCGGCAGAAGGTTTGAAACTGAAGCATTTTGTTTTCAATCGACCCGGTACGCACCTCTCTGCCACGAAGGAATTTGCGATTGATGTCGGAGTCTCGGGGACCTTTGCGTGGACGTTCACCGATGCGGATATTCGCCATCTGGCCGACACGATGAAATACAGCGACGTCGTAATAAATACAGAATCCACGCTTACTTTGGATGCATCCGCGAACGATACGCCGGTGATCCTGATCGGATACGACGGTGATGAACAGGTGCCGTACTGGGATTCCGTGGCGCGCATCTATGAGCGCGAGCATTACACGCATGTGACAGATACGGGCGCCGCGCCGCTCGTTACGGATCACGATGGGCTTGTCGCGGCGATCAATACATTCCTGGATGATCCCGAATATAAGCGAGCCGAGAGGGAATCGTTGAAAAAAGACATGCTGTTCAGGATTGACGGCAAAGCTGCAGAGCGAGTTGTAGGGACCATACTCCAGATGGTGAGGTAAAAAAGATCGGCTCCGCGCAAGGCGGAGCCGAATGAGTCGAAAGATCATGCCACACGAGCACTGTGCTCGTGTGCGAACACGGCGCCGAGCATTGCGGCGAGCGATTCCTGCGCAGACATGCGCCTCACTGCTGTCGATTGATGTGAGCGCAGTATGGTCGGATTGTCCGCAATGATGAGCATCGCCGTCGCGAGCTCCACCCATGTCTCGTTGTAGATATCGAGCACTGCGCCGGAGCCGTAGAAATAGCCGAACCAGCTCCCTGTGTCCTTCTTCAGCCAGTCCTGCGACGAGTCTTCGAAGTAGTCGATCACGGGTATCAATTGCGCGAGCGCGTGCACACGCAATGACGTGCCGTTGATCACAAGATCGACGCCGGGTAGCAAATCATCACCCGTTCCGTCGTACCAGTACAGCTGCACGTGGTGTGCTTCGGCAATCGTCGTGAGGTGCGCGTACCGCTCCTGCTCCGCCTTGTCGCCGGGGTGGCGGGAGAGAACGACGAGTCGATTCTCCCAATGCAGGCCGGCAGCGCGGATCGTGGCTTTCCACACGGTGATGTTGTGATCGGGGTCTTTCGTGCCCGGAGCAAACACGACGTACTGTCGTTCGTTTGCGTGCACGAGTGCTCGCGCCTGATCACGGTCCTTCGGTTCAAAGTACGTTGCCCACTGCGGATTTCCCGTAGCGGTCACCTGCGCGGCAGGGAACGTCGTCGTTGCAGCAATCATCTCATCCTCGCTGACCACCAGCACGAAGTTCGCCTTGAGGCGAAACTCGGCAAAGTGATCCCGCCGGTATGCGCCGTGTGCGTCGGCGAAGAAGCCGAACCGCTTACGGTGCGTGAGACAGAATCGAGCGGCGTCGATTTCGACGCCGGCGTTCTGTTCGGATGACATGCCGATCACAACGACGTCTGCGTTCTTCACTTTTTCCTCGAGTCCGAAGAGGCTCGGTCCGAGGATCGAGCCTCCGTCGAGAAGGATGAAATCGGTGCTGAACCCGCTTTCGGCCGCATGGCTTATCAGCATGCGCAGCGCCTTTGACGGGGTCGTGTCGTGGGCGACACACAAGAGCGTAGGGGCTTTGGTGCGGTCCTGTTGAGCCATTTCGGCCTCCCGGGCTGTGACTTTGAACTCGGAGACTTATGACACACTATTGCCATTCTGACAAGACACGTGCAAAAAGACGATGTACAATGCGCGGCATGGAAATTTTGGCCATCATTCCGGCCCGAGGGGGCTCCAAGGGTATACCGGGCAAGAACATCAAACCGCTTAACGGTCGACCGCTCATTGCGTGGACTATCGATGCTGCAAAGGGTTCAAAACACATCACGCGCACCATTGTCTCGACCGACGACGAGGGAATTGCCGCTATTGCGCGAGAACACGGTGCTGAGGTGCCGTTCATTCGACCGACCGAGATCTCGGGGGACCTCTCAACCGATGTAGAATTCCTGACCCACGCGCTCGATCATCTTCAGGAGACCGAAGGATATGTGCCGGATGTTGTGCTTCGTTTGCCGCCGACATCGCCGCTGCGTACAGCTGCGCATATCGACGAGGGGATCGAGGTGCTCTTGAATGACGAATCGCTCGATGCGGTTCGCCCGATCGTCGAAGCACCGAAGCATCCGTACAAATTCTGGAAGATCGCGCAGGACGGCACAACGCTCGAACCGTTCCTCCCGAAAGCATTTACCGGATTTGACGAGCCGCAGAATCTGCCGCGACAGCTGTTCCCGAAAGTCCACATGCACACGGGCGCCATGGATATTATGCGTACTAAAACGGTGCGCGAACTTAAATCGACGTCGGGAAAGCGCCTCGGATTTTTCTTTATGTCTCCGGAAGATTCGGTCAATATCGATTCCCCGATGGACTTTGAAATGGCAGAGAAGTATCTCGCGTTCAAGGGAGAGGCAGAGAAGGGTATATAAGGCAACGATTTGTTGATTTGTATAGTTGACGTATTGTGCATCCACGGCACAATTCAATTATGACTACTCCAACAAGTAAGTTCGATTTTACCGACCTCTTTACGCTTGAGATGGCGAACAATCATCAGGGCTCCGTTGATCACGGACTCAAGATCATCGACCAGTTTTCCAAAGTAGTGCACAAGCACGGCGTGAAAGCCTGCATCAAACTCCAATTCCGCGATCTGGATACGTTTATTCATCCGGCAGACAAAAAGAAGACAGAGAACAAGCACGTCCCGCGATTCCTTTCGACCAAACTTACTCGAAAGGATTTCAAGGTACTCGTCGACGCAACCCGTAAGGCGGGGCTCGTCACCATGGCGACACCATTCGACGAGGCGTCGGTCGAGACGGTCAAAGAATTGAACGTTGATATTTTGAAGATTGCATCGTGCTCGGCAAAGGACTGGCCGCTCTTAGAGAAGGCAGCTGCCGCGGGGAAGCCGATGATCGTGTCTGTCGGCGGCATGTCCATCGAGGAGATCGATCGCCTCGTATCGTTCCTCGATCACCGGTATGTGCATTTTGCGCTCATGCACTGTGTCGCAATCTACCCGACACCGAACAACAAGCTGAACCTCGGACACATCGAGATCTTGCGCGAACGCTACCCGGGGATCACGATCGGCTTTTCAACGCACGAAGAACCGGACAATATGGCGGCGATTCAGATCGCGTACGGTAAGGGTGCACGCATTTTCGAACGACATGTCGGCGTGCCGACGAAAACGATCGCGCTGAACGCGTATTCGTCGACACCGGAACAGATCGACCGCTGGATCGAAGCGTGGAAAGTTGCGCGTGACGCTGAAGGTCCGTCGACCTGGGAGTCCGATCCCAAAGAAGATGCCGATCTTGCGTCGCTTAAGCGTGGAGTCTTTGCAAAGAAAGCGATCAAGAAGGGTCAGTCGCTCAAGCGTTCAGACGTGTATTTTGCATTCCCGTACCGCGAAGGCCAGCTCTCCAGCGGTGAATTCAAAGAGGGAATGGTCGTTTCCGACAAGGCGTACAAGATCGACGAAGCGATAGCGCACGCAACAAGGGATTTCACACCGACCGCGCAGGATCTCGTGTATCACCCGATCCACGAAGTAAAAGCGATGCTCAACAAGGCAGGCATTGCGCTCCCGGTCGATTTTTCGATCGACCTCTCGCATCACTACGGACTCGAAAACTTCCGCAAGGTCGGAGCCGTCATCATCGATGTCATTAACCGCGAGTACTGCAAGAAGATCATCGTGCAGCTTCCCGGGCAGGAACACCCGTATCATCACCACCTGCAAAAGGAAGAGGCGTTCCATGTGCTCTCCGGTGTGATGGAGTTGGAGCTTGAGGGCCGCCGAATGACGTTGCATCCGGGCGATGTTGCCGTCGTGCAACGCGGCGTGAAGCACCGCTTCTGGACCGACACGGGCGTTATATTCGAAGAGGTCTCGTCGACGCACTTCAACAACGACTCGTTCTACGAGGATACCGCGATCAGCAACTTGCCGCGCGAAGCACGCAAGACAAAGCTCTCAAATTGGGGTCGACACCATTTCGACTAACCATGAAGGTCGTCGTCTTTGATTTCGACGGTGTACTTATCCCGTCAGAGGAGATCAAGCAGAACGGGTATCGTTGGATGTTCAGTGAATTCGGCGAAGATGTACCGGAGGATGCCATCCGACTCGCACGCGAGGAATTTTCGAACGCGCGCGGTAATCGCTACGACATTATCCGGTCGATATGTTCTCGAATCGGCAAGGCGGACATCGAGTCCGATGTCACGCGATACGCTGAGCGATTCGGCGACGTGGTCCGGAACAAGCTCGCGGCATTCACGATCGCACCAAACGTGCGGGCCATGCTCGAGCGCGCAGGGAAAGGCGGTCCGCTCTACATCAACTCGAATACCCCTGACGAGCCGCTCAAAGAAACGCTGCGCGCGCTCGGCATCGCAGATCTGTTCAAAGGGGTCCGGGGATCAAGTGACGGGAGCTCAAAGGCCGACCGCCTCCACGAGATCGCGCGCGCCGAGGGAATATCGGCGAACGATATGGTGTTCATTGGCGACGGCGAGGGTGATCGCGAAGCGGCCGAAATGTTCGGCTGCGAATTCATCGGTATCGCAACAGATCTGAACGGCTGGAAGACCGGATCCGAATTTACAGTGCTCGGTTCGGTCGCGGAATTCGGCGCATCAAAGCGTGGCGGATTTGAGCGCATGGTATAAAACAGTACAACTAATCTTTTTGATTCTTATGCATGTAAAAGTCTATGGGGCGGGTTCTATCGGTAATCATTTAACACAGGCCTCGCGTCGTATGGGCTGGGATGTGACCGTCGTCGACCGGGATCAGAAAGCGCTCGATCGCATGAAGCATGACATCTATCCGACCCGCTACGGTGCGTGGGACGAAGATATCCGACAATACGTCGCCGGATCGGAACCGAAAGGAGAGTACGACATCGTCATGCTCGGTACGCCGCCGAATGTGCGCATTCAGGTGGCGCTCGCTGCGCTGAAGGAGAGGCCGAAACTTATGCTGCTTGAAAAGCCGCTCTGCGGACCTGATGCAAAAGATCTAAAAAAACTGATCACGCTCGCAAAGAAACAAAAAACGATACTGCTTGTGGGCTACGATCACGGTGTCGCAGAATCGGTCCAGTTCATCGTCTCAATGCTCGAAAAGAAGCCGGTCGGCGAGATTCTCACGCTCGATGTTGAGTTTCGTGAACACTGGGAAGGTATCTTCAAGGCGCATCCGTGGCTTTCAGGGCCGAAAGATACGTATCTCGGATATATCAGTCGCGGAGGGGGTGCGTCAGGCGAGCACTCACACGCGCTGCATTTGTGGCAGTATCTTGCCCGCGTCGCAGGGCTCGGCGTCTGGAAAGAGATGAGTGCCGTATACGATATGAAAAAGAGCGGCGCGACCGAATACGATGCAATCGCTTCATTCGCATTCATGACCGACAAAAAGAAGGTGGGTCGTGTTATTCAGGATGTCGTCACGAAACCGACGCGCAAGTGGGCCCGGCTGCAGGGCGAGAACGGTTACATCGAGTGGTATTGCGGCGGCGATCCCCGCGGCGATGTTGTGAAATGGAAGACGTCGCAGGATGAAAGTGAGCAGATCCGGGTTTTCGACAAAAAACGCCCGGATGACTTTTACCGAGAAATGCTCCACATCGACGATGTTCTGCATAAGCGGGTAAAATACACGGATTCACCGATCAATATCGAAAGCGGCGTCAGGGTCATAGAGGTGCTCAAAACAGCATATCCGAAGCGTGGTACACCGCGCTCCGCCATTAAAAAGCTCTAACCGCAAGGGGGTGGGTGCGTGATACACTGGGCACCATTATGACCCTTGAAAAGATCCTCCGAGGAGTTGCGATCGCGTCAGTGTTTGCCCTCCCGTTTATCTGTCTTATTGTTGCATCGTCACTCTTTTTCCCGTTCATAACGGGTAAGAATTTTGCGTTCCGTATCATTACCGAGGTCGGGTTTGGTGCCACGCTCGCACTCATGTTCGTGGCCCGAGAATACCGACCGAAACGCTCCCTGGTGTTGATCGCGCTGAGTGTTTTTACATTTGCGATCTTGATCTCGGATCTCTTCGGTGCGTATCCGTCCAAAAGTCTTTGGAGCAATTATGAGCGCATGGACGGATGGGTCACACTCATCCACCTTTTGATGTATGTGATCGTTGCAGCGTCCGTTATGCGCACCGAGCGAATCTGGCGATGGCTCATGTGGACCTCGCTCGGAGTGTCCGTGTACCTGACGGTCTACGGTCTGCTCCAGATCGCGGGTGTCACGGCGCTCGGCCAGGGCGGCGCCGGTGGCCTCGGTGCTCGTATCGACGCAACCTTCGGAAACCCGATCTATTTCGCCGTCTACATGCTGTTCCATGTATTCATTGCGGCCATGTTGTGGGCGCAGGCATGGGTGGACCGTGGTCCGGGCAAGCGCATGACAGTATCGCTCGTCTACGGTGCGATCATCATCGGCGACACATTCATGCTGCTCGCGACCGCAACCCGAGGTACGATCCTTGGTCTTATCGGCGGCGCACTGCTCGCCGCCATACTGGTCTTGTTGCAGGCAAATCACTCAAAGACCGCATGGCGGGCTGCAGCCGCGGGCGTTGTTGCGATCCTTGTTCTCATCGGTGGCTTTTGGCTCATCCGCGATGCGTCATTCGTTAAGAAGATCGGCTTCCTTCAGCGCATGGCAACCATATCGACGACGGATAACACAGTGAAGGCCCGATTCTATAACTGGGGCATGGCATGGAAGGGTGTACAGGAGCGTCCGATATTCGGCTGGGGTCAGGAGAACTACGCGATTGTGTTCGACAAATACTACGATCCGCGTATGCATGGGCAGGAGCCGTGGTTCGACCGTGTCCACAACATAATCTTTGACTGGCTGGTAGCCGGGGGATTCGTCGGACTTATTGCGTATCTCTCAATCTTTGCCGCAACGCTCTTCGTAATCTGGCGCAGCGGAGCATTTACTGTTGCCGAGCGCGCACTCATTACGGGACTGCTTGCCGGGTACTTCATTCACAACTTCTTCGTGTTCGACAACGTGACCAGTTACATTCTCTTCGGGACCATACTGGCATTTGTTATCTACCGTCATACGCAGTTCGAGAAAACAAGGCCGATCATGTCATTCGGTACGCTTTCCGAAAGCTCGCTACCGTTTGTCGCTATTGCAGCGGTCATTCTGGTATGGGGTATCGCATGGGGGGTGAACGGTCGTCCGATGGCGGCAAATCGCGCACTTCTTTCTGCGCTTGCTACGCAGGGGAATCTGCAAGCGACCTACGAGGGTTTTGAGAAGGCAATATCGTACGGTACGTTTGGGAGCCAAGAGGCTCGTGAGCAGCTCGCGCAAGGTTCGTCGCAGATTGCACAGGCGAATATTCCGAACGAGGTCAAGCAGCAGTTCTACAGTCTTGCGACTGCAGAGATGACGATTCAGGCAGCTGAATCTCCGCTGGACGCACGATTCCCGTTGTTCCTCGGTGTCCTATACGACTCCTTCCAGGACTACAAGAACGGTCAAATCGCCCTTGAAAAGGCGCAGGAGCTTTCGCCGAAGAAGCAGTCGATCATGTACGAGCGTGCACAGAACGCGGAGCTGCAGGGTCAGACAGAGCGTTCGATCGAATTGTATAAACAGGCATTTGAACTCGACGAGAACCTTACCGATCCTCGCATTGTCTATGCTGCAGTTCTGATTCGAAATAGCCGCGCTGCGCAGGCCGATGCTATTCTTGCGCCGATCATACCGACCGGTCAGGCAGCCGATCAGCGCATTCTCGCGAGCCTCGTCTCAATCAAGGACTATGCACGCATCGCGCCGATATGGAATGCATACATAGCAAAGCACCCCGAAGATGTGCAGGGATTCTTCACGCTCGCAGCCGTTTACTACCAACAAGGCGACAAGGCCCGCGCAATCTCCACGCTGCAGGATGCGGTCAAGGCGCACCCCGAGGTGAGCGGACAGGTCACAGAGATTATTCAAAAGATTCAATCCGGTGCCGCGGTCAACTAGTTGCACCTGAACATCATGGCGCTATACTGCGCGTGTGAGTGTCACAACGTGTGATGCTTCCAAAGTTGAAAGACGAATGTACCGCCCGAAAGGGCGGTATTTCGTTTCCGGCCCAAGATAACATGTCATCTGCACCGTTATGGGCGCCCACGCGAATTCCTCAATGTACGTTCAGTACATCTCGGAATGCGCGTTGCCCATGACTTGCATCTGTCACGTTCTGTCGGGCCTTGCAAATACAGTTCTAAAAAGACGCTCCTTTGATCACAAATTAAAAACAGCTTCCGAGTGGAAGCTGTTTTTGCAAACCGATCTGATCCGAAGATCGTATCGGGAAGCGAGAACTATGCTCGCTTCTTAGCCTTCTTGGCCTTCTTTGCTGTCTTCTTCTTTTTTGCCATGGTATTTTTTCTCGTTTGAGAGTATTCAATGGTATTAAATGTCGACCATCGCTTCGCGCGCGAAACGCAAGAGCGTTTAAATAATTATTACACTCATGTGTGCGCTCGCTACGCATTGCGCATATAAGTGTGGATAACTCGTCATGTAAAAAATCTGAAGTTTTTTGTTGAAGAATCGTTCACAGATATTTTTTTCTTGTACTCACGACACATTTTAAATGCGTAAACGAAACGAGAGCATAAAAGTAATCGATACATTTCGTGTAAGAACCGATTGCGAGCTACATTTCTGTATCGAGCATGGAAATGTGCGGCGCTCTTACAAGTGTGTTCAGACCGCCGCACCGCTGCTGCGATAGGGGCATGCAGTCCCCGACACCGATCCGTCGTGTATGTCGCACGAGACTGCTCTGTGAGAGCCTTTGTATTGAGGCGTTGTTCCAATAAAAAAGACGCAGGGCGGAAGGCGGGTGCGAGCTCCAAAAAGTGAAAGTCTTATGTGAGTGCCGCCGCCCTCCGCGCTGCGTCCTTTATCGGACCTGGGGTAAGCGTAGCACCATGGCTGTGTTTTACAATCCGCTCCGCATGCGCGTCGTATTGCCACGCTTCATGTATTTTGGGGGCATTTTGGGGTAGGATGGGCACTTATGGCTTTCTGGAAGGGTTTATTTGGCGACGAAAACACCGCCGCTCTACGGCGGGCTGAGCCGGTTGTCGCAAAGGCACTGGTCTTCGAAGAAGGGCTCAAGGCGCTCTCCGATGAAGCCCTGAAGGCCAAGACTGCCGAGTTCAAGGACCGTCTGAGCAAGGGAGCGACCTTGGACGAGCTTGCGCCTGAGGCGTTCGCTACCGTTCGCGAGGCCTCGCGACGAGTATTGAATCAGAGACACTTCGACGTGCAGCTGATCGGCGGCATGATTTTGCATAACGGCGATATCGCCGAAATGCGCACCGGCGAAGGAAAAACCCTTGTCGCGACACTGCCTGCCTATCTCAATGCGCTCACCGGCAAGGGGGTGCATGTGATCACTGTCAATGACTATTTGTCGCGTCGCGACGGCGCGTGGATGGGGCAAATCTACGATGCGCTCGGTCTCTCGGTGGGCATAATCAATCACGAAGCATCGTTCCTCTACGACGCGTCTGTAGCGCAGGCGGATACTGATGCGGCCGATCACGAACTGGACAGCTTCAAGGTGGAAAAGGAATACTTGCGTCCTTCAACGCGTCGGGAGGCGTATGCCGCCGACATTACCTACGGCACCAACAACGAGTTCGGTTTTGACTACCTTCGTGACAATCTTGAATACGAAGCCCAGAACCTTCGACAGCGTATCCCGCGCGAAGGCGGGTATCATTTTGCGATCGTGGACGAAATAGACTCGATCCTCATCGATGAAGCCCGTACGCCACTCATCATCTCTGCGCCGGTGGGAGACGCCGAGGCTCTCTACGGTAAGTTCACCGAAATCGCGCGCTCAATGACCCCGGAGGCCGACTACACGGTCGACCTCAAGCATAAGCAGATCCAGCTCACTGATGAGGGTATCGAGAAGGCGGAGCGAGCGCTTGGAATAGACAATATATATACGGATGCCGGCATTAAGTTCGTGCATCACCTCGAAACTGCCGTGCGAGCTCGCGCACTCTACGAACGCGACAAAGACTACGTCGTTCGTGACGGTACTGTCATGATCGTCGACGAATTCACCGGCCGAATGCAGCCGGGTCGACGCTGGAGCGACGGCCTACATCAGGCGATCGAGTCCAAAGAGGGTGTGCCGGTTCAGGCTGAATCCCGAACGTTCGCATCCATTACGTTCCAGAACTATTTCCGTCTGTACGAAAAACTGGCAGGCATGACCGGTACGGCGGCCACGTCGTCCGAAGAATTCTATAAGGTCTACGGTCTGAATACAGTTGCGGTCCCCACGAACCGGGCCGTGCAGCGAATCGATCTCGACGACCTCATTTTTCAGACAGAGCAGGGTAAATTCAAAGCCATCGCGAGGCGTGTACGTGAACTCCACGAAGCGGGGCAGCCGGTCCTTGTCGGCACTGTTTCGGTAGAGAAGAATGAACTGTTGAGCGCGTACTTCAAACAGGAGGGAATTCCGCACGAAATACTTAACGCAAAGAATCATGAGCGCGAGGGCGAGATCATCGCGCAGGCGGGACGGAAGGGGGGTGTAACTATTGCCACCAACATGGCCGGTCGCGGTGTCGACATCAGGCTCGGTGGAAACCCGGGAGGAGCAGATGCATTCGAAGCCGTTAAGCAAGCGGGAGGACTGTTCGTTCTTGGCACCGAGCGCCACGAGGCACGTCGTATCGACAATCAGCTCCGCGGACGTGCGGGCCGACAGGGGGATCCCGGCACTACGCAGTTCTTCGTTTCACTCGAAGATTCTCTGATGAAAGTGTTTGCGTCAGACATGATCAAGCGTGTCATGGGTACATTCAAGATCCCAGAAGATGAACCGATCTACAATTCCATGATCACGCGCTCCTTGGAAAAAGCACAGTCGCGAATCGAAGAATTAAATTTCGATGCTCGTAAGCACGTTCTCGCATACGATGACATTCTCAACATTCAGCGACAGAGTGTATATGCGCGACGCCGCGAGCTGCTTACCGGCGGCGACGAAGCTGTTGATGCTGAGCTCATGCTCTCCGTTGCCGGAGATGAGTCAAAGCTCAAGGCTATTGAAGAACGAAAGTCTATGTCCGGTGACGTCTTTTACCCGAATGTGCGTCGCATGCTTTTGCAAGGGATCGACTACCTGTGGGTTGAGCATCTCGAGGCGATGGAGTACCTCCGCAGCAGCGTGAACCTCCGAGCATATGGCCAGCGCGATCCGTTGGTCGAATACAAACGAGAGGGACTCAAGCTGTTCCAGTCGATGGAGGAGTCGTACCGAGGGCAAGTAGAAGGTGTCGTCACAAACTTGGTTTCGATCAGTGAAGCTGTACAAAATCCGGTTGCCGCTGCGCAGGTTATCCACAAGGCGGCACAGTCCATTACGGCATCGTCGGCACCTGTCCAGAAGCGGGATTATGAACGCAACGATAAGGTGGTTATTACGAACGGTACCGAAGATAGGGAGATGAAGTTCAAGAAAGCGGAGCCGCTCCTCGCGTCCGGTGAGTGGAGAATCAAGGAATAAAGCCAAATCTCGGCATCCGAGCTCGCCATATATTGTGCGATATCTCGGGTGAGTAAAATAATCTCGGCTGATGCTTGGATACATGGTTGGGAAGGCGGCGGTCAACGGACCGCCGCTTTTGATCTGCAGGTGGTCCCGATCACTAGTGTCGCGAAGCGTGCCTGATACGGGTCGGAGAAGGGAGGAAGGCTGGCGCCCAGCGATGGTCCGCTCCTTCGTGCCGGGAGGCGGGGGTTGTGGAGTGCGCGGGATGCATCTGGTACAGTTCGGCGATGGAAGAATTTGAGGCAACGATCGGGCTTGAAATACACGCCGAATTGAAGACTAAAACGAAGATGTTTTGTTCGTCACGGAATGACCCGTTCAATGCTGCTGCTAACACGCATATCTGCCCGGTCTGTCTCGCACATCCTGGAACGCTTCCGGTAATCAACAGGGAGGCGGTCAGGCAGGTCCTGCGTGTAGGGATCGCGCTCGGATCTCGTCTTGCTGATTACACGGAGTTTGATCGTAAGAACTATTTTTATCCGGACCTTCCCAAGGGCTATCAGCTGAGTCAGTTCGAATACCCGCTGGTTTCGGGCGGGAAGCTCTTGGATGTAGAGATTACTCGCGTGCACCTCGAGGAGGATACGGCGAGCTCTGAGCACGATGACGCAACAGGTACGACACGCATCGACTATAATCGCGCCGGTGTTCCGCTGATGGAACTTGTAACAGAGCCGGTTATAAAGTCGGCGGAACAGGCCGGTGCTTTTGCTCGTGAGCTGCAACTCATGCTTCGTTATCTGGGCGCGAGCGATGCGAACATGGAGCGAGGCGAGATGCGGGTAGAAGCGAACGTGTCGGTCGCACCTAAGGGTACTCGAAGCGTCGGGTACGTGGAGATCAAGAATCTGAACTCCTTCAAGGCAATGGAGCGCGCCGTCGCGTACGAAATAAAGCGACAGACGGCACTTGTTCAGGCCGGGGGAACAATTGAAAAGCAGACGCTGGGATGGGATGACGCTAAGCAGGCAACCTTCCCACAGCGGACCAAGGAGGGCAGTGCCGATTACCGGTACTTTCCCGATCCTGATTTGCCTTCACTCAAGCTCTCGGAGATCCCTGAGTTCTCGCAGGAAGCATTACGCGCGGACATGGGCGAGATGCCATCTGAAAGGCGTCGTCGCTACACCGAAGCTTCGATAAAGGCTGATGATGCTGATGCGTTCGTGCGCGACCCCCGATTCGGTGACTTTTTTGATGCGGTCTCAAACAGTATGGATTCCGATGCCGCTCTGCTTGCGGCAAACTATATCGCAAACGACCTGGTAAAAATCGTCCGAGATATCGAAGACCGAGATACGAAATCAATGGATATTTTGCCTGTTTCAGCAGACCATTTTCGCTCTCTTGTCACTCTCGCAAAGAAGGGATCGATCAGTTCGCGGGTTGCGAAAGATATTCTTCTTAAAATGGCGACGGAGGGAGTAGATCCGGAGGCGTATGCAAAGGAGCAAGGGCTTCTCGTATCAGAAGACACAGAATCTCTGAAAAAAGTGGTTTCTGAGGTTTTGAATGCCAACCCGACGGTCGTAGCTGACTTTAAGGCTGGTAAGGGTGCGGCTCTCGAATTCTTGCTTGGACAGTGCATGCGTGCCTTACGTGGTGCAGGGAATCCCGAGACTCTCAGGGCGCTTCTGAGCGACTCCATGAAGTAATCCCCATATCCACAGCGTATCTCGGATGCGCGAGAGTTTTGCCTGTACCGAAGGGTATATACTGGCGCGATGTCAGACGAACTCTTCCTGAATGGAAAAACCTACGTCTCCTCAAAAAAAGCGGCTGAATCGACAGGTTATGCCCGCGACTACATCGGACAGCTGGCACGAGGTCACCAGATCGACGCGGAGCGAGTAGGGGGCCTATGGTACGTGTCCCTCGAGTCTCTACAAGGCTACGAAAAGAATGCGGAGATTGCCAAAGCGCAGCCGCCGGTAAGCGTGGGATCCAAAGAGGCGGACTCCGCGTTGAGTTTCGAGGGAAGGGAGTACATCTCGGCATCCCGAGCATCGAAATTGAGCGGATATAACCAGGATTATGTGGGGCAACTGGCACGCGGAGGCAAAATTCCGTCTCGACAGATCGGAAACCGTTGGTACGTCGACAGTGCGGCGCTCGTGAAGCATAAGGCAGAGAAAGACGCGCTGCTTGCAGCGGTTCAGGCCGAGTCGGTAGGTCTAAAGACCGGTTCATTCGCGCATGCGCCGAACCCGACAAGGCAGACCCAGATGATTTCTTTGCCGAAAGTGACCTATATGCAGGAAAGTTCCGCTCTTATGCCGACGATCCCGGAAAAGAACCACGAGATTCACTACCCGGTCAGTAATTTCTCGGAAGTCCGACCTTCTGGCGACGCGTCTACACATCACCACGCACCCGAGACGCCACAAAGCCGTGTCTCCGCAGTAACTACCAGGCCGGCATTTATAACTCAGCATGAGTCAAAAAAGCGCTCGAAACGACTTATACCGCTTTCCATAGGCGCCCTAACTATCATTTTAGTGCTATCGGTCGGCATCACTGCAACTCGAGGGACTGCATCATTTGCCACGATTCGTGATTCGGGCGCTGTATCTGCAATGACGGCGTCAGCCGTAGAAGCAACAGGGTATCTTGGTGACATTATCGAAGATCTGGTATCTCCTGAACTCATCTACGAAAGAGGTCAGTAAAAATTGTTCGGATAACCGGAATAACTAATAAATAAGCCGTATAATTGGCTCGCAACGGAAAGCGCCTCGGGCGCTTTTTTAATTGGTCATGTGAAGGGCGGTTTGCGATATCGACGGATGCCGCGCTCAGGAAAAGAGTACGGTCCGTGCGAAAACTGCTGGTAAAAAAGAGTGGTCTACAGGTGCCGCGGGAGAGGATTTGGTGGCTCATTTGGGAGGCGTGTTTCCCGTAGCGAATTCAGTGCGTCCTAAGGAAACCTCGATCGGGTTCACGGCTTTAAAAAATACTGTCAATCGGATACTCGACTGAAGAACCATGCCCAAAAGCGGGAAGTCCGGATTAGATCGTTCTGTAACAGCTATCGGACACGTCCTGATTTGTGATCGAAGTACAGCGTGATGAAAAAAAGAAGAATCAATTTGTTTGATGAACTTATCCACTGAGAGATGTCCGATACGCGTCCGATGTCCGAAATAGCTAGTAAAATACTAGTAAATTCGTTCGCGCGAAATCCTTCATGTCCGAAGATCATTATTTCGAAGGCATCAAATTTATTGCGGCAGCCGATGCTGCCGCGGTGTTTGGTTTTACGCGCGACTACATCGGCATTCTGTGTCGCACTCAAAAAGTTAACGGACGCCGTATCGGACGCAACTGGTATGTAGATGAGAATTCGCTCAAATCTTTTTTGGTATCTCAGGAACATGCGCGCGCGCAGCGACGACTGGACCTTGCTGCTCAGAGAACTCAGGAATACAAGAACGCCCATGCGACCGAATCAGCGCCTGTGGTCTTGCCTCGAACAGAGCAGAAGCCCAACCCGGTCGTTAAAGCGACTGCAGCGTTCACGGCGGCCACGATCGCTGCATTGCCGAGTGCAGCCGATGCAAAGACCGTGTTTGAAAAAGCTCATGCTGTAACGCAAAAGTCGGCAGAGACTGCACTGGCGCACGGTACGCGGGTCGTCGAAAAAACGATGGACGGTATTAGGATTCCGACCGGCGCATCGCTTGAAATGGTTCGTACTTCGATTCAGGCGACTGCTGCCCACGCGCCGATCTACGCCGCCACACCGTTCAGTGAACTGATGCATAAAGCTTTTGCACTCACGCTCGCATTTGTTCTCACGTTCGGCACGTACTCGCTCGTGGATCCCACATACGTCCGTGTCGCGTTTACGACGGTAAAGGATTCGGCGGATAATGTTTCGTTCGGAGTCGAACAGTTGAGCGCATTCGTTTCGAATCCTCGCCTGTCTGTATCGTTTGCAGATGTAAATCCTGCCGCTGTGGCTTCGTCGCTCTCGGGCTCTATTCCTTCGTTTGCAGAGAAGTTAGCGCGCGGTATCAACGAGTCAATCAACAATTTCGTGTTCGCGGTCGCGTTTCCGGGATATGTGTACGGCACGCCGACTACGCCGCACATGAACCGTGGCACTGTTGCGGTGCAGATCGTTCCGCAGGGACGAGTTACCTCGCCCTCGGCCGAGTCTCCGGTTCGACAGCCGGTGGCCATCGGCGCCTCGGCTCCTGTGTCGACAACTGTCATCACAAATCCCATTCGCGAACGGGTTGTTGAAACGGAGCGTGTCGTTATAGCAGGCGGTATAACCGAGCAGGCGCTTACCGCCCGACTACAGGCACTTGAAAGTGCGCTCTCTAGTAAGCTCTATGGTCTTACAAGTGCCAATTCAACAGCGATCGCTCAAAATTACAACGTTATCGCACAGACGAATCGCATCGACACGCTCAACAGTGTCGACATCAGCGGTTCGACGTTTAGCGGCGGAACGATATCGAACTCGACTATCAGCGGTGCAACAATCTCAAATGCATCGCTTTCAGGTACGACTACGCTCGGCTCACTAACGGTAACAGGCAGCGGGACCACGACCTTCTCGGGAGGAATTGCGGTCACCGGAGGCTGCATCACGGTGAACGGGACATGCTTAGGCGCCGGTGGCGCAGGGAACCCGGGAGGGGCAGCGGGGCAAGTACAGTTCAACGACGGTGGTGTATTCAACGGTGCTGCATCGTTCACGTTCAATACGGCGACAGGTGTGGTTGCGGCAACGGGTGTTTCCACAACGGTCGCGACGTCGACCGCTATGATCGCGCAGAATGCGACGTCGACGACACTGTTCGCTTCGATAGCGCGTTTCAACAATGCGCTGATCGATACGCTCGTATCATCGGCGACGACGATCACGAGTTTAGTGGCGACGAACTCAACGACGACGCATCTGAATATCGCTGGCACGGTGTCAGGCGCCGGGCTCGCGTCGTGCTCGGGCGTGGGGGAGAAGCTCTTGTACAACGCGGCTACGCGCCAGTTCACGTGCGGTACGGACCTTGATTCGGGAAGCAGCGGCTTCTCCACGACAAGCACGCAGTATTTCTCATCGGTCGGTCTCGCTTTTTCGACCACGTCGAGCGACTATTGGCTTACGACGAAGAACATCACTGCATTCTCTACGACTTCGGCTGATTATTGGAAAACGCAGAATAACTTTCATTCGACGACATCGTTTGCGTACGATCTTTCGACATACAGCCTCGGTTCGTTCTTTTCGACGACCTCGGTCGCGTATTGGGATTCGACACAGTTCCGCTGGGCGACCACGTCAACCGACGCGTGGCTAGCCACGAAAACGACCGATCAGCTTACCGAGGGGATTACGAATCGCTATTACTCCAACGCGCTCGTAAACGGCTTTATCGCAGGATCATCTTCGATTCCGAAGACGTTTGCCAATAACACATTTACCGGGACAAACACCTTTACCGGTTCGACTACGTTCGCAAGCGCCACCTCCACCTCCTTCAACACCAACCTCCTCGGCATCGGCGGCATCTCGTACTTCTCCTCGCTCACCGGTAACGGCCTCCAGAACGTGGGCGGTGCGCTCACCGTGAACCAGGGCCAAGCCTTCTCCACCACATCGGTTGCATACTGGGACTCCACTCAGGCACGATGGGCAACAACGTCCACCGACTACTGGAAGTCACAGACCAACTTCTACTCCACGACATCTGCTGATTACTGGAAGACACAGAACAACTTCTTCTCCACCACGAGCGCCTCCGCATTCCTGACCCTCAACCAAGGCAATGCCTTCTCGACCACATCAATTGCATACTTCGTCTCCAACGGTCTCGCATTCTCCACCACCTCCGCCGACGCATACCTCTCGCTCAACCAGGGCCTCGCATTCTCCACCACCTCCGCAGCCTTCCACCTCTCCACGTACGACAAGGGCTCGTTCTTCTCCACTACGTCGGTTGCATACTGGGACTCCACACAAACACGCTGGGCAACCACATCGTCTGATGCGTGGCTTGCAACCAAGGACAAGGGCTACTTCTTCTCGACCACGTCGGCACAGAACTTCCTTGCACAGAACACCGGCGCCGCATTCTCCACCACCTCCGCATCCTTCTTCTCATCCGTCGGTCTTGCGTTCTCGACGACATCCGCGTCGTACTTCCTGTCACAGAATCAGGGAAATGCCTTCTCGACGACCTCGGCTGCGTACTACGCCTCACAGAACAACTTCTTCTCCACCACTTCTGCTTCGTACTTCGCATCCACCGGTCTCGCATACTCCACAACCTCCAGCGACTTCTGGCTCTCGACCAAATCACTCTCTGCCTTCTCCACCACGTCCGCAGACTTCTGGCAGACCCAGCGCAACTTCTTCTCGACAACCTCTGCCTCTGCCTTCGCAGCAAACGGCCTCGCATTCTCCACCACATCATCCGCCTACAACCTCTCCACCTACGACAAGGGTTTCTTCTTCTCAACGACATCAGTGAACTACTGGGAGGGAACTCAGAGCCGCTGGGCAACGACCTCTGCAGACTACTGGAAGACGCAGAACAACTTCTTCTCGTCCACCTCTGCATCATTCTTCATTGGTGCGATTGATAAGGGCTACTTCCACTCGACGACATCGGTCGCATATCAGCTTTCGCAACCGCTTGTACTCGGAAGTGCAACCGCAACGAACTTCTTTGCATCGCTCGCCTCGAGTACCAACCTGTACTCAAATACCGGCACCATCGGCACATTGAATGCTGGCGCGCTTACAGCCAGCACCATCAACACCAACGGCATCATTACCGGATCCGCGTCCATCACTGCAGCCACCTCCACCTGGTTCTTTGCCTCCACCGCAAGCACCACCAACAGCTACACCACCAACGCCACCACGTCCGTCATGTACGTCGGCACCTTCGCAGGCGCCGGTCTCACCTCGTGCTCCGGCAGCTCCGACAAACTCTTGTGGAACGCCACCACCCGTCAGTTCCAGTGCGGAGCTGATGCCGGTGCAGGCGGCGGCATCACCGCTCTCGGTGCACAGTTCTCGAGCGTACAGACCGGCTCCGCACAGACCTTCGCCACAACATCCGACACCAACATCGGTCTCACCATCGTTTCCTCCGGTGACACCCATACCTTTAGCCCCACGTGGACCGGCACACTCGCCGGCAGCCGCGGCGGTACCGGCATCGGTACGGTCTCACAGAACGGCCTCCTCATCGGCGGTGCAGGCAACACCTGGGCACAGGTTGCAACGTCATCACTCGGCATCAGCACGACCAACCTTGTCGAAGGATCCAATCTCTTCTACACCGACGGTCGCGTGCAGACCTACCTCAACGGCGTGAACAAGACGTTCTTCTTTGCCACCTCGAGCGCAGACTACTGGCTCACCCAGCAGAACATCAGCGCGTTCTCCACCACCTCCGCTGACTACTGGAAGACGCAGAACAACTTCCACTCGTCCTCGTCATTCGCCTACAACCTCTCCACCTACGACAAAGGATTCTTCTTCTCCACCACATCGGTGAACTACTGGGAAACGACGCAGAGCCGCTGGGCAACCACATCCGCGTCGTACTTCCTGTCACAGAATCAGGGAAATGCCTTCTCGACGACCTCGGCTGCGTACTACGCCTCACAGAACAACTTCTTCTCCACCACTTCTGCTTCGTACTTCGCATCCACCGGTCTCGCATACTCCACAACCTCCAGCGACTTCTGGCTCTCGACCAAATCACTCTCTGCCTTCTCCACCACGTCCGCAGACTTCTGGCAGACCCAGCGCAACTTCTTCTCGACAACCTCTGCCTCTGCCTTCGCAGCAAACGGCCTCGCATTCTCCACCACATCATCCGCCTACAACCTCTCCACCTACGACAAGGGTTTCTTCTTCTCAACGACATCAGTGAACTACTGGGAGGGAACTCAGAGCCGCTGGGCAACCACATCGTCTGATGCGTGGCTTGCAACAAAGTCCACGACGAATCTCGCAGAAGGAAGCAACCTGTACTACACATCTGCTCGTGCCACGTCTTCGTTTATCGCATTGCTCGGCGCTACAACCACTGATGCGATTGCTGAGGGTGTGACGAACCGCTACTACTCGAATTCGCTCGTAAACGGATTTATCGCCGCATCGACCACGATCCCGAAGACCTACACCACCAACACCTTCACCGGCACCAACTCCTTCCAGAACATCACCGCAACCGGAGCAACCACAACCTCGCTCTCCACCGGTATCGCATCCACCTCGCTGCTGTTTGTCTCCAACACCACCAACGCACTCCTCAACACCTCTGCATCAGGCCAGGTACAGGCAACCACGTTCTCCGGACCGCTCTCATTCACCGGTGGCATACTCACCATCACGCAGGCAAACGGAGCAGGGCAGAACGGCTACCTCGCATCGACTGACTGGACCTCCTTTAATAGTCGTCTCTCGACATCGTCGCTCGTCATCGCAGCAG
>CAZWFX010000009.1:0-1171 GCA_964633425.1 uncultured Candidatus Saccharibacteria bacterium
AAGAGAAAGGGGCGGGCGGTACACTCCACCCGCCCCGCGTCAATCCTCCCGCCAGGAGGTCACTTGCGAGTCGATTGCGGGGCGGGAGGAGGGGGGACCACCCTTGCGGCCTCGGCTGCCTTCGCGTCGGCAACGGCCTTCGCTGCCACGGCGGCATCGTGCAAGATTGCCTTCGCCTTCTTCACCGTGCCCTCGGTCACGTTGTGATGCTTGGCGAACTCGTCCACCAGGAAGTTGAGGTCAGCGCCCTCGGGGAGGCTTGCGGCAATCTTCCGGAGTACGGTGAGCTTTACTTCGCTCGTGCCGCTCTCCCGCAACGCCTCCACCAGCCGGTCAAGATTCATGGTCGTTCTCCGTGGCCTACCGAATCACACCACCACGCCATCAGCCAGGATCAGGGCACACAATCCCCAAACGCCAGAGCCTTCGGCACGGTCAGCTCGGGCACCAGGTTGTTGATGGTCTGGAGTTCAACCCGGGCCGCTTCGTCCCACTCGCGCAACCAGGCGTGGAAGCCACGCTGGAGAACCGGAGGAGCCCAGGGGCTTTCCTTGACCAGTTCCGAGCCCTGCTGCATCTTGGCGAAGCCGAGGCCCAGGTCCACGCCCAGGGCCATCTCGCCGCCGCTGAAATACTTCGTGAAAGTACCGTTCACGTCGATGCCGGCGTCGGTGATGTACCAGTCGATCCACGGGCGGCACTTGAGGTTCGCCTTGCGGAGGCCGGTACTGCTCCCATCCGGAGCCTTCTCCTCCGTCATGGTGTACTGCTCGAACGCGGTGTTGCTGGTGCCGGCCTGGGCCTTCACCGCCGTGTTGTTCATGACGTTGTTGAAGACGTAGCTGTCCGTCATGATCCACTTCAGCGGCGCGCCCACAAGCTGCTGGAACGCCGCGCTGATGTTGTCCAGGTCGCCGGGGATGTCCGTGCCCGCCGTGGCCCAGCTCGCGCTGATCAAGTTGCCGCCGCCGAGCATGTTCAACTGGCTCTTGTTCCCGGAGGGAATCTTCCAGTCGAGCGTGATGGTGCCGCCGCTCAGCGTGTAAATCCAGTCGTCGCCGCTGATGGTGATCGTACAGGA
This sequence comes from uncultured Candidatus Saccharibacteria bacterium, assembly GCA_964633425.1. GTDB lineage: Bacteria > Patescibacteriota > Minisyncoccia > Phycocordibacterales > UBA2100 > UBA10103. Next base: position 1,082 of record CAZWFX010000009.1, read on the forward strand.
GCCGCGGAGCATGGCCCACGAGAGGAACTCGCGGAAATTGGTCTGTCGCTGCTGAAGGTAGCGTGCCTGGTTTTCCAGGTATCGCATGCC
>CAZWFX010000009.1:1271-47687 GCA_964633425.1 uncultured Candidatus Saccharibacteria bacterium
AATTGGTCTGTCGCTGCTGAAGGTAGCGTGCCTGGTTTTCCAGGTATCGCATGCCCCGCTTGTCCTGCACTCCCGCGTTCGCGCCGATCTGCCGGATGTTGCTCAGCATCTCGTACGAGAGGTCATTGAGCTTCTCGTACGCCCGCGCGATGGTGACCGTGTTCACGCCCACGGGGTTCAGGCTCACGGTCGCGGGCCCGGTGCCCGGCACGCGGCCCTTCGCGATGCTGCGCACGTTGTCGAAGATGTCGTAGCTGTACTGGCGAACGCCGTCGCCGGGGCTGTCTTCGACGTTGCGTCCGCCTTCCTCGAAGCCGAGGAACCGCTGGATGGTGTTGCCGGGTACCAGAATCCGGCTGACCATCTTCGTGACGAAGGATGGGGCCAGAACAGTAGTGCTGAAAGGCATGTGGTGTCGTCCTTATCGTTCTGTCCCGGGGAAGGGGGCGGCCGTACGCCAGCCGACCCCATTCGCCCCCGTCGTCAGGTGGCAATGACCGGCGTCTGCGTTTCAGCGCCCAGGTACACGAAGACGAGCCATTTCGTTGCCGCGGCGTTGGCGATCACTTCGATGCCACCGCCGATCTTCTCCGAGGAAGTGCTGAACGCGATGCTGTCCGCCGCGGCATCGTTGAACACCACAAGCGTGTCAGCGACAACCGAGGTGACCGTCAGCGTCTGGTCGGCCTCCACGAAGAAGCGATACCGCAACCCCTTCGCTATGGTCGGCAAGGTGAAGTTCACCGCGCCAGACGCACCCGCGTTCGTGAAGATCGTGTTGTTGTCGCTGGCCGTGACCGTGTAGTCGGCAGTCTTCGCGACTACCTGCCGCCACCCCATCTGATTGCCCAGGAGGTCGTCATCGAACACGAACCGCCCGAACATCTGCGCGCGGGCCAGTTGGTCGATGCCGTAAATGCTTCCGCCCTTCACGGGACCGGCAACGACGATATTCGTCAACTGATCCGCAACGGACCCGCTGAGTGGCGAAACCATCCGCAGACCCATGAACAACACGCCTTCGGCCACGCCGCTGCCGTCCGTCGCGGTCGCGCTGTACGGCGTGTACTTGCCGCTGGAGGTGACCTTGCCCATCACCAGTCCAGGGCGAAGGTCCGTCGTCGGCGTGCTACCCGAATCGGTCGCGGTCGAAACGACCACGACGTTCTTGAGCAGATACCAGGTGTTCGGCCCCCACAGGAACGAATTCTCGCTGGAGACAACTGCGGTCTCCATTCCCGGGAGCGAGGTGAACGCACTCAGAGTGCTCATGTCGCGTGTTCCTTATCGAGGCCACGACGGGTGGCCGGTCCGTCCCGCCCGGGGCGGGGTCAGTCGGTCACTTGCGGCCGAGAGTCGCGTCCCACTCGGCAAGGGCCGCGTTGACTTCCGCTTCGGTCTTGGGTCGCCCGCTCATTCCGTGGGGCGGGGGTGCCTCGCGAACTGGTGCGTCCAGGCTGAGCTGTGCGGCCCGCTGGTCGCCCGTCATCCCCACGAGATCCTCGTACGCTTCGATCTTCGCGAGGAGCTTGCTGTTGAGGAGCTGCCCGTTGCGGTCGAGCGAGAGTTGAACCGTGTTCAGCTCCTCAAGCAGCTTGTCGCGGATCTGCTTCGTGACCTTGCCGCTCTGGCTCAGGGCCCGGATGCGCGCGGCGAGCCCGGCCCGCTCGCTGGCGACCAGACGAGACTTGAGAGCGTTGTTCTCGGTCTGCACCTGGTCCATGCTCATCATCACCGGGGGAGGGGCCGCAACGTCGGTGTCGTCGGTGCCACCGCCCTCAATCTCGGTGTCGCCGGCTCCGTCCTCGCTCGCGCCCGTGGCCACCAGAGCGACCATGAGCCGATCCATGAAGTTCTCGCTGGTCGTGTCCTCGGGAAGTGGCACGCCCTTGCTCTTGAGCAGCCCCAAGATTTTCTTCACGTCCCCGCCGCTCGCCGCTTCGTCGCCGTCCGGCTCGCTGCTGGACTTCTTCTTCGTGCCCTTCTCTTCGTCTGCCATGTCCATGTCTCCGAGGCTGAGCCAGACGGGCGCGTAGCCCAGCTGGACAGGCTTGAATGGGGATTGCTTGTGCTGCACAGGACGCGAGGTGACAGCGACGTGAGTGATTGACAGGCCAGGCCATTTGCGGCCCGAGCCGTCCACGTAGTCGTTAACTATCTCGGGGCTGACGTAGCGGACCGCTGGGAGCCGTCGCGCGTCCTCGTCAACGGGAACGTCCAGGCTCGCCTCCAGGTAACCCTCAGGGGTGAGTCGCGCGCCGGTAGCGAATCCGAGATTCCACTTGTGCCGATCCGCCCCGCCCGTACCCATCTGGACCGGCTTGGCCTCGTGCTGGTGATCCCAGCAGAGCGGCACCTGGAGCCCGGCTTGCGTCATGTCGAGCAGCCGACGCGAGAGGTGCTGAACATCAGAGGGCGTGTACGTGATCCGGCGTCCATCGGGAAGATGGTACGTTCCGGGATAGAGCACGTCCTTTGAATACTTGGCCACAGCCACCTCGAGGAAGACACTCGCCGCTCGGGGGACTTGCACCCCTGATGACACCTCTGATCCCCGCCAGGGATGTTCTGGACGGGGAGGCCACGACGAGGGCTTGCGCGGCACAGTTCCAAGGCAGGGGTACTGTGCGACGTACACGCAGGGGCCCGCAAGCGATTCTGGAGAGAGCGTGTAGGTGGTAAGGTGTGCCCTCGCCCTGGTGGAGAGTGGGCATGGAACAGATACTCGCGATCGTGTGCGCGTTGCAGGTCCTCACGCTGCTCGGCCTGGGTTGGGTGCTGGCCCGGCTGGAACGATCGCCGACGCACATCAGCACAGAAATCAATCTCGATCAGCGATACGAGTGTGTTGACGACATAGACGATGCTGACTGGTGGAAGCGTGGGGAGCACCGAGGTTACGACAGCGAGGAGTGAGCATGGCCAGTATGAGGTGGAAAGGCGCGGCCCAGGCGGTCGCCCAGGTCACGACCGTGGCAATCACGGGGTATGATGCGGCGACGACCTACACCCTCACCGTGGGGTCGAAGAGCGTCAGCACGATTGCGGCGGGGTCGGCGAACCTCACCGCAGCAGCGCTGGTCACCGCGTGGAACGCATCGACCGAGCCCGAACTGGCCGAGGTGACCGCGTCGGGCTCGACGTCGCCACTCACGCTCACCGGTGATACTGCCGGAGTGCCGTTCACGGTCGTCCCGGCGGTCTCGGGTGGGACAGGAACCATCGGCAGCGCTACCGCGGTCACAGCAGCCACGGGGCCCAACCACTGGGACAACGCGAACAACTGGTCAGGTGGCAGCGTGCCGACCGGTTCGGACAGCGTGTACATCGAGAACAGCAGCACGAGCATCAAGTACGGGCTGGCCCAGTCCGGGGTCACGCTCACGCTGTTGCAGATCGCGAGCAGCTTCACCGGGGATATCGGGCTCCCGGCCACGAACCAGACGGGATCGGCGAACTACCAGGAGTACCGCGCGACCTATCTCGCGATCAGCGCGACAACGCTGAACATCGGCGACGGCCCGGGGCAAGGCTCGGGGCGGATCAAGATCGACCTGGGCAGCGTGCAGACCACAGCGAACATCCGCAACACGTCCTCGGGCGCAGAGACAAACCTGGAAGCGGTGCAACTCAAGGGCACGCACGCCTCGAACGTCGTCAACATCACGAAGGGATCGGTTGCGATCGCGGGCTATGGCGGTGACGTGAGCACGGTGGCCACGCTCACCGTGGGCTACGTGTCGAGCCCCAGCACGGACGCGCGTGTACGCTGCGGCTCCGGGGTGAGTCTGACCACGCTTCAGATGTCGGGTGGGGAAGTGGAGTTGAACGCGGGATTGACCACGGTCACGATGACGGCTGGCACGCTCACGGTGAACGCTGGGAACGTGACCACGCTCACGAGCGACGGCGGCACGGTCTATTACAAGGGGACGGGCACGGTCACCACCGCAAACCTGAGCGAGTCCACCCTGGACTTCTCGCGGGACATGCGTGGGAGGACGGTCACCAACGCGAACTTGTACCGTGGGGCCGCGTGGAATGACCCCTTCAGCACGGTGACGAAGACGAACCGGCGATCGCTGGTTCGGTGCTCGCTGCCGGACGTGACGATCAATGATGGGCCGGGGCAGACCTACTGATGCTTGCATGAGCGGATCGCGTTCGCCAACTCCCGTCCCCACTGTTCAATTGCGTCTCGGACACCCAACGGCGCATGGGCGGGAGTCGGGAAACATTCGGCCATGCGGGCGCAGATATCTATCTGTCCTCGCACAGCCGCCTCCACCCGCCTCTTCACCTCGGCCTGCAACTCGCTCGCCGCTCCTGTGTGCTGCTCCTGCACCAGGTCGGCGAGGAGCAGGGCCGCGCCCGTGTCGCCGCGCAGGACGGCGAGGGCGAGCTGGTGATAGAGTGGGATGTCGCCGTCGCGAGAAGCATCTTCAGAGCCGCTGATCGTGAAGAATGGGATCGGAGTCGCGGTTGCGCTCCGGTCCACGCTAATGCTCTCCCACAGCACGGAAGACACACCCTCACCGACGACGTACACCGGGCCATCGGGATAGGCAGTATCAGCCATTGTCAACCCCTGAACGAGAGCGGAACGAGAGCAACGGGAGCGCTCTCGTTTAGTTGTTCCGGTGCTTTCCCACCCATAGTGCGTCCAGCAGCCTGCCCCACCTGCTCCGTGGCTTCGGCTTCGGCATGGGGCTGGGAGCGTGCTGGCGGGGCAGGGACGGGCTCACGAGGCTGGCGAGCCGGTCGAGCTTCCCGGCCTCCCACAGCTCAATCTCGTGCGGGCTGGCCACGCGGGCGTAGGTGAGCGGAGCACCGTCGCCGGGGTCAACGCCAGCGGGGACGAAAAGGAACTGTTGCCCGCCGGGGCCTGGGGCGATCCAGAACCCGTAGCGGTCGCGGCAAGTGGTAGTCAGGTCGGCGTTCATCGTCGTCCGCTCCCCGCAAAGTATGGCGTGAACCCGTTGTGCTTCTGCTGCTCTTGCGTGGTAAAGATTTTCGCGGCGTAGCTCAGCGTATCCACCACGTCATCGTGCGCGTCCTGCTTGTCGTCGCCCGTGAACCGGGTCAGCTCACCGAGTGCGTCTTCGATCCACGGAGCACTCTCAGGCAAGTATACCCGGCGGCTCTCGCTCAAGACTATCGCAGACGTCGCCCGCACCAACTTATCGAGGCCCATCGGCGACAATTCCTTCACCACCATCCGCGTTCGCCGGGCCAGCTGCAACACAGCCCGATTCGCTGCGACCGCCTCGATTCCAACGTGCTGCAATTCCCACTTGTCGTACACGCCCTGAATGACCGGGACCAGGTCGGGGATCTCTTTCCGCACGCGGACGCAGTCGAACCACAGCAGTTCAGGGAGCGGGGTGATACCCCACGCACACACCACCGTGTAATCGGGGTCGGCACTCTTCGCCGTCTCCAACGCACTCGCCGCCGGGTCACAGGTGCCGAACTTGAGGATCGAATTCCACTCATACACTCGCTCATTCGGCGGGTCGCCGATCACGACGTACGTGCCACGCCGCTTGAACCGGTGAGTGAACCAGTCCCGCTTGAACCTGCCCCCCGCGATCGCGTCCCAGTCCCCCTTGAGCAGCTGCGCGAGGGTCAGCGAGTCGATGCCGGATTCCCGCAGCTGGCGAACGTAATCCTCGCGGTCGATGTGAGGATTGTCGTCCAGCGTCGCGGGGAAGAACTGGCGATCAGGGGTGGCGGGGTTCGAGCCGTCCGGGGCCTTGACGTAGCGGGCCTTCACAGCGTCGTGGCCGATGCCTCCGGGGTTCGAGGCCCCACGCCACCGCATAGGGATTTGCGAGCCCACAGGGCGTCTCTGACGCGACCTGGGGTAGGCCAGCATCGACTCCGTGAACTGGGTGGCCTCGTCCACCCCCACGTACGCCCACGCCCCTCCCTGGTAGTTGAGCTTCGCGTCCTCGTGTTCCATGTGCCCGAATTCGAGCGTGGCACCCGAGGGGAACGTGAACTTCCGCTCGTCCCCGTTGTACCGCACCTTGCCTAGGAGCCACTCTTTGGCCTTGGACAGGATCGAATCGGCTTTGGCGAGTTGCTTGAACGTGCGGCGAAGGATGAGGGCAGAGTACCCGGGCTCGTCCACATACTGGAGAGCAGCGGCCAAAATCGCTAGACTTTTTCCTCCACCGGCTGCCCCTCCGAATAGAGCTTCCCGGCCTTCAAAGCACAGGAACGCGATCTGCTTCTGGGTCATCCCCGCTCGAACATCATTCGGTATCCAGCGGTTCTCGGCTATCGTCGCCTGGTAGACTGCCCTCGCCCGAGCGACATGCGACTTCTTCAAAGGCTGCGGCAAGGTCGGCAATGCGGGAAGTGACGGCTCCACGGTGTTCAATGATCGCTGTCGGCCCACCGTTTCGAGGAGGAGACTTGTCCCGCCTGGCCCACCGGGAAGGACACTTCCGTTCGAGCCACCATTCCGCGTGCTTAGGGTCATCTGCTGCCGCCTTCATGACCAGCGCGACCATGCGGATTTCTGCCGCACGCTCTGCCTCCAAGACAGCCGCACGGAACTCAGCAAAGGGGCCTGTCTTTGCCTTTGCACCCCGAGCCATCCACTCGCGAAGCGTTTTCGCACTGACTCCAGCCCACTCAGCGGCGACCTGGCGGAAATTGCCCCCGCTGATGGCTTGAACGATCCTGGCCTGCACCTCGGGGGTGAGCTTGGAAGGTCGCCCCACGGCTCAGCCCTCCTTCCGAACGTCGAGCCCCTCGGCCTCCGCACGCTTCAGGATCACGTCGGCGTACTTCGGCTCCAGTTCGCAACCATACGCTTTGCGGCCGAGGCGGTGGGCGGCGATGAGGGTAGTTCCAGATCCAAGGAAGGGGTCGTAAACGTCGCCGGGCCACGATTCCAGGGCAAAGGATGGCAAGGCGATAGGGTAAACGGCCGGATGGTAATCCCCGGTTTCGATCCGCCCGCACTGTCGTTGAACCCGAACCACGCTGTCGGGAATTTTGTGGGTGTTCAAAGAAGCCTTGCCGCTCGTTGCCCGCTGGGTTGTTGCGGCACCCATCCTCATTGCCGCATCGCCAGTGCGATCACGAATGCTCTTCGGGTCCTTCGGAATACAGTGTTGCGGCTTTACGGCGGCCCTGTTGAAGTGCCAAATAAACTCATGCGATGGGGCCAATCGCCCAGACCAATCACCCGGAAGGCCGCTGCCCTGGTCCCACACATACCAGCCGAACCGCCTCCACCCCTGCCCCCGCATCCACTCAATCCAGCCATCCCAGTAGGGCACCCACTCCCCCTCACGGTGAACGAGCCCGAGGTTGACCAGCACCTGCCCATCATCGGCCATAGGCAGGTTGCCGAACGCGCCCCGCATGAGCCCGTCCCAGTCCTTGACCTTCTCCTTGGCCGACTCGCCGTAATCTCGTTGCTGCGCGTAAGGCGGCGAGGTGAAGCAAAGCCCTGCTTTCGCGCCCCCCATCAACCGCTCGACGTTCTCCTTGACCGTGCAGTCCCCCACCAGCAGCCGGTGGGCCCCGCCGATGACCCACAGGTCCCCGGCCTTGGCCCGCGTCGGCCCCTCCTCCGGCTTGGCGTCGAACTCGTCGCCCCCGGCGCCGGGCGTGGCCTCGGGCGTCTGGTACAGCCCGGCGTCGTCCGCCAGCCCGGCCAGCATCTCCTGCAGTGCCTCGCTGCCCGTGTTGACCTCGCGGAGCAGCGCGTCGAGCTTGGCCCCGTCCGTGTCGGCCATCGCAGCCAGGGGGTCCAGGGTGGCGAGGATCTTGTCGGCCTCGGACTCGTTCACGTCGAGGATGAGGACGGGCACGACCACGTCGGGGGTCGTCTCGGCCCGCAGGTGCCCGTCTATCAGCATCAGGGAGCCGTCGGGCAGTTCGCGGGCCAGCAGGGCGTCTGCGTAGCCCACCTCGGCCAGGACGCCTCTGAGGGCATCCTGTTGCGATTTGGGGTGCAGCCTCCAATTGCGGGGATTCGGCGCTATGTCCCCCGCCCTCACCCTACGCAGTTCCTTGACGCGGTCGCGTACCTGCACCTGTGCCCGCTCCTCATCGCTATACCGCCGCTTCGCCACGCCCCGCCTCCCGGACCCAGTGTAGCGTGTACACGCGTGCCTGTGTTACCGAACTCTATACGGGGGCAGGGGGAGAATCGAGAACAGTGACATGGCCCAGCGATACAGGCACTCCTGGGTGGCACCATAGTCCCTCGCCGATGACTGTGATCAGCGATGGCAAGGCGAGCAGGCCGCGAGTTTGCGGGTGGTGCGGATTTGAACGACAGCAGAGACGGGAGGACAAGAGCGAGGAACGTACCGTGAGCGGTCCGGCGTGGCGGTCGATGCGGCAGGTCAAGTTGTAAAGTGAGCCGAGTCAGGTCATCCCGGCGAAGATGTCCTCGGCGAAGGCGGGATCGTTGTCGGACGTGTCTCGTGGCGTGTAGGTGAAGGTGGCGTTGCGCCAGTTGTCGCCCATCTCCCGTAGTTCTTCTCGCAACCCGCCATCGGCAAGCCAGGCGTAAAACTCGGCCTGGACTTCGGCAGAGACCTTGGAGCCGAACGACCACGCCACTTCACGCAGGATGCCGTTCACACCGATGTGGCCTTCCCGGTCGTCAATCCAGACGCCATCCTCGGGTGCGGTGCCAGTCGGCAAGGACGCTTGGATTTCTTCGAGCTTCGCGACGGTCTGGGGCACGGTGGCCGAGCAGTGGACACGTTCCAGCCCTGACTCGGAGTCTGGCCGCTGCCATGTCCCGCCCATCGTCAGGGACTTCTTGCCCCAGGCGTTGAACACGTCCTCGGCCCACTCCCGCGCGGCCTCGGCCGGCGTGAGTTCGGAGCCCCCGGCGGCAGGATGATCGGTGTAGATGGCGATGGTGCGGTCGCACAGCTTGACGGTCGCGAAGCCATAGGGTCCGTCGTGGTTGCGCATCCGGCGAAGGGTCGGTTTGCGGTCGTCGGGGTCCACAACGATGCGGTAGACGGGTGTCAGTCGTGGCGTGGCGTTCGGCCGGTCGGGCATCACCAGCCGGCCACCCGGCCCGTCGTGGCGGCGAAAACAGAGCGGACCGTGCCCGGCCCTGCTGGTTTGGTAAAGGATCGCATCGGTCCCCTTCCAAATGAACTCCCGCTTGCGGTACTCCAGCGCGCAGCAGGTGCAGCCCCACGTCTTGCAGCGAGTGCGTCCTCGCATGCCGTAGCCGCTGCTGGGGTCGCGGAGGGCGATAGGGACGCAGCCGCACTTTTCCCGACGCATGCCGGCCTCGGACAACTCGGCCACCCCGTCCCGGTGCCGCTCAGCAATCTCCTGCCGGATGCGACTCGCCTCGCGGTTGGCCTCGGCCTGGGCGGGGTCGATGACGCTGATTTCGACTCGGTTGGCGAGGGGGTGCCGGATCTCGTCCTGTTCGCATGCGGCATCCAAGTCGGCCGAGAACTGGAGCCGAGCAGGCGACGGCCCACACGTCACCGTGAACTCGGGTAGTTCGACCAGTCCGCAAGGCAGGCCGGGTTCGCTCGCCCCGTCGCCACCGTGGCAGTGAACGGGAGCGGACTGGCGGACCGGAGCCGGAACGTACTCGTCCGGTCGCACCGGCTCGCCGACCAGGATCGCCTCGGCGAGGAACCGCTGGCCCAGTTCGGCATGCGTCCCCTTGCCCTTGTTCGCGATCATCCAGTCGCGGAGATCCTTGTGCCCGCCACCAGGCCTATAGATCGGCACCGGTTGGCCCGACAGATGCGCGGCAAGCTCAGCGGCCTTGCGTCCGCCTTCAAGGGCGGGCCAGCTGCCGTCAGGCTTCTGGTCGTTCTCGATCAGAGACCAGATCGGACGGCCAGCCTCTTCCAGGCCGAACTCTCGCCAGAGGTGGACAACCGTCTCGACTCCGGTCGGGCCGTTGTTCATGCGGGCGAGGCAGAGCAGGCCAGCCCACCGGGCCGCAGTCCCGCAACTCACCCCCTCGGGCATGAGCAGCGGGCCGTTGCCCTTGCTCCAGTCCGTGGGGATGAAGATCCCGCGACGGGAGCCGGCTGGTGCCGCTTCGTTGCCGTGGGTGATCTTGGAGCCCTTGACCTTCTTCCCGCTGGGGTCGGTCCAGTCCGGGTAGCGGACACTTACCGCGACAACCTTCAACTCGCCATCGACCAGGCGGTGTTCGGGAACAATCCAGCAGGGGTTGCTGTACTGGTCGCGCGCGAACCGCCAGGCCATCGCGTGGATCGCCGAGCGGCCCAGCCCGAGGTTGTCCTCGAACAGTTCGACCGCGACCTTCTCGTCAGCCTGCATCGGCCGCGAGTGCTCCAGCATGTACTCGAACTTACTCTGGAAGGGAAGCCCCGCCAGGAGTCGGCGAGCGGATTTGATGGTGCTGGATTTTGGCTTGCCCACGGGCCGGGCGGGATTCGAGTTGCCCTGGCCCCCGGTCGAACGCTGGTTGGTGTCGTCCGACCACATCTGAAAGCCGATGGAGTCCTGTCCGACGTAGCGAAGACCCGGAACGAAATCGTACTCGCGGCGTGCCCGGCAATGAAAAAGGCCAGTCATGATCGACTGGCGGCAATCCTTTCGTTCTCCACTGCAAACCTTGCACTGAGTACCGCTGAGGTGGATGAACGAACTCATGGCTTGCCCGCCAGAAAGAGCATCTCCCTGCGGGGGTCCCCTCTGAATCTGCCACTGTACCCCTCATCCAAGGTACGCGGCAAAGGGGAGCCCCGCAGGGAGATGCGGTGATCTGTGCGGTTGGCGGATGAGACTATACCGAGAGGGGATTCAGGTCCCTCCCGTACAGTCTTCCCCGTACACGCTCCGTCCGCAAGACTCTGGCAAACGCGCCGACACCTCCGTCTCAGGAAGTTGCCCCTACGATGCCTCCAGGCTGGCTATTTTGCCGAATTTGACGCCAACCGGGCGATCTCCGCTTCCAGCCTTTCGACCCGAGAGCGGAGCAATTCCACCTCGGCTTCGGCGGCGAGAGCGCGACGAACAGCAACAGGCCAGCCGACCCGAGCGGCCTCTATGAAGTTTGCGTCTTCGGGTCTGATCTGGAAATCCATCGTGACCCACAGCTTTGGGGGCTTCTCGGTGAAATCAACAGGTTGTTTTGAGGATGTTCGCTTGTGTATGTGTGGGGCCTCTCGCCTGAATTTGTCCTTCCAGAAGGCATCTCCAGAGAGAGCAGCAACAGGAATCAGAATGGAGTTCCGGTAGAACACCGCCCTGTGCTCATCATTGAGCATTTTCCATCCGGTCCGGAGAGCGGCGGACTGAGCCGTGTGCCAGTTATCGTGTTTGCCGGCCTCGAAATACCACGGGCCTGGCGTTGCCTTGGTTGTGACGGCAAGGTCCGCCACGAGGTCGCGTTGCAGGTCGTCAGGCTCCAGCATTCTCGTTCCTTTCCTCTCCGTGCCCTGGCTTCCCCGCGCAGGGGCATACAGGGTACTCTCCCTGCCCGTCACACTCCGGGCAGTCTTCGTTCAGATCATCGTCAGGATCAGCACACGGACAGCAATCCTCCCCGCAGTCGTGGAATCCCCCCGCACCCATGCAGTACCAGCAGCTTTCCCAGACCATCACTTCGCCGCACAGGGAGCACTGGAGTTCTTCAACGTCGTCGTACGGGTCGGCTGGCTCGGTCCCGTCGCCGTACTCGTCCGGGGCGTCGTGCTGCTGGCAGATGTGGCACAGGAAGCCACCAGGCACGGGGTACATCTCGTGCGAAGAGAAGGTCTGCCCACAGGTTGAGCACTCCTCGAATGTCATTTCGCTCCTTTCTCGCTTGGCCCTACAGTTGATGGGATGAGGGGCGATTGCCCAGATTAACCGCCATCAGTGGGTGACTTCTTCGGCTTCTTTCCTTTGCGAGGTGGAGGTGCGTCCAGTTTGCGGGTGGACGAAACCCACATCGTGTAAGAGTCAGCCACCATGAATTTCTTCTCGCACCCGTGACACTCTACGATATCGCCTCCCGCCGGCATGTCGTAATCGAGATCGCAAAGCGAGTGAACTTCTCCGCACATCGGACAGACCATCTGGTTATCCATCGATTGCGTGAGCGTGTCCGGTGGCTCCCCGCCACGAGTCACGTAGCAGTCACAGGATCCACCGCGGTCGCATCTGGTCGCACACGTGAACGCGTGGATCTTCATCACCTATCCCCTCCCGCGCCTTCGCACTCGCAGTCGCTCATCCCACATCCCTCCTCAGCACTTGCGCCAGATCGTTTCCGCGATCTTCGCCAGGATCAACTCCACCTCATCGCGGGCCGGGTCGGGTGGGCAAACCCACGTCCCGAGGATTCGACCGTTGACGGTCAGGACGACTTCGCAAAAGCCATCCTCGGTGTGCGGCATGGCCCAAACGGTGGCCTCCTCGCGGGGGCAGATGGGGAGAACCATTCTTCCCCGCTCGGCCGTGTAGCCCGACGGTGCCGTATCGGCCATTATCTGTCCCTCCTCACTCCATCCCCTCCGGGCGCGGGCGGCAACCCACGCGGGTAGCTGCCCATAGTCAGTCTCCTGTGCTGATTCGTCGGGCCCCACGGGTCGAGCCCGAGAGCGGCAATCGCGCGGTCCAGCAGACGCGAACACGCGAGCATGTCTTTGGCCTCGCAGAGCCGGTGCCACCGCGAGGCGTGGAAGTGCCAGCCGTACCACACGGCTACTCCTTCGCGAGGATCAAGTCGAGGGCCCAGCAGCCACGAACGTGGGGGCCGCACTTCTCGTCAATGCCACTTCCGGCACACCCGACCCCAGTTGGCCACCGGTCGGTTGACACCTCGGAACAGTTCATGCGCGGCCCGTGCGTGCTGCCTGGGGTAGATATCCACCCTTTGCCGCCGCACTTCGGGCACGGGTCCAGATTGCGCAGGTGTCGCAATAGCACGTCACTGTCGCACCCAGCCTCCTCCAGGGCGTCGGCAAGGATGGCCAGCCGCACCGGGTCCAGGTGGCCCGTGGCGGGGTCGCGGTGGTCGTAGGCGGCGTGGGCGAGGGAGAGGACGGTGGGGGTGAGCCAGGGGCAGACCTGGACTCCGCAACCGGCGCACATGGTGTTCGGCTTCACCCTGTCGTCCTGCTTGGGCACTCCACTGTTCGGGCAACTGCACTGCCAAGTCAGCAGTACCGGCCGGAACGGGTTGTCGACGATTTCGCGGAGAAGGCGGGCTGCCGACTGCAAGTCTCTCGCCGCCCACTGGGCCAGGTTTATCGCCTTCCAGTCCGGGTGGAAGTAAGTGTCCATCTCGCGGGTTCGCACAAAAGGTTCCACGTCGGCCGCCCGCTCCAGATCGCCGACGGCGGCAATGAACCGGTCCCAACCATCTCCGCTTGCCTTTGCCGCTCGGCAGCAAGCCACGGCGAACAGCCGCAACTTGCGGTCGCTGGGCATCCAATCCGACCACGGGCGCCCGCCACACGATCCCGGAGTGTTCAGCCACTCCAGCATCGCCACCGGCTCGTCGCTGGCCAGCCATTCAGCCTCGTTCACCGAACACCTCCTGGGGAGTCAGGCCCCGCACCGTGTAATCCTCCCTGACCGCGTCCGCGATTCCCACGTTCTCGTACACACGCGCCAGCGGGAAGAACTGGAGCCGTCCGGTGGGGACACCACAAGTGCCAGTCGCACACACCGTTTCCGCGTCGAAGCTGACCACCCGTCGATGCTCCACGTGCCAGGCGTATCCACCTGAACGCTGGCGACCGGCGATCACGACGAACACTTCCTGTCCGATTTTCATCCCTGAACCTCCCCTCCATGCGTCTTCCACCATCGCTCCAAAATGCGGAACGTGGTGATTTCCGCGAGTCTCCGGTCTGGCAGGAACCACCAGTGGATGCTCGCGTACCGCTGCTGCCACGCGATCACACTCCGGTGGATCGTCTTCGCGTTCAACTGGCTGCGATGGTAGCCGTCCAGCACTGCCGACCAGTCGGCCTCAACAACCACGGCAGCCCATCGCAAGCCCGCAAGCCGTTCAAGCTCACGCTCGAATCGCTTCCGCCCCTGCCCTAGCGTGCCGTACAGGTCAGCCAGGCTCTTTCTTTCCGCTGCGACGACGTTTTCCAGTCCCACGATCGAGTAGTCGCCCTGCCCCAGCGTGGCGACGACCGTGGGCACGACCAAGGGGCGATTCCCATCCTTCGCGTCCGCGTACAGGCCGGTGAAGGTGAAGTTTCGCTGCTCCCTCGTGTCGATCACAACCGTGAAGGGGACCGTGAGCGGCTCGTCACTCGGCGTCTTCGTCGCTGGCATCGGGCCTCGCCTCCTTCCCCTGCCGAGACTCGAGGTAGGCGTCCAGCTCGTCTACCACTCTCCTCATCCCGTCGAACAGCGGAGCCGGGGAACACTCAGCCCGGATGGCGTCTTCCATGGCGTTTTGCATCTTCTTCAGAATCTCACGCTTCGCCTTGTAGGTCGCCTTCGCACTGTCGGCCTCATTGCGGGCCTTGTCCACCTCGGCCAGGGCATCCGTGATCCGCTTCACTGAGAAATGATCCTGCATCAAACGACCCTCCCTAATTCTTCGACAAGGAACGTCTTTCTCTTTTCCAGTGACACTCTCGCGGTCATCTGCTGTAGCACGCCCAGCCGGCCAATGGTGATGCACAGTTGGGATGCACGGCTGATCGCGGTGTAGATCCACTCCCGCGTACACACACGCCGCGCGCCCGGCGAGGGGTCCGCGAGCACGATCACGCACGGCCACTCGCTGCCCTGCGACTTGTGCGCGGTGATGGCGTAGCCGAGGTCAAAGTCGCACCCGGCACCGTCGCCGTCCTCGCTGTCGTCCTCTCGCTGTTTCGCCATTGGAATCCTGATGGAACGATCAGGGCTGTTGAACCTGGCTATGGTCACGCGAGGCTCAACGTCGCGAACGATTCCGATTTCGCCGTTGGCCACGTAAGCCTCGGGAGATCCATCGATCTGCTGATGCCACCCGTTTTTGAGACAGATGATCTTGTCGTTTCGGCGAAAAACGTTAGGCGGCGCCGATTTCCCGCCAGGGTTCAGCAGCGCCTGCATCCTCCGGTTTACCTCACGCCGCCCCAGGTCGCCGGACTTATTCGTCGGCACGATTACCTGCGACTTGAACAGCCCGTCGAACATCTGCGACTTGCTGAACTGCCGGTGAATCTGTTCGAGGGCAAGCAACTGCTGCTCGGGCTCGGCGGCTTCAATGTGCTTGAGGTTGTCTCCCCGGTCGGGATTGTAGAGTGCGCAGGTGTCGAACTGCTTCCCATCCTTGATCGCGGCACACGCTTTTACAATGAGGCCCGCGTTTCTTTGGATTTCCGTCAAGTGCCCGCGTGGCACGCCAGCGGCAATCAGATCACGGAGCGGGGCCCCGTGCCCAACGGGCGGGAGCTGGTACGGGTCGCCCACCAGGAGGACGTGAGTCCCGGGGGCACAGGCGCGGAAGAGTGATGCGGCCAAATCCGTATCACACATACTCATCTCGTCCCCAATGACGACTCGCTCATCCAACGGGTTGTTCTCGTTCCTCTGGAACCCCCACCCCTCTCCGTCGTGGCCGTTTCGCCCGATCTCGAGGAGGGAGTGAATGGTGCGGGGCTGGATATTCACCCCCACGCGACGGAGCGATTCCCCGAGGCGGACAGCGGCCTTGCCCGTGGGGGCGCAAATCGCGATAGCTCTGTCGCCGATGCGGTCAACCAGTTCCCGTACGACTGTTCCCACGGTGTAGGTCTTTCCCGTTCCCGGCGTGCCCGTCAACAAGCCGAATGGGCGAGCGGAAGCGTAGTGCCACTGCTCTGATTGATGGTCGCTCAGTCCGTGACCGATGTACGCAAGCATATAAGGCCAGAGCACCCCCTGGGAACGGTGCATCAGCCCTTGCCGACGCGCAACGAAAGCTAACGAAGTCTCCCCCGCTTCTTCCAGGGCGTCGGCGAGGATCAGGGAACACTCCCGGTAGGCTCGGCTGTCGAGAGTATTTCTGGCGAGTTGTTGTTCTCGTTGGAGGGTGTCAATGTCGCTGCTGACAGTCCAGTCCATGCCGCCAACCTCCTGACATGCCACGCCACGGCAGCTTCATTCCTGCCCTTCGTGCCCTCGGCCAGCCACACCTCGCCGGCCTTATCCTTCCGCCTCACGATCACGCCGGCCCGGATCGCGAGACGCAACGCGGCCACGGGATCGGCACCGCTGGGCACGGCCTTCGTGATCGCGTCCCCGATCGCTGCCGCTGGACGCCAGGTGTCGCCCGTGTTCCCGTTGCGCAGCTCCGCGAGGGCGATCAAGGCCTGTCGCTTCCGCCTCGCGGGGTTCAGCCCCAGATCCAGATAGAGCTTGTCCACTCGCTTCCATCCGCACCCGGGGAGTTTCTTCAGGAGCAGGAGATAGGGGTTCTTCCGCACCAAATCGGCCGCGCGGTGTCGCCACAGGCGGATGCACTCCTTGATCGTGCGATTACCGAACCCCCTGCCTGTAAACATCTCGAGCAAGCCGATTCGCACGCTCTCGAATGCGGCCTCGTCGTGCAGCGTCTGGGCTGCCTCCTGCGCGTCCGCGAGGGACATAATCCCCTTGCTGGCCACATCCTCCGGGTCGTTTCGCAGCGCAGCCACAGCGAGGGGGCCGTATGCGTCCCAGAGTCGCTCTGCTCGCTTCTCCCCCACGTTGTCCGCGACCGCCATCAGGTAAGCGACCACGCCCCGCTTGTCGTGCCCCACGATCGCGGAGAACGCGGCGAACGCGAACTGAAGGCCGTACTTGTCGTGCTCCTCCCACTTGCCCAGGAAGCGATAGGTCACCCCGGGCAGGAGCGACGGACCCGCGTCCGGTGGCCCCTTGATCGTGTACGTCCTGCCCTGCCCGTCGCGCACCTGGGCGATCACGGCTGACCCGTCGTCGGCTCGCCACCGCTGGCAGACGAACGTTCCCAGTAATTCCGGCGTAGGCTCTGCCATGCGTGTACGCTCCAGAAAAAGGCGGTCGGCCCGGCAAGGAGGAACTCCACCACGAGTGGAGGGGACACAGGACGGAACAACCGGGCCGACCGCCAGGTCACAGTGGATTACAGGTCGGAGTAATCAGGCTTCGGCTTCGCCGCAGGCACCGGGGGAGGCGTGTACGCTTTCCCGTTGCTCGCTTCGGGCCGCGCAGCGGTGGCAGTCTTCCGCCCGGCCTTCGCGACCCCGCCCGGCGAGCCAGGGTTGCGCACCTCGGCCGGCACGCGCTCGTCATCCAGCGGGTAGATGCCCGCCCACTCCACGTCTACGCTCTTGGCCATCTGGCCATCCTTGCCCTTGTAGCTCCGCTCACCGAGCTTGAGCCAGCACTCGCGGTCGATGCACTCGGCCAGGTCGAACTCGCGAGCCGTGGGCTGACCATCCCACACGCCCAGTCGCTTCAGGACGAGTTTGATCCGCTTCCGCGAGCCCTCGGCCTTCTCCGTGTCGGCCGCGTTCTCAGGCTTCCAGAGCTTATCGTGGATGGTGCTGCCGGCCCACGGGCCAGCAGTCACGCGGTACTGGAGATCCCAGTAGCCTTTCTCCTCTTCCTCCGTGATCTCCTGAAGGATGGCGCGATACCAACCAGGGATACGCACCGTGCCGGATTCCAGCGTCTGCGCGTCCTCGGCCTTGAAATCCAAATCAATCTTGAACCCCATATCACTTCTCCAGAGATCTTTTCACAGTCGCAATCTCCCGGGCCGACGTGGCCCAGGTCGGGGGATAGCCCAGTGCGGCCTCCCCCTTCTCCCACACGACGCTCACCCCGTGCTGCTCGACGAACTGCACCAGATCGGCAGGCCAGTCGAGATCGGGAGGCAAGAGGGGTCTAACCCCCTTTGGTGCCGACACTCATTGCCTTTTCCACGTCCATCGTGGTGAGCGTGGCAGCGATGGAGTTGATGAGTTCCTCGGCCTGGACGGTCGTGAGGTTCGCGGCAGTTGAAACCCCACGCTTCTTGATAATCGCTTCCCATGCGGCCGCGCGATCAACGGGCTTCTGGGCCTCGAACAACTGGTCGCGCAGGTCTCGCAGCCTGGTCAACTGGCTGTCTGTGATCTTCGTTGGTGTGGGTGCAGTTTGAGGCTGGGCCTGCGCAGCAGCTTCCTTCGCGGCACGGGCCGACACTGCCGCCGGCTTTGCGTCCGTGCGGGAATCCATGTCCCCGTCCGGCATCACCCGCGGGATCATGAGCAGATCGCGGAGCATGTACGCGAGCGAGGTCGTGCTGGCAATCGCCGTCGCCTTGTCCAACGGCCTGCCCTTCTCCACCTCCACCGGCCACGCACACGCGAGCTGCATCTCCTGACCGGAGAGGTGAACCAGGGTGAACCGGCGGAACAGCTCCAGCCCGCTCTCGGTGCGGTTCAGGGCCACTTCGGAGGGGATGAGGGCCAGCCCAGTGTCACGGAGTGCGGCCTTCGCCTCCGCAATCACGGCGTCAGCCGATGCGTAGCGGTAGCCGTGGTGCGTGTTCCGCGAGTCTTTCTTCGCGGGCAGGCACTTCGCCTGTGCCAGGGCCAGGGCTCCCGCCAGGGTCGCGGGAATCTCGACCGGAACCCGTGTCGCCGGGAGGTTGGCAAAGGCCGGGACTTCTGCGAGCGGTGATTTTGTCGCGGGCACAACGGCGGTTGTCGCGGTCACCTCCGCATCGGGGATCTCCACCGCTGGGGGGCGTTCCACCACATCCACATGCTTTCCGTTTTGTTTCCCCATCTCCCGTTCCTCCTTCTGAGCTATTTCCATTCGAGCCAGTATCTTTTCCGTTTGGACCTTCATGTGACAGCTTTTCCGCGTCATCTCCGCGAACGCGGGCGGGTTCATCACCTCACGACCGTTGTAGAGCCGTGGCCACTTGCACACGATCACGCGGACTTCCACCCGCCCGGCCTGGTGTACCTCGCGGCGCCGGCACGGGCAGTGGTCCGACTCTTCGGCGGTCAACTCGATCGGGCAAGCCGGCAGCACGCACTGCCCCAGCAGTTCCGACCGCGAGTAGGTGCAGAGCTTCAGTTCAGTGCGTGTCGCCGGCATGGTCAGTTCTCCGAGGGTGTCGTCAGACGTTCCACCTTGTTGGCCTGGGCTGCCGTGAGCTTTTCCAGTTCCTCACGCAGTGCGATCACCTCCACGCGGGCCTGGTCGCGCTCCCACTGCATCTGGACCTTTTCCGCGATACAGCGAGCCAAAGTAGCCGCAATTTCTCCCGCCATTGGACACCTCCACTTACCCTACCGCGGCCACGTCGCGCCCCGCCGGCTCTTTCGGCCCCTGGAGATAGCAGAGCCGGAACAGGGACACCGCGTCGGGGCCGCACACCGTGGCAACGATGTCGCCCACCAGAGTCACTTTTGCGACGGGCTCGGCCACCACCTGGCCGTGCGTGCCCATCCGGTCCCGGCTGCTCCGCTCCACGCAGAGGATGTGCTCCGTGTTGATCCACCCTTCCACGAGCCTCGGCCCACTCGGGTGCTTCCCGTCCCACATCGCTCGAAAAAACATAGTGCCTCCCCTCCGTCCATTATCAGGCAGAGGTTCCGTCTCTGCCATGTCAGTCAGCCGGCCAGGGCGACCGTGCGGCGAGGCTCGACGGGCACGTCTTGCGATTCGACTTTCGGGGCAATCCGCACCTTCGCGGCGCGGTGGTAACTCGGCGCCCCGGCGAAGATCTCATAATCACCCCACCCCGCAGACGGGCAGAGGGCCAGAGCTTCCGCCAGGGTCGCCGCCTCGCCCACCAGGACGAAGGTCGTGCCGGTCGTCACCTTGTTCGCCTTGTAGATGCAGTACATGATTGAATCTCCACAGTCGCCCTGATTGGGGCCGGGCATCTCTGCCCGCATCACCCCATCTCCCCCGCCGGGAGTTGAACCCGGTCCACCATGTCGGCAATCGATCGCTTGCCGGGCGTGCTCCGTACACCACGGGGGATTCGAGGTCACTTCGTGTCCGCGTCCGCCTTCACCTTCACCACCTTCGGCTTCTCCTGCTCCTGCGGAGGGCTGGCGAGTACCACGCCCGTCACCACCGCGTACACCACGTTCGCGACGATCCAGATCCACAGGTCAGGAGCCACCGCGCATACGGCGATGGTCATCCACGTCAACATCAGACTCGCGATCAGTACCGTGATTCCCTTTGGCGTCATCTCTTATTCCCCTCTCCAGTGGTTGTGGCCATCGAAACCCGCGAACGTCGCGATTCGATGGGCGGTTTCCTTCTTCAGCCTGGTCAACACCCCTGACTCGATCTGGGCGTATGTGCCCATGTCCACGTCTGCGGCGTCGGCGAAGTCCACCAGGCTCAGCCTTCGCCGTTGCCGCGTCAGGCGGCAGGTGGCCCGGAACGTCTTCCGCAGTTGGACGTATTGCGGGGGCGTGTACGTTTTCTTCGGCTTCGGCGGCTTCGGCGTCGGTGCCTCTGGCGGTGGCGGTGGTGGTGCCGCTGGTTCCGGCGATGGGTCTGGTGCGGCGACCACGAGCCGTGGCCTCGGCCGCGCAACAGGCGCGGGCAGATCCGGCGGCTTCGGGCAGCACGAGCACAACGGCTCCGATTCCGTCAGGGCCGGGGGCCTGGTGGGCGCGGCCGGCGGGTCGAGAAACCAGCTGCCCAGTGTCGCGGGAACGTCCGTGTTCGGCATGTGGATACTCCTTTTTTCAACAGTTTGTTACCCGTCCCCGTCCCCGGACCCGTCCCCGTCCCCGTCCCCGGACCCGTCCCCGTACCCGCCCCCGTACCCGCCCCCGTCCCCGGACCCGTCCCCGTCCCCGTACCCGTCCCCGTCCCCGTACCCGCCCCTGTACCCGTACCCGTCCCCGTCCCCGCCCCCGTACCCGTCCCCGTCCCCGTCCCCGCCCCCGTACCCGTCCCCGGACCCGGAAACAAACGGTGGCGCCGGCAAGGCAACAGCCCGCACCAATTCGCCGGGGAGGCTCCGCTCCATCTCGCAGTGATCCGCCCAAATCAGGATGTCCGTCGGGTCCACGCCTCGGCGCTCCTTTCCGAGCAGAGGATTCGGCGGAAGACGTGCAGGAGTGACACCTGTACCCCGTCCCCCTCATGGTCGAGCTTCGTGTTGCTCGTCGGCCCCTCCCGAGCCAACTGCCCCAAGCCACCCGTCGTGCCCCAACGCCGCACGCACTGGCAGCGATCAATCTCGATCGTGAGTGGGTTGGGGCCTGGGCGAACGACTCCCGCCAGGACGAATCCGCGATCACACACGACGATTTCCCACTTTCCAGGCATCTCAGGTCACCTCCTTTGTCTTTCCTCTGCGAAGCAGGCGCACCCCGGACGCAGACGGGCGGGGCACGCGCGGGTTACGGGTCAGGTCAGGTCAGACGTCTCGATGGGCGTCGAAGTAGGCTCGAACTTCCGGGGTGGCCTTACGCCATTCGCGCATCAGAGGTTCGGCCAGGTCGGCAACGGACGGGGGCGAGGGCGGGGCGATGGGCGTGTCACGCTTCGGCGTACTCTTGGGTGAGGCCTTGGACCGGCGTGCCTTCGCCAGTTCGTCGGGCTGCTGCTCGGCCGGCAGCTTGGCGATTTCGGCGGCACGGGTTATTGAAACCTCACCGGAGTCCATCGCCTCTTTGAGTTCGTCGTTGCCGCTCTCACAGACGGCGGAAGCCCGGCGGTATTCGTGCGCACTGCTGAATCCGGCAGCCTTTGCGGCCGCATCGCGTGTCTGCTCTCCTGGGCGAACTTCAGGCCGATCGGCCTGAAGTTGAGCCGACTTCCTCCGGTCTGTCCGTTTGCCTTGCCTCTTGCCGATTTTCTTAACGATGGCGTTGGCAATCGCTGTCCGCTCGCTTGCCGTGAACGGCTTGCGCTCCTCGTTCTCGTCATGCTCGGCCTGGAGAGCGTCAACATCAACCACTCTGGCCGGAATCGCCTTCCAACCCAGAATCCTGGCAGCGCGGACCCGGCGGGCTCCCCAGATCAGCCGGTTGTCCTTGTCGATGCCGATGGGTTGCAGGAGCCCGTTCTTCATCGACAGGGCGAGAGAGTCAAGGTCGCCGTAGTCTTTGCGGAACCGCTCGCCTTCCTTAATGCGGTCGAGCGGAATATCGACCAGAATCCTTCTGAGGCGGTATCGCCTCTCCATCCCCTTCGCCCCGTCGTGCTCCACATCCGGCGAGCCGGCAAGGGAGCGAAGCACCAGGTCGCTTCGCCCGCGATACACCTTCATGTCGTCCGGGACATCTTCTTTCGCGCCTGCGGTCTCGATGAGGCGGTTGTAATGCCGCACAGCCTGGAACTCGCTGACGACATCCCTGGTGAACGCCGTCAGCTGCGCCACAGACACCCATTCCCCATTGGTCGGGATGTGCGTCAGGAGCCTTTGGCGGTAGCGGGGAACAATGGGCGGGTCTCGGTCTTGCGGCATGTCTACCTCGTCTTACAGGTGGAGCGCGAGACTGAGATCGGTCATCTTTGCCGTTACCGTCCGCCAGGAGTCCAGTAACTCTTTCCTCTGGAATTCATTGAAGGAGCTGAGCGTGCCGAAATCGGCGAGGGCGTTCTTGAACTGCGACATATACCGAAGCAACTTCTCTTCGGGGCCGAGAGTTCGCCGTGGCGACGGGTTGCGGATGACCCGCTCCAGTTCTTTCGCCTTCGCCTCTTCCACGATCGCCAGGCGTTTGGCTTCCGGGACATCCTTTCCTTTCACCG
The DNA here is from genome assembly GCA_964633425.1 of uncultured Candidatus Saccharibacteria bacterium. GTDB lineage: Bacteria > Patescibacteriota > Minisyncoccia > Phycocordibacterales > UBA2100 > UBA10103. The sequence goes on from CAZWFX010000009.1 coordinate 23,946, forward strand.
CGATGTAGAGTCGGTCAATGTCTTCCGAAGGCATCGAGGGGCTGGCGACCAAGAGTCGGCAAATCGCCAGTTTCACTTCCCCGGGTAACCGGCTCACGTTTTCGAGTGTCGTTTCCGCCTGCGACATGTGCCGAAGCGGAGGTAGATCGACCGATCTTTCGTGGCAGAAGAGCCGAAGCTTCTCGATCTTGACGAGGCGAGACAACACGCCCTCTTTGATGTCGAATTCTTTTGCCAACTTCGTGATTGAGCGGCCAGTCGTTATCGCCAAATCGACAACGCGAGAAACTCGCTCATCCTCGGGGTTTGGCTGCCCATTGAGGTCATTCAGCTTGTAGCAGATGGTTGTCTGCTCTGCTGGCGACAAGCCAGTCAGGAGCAAGCCATAAACGTGAGTTCGACCAAGGGCCACATCAGCCTCAAGCCGTCGATTTCCCCCGAGCACCCGGATGAGGCGACCTGTTTCCCGGTGATAGACGCCACACGGGAACACGTCTCCCTTTTTCTTGTCTGCCGTGTACCTGGCTATGGTCTGTTTACCGTTCCGCTTGTCGTTCCTGGTGTTGACGGCAGCGGACTCGGACCGATCAATCTCGCTCACGGCGAGCACCACGTACCTGCCCTCAACGTTCGGGCAGAGTTCTCGCACCAGCTTTTCTTCAGCCTCGCACTTGCTGTAGAGCTTCGTCCACTCGTTCGACATTTCCAGTCCTCCCTAACTTACAGTCCCTGCTTTTCCCGCAGCCGTTCTTTGGCCGCGTTGATTTCCTTCTGCCGCTCGCTTCGCGTCCCTCCCGGGAACACTGGCGGCATCTCGTCTGCGTGTAGCAGGCGCAAGATTTCCGCTCCGAAAACGAACCATCCACGTCCGACCGATTGGTGCGCCTTGATGAGCCCAGCGTCACGCCAGCGGTAGAGGGTGGCCTGGTGAAGGCTTTTCCCGGGGTGGCAACTGGGGAGTAACCTCGCGGCCTCTCGGAACGAGTACACCCCCTGCGGATTGATGTCTTTCGGGTCTGTCATCTCTGTCACCTCTGCTCTCTTCCGCGAAGCACTGAGGGAGAAGATAGTCACCGGGTGACTGAAACACAAGGGGAAAATCTTGACTATTGTACGAGTCACCCGATAATGCTGATGTTTCTGGACTTGCGGCTTGTGACGGCTAGAATCAACCAGCGAGGGACCTATGATCGCTAGCAGAGTGTCGCGAGCAGGTGGAACAGTGGGGAAGCGGAAGCGGGTTGATGTGACCGTGAAAATCGACGCTGAGTTGGTCCGGATCGCGAAGGTGATCTCGGCCTTCCGAAGCATCACCGTGGCCGAGTACCTGTCCGAGCGCCTCCGGCCTCTGATCGATGCGGACTACATGGAAAACCCAAAGAGGTAGACTATTGCCGGGCCAAGATGTGGCAGGGGAACAGGTTACGAAACGAGACCTGGGAGGCAAGGGGCCTCCCAGGTCTCGCAAAGTCACACATAGAATAGCAGGGTTCACGAGGCAGGTCAGACGTAGCGTGACCCGGGTCACGCTACGAATCGCGGGGCTCCAGCCTCCACTCGGTTCCGTCGTCCAGAATCCCGCTGGTCGGCCCCTGCATCGTGACTGACCAGCGCAGCACGCTCCCGGACTGGCTCAACTCTTCCACGTAGAGGATGTGGGTCTTGTCGTCCAGGCACCAGGTCCCGGCCCAGTCTCCCGCGCACTGGTACGAGCCGTCGCGTGCGAACGTGACCGAGTGGACGCCACCCTTCCAGTGCATCCGCCAGCTACCGACCCACGGGAAGGGGCAGGGCGGGAGGGGCTTCGGTGCTCGGATGGGAGGGGCCGGGGCAGCGAGGGCCACCCCGGCGAGGAGGAAGGACAGGAGGAGGGATCGCAGCATATCGACTCCGGGGCCCGACCGGGCCTATGGGATCAGCGTCAGCAGCCGCCCGCCGACCGGGCAGGGGCCGCGAACGTGGGTTGAGTGAACGGCTGGGCGAACGGCTGGAACGCGGGGGCAAACTGGATCACGGGCAGCGGGGCAGGCACGTATGCTGGCACGGCTGCCGGCCCACGCGGGCACTGGCACCGCTCCCCCTCCTGGCAGCCGCAAGTGCAGGCCGGGGAGCAATCACCCCCTTTCGCCTTCGCGGGCGGGGCAGGTCTGGGGGGCGACGGCGCGGGTTCGGGGGGTAGCTGACGCACGGCCAGGGCCACGGCGACGGCAGCGCGGGCGCGTGCCTGGGGATCGTCCTCGGCACCGCGTGATGCTCGCACCAGGGAGCAGACGAAGAACACGGCCAGGATCACGGCGAGGATGTAGAGTCGGTGGTTCATGGCGTCTTTCCGTTCTTGAGAGGTACGGGCGGTTTCATCGCGAACCAGTCGATACGTCTCGCGGGGAACCCCTTCACGTCCGAGAAGGCCCAGGAATCCCCCTCGGCCAGCATGCGGCCCACAACCGACTCTTCAGCCCAGAAGCCAGCCGGCGACGGGTTGCCTTTGCCCACGGGGCCTGAGATCCAGCCCGTTCCCCAGCTATTGAGGATGAAGAATCCCTTCTTTGGCCCGCTGGTCTGGTAGCCCACGATGGCCATGCAGTGGGCCCAGGAACCTCGCGCGGCCGCGAACCCGTCCGCGTCCCGGGTGGAACTGAACCCCTGCCCAGAGCAGACCGCGATAGGGTAGCCTGACGCCAGCGCGCGGCGAGCATCCTCGGGAGTCTTGACCAGGGCGATGGCCTTGACGGGATGTTCGCGGGCGATGGGTTCCAGTTCCTTCGGACACCCCCTATCGCCGAACTGGCGGCAGATCGATTCGGAGTAGGCCGACAGGTCGTATCCGGGATACCGGCCGCGGGCAATGACCCCGTAATCCTTCGCCCACTTCGCGGCCCAGGCGCCTACCGACCCGTCGCCCCGGATCTTCCCCCCGCCGATCTGGACGCGACTGCCCCCGTAAATCACCTCCTGGGCGAGGGGCTGAAACTCCTCCGTCGCCCCGAGGACGATCTGCACGCACATGAGGTGCTCGATCGCGCTGGCCGTACCGAACGAGACGCAGGAGCCTACTTGCCCCTGATTTCTGGGGGGGAGCAAATCTCCCGTAGCCTTGCGGCTCGCTTCCCAGAGAAAGACATCTGCTGGGGGATCGGCTTCCCGGCCTGCGGGTGTGCTACGAAAATACCGCTCCGGGAGTGTCGAGGCCACCCGCTCCACGGCATCCGGGTCAGCGACCCAGCCGGTAGCAAGGTGGCTCGGTACTCCCGGAGCATCCCCGGTTTCGGGAGGAGTGGGGCGAGGGGCGGTCAGGAGTAATGCGATCAGGGCCGCAATGGGGGCAACAACGGCGAGCCCCCCGGCCACCCAACGCCAGGCATGCTTCACTTGATCACCTCCAGAGAGCTTGCCACACGCGAGAAGACTTCAGCGGCCTTCGCGCGGGTCGGGGAATCGAGGGCGACGGTGGGGTCAGTGGGAAGCGAGGCGGACACCTCGGCCGCAATCCGCTTGCGGACCGCGACCAGGCCGTCAGCGGGCACAAGCGAGGCCACGGCAGTCCGAAGGACAGTGAGCAAATCGCCCGCCGTCTTGAGGTCCGCCGAGTTCGTTTTCGTCGCCACTTCGCGATACACGGCCGCGAGATTGGCCAGGTGCTGGGCCTTCACGGGCGAGAGGTCGGCTTGGTATGCCGCACGCAAATCCTTCACCAGCGGAGTCTCGGGGCCGGGCGGGACTGGCGGGATCGGGCCGGGTGGCACCGGCGGGGCAGAGCCGACCGTTACCGTTGCTCGAGCAGTCTCGGCCGAGGTCTTTCCGTCCTTCGTCCTGATCGCCCGGAGCTTGACCTTGTAGACCCCGGGTGGCCCCGCGAACAATAGGCGACCGCCGATCTCCTCCACGTCCGCCACGTCTTCGCGATCGAGATCCCAGATCAGCGCGGCACCGTCGATATCGCCGGTCGCGGTCAGCCGCACGATGCGGTGCTCCGGAACCTTCATCTCGCCCGTGATCTTCAGGTCCGCCCAGGCGCTGCCGCCCACCAGGAGCACGGCCAGGATCGCGGCCACCCACGGGCCGGGAGGTGTCGGAGGCTTTACCGGCTCTGGCACGGGCACGGGAACAGGTGCGGGCTTGTCCGGGTACAGGTACTTCCGCACCGCGTTCATCAGCACGCTCAGCAGAGGGGCCAGGATCAGCCCATAGGGGCCCAGGGCACCGCCAGCAGCGGCATCGACCAGGAAAGTCAGGAGCGCACCGGCAGCAGCGATTGCCGCCCCCTTCAGCACACTCATGATTGCGTCACGATCCATACCCTCTCCTCTTCCACTTCTACACTTGTCCAGTGCATTCAGAGAGGGCACAATGGAGCGTACACGCATCATCCCGCCAGGAGACGCGACCATGTCGAAACGCGAGCCGCCGGCCTTGCCCCGGCCGGAAGTGATTGGGGACTTGCTACTTCGGGCGGCGGAATCGCTCCGCACCCTGCACCTCTTCGTCACCTCCGAAGACGAAGACGGGGCCGAAAAGCCCGTGTACGTGCTGGACGTGATCCACCAGTCAGGAAAACGCGCCGGGGCAACGCACCACTGCCTCGCGGACGCGCTGTCTGCCGTGCTGGATTGCCGCGAACTGGGCAGGAAGTGCAGGGCGTGTGAACAGGTCAAGCCGGTGTTCGCGTTCTCGCGGAGTAAGACGGCGAACACGAAAGACGGGCGTTTGCCGCGGTGCAAGGTGTGCGAGCGTGTGCGGGTGAGCAAGTACCGCAAGGTGAGCTGCTACCGCCAGACCGGATCAGCCATGCAGCCGCACCAGCTCAACTAGCCTCGCGAGTGCGGAATCGAAGCTCCACTGGTAGTGCAGGTGGAGATACCACAGGTCCATGAACAGGTTGAGCGTCAGGCGGGAATCGGCCGAGCTGTCCCGCCTGGCCAGCTGCGCGAGGTCGCGCGTCTTCCGTGCCACGCCGGGGTGAACCGCCGACCCGGGAAGCACGGCCGCGAGGCAGCACTCGTCAACGAACGCCACCCGCTTCATCGGTGAGAGCCGGGCGAGCAGGTGGTGAATCTCCCGCCGGTCGTCCAGGTTGTCGTGAAGGAGGGCACTCACGGCAGGGCTTCCGGGGGGAGGATGTTCACGAGCCCGTACGCGAGGACAGCCTTATACCCCGTGTCGGTGCGCGACAGGGCCCAGCGGTAGGTGTTCATGGTCCTGTCCAGGTCCGCCGAGTCGAACACGCCCCGGCCCGTGCCTGCCGCGCCCGAGGTGATCGTGATTCCGGAACCGATGGTCTTGTAGACCAACTCGGTGCCCGACATGGAGATCAGAGACAGGCGAAGCGACCAGCCCACGATTGACTCATCAATGTCGAAGTCGATGTTGACGTCTTCACTTCTGTGCACGTCGAAGTCTGTTCTGATCGCCATGCTCAGGCTCCCTTCTACGCTCACGGTCGTGCCGCGCTGCCCCAGGACGGAAACGGTCGTGCCACGCTGGCCGGGCACCGTGAATGTGGTGTCGCGGCGCCCCAGGACCGCGATGGTGCGCGCGACCAGCCCAGCCGGGGCAGCGGCCGGACTGGCCCCCATGCCGACGCCGGGGATGAGGAGCGCGAGAGTCATCGGTTACCCGCACCAGTTGAGGAGCTGGGTGATGTTGCTCGTGGCCAGGTCCGTGTTGGCCCCGGCGATAAGGTTGTAAAATGTTTGACCTTTGCCGGTCTGCAACCCGTGCTGGCTCTCCACGAGGGAGTAGTCGCTCACGTCAATCTGGGTGTCCATGATCGCCTTGAGCTTGGCTAATGCCTCCCTCGCCGACCGCAGTTGGTCGATTGCCTGGCGGTCGAGCGACCCAAGCCGCATGCCCGTGTTGATCTGAATGAACGTCGTCGCCATGTTATCCTCCGACCCCGAGTGAGGCTAGAAAGTGAACCGCCGCCGACGCCGGCGCCGCCTTGAACGTCGCTATCGCGCCTGCCATTGCGGCCGACGCCCCGCTCTGACTCCATGTCGGGTTCTTCGCCGCCGCCGTCGTCTGGATCAGGTAGGCGATCGCGCAGGAGAAGTTGACCCCCGCCGAGTAGCCGTTGCTGTCCGCGATGGTGAAACTGAGGTCGATGGCGATCGTCCCCGCCCCGTTGACGTTGACGCCGGCCACCAGGACTTCGTTGTCCTCGCTGGGCGTCACGCTCCCGGTGGCCAGCGAGGTCGCCCCGTTGCTGCCGTTGCCATTCTGCGCGTCGAACGGGCTGGAACTCTTCGCGCCGCTGAACGCCGCCGCGCAGATGCCGCAGAAGCTGCCCGTCCCCGTCGCCGTGAAGGTGTGGCTGCCGCCGACCGACGACGGGATGCAGTACCAGAGTTGGTGCCGCGTCACGTCCACGGCCGGGTTGGTGTAGGCGGTCAACTCGGTCCAGGTGTTGCCCTTGCTGTCGCTGACCGCCGGGCGGGCGTTGAGGGCGTAACTCGACACAGCCACGACGAGGAGGTTGCTCCCGGTGGTGTCACAAGTCCCGGTGACGGCCGAGTTCGCCCCTGGGGTCGCGAGCGAGGCATGGGTCACAAGTGCAATCGCCATCGGCTACCTCACTTGTAAAGAAGCACCCCGTGAACGTCGTCCGCCGAGCAACTTCCGGTGTCAGAATCGCTCGCGCCGGTCGTGATCGTGTAGCCGATGCCGTTCGACATCGGGATTCCGTGTTGGAAGTAGATGTTCTTGCCACCGCTGGCGGGCACGAGGACCGTGAAGGCGGGAGTGCCGCTACCTGCGGTCGGCGTCGAACCTGAGTTGTAGAAGTGAACCCACCGCGCGGAGGACGTGTTGTTCGAGAGGTCGTAGCCGTAAATCTGGCCGGCGGCGTTCTTGACGTTCGTGGCGTTGGTGCCGCTCGCGGACTTGATCCGGGCCACCGTGGGCCCGCCACTCGTTACGGGTGGATCAGATACAAGCCAGGCGGTCGTGTTCTGCGTGTTGCCAGGCTGGACGGTCCAGGTGCCGGATTGTGACGCGGGTACGGTGTCGTTGGTCGCAATCGTTACCCGCTGCGTACCGGCGTCTCTCGTCCCCGTGCCCATCGAGATCGTCTGGCCGTTCATCGCGGTGAGGCCGCTGACGGTGCCGATGTTCCACGTCCCGCTTTGCGCCACGCTCCAGGCGCCGGATTGCGTCACCGCTGGAATATTGTTGACCGCGACGTACAGCCGGCCGTTGGCGTCCACGTTGAGCGTGCTGTAGTCACCGTCCGTGCCGCTGGAAGATGCGACACTGTCCCGCCGTACCGCCAGGGCCATGATGCCCTTGTCGCCGGATGCCGCCGCCGCGTCCTCCGCGAACACCACGTCGTCGATGAGTTGCAGGCTGGTAAGCGCCGCGCCGTTTTCCTGCACGACGAAGGTGCCGGCATTGGTGACCGGGAACGTGCCGCCGGCGCCGGTAACCGTGACGGTCGAGGCCAAGCTGACTGGCTGAGTGGCCTGCCAGAAGGTGCCGCTGACGGGCTGCGTGACGGCACTACCGTCCACCTTCAGCGCCGTCATGCTGGCGATGCCCTGAACGGTGATCACGTCAGCGGATGCGGTGCCCGCCGTACCCAGGGCCGGCTGTTTCGCCGCCGTCGAAGCCCCCGTGGGCACCGCCGCCATCGAGACGGGTAGCGTCGATATCGCGCTGGAGCCGTCGCTGAGGCGGACGAATACCGGGGTGCCCACGGGGGCATCGACAGTCAGCGAGCCCCCGGAGTCGGTCACGGGAAACGTCCCCGCCGCCCCCGTGACCGTGACCGTTGACGCGATGGAGACCGGTTGTGTGGCCTGCCAGAACGTGCCGGTGACAGGGAACGTGCCCCCGGCCCCGGTGACCGTCCACGTCCCTTGCTGCGCGACGGGGAGCCCGGCAGACGCAGTGACGATCGTGAACGAGTCCAGGGCCCCGTAGCCGAGCTTGATCAGTTGGTAATGGACACTGGAAATTTCGTCGGTCGCGAGGGTCGCCCCGCCAGAGCCGGCACTGAGTGTCACATTGTCGGCCATACTGCGCACCCCCAAACAGGACCGCCCCAGTGGGGCAGCCTACCGGGTACACGCGTCCGGACGCTACGGTCAGACGATGTTCGTGATCCTGCCCTGGGCGTCCACGGTCACCGATTTCGTTCCGAACGTGTAGGTCCCCGCCGTGACCCCTGTGTCGCTCAGGTTGATCGTTGACCCGCCCGTAGCCGGCTGGCCCGTGATTGCGGCCCCGTCCACCAGCCCCGTCCCCAGAATCGGGCCTCCGGTGTCCACGGTGATCGTGGCACGCCCCGTGCCGGGCTGAGTCACCACGAACCCGGGGTAGCCCGGTGACCCTGAAGGCTGCTGGAACTCCAGCGTAATGACCGGGGAATAGCTCGGGCTGCCGTCGCTCTCCTTCACCGTGATGCCGCCGGTCACCGTGGCACGCCCGGCCGCTGGCTGGCTGACCACCAGCCCGGACGCAGAATCGAACTCCAGGGAAGTGATGGAGCTGTAACTCGGCGAGCCGTCGGACTCTTTCACCGTGATGCCGGAACTGCTGGCTGAATAGCTGATCTTCGCGCGGCCGCTCGCGGGCTGAGTCACCACGAACCCCGCGGCCTGGTCGAACTCGATGGACTGGACCGGCGAGTAACTCGGGGAGCCGTCCGACTCCTTCACGGTCACGCCGTAGTTCACCTTCACGCGGCCCGCTCCTGGCTGCGACAGACTGAATCCGTCTGCCTGATCGAACTCCAGCGAGGTGATCCGGTCATAGCTCGGCGTCCCGTCCGATTCCGCCACGGTCAGGCCGGGAGCCGCGAGCACCTTCCAGCGAAGATCGGTCACGTCGTACCAGAGCAACGCGACCGCGTCGGGAGACAGGTCGATATCCGCCGCGTCGGGCAGTTGGAACCGGTTCGCGGCCGAACTGCTCGCGCTCTCGTTCCGCAGCGAGATTGTGTAGGCGCTCACGTTCGTCAGGAGCAGCACTTGCCCGCTCGCCCCCGCGACGATTCCCGTCAGGTCCGCATCGGCCGAGGTGTCGAGCCGGTAGACGATCTTCTTCGTACTGGCGAGGGAGAGGTTGTTGGTCGAGAACGTGCTCAGTGTGATGTTCGCCGAGCACCAGTAGAGCCACGAGCATTGGCGAATCGGATTCGAGAACGTCCACGAGTAGGACGCAATCAAGTTAATGATCTGCATCCACACGCTGGTGATGTTCGTCTCGCTCAGCGTGTCCCCGCCGACGTAGGTATTCTCCACCAGCGTCTGGGAGATGTTCCATTCGTTGAACGTCTCCAGAACGCTCTCATCCTCGGTCATCGGGGCCGCACCGCCCGGCCCGTACGGCACCTCGGGGACCGGCAGGCCCGGATTCCTCACCACCTCGGTCGTGAGCCCCAGCCCTCCCCGCTCTCGCCAAGCGATGGACTTCACCTGACTCCCGGGCAGCAGACCGGCGGCAGACTGAGCACCCGAGAACTCCCGCCGCAGTCGGGTGAGGGCCACCCTCCGGTAGTAGTCGGCTGCTCGCTCGGCCGCGCGGGTCGCCAGTGCTGCCGAGTTGGTGAGGGTGTCGGTGTCGTCGTAGATCGCGGGCAAGTCGTCCTGCACGACCGCGTACGTCCCCGTCTCGGCAGCAGTGTAGGTCCCGGCGACGTCCACGTTGTACCAGGGGCTGGCACCGGTGCTGTCCGCATTCGCCCTCTGTTTGGGGAAGCGTACACGCACGCTCGCGGGAATCCGGGCCCGCTGGGGATCGAGCGAGTCATCATCCCCCACCCGGCCGTTCTCGCGGGCAGCAAGGGCCAGGTCGGCAGCCGTGTCGGTCGCCCCGATGCGGACGATCGTGTATACACCGGTGAGCGGGTTGAGGCACAGGGCACAGCCGATCCGATCGAGCACCTGGCCGAGCGCTTCGAGCGCGCGGCCACCGTAGAAGCTCCACCCCTCGGGAGTGCCGTCCGGCGTGAAGGGAAGGCCGGGATAGGTGCCCAGCTTGCCCACGGCGGTCCAGATGGTCGAAACCATCCCCGTCCACGTCCAGGCCACGCTCGCGTTCAGGGTCGCGGAGAAGTAATCCCCGCCGGGGGCGGACCGGACGTTGAACGCCTGGTCGATCGGCACCCCCTGGCAGAGATACCGCTTGTCTGCCAACTCCACCCAGTAGGCCGCTTGCGGGTCGGAGCGGTAGCCGGGAGTGATAGCGACTGCGCGGACGACGAGCAGGTCCTTCACGGTCACGACGTTGACGGTCTCGCGGAACACCAGGTCGTAGGAAGCCTCCCGGTTCAGCGCGTCGAGGTCGGCCCGCCGCATCAGCACGCGACCACGCCCAGGCGCGCAGCCGAGCGGGCAGGTGAACCCGTTCGCGTCACTGACCCACGGGCCGAGGGCGTATCCCAGGTCACGACAGTTCGAGGCTTCCTGTGCGGGGTCGAGACAGGGCTTGCCGCCGTAGTACACGCTCATTGCAAGAGTCCCTCAGTCCACCCGGCAGGCCCCGCAAAGCTCGGAGACGGCTCGAACGGAGGGGCAGGCACCCAATCCGGCATCACAGGCGGGAAACCCGTGGCGAGCCACTCCTGGGCTTCCTTCACGCCCTTCGCGGCAGCGTCTTCGATCCCGATCGGGACGACTGCACATCTGCAATTCCAATCCCACGGGGGGAGGAATTTCCGCATGACGGGATCGTCCCGGCGATAGACGTTCGTGCCGTTCATCCCCAGCGATTCCATCTCGCGGTGTTCCTTGCGCGCCCGCGAGTCGTGAACCGCGTGATATTCGAGGTAGGGGAACTCATCCCCCACCAGTGGGTGCTCGAGGATTTCCGTCAAGCCTTGCGTGTACGCTGCCCCGACGTTGGTCCTGTACACGGTCTCGATGTGGGCCGGCGAGAGCATCGACTCGCCCAAGGCCTGCTCTACCCGCGCGCGGAACTCGCGGAGCGTTCCCCCTTCGTGGATGTCGTGAACGAGTGCGGCCTGGATTCTCTCGATCGCTTCCAGGCTGGACACGCGAGCCACAGTGAACGCGGACCGTCGCGCGTCCTGCTCCAGCCGGCCGAAGTCGTCGGCGTCCATCACGTTCCGGGCCGCGAGGTCACGCTGGGCTGCTTCCACGATCGGGAGACGCACCACAGGGCCACCGTCGCCGGGACCTGGGGGGGGAGCTAAGGGGGGAAGCGGAGGTGGAGGGGGCAAGCCAAACGGTCGTTCCGTCTCCACCCGCCCCACCGTAGGCAGGCCACGAGTCACGCGGGCCGCGCCCCCGATCCACGCGCTGAGCATCGCGTCACTCAGCCCGCGGGCGAGGATCGGCTCTACCTTCGCGATCCCACCCCGAAGTCTGCGGATCAGCTCCGGGGTGGGTATTTTTTTCGGGCCAGTCTCCGCACCCGCTTGAGGAGGGATTCCACCACCGGCTTCGCCGCCGCTGCCCCTCGGCTCACGAGCGTGTCCACCAGCGTGGGCTCGGGGCGGTTGGGGGTGTCGAGGGACATTTGCACCCCGTTCAGGTGGTTCAGCAATTCAGTCAGGGCCGGCTCTTCGGTGAGCGCGGCCAACTGGTCAACGTCGTGTTGCGTGTCCTCGTCAACGTGCCCACCACCGGCGTCCTGGGCCTGGCTTGCTCGCTCCTGAATCATCTCAAGGATGGTATTCAACACCTCTTGCTTCGCGACCGGCATGGGTCAATCCTTCTTCTTGCGGGAGGTCAAGAGTTGACGGATGAACGCAACGTGGGCTGGGGCGCGACCAGCGAGGTGCGACGTGTAGGCGTCGATCGTGAAGTGATTGTCGTGCAGGTAGCCAGAGCCGTTGTTGTCGCCCTGGGCGTTGAGTTCGACGACGCGGTAGCCGTCCGCCGTTTTCATGATGTCCGGCGCGTACACTTGACCACGACGGGCTTCCGGCGGGAGCGAGGCGATCGCCGCCCTCGCGGCCTCGGCCATCGCCTTCGTGTCTTCGTCCTCGAACACGACAGGGAGACTTCCACCCTTCAGCCAGGTCGAGTGCGGGATTACTTCCACGTTCCCGTCTTCGCGGGTCACCAGGTGAACGCGCCCCTCGTTCTTCTCGTGCCACGTCTTCCCGGCCGCACGCTCGGCATCGCTGATCCCGACCGCCTGGAACGCGGGCTGTGCCATGAACGAGCCCTCGGGGAGCAAGGCCCCCTGCTCGCTGTGCGCCGCCGCGGCCGCGCGGTCGCCCCACTCCCGGGCGTCCCCGTTGATCGTGCTCTTGTACTCTTCGGACCCGAACGGGTAGGTGTCGCCCGTCTCATGCACCAGGCCGACGACTTTCCCGGTGTCCGGGTTGCGGGCCAGCCGGAATCCGTACTGACCGAGGGCCGACCCCGCGTTCCAGATCGTGTTGCGCGCGTCCTGGGCGATCGCTGCCGCGCGCTGGGGGAAGAAGATTCCGTAGCCGGCCGCGGCGTTGTCGTCGTAGCACTTGACGATCCACTGGCCCTTGCCGTATTTCTCATCGAGCTTGTCGGTGACTTCCTGCGTGAGGTGCGTTACCGGCTTGCCCATGATCTTGGAGATGTCCTCGGACGTCTCCAGGCCGGGGAGGTCTTTCGCCTCCGTGAGCTTGTCGGTGTAGTGCATGCCGGCCGGCTTGAAGTCGCCCGCGACGTACTTGTCTGGCGCGCCGAGTGCGCTGATGAGGGGCAAGTTCGGGTCGGAGGAGTCCCCGGTGACGGCGATGATCCCGTTGCGGGCGAGGTAGCCTTCCATCCACTCGCCCATGTTCTTCCAGTTGGCCTCTTCCGTGCCCACCCCCCAGTATTGCACCTCGGAGCCGTCGCCCTTCTTGCCCTCCGACGACGGGTTGAGAGCGGCGAGGGCCAGTTCCGGCCCCATCGCGTTGACGTGGGATCGCAACTGGCCCAGCCAATCGGCAACGCGGTGCTGCTCCCTGGAGCGGAAGAAGCTCTCGAAGCGGTTGATCCGCTTGTTTACTTCTTCGAGTCCGGCGGGAACGCGTCCAACAGCTGCTGGATCAGGGGACTTACCTTGACCGTCCCGGCCTTGATCTGCGCCTGTAGCGCGGGATCCGCCAGCTTCTGCCGCCACTGGTCCGCCAGCGTCCGCATTCGCTGCTCCAGCTCCTGGGCTTCCTGTTCGGTCGGCTGATCCATCGGGGGCTCCCTTGGGGTTCTTCTCGGCGAGGCTGCCGGTCAGCTTGGAATTCTTGCCGCCCGCGTTGCCGACGTCCAGCCTGGAATTCTTGCTGTGCGAGTCCCCGGCCCCGGGCTTGGCGGTCCGGGCCGGCTTGGCCTCGGGTTCCGGCTCGGCTACCTTCTCCGCCTCGGCCTGGGCACGCGCGACGACGTACTCGCGGACCTTCTGCACCAGTTCGGCCTTGAGCCTGCCGCCCCGGATCCCCTGGGCCTTGTTGATCGCCTGGATGTCCACGACGCGCAGGGACATGAGGTTGTGTGCGAGGTCTTGAATGTCCTCTGCGGTGGCCGTCCCCAACTCGCGGAGTTGCTTGATCCTCGCGGCAACGCTGCCGACGTCGGGGCGTGCGTGCGGGGCGGTCGCCTTCGTCGCCCCCTTCCGCACCCCGCCGCGAACGCTGGGCTTGTTCTCGCCGTAGACGATGCGGCCGGTCTGCGTGTTCCGCCACCCGCGACCGCCCCGCTTGCCCTCGTAGCGCACCCAGGGGTCGCCGTGGGGCTGTGCGGCGTCCTGGGAGAGTTGCACGTCCCCGTCGCCGGGGGGCGGGTTGCTCGCGATGTGCTCGTCGGCCTGGCGGACCGCAGCGGCCAGGTCGCCCTCGGTCGCGTCCAGGGCCGCGTAAATCAGGGCCTCGTACCAGTCGCGCTCTTCCCCCTCGGGGTGTGCGTCGAAACCGGCCAGGAGCGCGGCCACGGCCTCCCGGTCGATGCTGTCCATCGACATGTGAACCGACTCGTGAAACATTGTCGGGGGCGGATTGTGCGGCAGTCCCGCCTGCTCGGCGTGTTCGCCGTGCGTCTTGCCGAACACCTTCTTCGCTGCCCTCCACATGGCGTAGGGGTTCCGTGCGGTGCTCATCGCGAGGTAGCCGAAACTGGCCATCGGGAGGAAGGACGCGACCTTTCCGATGGCCGGATTCCCGGTGACCGCCGAGACGACGGGGAAAGTGGTCGTCCACGCAACGGCCTGGTCGGCGATGGCAATGATCTTGCCGACCCGCTCCGCGTGCTCCTCGCCCAGGCCCCGCTCGCGGGCCACCTCCACGGACAGTTCCTTGCCCTTGTGGAACGCGATCATCGCCTTGTGCTCGATCGCCTTGCCGATCTTCAACGCCTTCGTGAGCCGCTCCTGGGTTTTCGGGCTCAACGTGTCCCACACGGGCTGGCCCACGCGGGCGATCGCCTGCTTCGCCCCCACGGTCGCGGCGGCGGGGAGCCCGAGCAGGTCCTTGATCGTGATGCGGCGGGCCTCTTCGGGTGTTTTCGCGTCCTCGCCCGACGCGGATTTGCCCCCTTCGTCGTCGCTCCCGCCGCTGGGCTGCTTCTCCTGATAGCGGATCTCGCCCGTCCCGGAGTGTTTCCAACCCTTTCCGCCGTGGCTGCCCTCGTACCGCGTCCAGCTTCCGTCAGAGGACATCTGCACGGGCTGGGCAACGGGGTCGGGGGTGACGGGGGGAGGAGGCGGGGCGGCAGGCGCGGCTTCGGCACCTCCTTCGTCGCCGGCCTGCGCGGCGTCGTCCATCTGGGCTTTCGGCACGAGGGAAACCGGCTCAACCTCGAACGGCTGCTCGCCGTAGTTCACCGCCACGCCGGGGCGGCAAACCTGGTTCACGACGGCCTGGATGATGGCCCAGGCGATCATGTCTTCGCTGCTCAGCCACACGAGGAAGGGCACGGATCGGCCCGACCAGCCGGAACCGGAGTCCGCGGCGTCAACCACCTCGGGGGGAATTCCGAGAGCAACCAGGATTTCGCGGTCCAGGTCGCCCGCGTACTCTCGCACGCCCGTGAGGTCGCCGTTGACCTTCGGTTCTTCGTAGGTCCAGAGTTGGTTCCCGTGCTCGTCAACGACGTTGGGGAGCGTCAGCACGCCCCCGGCCTCCATCTTCTCCACCAGTTCCCGCGCGTAATCCTGGCAGGACTGGTAGACGCCCGGGGCGGTCTCGATCTCGCCCGGCGGGTGCCGGATAATCCCGCCCCGGAATACGTTCTTGACGAACCAGAGTCGCCGCACGTCCAGGGCCCCGTGCCGCGCGGTCTTCTCCTGCCAGGGCTGCCACGTCGGACCCATGCGGCCCCGCCCGTACAGCGTGCCCGGGATGCGGTCGTAGACAACCCAGAGGGAGCGTGGGGGGAAAATGTGTCCTGGGGCCCCCTCCCCGCCGCTCACGCCCTGGACGGACACCCCCGCGAACTCGCCGCACCGCTCCAGCGGCCTAAGATCGGGGGAGTGTACGGGCTTCAGCCGGTCGAATTCGATCGTGTCCGTCTCTTCGTCGTGCCTCCAGAGCACTTCCCCGCCTGCGTGGCCGTAGCACAGGCAGTCGGCCAGGTCGTGGAGGTGGTGCGTCCACACCTTTTGGAGGGTGCGATCGACGTACTTCGCCACCTCCTCACTCTTCGCCTTGACCTTCCACTTCACCTGGGGGAGGGGGGCGTAGAGGATTCGGAGCCCGAACGCGACCTGGGGGTCACGCTTCATGTACTCCACGTCGCCCCAGGACAGGAATCCCCGCTGGTCGTACCCGCGTGCCGACGCGCCGACGATGCCGGGCCGGTAGTCGCGGGTGATCGGCTTGCCGAGGAAGTCTGAAGGATCCACTTTCACCTCACCCCGGGGTCCGGCCTGCCTTCAGGAGGTCGCTCGCGTAGGCTGTCGCCGCCTGCTGGGCTGTCTCTTCGCTCTCGGTCTCGGCCAGCGTCCACTCGTACACCTGATCCACGGTCGGCTGGGCACCGTTCGCCAGGGCCTGCTCGCGGAGCTTGCGGGCCATGAACCGCCCCTGGTGAGCCGAGAGGCCGACGAACGCGAGATCCGAGATCGCGAAGCAGTCGAAGCCGTAGAACGCGGTCAGCTCAGCTCGTCGTGCTGTTTTTTTTTGAGATCCCGGTAGGCGACATCCAGGGCATGAAGGTAGGCGTCGGCCTGGGAGTAGTTCAGTTCCACCCCGTACAGCTTCAGGGCCCGCTCCTTCACTGCGTCCAGGGCTTCAAGACCCTTGAACTTCGGGCTTTCCTCCATGTACCAGCGGACTTCCCCCACCAGGTCCACGCTGAACATCTGCCCGCCGGCCAGAAACGTAACCCCACCGCTGCCCAGATCGCGCTCGATTGCAACTTGCATGTGTGGGTACCTCCGTGCCGCGAGCCTACTCGGTACACGCAACCCGCGTGTACCTGCTACCCTGTCGCCCGGAGGTTCACATGCCGGAAACGCTGACAATCGAACTGCGAGAATCGGGCGGAAGCAGGCCGGGGCAGGGGTATCAGCCGCCCCCACCGCCCGCGTACACGCCCCCCGCACCGCCCGCGCCCGCGATGCCGCCCAGCGGTCAGCCCGTGAGCCCTGTTGCGCAGCCGGCCCCCGCTCCGCCCCCCGCACCCACACCCGCTCCAGCGGCCACGCAGGTCGTTTCCGGGCCGACTGTCGTTGCCCCACCGCCCCCGCCGGTTACTCCAACGCCACCGCCACCGAGTCCTTCGCCACCGGTTCCGCCTGTGCCTGCCCCACCTCAGCCACCCCAGCCCCCGGCAGCACAGGTCGCACCACCACCGCCTTTGCCCGTGGCGAAGTTCGCACCTCCACCCCCGCCACCGGTGACGCCTCCAGCACCAAACTTCCTCCAGCAGGCGGGGGGATTGGCGAGTCAGGCTGGGTCACAGCTCGGCGGGGTCGCGAGTCAGCTGGGGGGTGGCCTGCAAGGGGCAACGGCCGGGGGATTGGAAGGGGCTGCTGCTGCCGCTCCACCGTTGGCGATCGCTCTTGCGGCCAAGAAGCTGAAGGAGATGGTGGAGGAATCGGCCCGCGCGACCGTGCAATCGCTCGGCCAGGTCGCCACTCGCGTAGCCAGGCTGGATCCCAGCGTGTTCGCGGAGGGATTCGAGTCGGCAGCGGATCAGGCCGGAATCATGGGCAAGGTGGTCGCGGAGTCGAGCCGGCAGTTGCGAGCGTTTGACGGCGCACTCGCGGATCTATCGAAGAAGTTTGCCGAGTACAGCGGGCCGATTGCTCAAGCTGAGGCAATGGCAGATGTGTCGCAGGTCCTGGGAGACCTGCGACGGGCCAACCGCCTGGCGGATGCTGGGCTGGGTGACCTGACGGCAGCGCGCAGCAAGGCCAGCCAGGCAGCACAAGACTTGCTGGTCACGATCTTGACGCCTGCGATCCCCGTGATGGTCGATCTGCTCAAGCAGATTGCTGCTGGTCTTGAGGGAGCGTCGAAGGGCATCGAGGGGACAAAGGAACTGATGCCGACGATGGCGGAATACGTCAAAGCCGCCATCGAATTCAACCTGGCGAAGATGTTCGTTCTTGCCGAGAAAGTCGGAGGAGAGACGGCGACCATTCGTAAACGGCTGGATGAACGCAAAACGAAGGAGATTACGGAAGACATTCTTGGCGGACTTCTTGACGCCAAACTACCCGTTGCTGTCGGAGTGGCTCCCCCTCGCTTTCCCGATCTCCCCATGAGGTAATCCATGTCGGCCACCTGCACCTACAACGGGATTTCATTCAACAGCCTGTACCACTCTCACGTCTCCAGCCGCCCCGTCATGGATGAAGCTCAGCGTACGACAATCTACGTCGAGCACACACTGGAGGTAGAGGGATACGTTACTCCGAACGTGGTGACCGGCACGACCGATGCCGATATGTCATCAGCCCGCAAGGCTCTCACGGCACAGGGCGGCGCGCTCAACTACTCGAGCAAGGGCTTCGGCGACCTGATGGTGAACGTAACCGCTGGCGGGGTGCGTGATGCCGCCTGGGGACCGCGACCCGAGATCCTCGAATGGATCCCCCTCGGTGGTGATGGGGCGGGAACCTGTAAGGTTGTGTGGCGAGTCACAACCCGAATTCCAGAATGCACAGGAGCCGTGTACTTAGGCGCTCCGTTGGCGATCAACTACGAACAGGATTTCAGCATCGACCAGGCGGGATACACGACGGTCACGACCAGCGGGTATCTCGAGATCCCGATGACCAGGCGGACACAGAGCGACAGGTCCTTGCCTGATTCCGCCGACCTGTACCGCGAGCGACTCCAGTCCGCCGTGATCTTCGGATATCAGCGGGTGAGCCAGGATTACAAGCTGAGCAAGGATAAGCGACGACTGGACTTCTCATGGACGGATGAAGAGATCCCGACTGCCCTCCCGGAGCGAGTGGCGCACATCGAAGCAAGGCAAACCATCTACCCGTCAAAGTATGTGGCAGGCATCCACTACACGGTCACGCTCGAAGCGACCATCATCATGGCCCAGGGAGTGCCAAAGTCGGAAGCACTCCGCGTCTTCTTGCTCCTGGTCAGCGCCCGCATTGGTGCCCTTCGCCGGGTTGGCGACGGAACGCTCTTGGCGATCCCCACGCAGTTGCGAGTTGAGGAGGATATTTTCGGCCGGTCAAGCAGCTTCACGATCGGCGTCGTATTCGTCGCGGCCAAGCCTGACATTCCTCACTTTCTGGCCAACCAGTCGCAGTTGTGGAAGCCAGTCCCCACCGATCACTCACTCTGGCAAACCAGCCTGCAAGCGTTCGGAACACAGTCAGTCAGGGGATACAACAAAGCCTTTGCATCGCCGAACAGCGACGGCATCGTTGACCTGTGTATCCGGCGGGAAGGTGCGCCAGGGGTCAACGGAAACGCACCGAACAGGCCGCAAAACAGCGACCTTGAGCGAGAGACGCGAGACGTTCTTGGGGTGCTGCTGAAGAACTTGACACCGTTCAACAGCTGGATGGCATACCGGGTGTGGTTGATCTACCACGAACGCTCCGGAGCGATCCGCCACAAGCTGCTCCTCTCGAACGACGACAGCGCGGCCCGCAACCCCACGGCAGCGGAAGGGCTGGGGGGAGGGGTAACCAGAGACCCGACCGGGAGCGACGACGAACTCCGAGGATTCACCGGGGCAGGGATCGAGCCAGCGGAACGGAGAGGGGTCCGCCCCCCTGACCCAATCCAACGGCCAACCACTCCCTCGCGGCGAATCTGGCTCTATGGTTGGGGGCGACGGCTAGGGTATCGTGTACCTGTGCCTCGGCTGGTCAGCGTCGGAGGGGTAACACCTATCGAGGTGGACAGGATAATCCACGAAGAGCCAGACGGAGGCATTAACGGAATCCCAGTCTACTACACCGGCTGGCGGATCGAGTACCTCTTGCCGTCTGCCCCTGATGGGGTGGTTGAGTTGCCAGCGGATATCGCACTGGGTATCGACGGGACGAAGGGGCCTGCCGGCAAGCTGACTCCGTGATCAGCGAACGTCGCAGTTCGACAGGACCACGACAGAGCCGTTGCGAAACTGAAAGTCGCCAGACACCGAGATCAGTTGCCCTTTCTCGAACACAGGGGCTGCTGGTCTCTCTTTCGTTTGACAGTAAATGTCCACCACTCCCGCCTTGATCAGAACAATCCACTTGTTGATTGCTCCTTTGCCCTCAAGGCTGTCGAGAAAAGCTCCACCTTCCGGATTGGTTTCGATGTAGGTTCCTACCAGCCGAACGTGGTCCCCTTTCGTCCAGTCCGCAGGATCCTTTGAGGTAGAAGGCTTCACGTGCGCCGCCTCTCCCGCCTTGTCGTCCGGGCTCTTGCCCGTGGCGTTCAGGTAATCAAGATAGAACATCATCACGCCCAGGGCGACAACCCCGAGCACGACGGTTGCGATGAAGAACCCGAACACCAGCTTCCGCAAGCCGTTCACGTTCACACCCCGCGCACGAAAAGGCCGGGCGACGTACCCCCGCTACACGGTACGCCCCCGGCCCACGCGCGTCCAGCCCCTCTCTCCCGAGGGCTGGATTAGTGGACAATCTCTGTCCTCTTAGGTCGTTGCAAAAAACTTCGTAACACTAGAAACCGTATACGGATACAGACGAAGCCGCACAGGCACGTCCCTCAGTTTCGAGTTGAACAGGATGCGGCCGTTGTTGTTCTTGGCCAGGAGCGCATAAGTCGCGGTCAAGGTGGCCGGGGCTGCGGCAGCAGGAGTGCCAGCGGCGGCAGTCAGCACGAGGGCTTTCGCCACAGAACTGGCCAGGGTGCCAATGGGGAGCTTGTTCGGCGCGCTCACGGTGTCGTCCACCAGGATGCCGATCGCTCCCGCAGCGTTGGCCGCACCACCGTAGGGCCAGAACGCAGCCAGGGAGCCGGCCTTGTAGGCGATGCTAACGAACTGAAGGAAGCAATTGCCTCCGCGCCAAACACCATCAATCACCGATTGCCCCCAGGCATCAGTCTCGCCGATGTCTTCCATTTCGCTATCGAGGGTCAGCTCGTAACCTTCGCGTGTAATTCCTGTATCCACCGTGGCATACGTTGCGGCGTATCTTCCCGCGACCATTGTTTCGAGAGCCACGACTCTCCCTCTCTTTCTTTATGGGGACTCAGCCCATCCGGGCCTTGTCGAGTTCCACGGGTTCATCGTGGGCAGCCGCAACCTGGGGCTCGCCCGTCATGCCATACGCTTTCTTCCACTCGGCCGTCTCGCGGCACGCCTCGCAGTTCACCACCGCCGGCTCGCCGGTGGCCCTGCTACCTGCAACTCCCCTCTTCGGGTTGCAGGCCCAGTGCCCCTTGCCCCGGTGCTTCACGATGGGGTGGGGCGGGTCGAAGTGGATCGTCTCCAGAGCCTGAATGAAATTCGCCAACGCCGGCTCGGCGTCCACGTCGATCCCGCACGCCTTGCACCCGGGCCGAGGTGCGTCAGGTCCCCGGTCGCTCTTGAATTCCGTGCCGCAATTGAGACAGCGGTAGTGGGTGGTCATGCTGTGATCTCCAGGGCCTGTTGTGCGAAAAGTGGCCCGTCGCTGGTCGCCTCGCTGATACGCTTCCGGGCCGTCTCGAAGTATTCGGGCTGGATCTCGCAGCCGATGAACCGCCTGCCAGTCCGCATGCATGCCACGCCAGTTGTCCCTGAGCCCATGTACGGGTCGAACACGACGGCATCCTTCGGCACCTTTGCCTTGTCCAGGCACCACTCCATCAGGCTTACGGGCTTCTGGGTGGGGTGGGTTCGCTTCATCCCCAGAAGGGAAGTGTCGCGGCGGCAGTAGACCCCATGCCCGCCCTTCATCCACGCCAATTCGGCATCGCTCAGAAAGACACCGAATTGGCTGTCAACTTTCTTCAGCCAGACGAGCATAGTCCCGACCGGCAGCCGCTGGGCGAAATGATTGACTCCGAACAGCACCACTTTCGGGAAGTCAAGCCAGGGCGATGGGTCAAAGGGCTTGTTGTCGCCCACGATCGCGGGCCAATTGTCGCGGCCAATGCTAGTGTGACCGCCCGTGAACCGCTTGGTGTTCAGGTTGGCCTTCATCCCGTAAGGCGGGTCGCTGACGACTGCCGTAATCGAGCCACGGCCCAGTTGCGACAGAACTTCCAGGCAGTCGCCCCTGTACAGCACAGCACGCCCGTCAGCGATTTCGATTCGCTCGCTCACATCATGCTCTCCAGGGTCTGTTTGCGGCGTGCGCCGTCAAAGCGAATCTCGATCGCGAGCCCGGCCGGGGGGTTGGGGTCGTCCTCGGCGTTGAACCAGTCCGGGCCCTTGATGACCGGCTTTGGCATGCGGCGATAGACGAGCGGGTGGTGGAACCCGTTGGCCGTGTCTCCGATCGAAGCGTTCGCCGCATCCATGATCTCGTACTTCATGTGGACGGCGAGGGCGATCGCTCGCGCGCGGGCATAGATGCCGGTCCTGGCCTTCAGGAGCAACTCTTGCCCGAGTTGATCCACGGGCAGGTATCCCACCTTCATCGTGAGCGTGACGAACAACTCGTACGACTCGTCAAGGCTCAGGTCGTCCTCATTGGTCGTGTCACCCGGATGCACGGCAACGTACACCTGGCCGCTGGAAGGCTCGGGGGAACCATCGGGCTGCACGTCGCACTGAGCGTTCGGATAGCTCAGTGCCGAGCGGATCCGGTCGCGCACCGCGATGAGGAGGTCGGGCATGCTCACGTCTGCACCTCCCCTCTGCGAACAATTTCGGAAATCGCGACGGCGAGCCCGCGAGCGTACACGCGCAGCAGGTGTGCCCACCACTCGGGGGGCAAAGTGCCGTCCAGGGGCCAGAGGGGGCGAGCGGGCAGCTTACCGGCCACTCCCCTGTGGTGCCACGTCTTCTTATTGGTGCCCACGGTTACGCGGCCTGGGATAACGTCGAACAACTGCCCGTCCGCTCCGGAAGGCTTGTCTTCCACACCAGGCGAGAGGGAGCGGAATAGCTCCCCGGTGTCGCGGAGGGTATCGACCTGTCGTCCGCCGAAGACTTGCAGGCGTGTACGCGCCCCGTCGCCTTTCAGAATGGCCCAGGCCGCTGACGCAGCCCTCGCACTGGCAGCCGCAGGACTCAGCCCACCCATCAAGAGGCGGGCTTTCCGGGTCGCAAAGATTCCTCTCCATTTCCTGTCCTGTGCCGGGGTCAACAGCCCTCGGACCCGCCGGCCCCCAACTCCAGCAGCCCGCCGTTCCCCGGCTGTAGTTCTCCTGGCTGCGACGGTTTCCCGCTTGAGTGGGGGCCATGTGATGCCATCCTCCCCTGTGCCGCCTCGCGATTTCACGATGAACGCTTGCTGCACCTTCGACAGCAACGCCACGCCCAGTCGCAGCTGGAGCCCACGGGCGATGTCCAGCGGGTCGGTGACCTGTCCGGACAGGATCGCGGGGAGCCGGCGCATGAGCTGCGTCAGTTCCTCGCGAGTCCCGTCGAACGTCACCGTTCCCGCCATGAGCAATCTCCGTCAGTGACTATAGCCGATCTTCTCCAGCGGGATGTCGAACTCTACCCCGCACTTCTTGCCCTGCCACGGCACGTTCTCCTGTGGCGTCCAGTACGCCTTGCCACACTGCCACCAAAGCCCGTCCCCCGGGCGAATGCTGTCAAAAAACTTGCCTCGCACCCGGATGGAGGTTGGCTCGTCTCGCGGATAGCTGGGATCGACACAAGACACGTGGGCCGTTCCGGCCTGCTTGTTGATTGCCACGCCAACCACCTTGCCGCCCACCATACTTCACCTCAGATTCCGGGGTCGAACCACTCCAGCCGGTCGGCGTGCTGCACGTAGTCCTGGGGCTGGTTGCGCGTCGTGCTCTTGTTCCTCTCGACAACCGTGCGCGGGTGCGGGTCGAGCCTGATGCGGACGTTGCTCATCGTGGGGACCGCGGTGCGTCGTTCCACGATTCCAGGGATGGGGATGTTCCCCAACTGCACCAGTTTGAGCCGCTCCATCAGCCGCTCATACTTGCCAGCGATTCCTCGCGGCACCGGGTTACCTCGCCTCTCACACAGCAGGTAGGAAGCGATGGTCGCACACTGGTGCTTCACCCAACTGGAGGCGACCAGCTGGTCAGCTTCGTAGCGGGCGAGGAGGTAGAAATCAATCTCACGACTCGCCTCGTCCAGTACGTCGCCGTAGTCGTCCGGTGGCGAGTCGTCAGTGCGATAGGTGACCCCGTCAGCGCTGAGCCGATTGATGACGTCCTCAATCGTGCAGTAGTCAGCCATGGGGTCACCTCGAAGAGAAAGGGGCGGGCGGTACACTCCACCCGCCCCGCGTCAATCCTCCCGCCAG
>CAZWFX010000010.1:0-26126 GCA_964633425.1 uncultured Candidatus Saccharibacteria bacterium
ATGGCAACACGCAAAGCGGCAGAGAAGCGCACCAGGCAGGCAGCTTGGCAGGGCAGGATGCGGCAGGCTGGACTTTGCCCGGACTGCGGGCGACCGCGCGACTGGAATGGCAAGCGCGGGCGGCCGTTCGCCCGGTGCGCTGCCTGTCGTGCCGTAGAGGCTAAGTATATGCGGCAATACATGCGATCCAGGCGAGCTGCTGGGAAGGCGTAGAGCCGCATACTTTTTTTCACTCTTAGCGTTAAGCTTGACGCAAGCCATTGATTGCGCGCAAGTTGCGAGTGCAAAAAATTTTCTCTGTTAAGCTTGACACTCTAGGCATCATCTGCCAAGCTCTTACCAGTTCGCCGCAATGGCGGATCCCTGCCGGGAGGAACCCGGAACAAATCAAATTCACTCCAGGAAATAAAATGAACACCTACAGCATCACGAACCAAACCAAAGTCCTCGATCTTTTTGAGATCTGCCTGCTCTCCCAAGGGGAGAGCGACCAGCAAGTGAGCCTCTGCATCGCCCCCACTCCCAAAGGTGAAGTCGCGGCCTACTTGAGGACGAACGGCGGGCCGAGCGCGGTGGCACTGCGCACGGATGATGGCTGGTTCTTCGGTCGGGAAGCCTTCGGCGGCGAAGGCTCGGAAGAACTGCTCGCGCTTATGGCGACGGATGGCATCACTGCGGATGCGATTCGCTCGGCAGCAAAGCGCGGCGAGTCCGATGATCTCGCTGAGGCCCGCCACTCTCTGGCCGAAGCAATCGAAGAATCCCTCGCCTCCCATGAAGCCTGAAATCTCGAACTACATGCGCGAGATGCAGCGCCGCTCCGCCGCCGCCCGGTGGAGCGGCCTGTCCGCTGAGGAGAAAAGGATCACCAGTGAAAGCCAAATTGAAAACCCTTTTGCCGCTCTGGCATTTTGAAGACTACGGCAGGTCCGGTGCAATCGCATGTTTCCCGCCGCCGCCATGAAACCACGCAAAACCATCGTCCCCCTGCCCGCCGGCCTGGACTGGCCAGCCGACGGCAGTATATACCAGGAAAAGCTTGATGGGGAATTCCGCCTGCTGGAAACGCCGAGCGGCAAGCTGGCTGGCGAGCAGCTAGGCGAGCACTTCATTGCCTTTGATGCCGTGGAGTATGGCGGCGCCGACTGTGCCGGAGCCCCGCTTTTTGAGCGTCTTAAAATTCGAGATGCCATCTGCCGGCAGCATGGAATTGCCAGCCTGCCCCACCATGCTGACGGCGCTTTACTGCTACGCGCCGTCCTCGCCCGCGGCGGTGAGGGTGTAGTCCGCAAGCTGCCAGGCTCCCGGTATGGTGATCCAATGGAGGCTTGCACGCGGGTGATCACCTTTCGCTGCCGGGTGGCGGAATTACTCCACGCAACGGAAACCGCTGTGTTGGTAGATGCCGAAAGCGGCCAGCCCCGCGGCTCGTGCGCCATGCGGCGGCAATGGAACCGATTCCGGGTCGGTAGCCTGGTGAAAATCGAGGGACTGGGCGAGCACCGATCCGGCCGGATCCGCGAACCGCGGCCGTGCAAAGACTCCCATGGCTCGTGGCTGATTAGCTACTGACTGCCTCGCGGTCGCCCCAGGCTCCGGCCTGGGGCGAGCGCGGAACAGACAATCCGACTGCGCCGGGCAGCCCCCGGTTTTTTGAACCATTGAAAACGAGATTCCCTATGCCTACCATCATTCACTCCTGCGGCTCACATTGGCACGGTGAAGCGCAGTCATCCATTGACGACCTAATGGCCGTCCTGGAAACCGAACCTCTCGACCTGAAGTTCGAGCAGTATGGCAACTACATCAGCCCAAACTGGGGCAGGAACGGGATTCTCGACCCGGAATTGAACGAGCAAGCCAGGCGGGATCGCATGTTCGGATTCTGGGGGAACTTCGCCAACCGCAGCTTTGTCTTCAATATCCACACCAACGACCGGGCATTGATCCGCAAGCTTGGCAACGCCATTCGTTCGAACCAGCGCCGGCAGAAGACTGCCAACCCCGCTTTTTAGTCCGGCCGGGGCGGGGGTGATGGTCGGATGATGATCCCTACTGTTCCGCCGCCGCAGTCGATCCGGCAGCGATTGGCGCGGGCGGCGCAGCGCGGGGTGCAGTTCGGGCCGGGGAAGCCGTCGGTCAGATTGTGCAGGCAGCAGCCGCGGGGGACGTGCGGGCACCTGACGTTGTGCGGGTTGTAATAGTTCTTGGGCGGGATCGCGTGGGCTGCCACCACCAGCGACACCGAGACCGTTACCGCCAGAATCAGGGCCGCCCATTGGCAGCCCGCCGTGCTTTTTTTGAGATCATGCTTGGCCTTTCAATCACGGGGGAAAGTCCAAGCACAAACCACCCTCCCCGTTTTTTGAACCATCAAAATCGAGATACCTATGAGCGCAAAGACCTACACGGAAAAACGGCCCTGCATCGGCGGGGGATTCAACAGCTACCAGATGACCGAAACGGACGTTTGGAAAGGCCAACAGCTAGGCACGGAACTGACCCCGGACCACAAGCTCCAGACCGTCGAGTGCGACCACTACGAAGGCGAGGACGAGGAAGGCATCGAAATCGAGCGCAACCGCTGGGTGAAAAAGTCCCTTGTGAAGCGCGTGGTCTGGCAGTCCGACCCCGTAACGAATTGCAGTGTGCTCGCCCGCATCGAATTTGCCCGCCCGCTGGATGCTGACTGACCCACCACCCCCCGTTTTTTGAACCAGCAAAATCGAGAGACTTATGCACTCAGTACCAATCACATTCGGCAAGCACACCACCGTTACCGCGCACACCGGGCGGGATGCCATCACCAACGATCACCAGGTAGAAGTCTATGACGACGAGAAGCCTGGATTTGTCCACCTCTACGTTTCCGACGGCACCCAGCGCCGCTTTGCCAGGTCAGTCTGCTGCGATAACCGCGAACACTTTGACAGCGTGGTGGGTGCGTGGGGCATCAGCCGTCAGCTCGTGGACATGCGCCAGGACCGCACCATACCGCTGCCGCTACCCCCCGTTTTTTGACCCTCAACTCACACGACTATGCACCTGCACCTGTCCGATGAACTGCGGCCGGAAATGCTGGACGAATCACAGCCTCCGCCGCGCACACACCGCCGGAACATCTTCCAAGCCGTCATGGATGAGCTGGTCAGCTACGGCGGACTGCTCACCACCCGCGGAGCCGCCTACCTCCATGCCCAGCACACCGCAAGCCACCTTGGAATGAAGCAGGCGGCCCGGTGCGCGGAAATGGCGGCCATGAGCCTGAAGCCAATTTCGGACCTTCACAAGATCAAGCCAGAGTTTCGCCACATGGTCATGAGCTTTGAAGAACTGAAAGCAGCCTGAAGGCTGCACTACCACCCCCCGTTTTTTAACCCATCACTCCCCCACTCCACCACCCCACCCCTACACATTCGGGTTATACAGATTCAGCTTCGTGAGTATCGCGTTGTAACTCTCCACCCCATTCGTCGGCGCGATCACCAGCGTGGTGGGGTCCGACTCCATGCGGCCCTGGACTGACACCGGCTCGCCGGCCACGGGCGCCCGGCCCAGCAGCGACGCCAGGAGTACCGTCCGCACCACCACCGAGCGCGTGTTGGAGATCTGGAAGCCGGCGGAATTGTCCGCGCGTTGCAGCCCGCTCACGTCCGCGCCCATGCTGCAGGGCACGGCTACCTCGCTGCCGTCCTCCTGGGTAAACGTGATGATGCCGCCCAGGGGCGTGGTTTCCCGCAGCGCCGCGGCATTCTGGAGAATCAGGTCAATCATGCGAAAGCCCCCCCGTTTTTTAGGGGTTCAATTTTCACCCCCGCAACTCCGCCATCTGCGACGCCAGCGGGAAGGTGATGGCGCCCGTGTGTTTGATGACCACCTTGGTGTCGCCCCAGATTTCCCCACCCAGGTCCAGCCAGCGTTGGCAGAAGAACCAGTCCTCGCTCAGATACCGCCGGGAACCGTCCTCGAATTGATGCACGCCCACCGACCAGAAATCGTGTTCCTCGCGCCCGCTCTCATCCGCGCGGTAGCGCAGGGCGTCGCCGTAGGTGGCGATCATCCGCTCGAACACCTGGCGCCGGATGACCATGAACCCCGTGCCGGCGTAGCGGATGCGCTGGAGCCCGTCCGGCTGCACCGGCTGCGGCTGCGGGTAAGCGTTGCACACCCAGCGGAGCGGCCCCTCCTGCTTTTTAGGGTAGAAGCCGCCCACGATGTCCTTGTCATGGCTCACCAGGCGCTTCACATGCTCGGGGGAGAACACCAGGTCGCTATCCAGCCACAGCAGGTGCGTGGCGTCGGTGGCGAGGAAGTTGGCCGTGATGGTGTTGCGCGCCCGGCTAACGAGCGAATCGCCCACGAGCGGGCACACCAGGAACTCATCGCACGGCGGGGCGAGGTGCAGATTGATGAGGCACTGGGCGAAGCTGGCTTCCATCTCCCGATAGACGGGGATCCCGATGAACAGCTTGAGGGGGGCGTTTTTTGACATCTCGAAATTCGGTTCAGGCTCTGAGGTAAGTGGCGAGTCCCGTCGTCCGAGTGAGCACCCGGCTGTAGGCCAGGATCATGCGCCCATCCAGCGCGTGCTCGATGCGCGCGCGCAGGGCGTGGGAATGCCATTCGAGCATGAGCGCCGCCGGCACATAGGGCAGGTGGCAGATGATGTCCGCCTCAGCGCCCTCCACGTCCAGCTTCAGGATGTCCGCCTCGGGTAAGTCCCGCGGATGCACCACGGGCACCGTGAGCGTCGGCTCCTTTTCCTGTTCGCCCTGGCCGAGATCCACGAGACTGGCGCACAGTCGGCTGTCCACCCCGCGGCGCATCTTGGCGTGAGTTACCGGCAGGGCACTGACCGCGGCGCACACGGGGCGCACGTTGGGGAAGCTGGCGACGTTGCGGTAGAGGTAGTCGAAGACGCTCGGCTGGGGCTCGTAAGCCGTCACCTGGCAGCCTGGCCAGAGTTCACAGGCCAGCACGGAGAAAGCGCCGCAGTTCGCCCCCAGGTCGAGCACTCGCGGTTGCCCCTCGATCCGTGCCACCCGGCTGAGGTCGTATTGCCCGCTGAACACCTCCGCCACCCCCTGCCAGCAATCCAGTGGCGCCGTGAAATCCGCGCGTGTCGTCATCATCACACGGCGGGGCAAGTCTATCTGCCGCCCAGGTAGTAAGTCAGGCTGTTGCTCACGTTGGTGCCGAAGACACTGACCTTGTAATAGCGCCAGCGTCCCGTCCAGGTGGCTTCCACCAGGTTCGTGCCGGCGGCCACGGCATTCGTCACCACGGACTTGAAATTGTAGCCGTCGAGGCTGCGGGCGTAAGTCACCGTGCTGTCGTTGGTGCTCACCACCACCGTCTGCAGCGTGTGGTAAGTTCCCCAGTCGCAGGTGTTGGTCGCGTGCTGGGTGGTGTTGGTGGCGGTGAAGGCGATGGTGTTGGTCTTGAACTCGGTGTTGGCGAGTTCCGCCAGCGGGTAAGTGGCCGCGCCGGCCGTGACCACGAGCGCCAGGAGGCCGAGCAGTAGGGAGATGCGTTTCTTCATGGTGGTGGGGAAAGAAAAAAGGGCGGCGGGCTGTAAACCCACCGCCCTGGGCGATTCACACTGGGGGACTGAGGTGCGGACTCAGGTGAGGACTTCGAGGGAGAACGTGCCGTCGGAGGCATCGCCGCCATTGGCCTCGCCGATGACCGTGGCGCGGATGTAGCGCCGGACGTTCGGGGGCAGGGCGATGATGACGTTGGCCGCGGAGTAACTGGTGGAGACGCCCGTGGTGCTCAGGATCGGGATGGCCGTCTGCGCCACGTTGGTGAAGGTCGTGTTGTCGGCGCTGTCCATCAGGCGGAAGTTGAGATTCTTCGTGTTCGCGCTGGTGGCCGCCGTGTGCGAGATGCGCACGTTGATCTTCTCCGTGATGGGGAAGGGCGTGGTCTGGCCGAGGTCCACGCCGTTGGTGTTGGCGGTGTTAGCCGCGTTGGGCAGCGTGGCAGTGACCTTCAGGGCGTAATCGGTAATGAGGCGGGAGGTCTGGCTCATAAGTGGGGGTCAGTTCGGACGGTGGTGGGTTGGAGGGTGGCCGAGGGTTAGCTCTCCACCGCGTCCGTCGCCAGGATGGCGTCCGAGACGGCAATGGGGATGTTGAAGGCGCTGGTCGGGATGGGCGCCACGGCTTCGATGGTCGGCGCGAGCTTGGCCGCCGGACCCGCGTTCAGCGTCACCGTGCGGCTCGCCTGGAGCTGGCCGAGGCTGCGGCGGTTGGTGAACATCATGTCGGGCGTGTAACCCACGGGGAAGAGCTTCAGCAGCTCCACGATCTTCGCATCGGTCAGCTTGTCGCCGGTCTCGCCGTCGTCGCCGATGTTGCAGATGCGGCCCACGCAGTTCACGTTGCCCACCTGGAGGCCCACCCAGGCCGTCAGGTCCGCCACGCGGCCCGGCAGCTTCGCTCCGACGGCGTCCTCGATGGTCTCATCGCGGAACTCGCCCAGGGTGAACGTGGAGTTGTTGCCCGTGATGAGCGTCACGTCCTTGGTGCCGAACTTCACGGCGTAGAGGCTCGACTGCTTGGTGGCATTGCTGCCGCCGGAGTTGTAGGTCGTCGCCCCGCCAAAAGCGGTGGCCGCCTTGATGCCGGGGAACCCCTTGTCGTCCACCGTCACGCCATACCAAATCTGGCTGGCGATCTCGATCATCGCCTGCTTCATCACGCCGTCCGCCTCCAGCATTTCGAGGCTGGCCGCCTCGCTCGCCTGCGCCTGGAGCACCGCCTTGTCCACCTCCACCCGCGCGGAGAGGATGTAGCACTCGATCAGCTTCTGGGCGAACGTGCTCTTCGACGGGGTAACGCCCTGGTTGGCGCTGCGGAAGGCCACGCTCGGGAAACCCGTGCGCGTAACCGTCTTGTAGCTCGTGCCGGAAATCTGGCGCACCGGGAAGTATTGCAACTCCGGCACGTAAGTCAGGTTTTCCTCGATGAGCCCGACCACGGTGTCGTTGCCGTTGAGTTTCGCTACGTCGAGCAGGGTAAGTTTAGCCATAGAATTGGGTGGGGATCAGGGTGAGAGGGGTGGGACAGGGATGGACTCAGGCCGCCTTGGCCGCGCGGGCCGCCTTGATGGCCGCCGTCCGGGCCGCAATCGCCCGGTCCAGTCCGGTGAGGTGGTCGAACTTCTCGCTGCCAGTCGCCACGGGCGCCGTCGGCGCGGTGGGCATGGCCGCGGGCGGCACGTTGGCCGCCAGAAACGCCTTGTTCAGCGCGCCCTGGTAGCTGGCGAACTTCTGCGCCGCGGGCACCAGCAGCGCGTCCTCGCGCTTATCCGCGGTCAGCACCTTCGCCGCCAGGCAGGCATCAGTGAGGGATTCATTCAACGCCTTGAACTCGGCGTTGGTAAGGCGGGCCGCCGTCAACTCGGTGTCGAGCGTGTGGTAGTCTTCCTTGAGCTTGGTGTTCTCGGCGGTGACGGCGACAAGCTGGTCGTTCAGGGCGGTCAGTTCCGTGTCCACCCGCGCACTGAGCTGTTGCACCTCCAGCTTGAGCGCACCGTCGGCGCGGGCGATCAGCGAGGTCACTGCATTTTTGAGGTCGGCGAGTGTCATCGGTTTACTCACCCGCCCGAGTCAACCCGCCGGTAGGGACGCGTTCCACCCGCGTCCCATTACTGCCCCTACCCCAGAAACTCCTGCATCTCCTCCAGCGAACTCACCACCGCATCCGCAAACCCCAGGGCCACGGCATTGCCGCTGCGGAACATCTGCCCCTGCATCGCCTCGTTCGGGATGTCCCCCAGGTTGTTGCGGATGTGCTGGTAAAACTCCTCCGCCAGTTCCAGCACCTGGTCTTGCAAGTGGCTCTCCTGCTCGGGAGTCAACGAGGTGCCCGGCACGCCCATCCCCTTGTAAGTGCCGCTGGAAAACACCCTCACCCGCACGCCCCGCTTGGCCGCGGCTTCCGAGTAATCGTGCCAGGCGCAATACACGCCAATGCTTCCCGCCGAAGCACTCTTCGACAGAAACCGCCCGGCGCACGACGCCGCCAGCCACATGCCGGCGCTCGCCACCATCCCGCCCGGTGGCACCCACAGATAGACCGGCTTCTCTGACGCCGCGATCTGGTCCGCCGTCTCCTGCAGCCCGCCAAACATCCCGCCCGGCGTGTCCGTCACCAGCAGGATGTTATCCACATTCGGATGCTCGTTCGCCTCGCGCAGTTCGCGCTGTATGTCGATGTAGTCGGTAGCCCCGGCGCCCTTCTCGAACGCCGAAAGCCCGATGCCCAGCGGCCCCTTCACCGGGATCATCGCCAGGCCCTTCTCCACCACCATCTGCTCCAGATCCACGTTCTCCCCGCAGAAATCCTTGCCCTCGCGCTTCGCCAGGAATGCCTCGCGGGTCAATACCTGGTGCTGCTCCAGCAACGTGCCAATGCTCTCCGCCGTCTCCGGCCGGATCAGCAGCGGCGTCCGCGTCAAGGTCTCGATCAACTTCGGAAGTTTCATGCGTTCGTCTGTTCCCCCGTCTCATGCGCCGCCGGCTCCTGCGGCTCCGGTGCCGGCTGCGGTTGCGGTTGCACATTCGGGTTGCCCTGGTTATCGAGCAGAGTCAGCGCCTCCCGCGCCGTCAGCCACCCGTGCCGCGTCGCCAGGCCCTCCGCCTCCGTCGCCAGCGCATCCACGTCCGCCACATTCTCCCGCAGGATCTTCTTCTTATTGACCCCGTGGTAAGCGCAAATCGTCCCGCGGGAAATCACCCCCCGCCCCAGCATGTTGAGCTGGAGCTTGCCGTCATTCCCCTCGTCCACTGAGAACAACGCCGGCACCGTGAACCCGTAGTCATACGGATCCCCGAGATTCTGGTTCCGCGTGAGCAACCCGCGGTCCATCGCCCAGGCCACATAGCGGTTCACCACCCAGCGCGCGCTCCGCTCCAGGCTCATCTGGCGGGCGCCGATGATATTCTGCACCTGCTGCGTGATCGCCCGCGCGCCCGCGCGCCCCATGTCCTGCGCATACACCAAGGCCCGCGGCCAGTGTTTGCCCAGGAAAGCCGTTTCGAGCATCTGCACCAGCTCCCGCTCGTCCATGCTCGGGCGGTTCAGGTCCAGCGTGCCCAGTTCCTCCCCGCGCCGCGTGGACAGCTCCACCACGCCGGCCGGCGCCGCCTCCACCGTCACCAGCTTCAGCGATTCATCGCCCTCGGCGTCCACCACCGTCACCTCCGTCTCCTGCGCCCCCATGCTCGGCCGCCCCTCGATGCTCTTGCGATACACCATCTTCTGACTCGCGATCATAACGCCCTGACCCCAGTAATAGAGGATGTCCATCACCGTGTTCGCGTCGTCAATCAGGTTCGCCAGCGACGGAATGCCGCGCACCTGGTTCAGCCAGGCGCCGGCCTCGAAGTTGAAATGCACCTGCCACGCCCACACGTCCGCGTAAGCCAGCTTCCCCTCGGGGTTGTAACCCAGAATGCGATACCCCAGCACGCGCAACTGGTCGTCCACGATAACCCCGTCAATGATCCGCCGCCCGTCGAACGGGCTTTTCGCATCGTCAATCCGCCACACGGGCGTGTAACTCCCGTAGCCGTTCAGCCAGTTCGTGGCATACTGATACTGGCTGGCCGCGCCCAGCTCGAGTACGCGCTCCAGGCCGTTCCCCTCGCTCACGCAGAAGTTTTGCCCGGTGCCGATGCGCGACTGGTCCAGCACCGCAAAGCGTCCCGTGGCCGTGTCGAACCACACCGCGTAGTCCGCCTCCACGTCCAGCGTGCGCCCCAGCGTGCGCAGCGTGGAACGCCAGTCGTGTTGCTCGCCCAGCGCATTACAACTGCGCATCCAGTTGCCATTCACCAGCGCCTCGAACTCATCACCCCAGGCGCGGTTGGTGCCCGAGTAACTGACCTCCCACCCATCGCCCACGGCGAACGAGTTCTTCATCGTCAGCGCCGCGTCCACCCCGTTCACCTGCGTGGCGATCACGCGCGAGTAATTCACCTGCTCCTGCCGCGTCCACGTCGTCTGGTCCTCGTAAATCTTCGGGCGCGTGGGCGCCTTGGGCCGGTTGTCAATCGGATGCCGCGACGGCGAAGGGTAGCGGCCGGTCGCGTATTGGATGGGCCGCCCGTAAGCGTCCACGATGGATGAGGTAGCGGTGGCCATACTCAGTAGCGCGCCTGGAGCGTCACGCCCGGCTGATAGCCGTAAGGGTTCTGGTAAACCGTGTCCGTGGTCGTCTCCCCGGCCACGTAGAGCTGGTAAAGCGCGTAGGCGATGCGCTCCAGCGTCACCTCCGGCGGGCTGCCCTGTTTGTCATCCATCCGCACGCGTTCACCGGCCAGGCTGACCTCCACAGGCCGCCCGGTCGCCAGGGTGGCCTGGACAGTCTTCCGCAGAGCCAGCAGCTCCGCCTCCGTCCAGCCCTCATAGTAGTTGACGGCCATCACCCCCCGCCAAGTGTCAACCCGGAGTAGGGGAATGGAGGGGTGGAGCGGTGGAGTGTTGGGAGTGCCGGACGAAAAAAGCCAAAGGCAAACTCAGTTCACCTTTGGCATGGCACCGTAGAAGTGGCGATTCAGCTTTGGATCAGCCTGCTACCAGTTCAGCTTTGGCCCGCGGGTTTGGCTCAATCAATACTGTTCGGCGTGCCGCAGGGATCGTCTGCACCGCAATGCGGGCATATATCTGTCGGTAGTTCAACGATGGTGTTGTGTCTGCCGCGGCCATGCACCTCCCCCATCGCTACGGAGGAGTAGCAGTTCCAGCAGTCGCGGGCCAGGGTCATTACACCGATTCCGTAGGTGGTCGTCTTGTAGGGTCGCCGAACCAGTCGGTGCAGCGAATGAGCGCCAGCGGTCTCATTCGCATTCGGTGGCGTTGTGGGGGCGCTCATCGCTGACCTTTCTCGTTCACGTCAAAGGGTGCCGGAGGGGTCTTTCCGCGCTACTGCCAGGTCCACAGCGCGCACGCGGTTGACGGTCCAAGGGCCGCAGTGCCCCGTCGCAGGTGGCCGGCTCCACCTGTATGAATCGCACGCTGTAGGGGTGTGGTCTCAACGCGGACAGCCTACGCACCGCGAGCGTTTTGCGCCCGTTACCGGGGAACGAAAAAGGGGTGTGCTGAAAACAAAACAGCCCGCCGGGAGGGCGGGCTGCGGGGGGGGCGGGCGCGGGTTAGCCTTTGGTCGGTGGGTTTGGGTTAATAACACTGTTCGGCGAATACGCGGCGCAGCCGTGGCGGATGTGATCTTCTCGGATTCGCACCTTAGTTTGGATTCGTGATTCGGTTTGCATTTGCAGTGTTTGAAACCATTGGTGGCAGGCTGGACAGAACCAATTCACGGTCGCCGAACAAACCGGCTGCACCGAACCGGAGCGGGCCCTGGCAGTTTCAGAGTCGTTTGGCATATCACGTTTTTAGTTATTCGCGCTCCGGTCGGTGAGCCGGAACGTTCGGCGCTCGATGCACTTTGCGCACGACCGCAACGGCTCGGTTGAAATTCCGGCGCGATACGGACTCGATTCCCATCAAGAACATGATTTCGCGCACGGCGGCTTGGTATTGTCCGCGCCGAACAAGCTCACTTGAGCGAACCGGCGTTGTCGTTTTCGGTGTAGTCATAGCGTTGGGAGCGCCGGTCGCTCAGTTCGGTCGTTAGGCATTTCCGACTTTAATGAAGACAACTCAGCCTGTGCCAGACATACCTCGACTAAAAGCCGCGCTTCGCGAAGCTTTTGCAGCAGTTGATTGCCACATGAGTCCAGAGCTAGACGTTGAGTTTCGTCTGCAAGTTCTGGCTCTGGGCAAGAAGGTATGCCTTCTTGGCAAGGCGGTTGACAAGTTTGCGGCCCGATTTGGACACATAGCCCCACCGTAACACCGCGGTTGCTTTCAGACAGGTTCAGTTTCATGCTATTGCGCGCGAGTCATTGCGGCCTAACCAGATCACTGCACCGAACGGGAGGCAGCCGTTGCGGCGCGGGTTTGCATTTCAACATCTTCGACGGCTGCCTCCCGTCGGTGAGTTCCAGCGTTAGGTGTCATCCGCATCCCGTATGGATCAACACGCAACGGATCATTTGGCGATAGAGGCTCGCATCCATTTTTTGGAGGCGAGGCTAAAGGCGGTTTCGACCATTCTGTTTCGATGTCTTCAGCACCAGGGCTTGCGTCGAATCGAAGGCGAGCAGCCAGACATTTATGCAGAGCAATTTGCTGAGCGAATTCTTGATGAGACATTGAAGGAAAGAGCAGACCATGACCCAGCCGGCGCAAACCAGATAGCAGCTTTCCTAAAAGAGATACGCAAGGCTTCTGGACAATCCGCTCCGTGACACCTAACAAGGCACTGGAGCGAACAGCCGCCCCGCCTTGCCGTTTATTTGCTTGGTTCTTGTTCATGGTTTTTCTCCATCGGCGACAGTCACCGCAGGCGGCTGCCGCTCAGTTCTGACGTTAGGCCAAATCTCTACGCCTATGATAAAGATACTAGTCCACATACCGCAGGCAGACGTTGAACTATCACCGTTTGAGGTTTTGGTACCTGAAATACCTCGTCGGGGTGATTCATTCAGAACAGGTGATCGTGAACTGTTCAATGTCAGCCATGTGTGCTTCGAGCACGTCGGCGGTCAGTCTTGCTCCGTGCACGTTTTCTTGGGGTTGCTGAAGGCAACGGAATGAATTTTCCGGCGCGCACCATGTCGCACCCGCGGTGAATTCGTTCGTAAAGTTCTTTAGTCATATTATTGTGAGCGAGTCATTGCGGCCTAACCAGATCACTGCACCGAACGGGAGGCAGCCGTTGCGGCGCGGGTTTGCATTTCAACATCTTCGACGGCTGCCTCCCGTCGGTGAGTTCCAGCGTTAGGCGTCCTGAACGTCACGCGGGTATCGCCACGGTATCCACGCTTGAAGTGGACCGCACCGATACAGAATCCAATCGGGAAGCCGAGCGCACCACCACCGGCCACGGTGTAGATTTCAGGCACGCCTCCCCACGACCAGATTTCGCGCATCATTCGGTCGCTGTTGAAGATTTTGTTCACGGGTATCAGATAGACGATGTTCTCAGCCACGTTCAGGCTGTGCCGCAGGAAGTCAGCGAACACCGAGTATGGCGGGTTGCTCACGATCCAGTCCACTTGCTCGCGCCATTCGTAGAAGTCGCGCCCTTCGCGTATTTCGCACCATTCACAGCCTGGCATCAGGTCTGCGAACGCGCCATTGCCCTTGCACGGGTCGAGGATTCGCCCGGACGGCTTGAAGTGGTTCACCACATCACGGGCCACGTCGAGCGGTGTCAGCACGATGTCATCCAGACGGACGCTTTCGGATTCGAGTCCAGGGAGAGCCAATGGGGACGCATAACCACGCGCTGCAGGCAACGCCGCCCCGCCCTCGGCTTCGTCGAGGCGTCGTTTAGGTTCTGTGGTCGCTTGCGTCATCGCGTCACTCTCCGGGGCGTCGTGCCTGAGCTTGGGTCGTTCCCCGACTTCGCCTTTCGTGCTTTCGCGGCGAGTTTGGAGATTCGTTTGTAGTAGGCGGCAGACCCACGCCGCTTGCTTGCCCCGGTTGCCTTCCCGCCTTTTCTTCCGATGCTGGCGAGGTATTTGCGAGCTTCGGGGTTCATAGGTGGCAGGCGATTTTCTCCGCGAGCGATTCCGCAGACCGCACGGCGGCGTTGACCTTGCATTGAGCCTCCCGGTGCGGGATGCCTTTGCCTACGAGTTCATCGAGGTATTCATTGGCGCTCATGTCCGCCAGTTGCTCGGCGTATTCGTGCAGGTATTCGATCACCTCGTGGTCGTTCGGCAGCGTCAGTGTCCGACCGTCACGCTTCACTTGTTTCGCGGCAGCCACGATTTCGGCGGCGCGCTCCGGTGTCTCGTCCCAGTTGTGGGCGAGTGATTCGGCGTCCTCGTCAAATAGAGGGCAGTCGAGTAGCCAGTCCGCTGAGTCCACCTGTGCGGCGGTCAGCCCGATTTGGATAAGTTCAGTTTTCATCTGGACATTCTACCACAAGCCGCTTGTGATGTCAAGATTTTAGTTTTCGACCAGTCGGGGAACAAGGCGCTGGACGCAATGACAGGAGCGCCGGGCACGTCCAGCTTGCAATCGGGCATCATTGGCGGCGCTCCTGTCATGCGTCAGCTTTTTCGTTCGGCATTTCTACGTCGCTGGCTATTTCGTTGCCCCACGCAGACCAGCCGAGCCTGCGAGTGCGAGCGAACATTTCCAGACGCGGGCCGGGTGATACTCGCTCCACGAGATCGTAGAACGCATCCGGTTTTTCAGAGTGTCGGCCACGCGGCCAGTTGAAGTATGTGCCACCAGTTGTCGCCGCCACGCGCCCGCCAGACCCGAACGGGTTACCTTCACGCCTTCCCTTGCGACACACCAAGACGTGTTCCGTGTTGCACTGGAAGCGGCCCACACCTAGGCCCGGCTTGCACCATGTCAGCATCGTTGCCACTTCATTGAATCCCCACGCCTTTGCGACCGTGTAGCCCCAATCCACATGCTGCGTCAGCACCCATAGCCACAGGTGGCATTGAGTCGCGGACGGCGGTGCAAGTTTGCAGATGTCATCGAGCAGCATTGTTGGGTAGTGCTTTTGTGGCCCAGCTTTGTCCACGGTTGCCCGGCGCGGGTTGTCCGCGTGCAGAGACGGACGCCACGGAGGGTCAGCTACGATACACCGAAATGCCGAACAAGACGCTGCACGCGAACAGCCGCCCCGCTCGTCCGTTTCGGGCGTCATCGGCAATTCCAATGTCAGCGTGTCGCACATGGTCACTCTCGGCGGCTGTCGGTGAGCTTGGTCGTTCAAATTTGTCATATCCATCACCCATTCACCTCCTGTGCCTCCGAGTCACCCGGCGCCGTCTCCCCGCGCACCTTCCCGCTCATCATCCGCAGCACGATCCCCATGCAGTGGCAGTCGTTGTAATGCTGCTCGGGGTGCAACTCGATGAACTTCGGGCGCCCCTTGTTATCCTCGCCCAGCGCCAGGCCGTCCAGTTGATCCTGGTAGGCCAGGTTCCGCTGCTTCTCCTTCGCCTGCGTCACCGGGTCAAGCTGGCTCCAGTGGCAGGGCGTCAGCTTCGGATGCCCCGGCGCACCCGTTCGCATCTTGTAGAGCACCGATTTCACCGAGAAATTGCTCCAGCGATACACCGGAACCTTGATCTTGTGCCACGTCGCATCCGGGTCCATCACCTCCACCAGCATCGTCTCCGGCGGCCAGTAAGCTCGCCACACCCCATCCGGCCACTTCGCCCCGCGCCCGTCGTCTCCCACCAACAACTTCCACGTCGCCCACGACCGCTTGCTCGGATCATCCAGACTGCGCTCCAGCGTCCGATACCTCGCCGCCTGCTCCGCTACGATGGTCCGCCAGTTCCCCGCGTCAATCAGCACATTCCGCGTCGGAATGCGGAACCGCTCCCGGATCCCACCCTTGTCGAACAACTGCCCCCAGCTCGTCGCGTAACCCCGACCCAACTGCACCACGTTCCCCGCCTTATCCGTCGCCTCCGCTATCCACCAGAAGTGACCCGTCATGTCCCGCCCCGCCTGGAGGCTCGCCACCATGTCCTTCTGGCAATCCACCGCCAGGCTGCGAAACGCCTCGTTTGGAATCGTCAGCTTCGGGTCCAAAGCACTCTGCTCCACCAGCGGCGCCGTCGTCTTGCCCAGCTTCGCACTGTGAAACACCGCCCGCTCGCTCATGTACCAGTCCGCCAGCAACACGTCGTTCCCCGATTCCTTCGCCGACAAATAACTCGCCACCCCGGACGCGAAGGAATTCGTCATGTTCCCCTCGCGCGGAATGCGGAACGCCACCACCCGCGGACTGATTTTCTGGTAGGGACCGGTTCCACCCCGGTCCCCAGTCTCATACTCCTGCTCGTAACTATCCGCAATCCGCCGCCGCAGCTCCGGCGTATCCGCGATCTGCGTCCCGCACCAGTAACACTCCCACCGCGCCTGCTCGGCCCGCTCCGCAATCGTCAGCCCAACCGGCTTTCCCTCCCGCAGCACCTCGGCCGGCGGCCACTTCATCCCCGCGTAACTCCCCGCCTTGGGCGGCAGCCACAACTCCTGGCCCTCCGGCAGCGGCAGCCCGCCCTCCGGCTTCCGCGGCACAAACTCCGCCGGCCGCAGCAACCCATACTCGTGATCGCACTCCCACGATTGCCGACCGCCGCAGTAAGGACACGCCCACGTCAGCGGCGCCCACACCGCCGCCCGCGTCTCCACCTCCAGGTCTTCGTCCTCCCGACCCGCCTGGCTCTCGATCAGTATCTTCCGCCGCCGCAAGCCCACCGCATAACGATCCGCGCGCCGGATGGCTTTCCGCAGCAACCCGTCGCTCTTGTGCTGCCACGCCTCGCTCACCCAGATGAACCGCCACGACAGCGACGACACATTGCCGTCGTTTAGCCCGCAAATCTTCAGCTTCCGCCCGCCGGCCAGCTTGATCTCCGTGGTCGTCACCTGGAAGCGGTCCGTCGCCTCCACCGTCTCCTGGATCATCGCCGCCACCACCGGATGCTCCCGCAAGCTGGGCATGCAGCGCGTCGTCGCGTAATCCTTCGCCTTGGGATCATCCTCGAACAACGCCAGCACCGAGTCCTGCGTGTGCTCCGCCAGGTAGATGAACCAGATGTCACCCACCACCGACTTCAGGCATTGCGTCGCCCCGATGATGAACACAATCTCCACGCGCGGATCCAGCAACGCCCGGAGGGGCCCTGCCAGGTGCCGCGCCGTCTCGATGCAGAAATGCCCGTTCTGCTCCCGCGGCATCGAGGCATAGCCCGCCCCCACCAACCGGAACCGCGCACAATTCTCCGCAATCGTCCCCCGAAACCGCTCCGCCGCCGCCGACCGCAAAAACGCGGACGGCCGGGATGGGGGAAGCGGGGCAGGCATGGAGTGGTGGCGGGGTGGCATGATTTGGTTTTGGCCAGTTAGCCTTTGGTCGGTGGGTTTGTCCCAATACCACTGTTCGGCCAAGGCCACTCCGGCAGGAACACACAGAGCCAGTGAGCACGCCCAAGCCAATTCCAGTGGAGATGGACGCTTGCGCGGTATCGGTCGTCACCGCTCCAGTATTCCACGCGCCACGGCTGTTTCGGGTAGCCGGATTGGTGATGCCACGTCGGCGCGAATGGCCGAACCAGCCGCTTCAGCGAACCGCCGTGTTGCGTTTTCGTTTTCATCGTGAGTCCGTGGCCGGCGGTCGCTCAGTTCGGTCGTTCGGCGTCATATCCAACGCCCTTGGTTCTTCCACGCCTCCCAAGCACGGCTCACTGCGCCGCTGCCGGGATAGAGGTCGTGGAACGTGTCTTGCGCTTCGAGGTTCAGGACTTGGAACAGCCAGGTGCAGAATCCGACCGGCTTCACTCCGACAAGCCCTTTCTTGAGTGTGATGACCTCGCTGCACCAGTCGCGCACGGTTACTTGTTGGCGTGTTCGTTTTCGTCCGCCACGCACGATGACCGGCTCCCAAGCATAGGCAGGATTCACGTTGGCCTTGAACGCGCAGAACGGTTTCACCCACGCCATCACACGCACGTCAGGGGGACACAGCGCAAGGATTTGTTGCAGGCTCGGCGAGCTTAGAGAGAGTGCCCACGCGTCGAACGTGTTCAGTCGCTCGATGAGTTCCCGGTGGTTCACTTCCGCGCAGCGAGGGTCGTGCGAGTAGTGTTTCCTCGCCTGCCCGATATACGGCGGGTCAGCGTATGCGACAGACAATGACGCCGAACCAGGCGCTGGACCGAATGACATGGAGCGCCGGTCAGGCGTCTCTTGCAATCGGGCATCGTTTGCGGCGCTCCCTGTCATCGGTCAGCTTAGTCGTTCGGAGAATAGGGAGACGGCTTCTGGATTTGCACCAGATGTCCAAGAGGTCGGCGCGTTTGTGATGTCGCCGTGTTACACATGTCCGCCAGCTTACCATACTCATCTGGCTGGTCATGCCCGCACCGTATCGCTACACCGGGCATGTTCCCTCTTGGCTGATTACCCCGCACGTCGGGTCGAGCCGTCAAAATTGTATCACGCCGCGAATCTCCGAACAAGGCGCTGCAGGCAACATCCGCCCCGCTCTTGGCTTCGGCTTGAGTCTCTTGTGATTCATTCATCTATTTCCTTTCCGCGTCACGCTCAGGCGGCTGTGCCTGAGCTTTTTCGTTCGGCGTCAATAGTTGCGAAACTCCCACGGGTAAAAATTGTGCCTGACTTGAACCCGCCGTCCGCAAAACTTCCCCATGATTCTGCCAACAAGATGGGCCGCAATTCGCGAGCGGAAATTCCACTGCTTGGGATACAGGTGGACCGTCCAAGGCAACGGCTCTGCCGCTTGCTCGTTTGGAGTTTTTGGTGTTGTGCTCATATCGTTGGTTTGGTTCGCCGCGCCTCAGCTTGGTCGTTAGGATGCTTCCACATCCACCGTTCCGCCGCCATCGCGTCGCCGTTGCAATCTGGAGTATTCATGGGCGGCGTCTCTCAGCTGTGTCGTTCAGTATTCCATCACTCCCCCACTCCATCACTCCCTCCCTCCCCCGCCTTCCCCTCCTCACACCGCCCCTCCAGCCACTGCTGGTGCTCCCGGATGTAGCCAGGGATCAGTTCCCGCAGCACCGTCACCGACGCCACCCGCGCCTCTTCCGGCACACCGCGCCGCGTCAGTTCCGCGTCCACGTCCAGGTAACACTGCTCATCGAACACTTCCCAAAGCTGCTGCGCATACGCCTTACCGATGGCCTCCAGCTCCCGGTTATGCTCTGCCTTCTCCATCAGCCGGCCCTTGAGCTGGTTCTGCTCGATGGTCCGGTTCTCGAACTCCAGCTTCTGAAGCGCGCGGCCCCAGTCCACATTATCGCCCAGCAGGTCGCCCGCCAGCTTCGGCAGGTCCGGGATCACCCACTTCGCCACCCACTCAAACACGTCCACCAGCTTGTAATCGTTGCGCTCCGTCGGCACCGGAAACGGCTGCAACCCCGGCCGCCGAGCAATCCCCCGATACTGTTTCCACCCCATGATCCGCTGCCGCCCCACCTCGCCCAGTTGCGGGAACTCCCGGAACCGCTGCATGATGAACTTCCCAAGGTTATCCATCCCGCTCACCATCTCCGGGAACTCCTCCCCCGTGTCCGCCGTGAACTTCTTCGCCCCCGGCGTGCGGAACAGCTTCAGGTCCGCACCCGTCACGTCCTCCCCGCGT
Source organism: uncultured Candidatus Saccharibacteria bacterium (assembly GCA_964633425.1). Lineage (GTDB taxonomy): Bacteria > Patescibacteriota > Minisyncoccia > Phycocordibacterales > UBA2100 > UBA10103. The sequence goes on from CAZWFX010000010.1 coordinate 19,231, forward strand.
TCGAGGATCTTCTTGAGCTTCCCTTCCTTCACAAACTGCTCCGCGTTGCGCTCCACCCAGGCCAGCAATTCCTCGATGGGCCAGCCGTTCCGCGTCTTCTTCGGAAAATCGGGCCACGCCATCCACATGCGCAACCGCGCCTTCATCTCCCGCGTCGGGTAAGTCCCCATCGCCAGCAGGATGTTATCCTCCGACCGCGCAAACCGCCGCGTCTCCTCAACTTCCGGCTTGGGCTTTGGCTTGCGTTTCATAGGTAGTAGCAGTCTCTCACGATGACAGTATTTCGTTAGCCATTTTGATTATCTCGGCATCGCTTTGGCTTGGGTTTGCTGAGGTAGAGACTAACTCAGTCGCTCCAGAAATCGCCTTGATTGTCTTCTTGACGATTGGGAGAGTTATCAGGAATAAAGCACCGTCCATTTTAGCTCCGAACGGAGCATCAAATGGTTGTCCAAGCAGGATCGCGCACAGCGGTTCGACGCGAGCAGCGGCCTTTTCAAGTAGTGCCTGACGCTTCTTTTCGGCCAAGCATTTAATTTCATGCTCTTCGCACGGCTCATCGAATGCGCAAGAGCAGTGGTCACAGACATATACGGTCTTCGTTTTCATACTCCGCTCAATTCTCCAACCGCTTCCGCTCCTCACCCACCGCGCGCACGATCTCCGCATAGTGCTCCGCCGCCCTGGCCAACAGCTTCGCAGCCTCGTAAGCCGGACACTCCTCGTGCTGCTCCAGCAGTTTCGACGCCGTGTAAATGAGGCACTTCACCGCCTGCTCGTGGTCCAGGCCATGCTTGTTGCACGCCTTCACCACGTCGTTCGCCACCGCTCTGTGATCAATCGTCTTTGCCATAATCCATCACTCCATCACTCCATTCCCTACGCCGCCAGCAACGCCTTTGCCCGCTCCACCTTCAGCGCAATCGGGCCGTTGTTGAACACAAAATCCTCCAGCCGTTCCCGGCCCCAGTGGTCCATCGGCTCCTCCTTCTCGATGTCCTCCAGCAGCACGCGCAACCCGCACGCCCGCGTCACCAGCTCCGCGAACCAGTTCCGCTGGTGACTCTGCTGCAACTCGCGCCGCCGCGGCTCCTCCTCCAACCCCAGCGCCTGGAATGCCAGTTGCAGCTCCTGCTTGGCGACTCTCAGATCCTCCTTCGTCTTCACCTCGCCCTTGAGATGCTGCGCAATGTGGACGCACGCCTTCACCTGCTTCATCTCCATCCCGTCGAGCAGCGGCAGCAACTCCCGCCGCACCACCTCCGTGCCCTCCAGGTTGAACACCATCTGCTCGTTCCCCATCGCCGTGCAGATCGCCACGCCCGTGAGCCGCAACTGCTCCAGGCAGACAATGTGCAACTGGTCAATGTCCGCCGCCGCCGACTGCGCCTGGTGCCAGTGCTTCACCGCGTCCCGGCACGCCATGCGCCGCGCCGACTTGTTCATCGCCCGCGCCCGCTCTTCGTAAGGCGCCAGCGCGTTCAGGTTCTCCGTCTTGCCGTCGAGTGTCTTCATAGTGTGTGTCCAAGTTGTTTCAACCGTGCCGCCCGCATGGCCTGGCGGGCCGCTTCATCCCGCTGCTCAGGGCGCGGAGGCAACCCAAGCCGCGCCTGGAACTGCTGACACGCCTTGTTCACCGTCGCCTTGCCCACCCCGAGGAGCCGCGCCAGCTCCGCCACATTCGGCGCCCCCGCCGCGTCCAGAAACCCCAGCTCCAGCGCCATCGCCCGCGTCGCCATCAAGGCATCCCCCAGCGTCTTCTGACTCTCCATGTAAGTGATGAGCAGGTAGAAGGCACGGCGCTGCAACGCCGCCATCTGACGCAACTGCCCGGCGCTCGTCAGCCCTTCCCCGCCAGCGCCCGACTCCGAGATGCCCGCCTCCGCCAGTTCCGTGGCGATCTCCTCCACCTGCGCCAGCGTCAGCCCAAACCGCGCCGCCAGCCGACCCAGCACCGCACTCGGGCACGAGCAAGCCGTCGTGTCCTCGGCCTCGTCCGCGGGATTCCAGTAGTCGTCACTCATGGCTTTTTCCCTGCAATTTCAAGGTCAATCAGGCGCTGCATTCCAGCGACTGCCTCCTCGACAGCGAATCCAATCGCAACCCCTAAACGCAGCACTTCATCAACGTCAATCACGGTACTGGCAACAAACCTTCGCCCACCGTGCCAACGCTGCAATTCGAGCTTGATCTGTTCACTCATGGCGCATCACTCCCTCACCCGCACACCCGCCCCAGCTTCTCCCGCAGTTCCTTCCGCCGCGCCTTCAGCACGCGCATCCGCTCCGCGTCCTCGCCCGCAAGCTGGTTCAGCCCTTCCGGCTGCAGGTTGCGGATGCTCGTGGTTAGTTCCGACAGCTCCCGCTCCATGCTCACGCGGTCCACCACGGCAGCCCCGCTCGACGACCCGTTGCCGTTCACGCGCTTCGGCGGTTCCATCGGCCGCCCATCGCGTTCCCAGTAGCTCCGCACCAGGTCCAAGTGCCGCTGCCACGACGCAATGGGCACCATCGCCTGGCCCCGCGGCAGACACCACTGATCGCGCTCCAGCTTCAGCCACTCGTCATCAGCCCGCCACTTCGGCAGGCCGATCATCTCCGCGTAACGCCGAAACGTCCGCTCGTCAGGAATCTCCCGAAACGCCAACACCTTCCCCCCTGCACCCCCCTCTTCAGCTTCTGAGGAAGGTGTGTGTGAGCTTTTCCCCTGTGGCTGTGGTTGTGGTTGTGGAGAGCTATCTTTCGCCATGTCCTTTGCCATGCCGCTTGCCATCGGTTTGCCATCGGTTTGCCATTTTTTGGCCGCTCCAGCCCGGCCAGAGGCACTTTTTGCACTTCGGAAGCTGTCCCGCTCGCGCCGAATCTCTTCCAACCGCTCGTTCCGCAGCAACCCATCCTCGCCCTTCGCAAACTTCGCCAGCACTTTGCCAGGATTTCCCGATGGCGAAACGATGGCAGAACCCAGCCGGTCAAAGTCATCCTGCTCCACATAACCCTGACCCCACTGAATAGCCAGCAGCGTGATATACAACCCACGCTCCGCCATCGTCATCGCCACCGTGCCACCGATGAAATCGTCGCCGTAGAACGGGAACCAAGGTGATTTCTGCTGTTTCATAGTCCTCATCACTGCCCTCACTCCACCACTCCACTACTCCCTCCCTCCCCCACCCCGCCCACTCGTCGCCACCCACGTCTTCAGCAGCGTCACCTGCTCCTCCGTCACCATCTCCGGCGTCAGCAGGATCACCACCCAGCCATCCATCTGCGCCCGGTTCAGCTTCTCCGCGTCGCTGCGCATCCCCTCGGGACGGCTATGCCGCCCATGCACCACCCGGCCGCGGCAAAACCCACGCACGCCTTGAATCTCGAACGCCACCTTCCGCTCCGGCACCGCGAAATCGAACCGCCACTTCCGGTCAGCGCACACCCGGTGCTCCGCCACCAGCGGCACGCGCAACGGCGCCAGCTTCCAGAAAATCGCAAACTTCTCCGCCGGGGCGATCTTCATGCGCCTGCCCTCCGCCGATACAGCTTGCACACCTTCCCATCCACGATCCGCGTCCCCGTCGGCGTCAACACCCGCTTCTCCGCCATCCGCATCAGCGCCTTCAGCACCGACGGCAACGCCACCCGGAACCGCTCCTGGAGCTTCGCCAGCGCCTCGCGCGCGGAGAACTCACCCTCCATCTGCGCAATCTCCCGCTCCAGTTGCCCGTGCTCCAGATCGCGCAGGCCAGCGTCAGCCGGCGGATGCGCCCCCGGCCACGTCCAACCCTTCGGCTTCCGCGCCAGGTGATTCACTATGTCGATGTATCCCACCTCGCCCTCCGCGGGCGTGTCCGCCAGCTCAACCGTCTTCGTGCTCATGATTTTCCTTTGTTCGTGTTCCGTTTGATCCCGCGATACTCCGACGGCAAGCCGTGCCGCCGATACCACTGGACCTTCTCCGCAAACTTCGCCGCCCGCTGCGCCTCCACCTTGCGCGGCTGCAACACCCGCGCCGGCCGATGCCACAGCAGATACATCTCGGCATCCGTGGGCGCCCGGTGCTCCCGCCGCCGAAACGCCGCCGCCCGCTCACTCAACAGCCCAAACGCCACAATCCGCGCCGACCACTCATTCGCGTAATCCTTCGAGCCCCGCGCAATGGACCGCCATTCCAGCGGACGCACCTGGTAACGGCTCACCTCGCCCGACGCCCCGACCGCCCGGTCGTTGAAACCACTCTCCACCGCCGCCAACGCCGCCAAATGATAGATCGTGACCAGCGCACTCATGCCGCCTTCGCCTTTCCCTGATACTCCAGCACCACCACCCGCTTCAGCACCCGCTCCCGGCCACACTGCCGCAGCTCGAAAATCCCGCGCCACTCCGGCCGATGCTCCATCACATGCCGCGCCACGTAGGCCGTGAAATCGTTGTTCAGCTTGTATCCGCCCTCCTTCGCCAGCTTCACCCCTTTGCGCTTCAAATGACCCCGGATCCCGTCCAGCCGATACCGCAGGATGTGCCACACGTAATCCATGCTCACCTGCTGGCCAGTGCGCAGGAACCGCGGCACAAACCCCGCCGTCACCCGGTAAGCCAGCGACAGCATGTGTCGCCCGCCCGGCGTCGCCTTCCAAGCCTCGAACCGCTGCGCCACCGACGGCGCAAACAACTCCCCCTGCACACTCATGCCCCTGCCTCCTTATCACTCCCGCACTCCACCACTCCACCCTCCCCCACCTCCACCATCACACACCCCGCCGCCGCCATCCGCTCCCCATGCCGGCGACAGTAATAGTCCTGCGTCCCCTGCACCACCGCCGAGGGCGGCGCGCCGCACGGATTGAAGTTCAAAGACGCCTCCAGCCAGCAACAAGTTTTCATCGGTTCAATGCCTCCTCGATTCTCCGGCCCCAACTTTTCCAACTGTCCAGCAAGTGCCGCAGTTGTTCCTTGGTCCCACACTCCAGCCAGAACGACACCACCTCCTCAAGCTGGATGGCCGCCTGCTTGTCCCGCGTTGCCTCCAGGTCATCCTTGAAGGCGGCCAATACCGCAGCGTCACCCGCGCTCAACCCGGCAGGTTGCCCGTGTCCTGCCGGGGCCTCGCTCGACGCTTCATCGCCACACGGGGCTTGGCTCGGCGGAGCTTCTGTGGTCTCGCTTTGGGTATGTGATAGATTCTCAACCGCTTCCTTGATGCTCTTAGCCGTCACCTTCCCGGTCGCTGCGGCAATCTCAATTACTTCCTGACGCTTCTCAGGCTCCACTTTACCAAGTTCGCGGGCTTGGCGCTCGTTGACAACCATGGTTGTCACTGAGGCGGGAATGGACTTAACGACTGAAGCGCCTTGAATCAAGTTGTTGCAATAGGTCTTTGTCCATCCCCACTTCTCGCGGCAGTAGTCCTCGAATGTGTTGTGCTCGCATAGGTACAGCTTGCTGTCTCTGATTTCAGCCAGCGCGCAACCGACATCAACAAACGTCTGCCTTCCCTTTTCAATGACCTTCTCAAGAGCAAGCAGACGTTTCGACTCCGGGACCAGGCTCATATGCGCTTCTTCAGAATGCTCTCCACCGCGTCACGGTAAACCGCAAAGCCACCCTTGTTGCGCTCGATGGACAGGCGGCGGATTTCTGTATGAACAACTGCGGCGCCGGCTCGAATCAGTTTGGAGCAAAATGGCTCCTTCAAAAGCGACTTTCCAAGGCGCACCTTCATCTTTTCGTTCTCGAACACTCCTGCCATAACGTCCCCAAGAATTTCACCTTGAGAGTGCATTTGATTCACTAGCGGAAAGATGCTTCGGAACATCTGCCTGTCTTCCTTGGCGATTCGCAGGCACGTGCTGACGCACTGCAAGCTGCCTGTTCCTCCACTCTCCACGATCCTCACTCCGTTTCCCCTGACAATTCCATCGACGTAGGTGCAAAGATCGTCACCGGCCGCCAGAGCAGCTTTGAACTTGTCCAAAGCCCTCACATTCTTACGGTGTGTGTTTATTGAGATGAACGAGGCAGCCTCCTGGCGCACGTCCTCAGTTTCATACACCATGCAAGGAAGGCTCTGAACATCTGCTCGCTTCAGCGCCCCCAGCAGCCGGTGCTGTCCATCCAAAACGAAAAACTCGCTGCCGCGCATCGCAACGCGAAGGGATCCGCAATCAATCCAGCTCCAGTTGGCAGCGATTGCTAACACCGCATCCTGGGTAACAAGGCTGCGCTGGTAGGTGTGATCGATGCGCAAACTATGTTTTGGGATTTCCAGGAAGACACCAGGCTTGTCGCGTAGCCGCCACTTGTATTTGTCCACCTTGGTAATAGGAATATTCTGCCTTGCCAACTTTGGCGCTAACTCTTCGCTTGTATTCATGTGTTTGTTGTTGTCGTGTTTGTTTCCCGCAAAGTCAGTTGCTCACAGCACCACCTTCAGCGTCGCCCACAAAATCCCGGCGATCACCGCCACCGCCGCCCCAAACGCCGCCAGCCCAAGCACCGCCGACACCCAGGCGCAATCCTCCCGCTCCTGACGCGCCTCCTTGTCGTCGAAGAAGCGCGTGTCATACTCCATCTCCGCCATCAGCGGCATCCGCGCCTTCAGATGCTCCCGCACCACCGCCTTCTCACTGTCATTCAGTTGTCGTGTTTTCATGTTCGTGCTTGTGTTCGTTGTTGTTCCTTCCCATCACTCCGATACTCCACCACTCCACCCTCCCCCCCCCCTCCCGCTCCCCTGGCACACCTGGCAAACCTTCCGACCGCGCCGCGCCATCACCGTCCCCTCCCCGCGGCAGTTCGGGCACACCACCCGACCGCGCTCGGCCAGGTCGCGCAAAAACAGCTTGCGGCGGATCTTCACGCCGCGGCCTCCAATGCCTGCTCCACCGCCCGCAGGCTCACCACGTT
>CAZWFX010000010.1:26226-46156 GCA_964633425.1 uncultured Candidatus Saccharibacteria bacterium
ATCTTCACGCCGCGGCCTCCAATGCCTGCTCCACCGCCCGCAGGCTCACCACGTTGCCGGGATGCTTCCTGATCCCGTGCTTCGCGCAGAACTTCCACACCAGCCGCCGCTGCGCCTCCCGGCTCTTGTCCTCCCACCCCAGCATCGCCGGCAGTTCATCCAGGCGCACCGCCAACCGCGGCACCGTGAACACCGGAATGCGAACGGCGCTGGCACTCATGCCTGCCCTCCGTTCGTGGTTGTGGTCTCCGCCTCGCGCCGGGACAGGAACTCCTCCACCGCCTCGCGGACCACAAACCCCTCGCTGCGCTGCACCTTGCGATGCTTTCGGTAAGCCGTCAGACGAGCCTTCAGCCCGCTCTCCACCCGCGCCCGAACCGTAACTGTTGCTGTCTCTGCTGTAGCCATGCGTTGTTGAATGTGGGACCGAGTGTAGGCATGTTGTGCCACAACGCAACAACAAAATGAAACTTTTTTCGCCTGGGGTCTGGGGAATGCACCCACCTCCGATTCAGGGACAAGCCTATTGAGTTTCCGTGGCCGGTTGTGCTACGTTGCGCCTATGAAAACGAAAAGCCCACGCGAGACCAAAACCACAATGGTCAGAGGTCGTTGTACGCCAACGCTTAAAGCCCGCCTCGCCAGTTACATGGCCAGGGAAGCCCAGCGCGGAATCACGCTCACGGAAACGAATGTCGTGACGCTGGCCCTGGTGGAATTCCTTGAACGCCACGAGCCCGCTTTGGCCGAGCACCACGAGCACCACGCCCCCCTCGTCCTGAACGAAAGCCCCGTGTCCGCCCGGCTGGACGCCATCCGCGACACCCCCACGCCGTCGCCTACTCGGGCGCCGGCCCCAACGCGCGCACGTTGAAGATGATGATCTTGCACGACGGACACTTCCCGCACCTGGGCGCAAACAACCTCGACTCCAACCGGGTCCACCCCCGCCGCATGATTGCCACATACTGCACCACCTGCACATCGCCCGTGGCCCAGGCCGCCAGCACCGCCTCATGCACCCGCGCACTCTCCGGTGGTTCGTGCAGTCGCTCGATCAGCTCTTGCGACACCAGCGGTATCTCAAAGCAACTCGCCGCCACCAAGGCAGGATTGCGCCACGCCGCATTCAATTCCGGCATGAAAATCGCCCACCACTCCGGCCGGCGCTCCATTTCAACCATCCAAGGGCCAACGCACTCGGGAAACACGACTTCGCTCACAAGGCACAGACTTTACCACTCCGTATGAAACAGACAACCCTGCTTGGCGTTTGCGCCGGATTTCTGGCCCTGAGCCTCATCGCCGGCCTCCTCCGGCCTCGCCCGGCGACGCCTCCGCCCGCCACCAGCTACACCTACAAGGAATTCAGCCACGGCGAGCGCACCCGCTACCGCGACTGGCGCCTCGACGAAGCCTGGCACGCCCCCGTCTCGGACATCTTGACCGACGCCTCCAGTTTGGGCTGGGAACTCGTCTGGACCGACGGCACCCGCTACCTCCTGCGCCGACCCTACGTTCCGAACCGCAAGCCAGATCCCCGCTGGATCGTCTTCGAGCCCAACCCCGAACTCGGCGGCACCCGCTGACGCTTCAGACATGAACTTCCTCGCCAGCATCATAGGCCGCCGCGTCTTCCGCGCGCCCGCTCCGCGGGTGCGTCCCGTACTACGTCCCGTACTACGTCCACCCCCTGCCAGCGGGTCAAAACGCGTCCCAACGCGTCCCATTTCGTCCGCGCCCAAATCCTCGCAACCTATTACAGCCCACGAATTTCCCCACAAATCCCGCCAATTCACCCCACCAGCCAAGAGAACTTCGGGTTCTTTCGTCCGTGGGTGGTGGGGGCTGATTTGGAGGGGGTTGCGGAGGGCTCGGAATCGGTACTACGGGCGGGTACTACGGCGGGATTGACGGGGGCGGTAAACTGAGCCCATGAAGACTTGGACGCATGTTGGCGAGAACCTTTGGCGGCATCGCTCAGGGTCGTTCTATGTGCGCGCGCAGGTGCAGGGGCGGGAGCGCTGGCGGTCGCTCAGGACATCCAAGCTGGCGGTGGCGAGGTTGCGGCGGGCGGACGCGCTCCAGGGGCTCAAGGTGGGGCCGGAGGAGGTGGCCGCGAGACCGGACGTGTCGCTGGGGCAGTGCGCGGCGGTGTATCTGAGGAGGCAGCAGGACAAGGGGCTCACGCGGGGCGCGCTGAAGTATTGCGGGCTGTCGGTGCGGATGATCGGACGGCAATGGGCGCGGTTCGAGGAGCGGCGGGCGGCCGAGGTGTCGGCCAGGGAGGTGCAGGGGGTGGTGGACCGGCTCAAGGGGCGGTATTCGGCGCGGCGGTTCAACGGGGCGCTGTGGGCGTTGCGCGGGGTGCTCGATGTGGCGGTGGAGGCGGGGGCGTTGCGGGAGAATCCGGCGCTGCGGGTGAAGCCGCTGCCGGTGCCCATGCGGGCGCGGGAGTTGCCGGTGCAGGCGGAGGTGGCGCGGTTTTTCGCGTGCCTGGAGCGTCCGCGGCGGGCGGAGGCGCTGGCGTTTGCGCGGGTGTTGGTGTTGTCGGGAATGCGGCCGGAGAGTGTCCGGCGGCTGCGGGTGAGGGATGTGGACCTGGAGAAGCGGCTTATCCGGTGGGCGCCGGTGAAGCATAATCGGACGTGGAACGAGTTGCCGATGTCGGCGGAGCTGGTGCAGGTGGTGTTGCCGTTGGTCGCGCGGGCGGAGGGGCCTGACGCGCCGTTGCTGCGGATCCGGGATCCATGGAAGAGTCTGGCGCGGGCGTCGGTGGAGGCGGGGTTGCGGGAGCGGTTTTCGGCGCGGGCGATGCGGCACTGGTTCACGACGCGGGCGCTGGAGGCTGGGCTGCCGGTGTCGGTGGTGGCGAAGTTGCGCGGGGATAGGGACGGCGGGGGGATGCTGCTGCGGACGTATGTGCATCACGACCTGCCGGCGCTCAGGCGGGCGGTGGAGGGGCTGGGGGCGGGGGGAGCGGAGGGGGGGAGGTTGGGGGTGGTGGAGTGAGGGAGGGGTGGGAGGGATGGGAGGGATGGCCAGCGCACAACCACTCCTAGCGATGAGCGTTCCAGAGAATCCACATTGGCCCGGCCGTAGGCTACCAGGCAGATTGGAGCCCCGCTGTTGAATGGTGCCCGCGTTCCGTCAGCGCGGTGAAAGTGTGGGCGCCCTCTTAGGAACAACACTGCGTCGGCACCTCCCCAGACTGACTCATAGAACATCGAAGTTTCAGTCCTGGCTGGGATCAATGCGATGCCGTTTCCGTGCTGTTTCAGCTTGCGCAGCCAGGCCGCCGCCTTAGCTCCAAATGGTGGATTGAGCCAAACGCGCCCACTCCATTCCGCTTCCAAGCCATCAGTTGGAAGGCTGATATGCCGAGTGGCCGTATCCCAAGGCCGCACGGCTGGAGCGCACGGGTCCAAGTCGAATGTTCCTAGAGGTTGCAGTATTCCAGGAGGTGTCAGCCACACTTCAGATTTCATTCTGGCCGACTGATGCCCACTCATTGAGCGGGGCTTCCTTCCACCGTCGTTGTCGCTGGTCGTCACGCCTTGGGCGCGGAGTCGCGTGGTCTGACTTCTGAGCTTTGGTGACATGAACACAAAACTGAAATGGCAGTGGCAGCGGTTGCGTTGGGCGGTGGCAGACTGGTTTTCCTACCTCGCCTGCCGGTTGCGGGGGCAACCGTGGTATCTGGGTGATACTTGGGCCGGCGTGCCCGGCAACCGGGCCGCGGAATTGCGGCAGTGCGTTTTGGAGCGGATCGTGGCGCTGAACTCCCACGATTACAAATGGCTCGACAAGATTGACCGTGACCTGACGGAACTTGGTCAGCTGGCGGGTGAGAACTGGGGGCACTTCCCGCGGGCGAAGTGAGCTACAGTCTGGCGGTGAGCCAGTGGCGGCGGTACCAGGTGCGGAAGGCGCGGCGTTCGCGGGGGTGCCAGGTGGCGAGGTCGGGGCCGTGGCCGGTCAACATGCCGGCCAGGGCGCGGCGGACGCGGCGGCGAAAGGGGCTGGGCCAGCGGAGGTAGGTTTGCAGGCCGGGAAGCATGGGCGGGGTGTCCCCAGCGGCGGGTGGCCTGGCTTGGCCGGGTCCGGCGCGCGGCGTGGGCTCGCCGCTGGGGAAGGGGGTCAAAGGGAACGCCGCCGGTCGGGAAGGCCAGCGGCGTTCTTGCACGACTCAGGACTCAACTCGAACACGTCACAGGACTATGAACACAACGATCCATGTGCGACACGGGGAGGGGGAGTCAACGGGGGGGGGATGGGGATGGAGTGGTGGGAGTGATGGGAGTGATGGGGGCGGAGTCAGCGCGGGGGGATTTGGCAGGGTTGGGGGAGGGGTTTGAGGGAGCGGAGGGCGGGGGTGGTGGTGGCGCGGCGGGTGGCGCGGTCGAGGCCGGCTTGCAGGCCAATGACGACGGCGCGGACGCGCGGGGCGCTGTCCACGGGCAGGAAGCCGGTGCCGAGGATGAAGAGGGTGAGGCCGCTGTCGAGCACGGCGCCGTTGGAGCCGGTCAGAGCGGGGAGGTTGCCGAGGGCGGCGCGCAAATTCTCGGGGGTGTAGGAGACATCGCGGACCATCGCGGCGAGGGCTTGCTGGCAGAGGGCGTAGTGGGCGGCGTGGCTGGGGTTTTCGGCGAGGTCGTAGCTGGCCCCCACGTAGGCGGCTTCCTCGGCCACGCGCTGCCAGGTGGCGAGGGCGGTGTCGGTGGGGACGGTGGTGCAGCCGGGGAGGAGCATGAGAAGCAGGGCGGCGAAGATGGAGGGGTGTTTCATGGGGGGAGTGATGGAGTGGGGGAGTGGTGGGATGGACTAGGTGTTGGTGGTGGTGGTGGGGGGTTGGGGGGTGAGGGCGGGGGTGGAGCTGTCGCTGGACCAGGCTTTGAGGGTGATTAGGCCGGCGTAGAGCATGGCGACGCCAACGGCGGCCCACTCGAAGGTGGTGGGCCAGGCGGATTTCTCGACGCCGACGGCGAGTTGCTTGCCCAAGGGTTCCAGCATGGAGAGCATGACGTAAACGGCGGCCTTGGTGCGCGGTTTCATGGGTTACTCCGGGATCTCGGGCGGCGGGGGTTCAACGGGGACTTCGGGCGGGTCGGTGGCGATGATCTGCCATTCCATCGCGGAGGCGGACTGGGTGTTGACCTGGGCTTTCGCCAGGTCGCCGGTGCCCTGGGCGGCGTCGAACCATTCGCCCCAGACGGTGGAGCCGTCGGCGAGGGTGGCGCGGTAGCGTCCACGCAGGCGCCAGTAGGGCGGCGGGTTGATGAGCTTGATGTAAACCCAGCCGTCCACGAGGGCGACACTGGTGTGGATGAGGGCGGTCATGGGCAGGGGTCAGGGGGAAGGCTGAGGGTGGGTGTCCACGCCGGAGGCGGAGGAGCGGGGCCAGGTGGGCACGTCGCGTTTGGTGTCGAGGATGACGGCGATTTTGAGCACGTCGCGCTGGATGCTGGCGAGTTGGGCGAGAATGTTCTCGCGCTGGCCGGCGGCGGCGGACTCCACTTGGCGGAGGGTGGATTCCTTGTAGGCGCGGTCGGCTTCGTCGCGTTCCTTGGCGACCTGGGCCAGTATCTCGGGGACGCGTTTCTCGTGGGCGTCGCGCCAGCCTTCGGTGCTGCTAACGCGTTTGTCGAGGGAGGCGATCTGCTGGGTGAGATAGACGTTGAAGCCGATGCCGGAGGCGATGAGGATGGGCAGGAGGGTCAGCATGACGCGGACCAGCAGGGCGGGCTCCTTGGGCATGAGGTTGGTGCCGAGGAGGGGTTCGGGTTTGCTCATGGTGGGTCAGCGGTTTTCGCGGTCGGTGGCGATGGCTTCGGCGGCTTCGTTGTTGTAAACCTTGATGAACGCTGCCTGTCTGTCAGGTGGCAAGGTGGTCCAAACTTGGGCGTTGGCTACCAGAGCCGTTAGGATTGCAAGAAGGGCCAGTGTGCGTTTCATAATCAGTCCAAAATTCGGTGTGCCGAAAACTGCGCTGCGAAAAACGAAATTGTCTCCGTGCCGGACAGCGCCTTAATTCGCACATCAATCACCGCGTTGTTCGTGGTTGTGGTCAGGTGTCCCCCAAAGCTCATACTGCCGCGAGATGTTGAGAAGGTTCGCGACGTTTCCAGTGTGGTGTCCTCCACACCAGATTGATGCAGTGCCACCTCGACGGCTGCGGTTCCTGCACCAGCACAAGCCGTCTGAAAGTGAACCCAGTAGGTTCCTGCGTTGGTGATCGTCATCGTGCCCGCGCTGGTGGACAGTCCGATGCGTGCGACAGTTTTGGCCGTGGTCCAGTTGGTGATCGCTGTATAGGCTGCGCCAAAATCCTGCACGTTAGTCACGCCGTTTATTGCCAGTCCGCCACGCCCGCCCGCACTCGCGACGATGTTGGAGGCGGTGATGGTTCCGCTCGCATTCAGATTGGACGGCACGACGTTGGTAGTGCCATCCACCGCCAGCACCGTAAGCGCGTTTGCGATGTTCGCCACGACCACGGAATTTGGACCGTAGGTAGCCGCTGAGGCCAGCGTGTTAGACCGAACCACCAGTCCGGCTCCAGTGAAAACGCGCCCCTGAAACCAGGCGCTTTTTTCGGCAGAAATGCCACCGGCAGTGCGCATCGCACCAGACGTGTAGCTGGTCGCATCCGCAGTCGAGAAACTAACGATAGGGCCGGCGCTGGTGGTTCCGTTTGTGGAGCGCATATATCCCGACGTGATAATGTCCGTCTTGGTGTAAAGCATACCGTCGTTTGGGCTTGCACCATTGATCTGGAAAACTCCATTACTACCGGCTAGATACGTAAGCGGGGAACCGAACAGCGCACCGCAACCATCCAGGACCATCAAAGTGGTATCTGCCCCACTTCCGCACGCGAATCCAGTATCGGCGTCCGAACCAGAAATACGACTGCCGCCAGATTGGCAATTGATGTTCCAACTTCCTCCGTAACCTATGTCGGCCACGTTGCGCCCTTCGTTCCGATAATAGCTGCCTCCAATCCGAACGGCGGTTACATTGTCGTGTACCGTGCTGCCGTTGTTGGACAGGCTGTTATTCGTGCCGTTCCACGCGCCAACGCACCGCTCCTCTAGGACGCAGAGTGATGAATTGGTGACGGACCCCTGATAGCCGAAACCATCGTTCCCATTCGTCGCCGCCTGACAGTCGCGGACCAAACACAGGCCGGCATTGGCCACGACGTACAAACCATCCGTGGCGGCCAGGGTGAAGTTGCACTTGTCGAAGGCTGCCGAGTTGGTTCCCGACACGGTTTCGAACCAAGTAAAGGCGGTGCCTCCGAATCCCAGGAAGCGCATCCCCGAGGCGTAAACGCTCGACTGATAGACGCTGACTCTAGGCACTGACGCCACACCTCCAGTGCATATCAGTGACAGCGAATTGGAGAATGCCAGTGGCGGAGTAAGCGGATACGCACCTGGGCCGAGATAAACCGCAAGAGAGGTCGCGACGCCGTTCATGGCATTGCTCAGGCTGGCCTTGGCCGTCGCCCACGAAATCCCGTCCGCTGCGTCGTTACCGTTGGTCAGCACATACTGCGTAGCGGACCTGGCGACATTGCCAATCGCAGGCGTGACCGAAGGCCAGAAATAGTTCCCTTTTCGGTAAATGGCAACGGTGTTGGTCCAGCGAAACCCTGCCGGAACTGGAACCGATTCCCCCGATGCGTCGGCTACGTTCAGATGCGTCAACCCGCTCCCATCCCCGCTAATCACCCCACTGGCGGTGATGTTGCTGACGGAAAGTTCATCCCCCGTCAACGTCCCAGCCGTCACACTCGCAAACGTCGCATCTGAGTTTTCCGCATTGAGATTTCCGCCGTGGAGCGTAAAGCCTCCGTAACCTTGGATTGCCCCGCTATTGTATAGGGACCCGCTATTGGTTGCTGCGACGATTGTAATCAAATCATCAAACGCAACTGGCACGGCGAACGATGCGTTGCTGCTGGTGACGGTGGCCTTGACCGCATTGCCGATGGCCGTGTTGACCGCTCCGGCGCGGGCGTTGAGTCGCGTCTCGGTCAGCCCATCGCTGGCTAGGACATAGTTGGTAGCTGCCATCGGGGCGTTGTAGCCAATGGCGATGCCTCCCCAGCCGTTGAACGGCTGGCCCAGTGCAACCTTTCCGCTGCTGCTGCCGTGGAAATTATCCACCACCGTAAGCGCGCCGAGCCGCCCGACGCCGCCGTAAAGCGCGTTGCCACCAACCAGCAACCCATTCGTGTTCACTCCGGTGTAAACCAGCCCGAGCGGGTCGGGAACCAAGCTGCGCGCCAGAGAGAAATTCCACCCATCCACGTTCGTTTGGCCGAGCGGCGTGTGGCCGAGAATGGCGGCGAAGGTGGGCACGTTTGCGCCGGGCACAGCAGACCAAGTGGCCTTGTAGAATCCGTACTCTTCTGGTCGCTGCTTGAGGTCTGTGCTGAGGAACAGGCCCATGCCGGGAGCACTCCAGTTCACGCCGTTGGTGCTGGTGGAATACTCGCCGAATGACGACGCCTGTGAGCCGTATTGGAGATACCACCGATTGCTCCCAACCAGCGCAATGTCGAAGTGCCACGGGGTGACGTTGTTGGTCAGGTAGGGGCTGAGGGTGCAGCGGGTGGCGGTGGTCCAGTCCCAGTTTGTGCCGCTGCCGTCGAGCGCGGAGACATACCAGAGGGAGTTGGTGCCGACGCCGGACGGGTTCAGACCGTAGTTGCCATCGTCCACGTAATAAAGGCGCAAGCCCTGGGGCGTGGCGACGATCTGCGGGCCGGCCATTGCGGCGTTGGTGGACCAAGCGTTGCCGGCATCCGTTGCCCATTTGCGCAAAACCATTGGAGTGCTCCAAGTTGCTCCGTCCGTGCTGTGGCTGGTGAACAGGACGTTGGAGAAGCTGCCGACGTAGGGATGGAAGCCCATCCAGAGCAGGCGCATCACTCCGTTAGTGTCGAGGTACAATTCAGGGTCAGCCTGCCAGCCAGAAGATGACCACTGGGCCACGGTCTGGCTGTCCGCCTTAGTCTGCAACGGCGCGGCGCTCTTGAGTGTCCACGAGTTCCCGCCGTCGCTGCTGGCATAGACGAAGGGGTCTTCGGTGTCCGTGCCGAAAGCGGTGGCGGTCTGGTTGGTGGTGCCGGTGAAGGCGAGCCAGACTTGTGAGCCGTTCCAATTTGTTGGCAGCCAGAGGGCGTTTGGGTGGACCGTGGCGCGGGCGTAGAGTCCGCCGCCGATGGGGAAGCGCAGGCGCTCCTCGGCGGGCACGCTGCCGGCGTCCACGCCGGTCACGGAATCGAGGCCGACGATGTTCCCGGCTTGGAGGTTGGTGATGGCGCTGCCGTTGCCGGTGAAGCTGTTGGCGATGAGTGGGTTCAGGACTACCAACTCGTCCCCGTCTCCGGCTTGCATCTGCACGGCGCCTCCGATGCTGATGATGCCGGTGAAGTTTGGATTGGCGAGCGTCACGCCGTCCTGGCCGTTGGTGATGCCGCCGGAGACGATGCCGACGATGTTGCTGCTCTGGAGGTTGGTGATGCCGGCACCGTCGCCGATGTAGCTGTAATAGCGGTTGGTGTAGGCGAAGGTGCCGAGGTTGGTGGCGAGGTTGGCGACTTCGTTGAGGGTGTAGGTGTTGGTGTCGTTGGGCGGCACGAGCACTTTCACGGTCTTGCGAGGGCCGCCGGTCACGGGGTCGTCGCCCAGGAGGCCGGCCCAGTAAAGTCCGCCGACGAGGTTCGCGGTAAAGACGCCGTTGGTGATGCGCGCGGTGACTACCTTTGGCCAGATGGTGTTGGTGCCGATGCCTTGTGGAGCCGAAAGCGGGTCGAACTGGATGGTTCGGACCTGGCCGCCGTAGGCGGTGGCAAAGGAGTCCTGGATGGATCCTATGACGGTGGCGGACTCGGCGCGAACGCCGAGGAGCAGCAGAAAAGCGGCGAGGATGCCGCGGGTGGGTGACAAGCGCGCCATTTACGGGGTGGGGGAGTCAAGGGGGGGGCGGCCAGAAGCCTGGCCGTCGGAAGTTTACGGGCGCTCTCCCTCACCCCGGCCCTCTCCCGCTGGGAGAGGGAGCTGGGAATTTGCGGTTGAGCCAGGCGCGGCGGCGGGCGCAGCCGCCACAGTTCTTGAGGTTGGTGCCGAGCAGGGCGTCGGCGGCGGCGGCGATGGGTTGAGCGAATTTGGCCACTAGGTCGCCGAGGCCGGCGGGCGCGGCGATGGCGGGGCGGGACAGGGCGGAGGCGCAGCCGGCGTAGGTGGTGCCGGCGGGGGCGGCGTCGGGCGGGGCGCAGCGGCTCTCAATCTGCGGGGTCTCGGCGGGGTCGCCGGTCCAGAGGGGATCGTCTTCCTCGGAGCGCGGGGTGACGATGATGCGGAGGCCGGAGTTGTTCGACCAGCCGGTGTCGGCGAAGCGGTATTCGGCGGCGGCCTGGAAGGTTTCCGGGGAGTCGGGGCCGAGGACGGCGAGGACTTCGGGTTCGCAGGGGCTGAACTGGGTGCAGGCGGGGACGCATTCACGCGTCACGGCGCTGGTGCAAAGGTTGGTGGTGACGACGCAGAACAGGGCGTCGCCTTTGGAAGCGTCGTCGTCCCAGGAGTAATGCGGGGCGCCGGTGCTCTTGGCGTAGAGTCCTGTGCCGGGCAGGGCGTCGGTGGGTGAGTAATCCCATGTCCCTGCCACCTCGGTGCTGCTGGTGATGGTGGTGAGGTTGAGGGTGGCGAGGGGTTGCTCGGTGAAGTCGGCGGCGTAGGTGAGGAGGGTGATGGAATCGCCGGCCAGGAGGTAGGGCGCGGGGTCAGTGAGGGTGACTGTGACGGTGCCGGCGCTCTCGCTCACGCTGGCGACGGCGCAGCGGCCGCAGATGGGGCGGTAGTTGGGGTCGGTGCGTGAGTCGGCGCCGCAGGGGCGGAAATAGTTGGCCGAAGCGGTGGGGGTGCGGGTTTGGACCCATTTCTGGACGGTGACGAGGTTGCCGTTGAGCTGGACCCACCCGCCGGGAGGGAAATCGGCATAGACGCTCTCGGTGGCGGGGTAAGCGGTCCATTGGGTGGCGGTGTCGGGGAGTTGGAAGCCGGGATTCCAGCCGAGGTTGGTGAGGACGCCCAGGCCGGCGTCGCCAAAGTGGTAGTGGGGGCCGTAGCCGTGGGGCAATGGTTCGCCGACGACCGCACCGTCGTAGGGGCAGGGGGTGGAGCCGTTGCACTCGGCCAGGGTGCCGCAGGTGGCGCCGATGGCGTAGTCGAGGGAGTAGCTGCCGGATTCGCGGCGGGTGACGAGCGGGATGGGGAGGTGGTAGTCGGTGCCGGATACGTTGTTGGGGCCGTAGTCCTGGGTGCGCCAGGGGTAACTCACGTCGTCATCGAGCGGGAAGAGGTCCGCCAGGTCGAAGGCGGTGGTGATGGCGTCCGATAGGAGGTAGGGGACGGATAGGAGCCAGGCGAAGGTGAAGGTGTCGGAGTAATCGGGGTCGCTGGAGTTGGTGATCGTCAGGGAGCCTTCGATGGTGGTGTCTGAGTGGGTGGTGAGGACGACATCGTAGTAGGTGGTGATGCCGCCGGAGGTTTCTTCGTAGTGATCGGTGCCGTCGCCGGCCAGGGCGGTGGCGAACATGGTGTTCATCAACGTGCCGAAGACGCCGCCGGGGTCGGAGGGGTGCAGGGTGGTGAAGCTGGGGCCGAGGCACCAGTCGCCCAGGAGCAGGATCTCGGCGTAGGTCGAGAGTCCGGCGCTGGCTGGGTCGGTGAGGGTGCAGGTGGGCTCGGAGACGATGCCGGTGGTGGCGTTGACGGTGAGGGTGCGCTCGGCGGCGACGGTGAAGTCGGATCCGGTGCCGGCTTCCTCGTGGACGTGGGTGATCGTGCGGGTGACGGTGAGGTAGTTGGTGGTGTGGGTGTCGCAGGCGTCGCAGCCGGACTCGAAGCCGCGGCGGCCGTGCCAGTAGGCGCGGGCGCGGACGGCTTTCCAGCCGGTGTGTTCGCAGAGGGAGAAGTCGCGGGTGCCGCGGGGGATGACGGTGAAGGGCGTGGCGACGGCAGGGATGGCCAGCAGCAGGCCGGGGGCCTGGAGGATAATGAAGTAGCCGGTGAGGTCGGTGTCGTCTTCCAGCGGGATGGGGAGGGCGGTGGCGGCGATGGTGTAGAGGGTGTCGTCGCCGTCGAAGCGGACGGTATCGCCGGGGTAGAGGGTGCCGATGCCGGAGCCGAGGACGATGATGGTGGAGCCGATGGCATAACCGGCGGCGTCGGTGGTGAGGTCGTGGGCGGAACCGCTGGGGCAGGCGGCGTAGCAGTTGCCGGCGTGCCAGTCGGCGCAGGAGCCTTCGGCGGCGTAGGTGGGGGTGGTGCCGAGGGTTTCGACGTTGCAGCGGAGCGGGACGGCGCGTTCGTCGGCGGCGGCTTGCTGGTTGCAGAAGGTGAGCGTGGGCGCGGCGGGCCAGTCGGTGCGGTGACAGGGCGGGCGCTGGGGCTGGCGGCAGCCGGGGCAGGCGGGGGGCTGGGGAGTGGGGAGGGGCACGTGGTGGGGGAGGAGTGGTGGGTGGAGTGATGGAGTATTGGAGTGATGGAGGATGCAGTCCAACCATCACTCCATCCCTCCAGCACTCCATTCCCATCACCCGTGGTCCGTCTGGTCGGGGTCGAGGGTGGCTTGGACCAGGTAGTAGGAGGCTTGGCGGGTGTCGGCGTCGCAGAGGAGCATGCGGATGGTGGCTCCGGGGCGGCCGGCGGTGCCGGTGGCTTTGAGGGTGTACTGGCCCTTTTCGTTGACGCCGACCTCGACGCCGGGGCCGCCCACAATCAGGCGCTCGGCGCCGGTCAGGCGAGCCCAGCACCACTTGAGGAAGGCGCTGGCAGGAGTGCGGCCATGCGGAGGGCGGAGGATCATGGGGGAGGATGGAGTGGTGGAGTGGTGATGTTCATCTCTTTCCAGTAAATGGCCAGGTATTTCCGTGCCCGTTCTCGCATTCGGCGCGCTCTGCCTTCACGCTGGATTGCGGTCTTTATGTAGTCCGTCCACCTTTGTCCAGCCAGCCGACGCATACCGCCCTGCGCCCGGAAAGTCGCAGCGGTTTCTTCGAGAATTCTTGCTTGTGCGCAGAGATCACGCCACAGCGCCCACAGGTCATCTGCTGGCATCTGCACAACAACGCTCGGTGTATTCATTGAGATCGTGTTCACGCCAATGCTCATGAGTCACACCCCATCACTCCACCACTCCATTCCCCCTCTCACACAGCCAGCGGGTAAACGGCGGTGAGCCATTGGTCGAGCTTGTAAACGGTCTGGATTTCGATGCGGCCGGCGCCTACGTCGGCCTCGGCGCTGGGGCTCTTGAGCCAGCCAAAGGCGTAGCGGGTGCGCTCGTAGCGGTCGGCGACGAATTCGGAGTAGGCGGTGGAGAGCTTGGTGACGAGGCGGGGGGAGCAAATGTTGGCCCAGAGGGTGGCGTCCTGAATCTCACTCAGGAACTGGGCTTGTGTGAGGATGGAGTTGATGTTGGCGTCGGCGACGTTGCGGGTCCAGTAGGCGGGGGCGTTGGTGGTGTGGCGCAGGGCGTAGGTGGTTTCCTGGTAATGGGTCTGGTTGTTGGCGTAGAGCTTGTAGAACCAGAGCCAGTCGGAGAAGGTGAAGGATGGGGTGTCGCCGGGGTAGCCCTGGCCGATGCTGGTGAGATAGACGCTGAGGGCGGCGATGACGTTGGCGATGGTCTGGCTGGAGAGGGTGGTGGGGCCGTCGCCCGCGGCGGTCTGGGCGTCGTTGGCCTTGCGGCGGACGATGGATATGCAGTCGGCGGTGGCGTTGTCGGACCCGGCGGCGGAGCGCATGAGCCAGACGAAGTAGGGGTGGGTGAAGATGTCTTTCTGTTCCGTGGGTTCGGAGACTTCCCAGCGGTCGCGGGTGGCGGATAGGGCGCCTGGGGAGGCGATGTTGCCGTTGCTGTCGGAGGCCCATTCGAGGCGGAGGTCGCCGATGCCGAAGCGGTCTTCGAGTGTGGCGCGCTGGAAGCTGCCGTTGTAGCTGGCGATCCTGGCCTTGAGCTGGTCGAGGCTGAAACCGCGGTAGTGCTCGACGATGGTTCCGCCGCGCTGCTGGTCCAGGGTGAGGGTGGAGCCCTGGGGCAACGGTTCGAGGGTGCCAACGTAGCTGGGTTCGGGCGTGGTGGGCAGCGGCATGGCGGGTCAGTAGATGGAGTTGTTGTTCAGGTCGCGGATGATCTGGTCGAGCTTTTCCACGGTTTTGGCGGTGTTCTGGGCGGTGCTCTGGACGGCCTGGAGCTGGGGGTTGCCGGTGCTCATGGCGAAGGCGCCGATGCGCTGGTTGGCGGTGAGGTCGGGGCGCAAGGTGGGCATTCCCATGATGCGCGCCTGTGTCTCCTCGGCTTCGCGGCGGTTGGCCAGAGCGGCCTCGGTGCGCAGGCGGGGGAGGTCCAGGCCCAACATGCCGGCGCGTTCGGAGGAGGTGGTGGCCTGTTTGGTGAGTTCGTCGGCGCGTTTGCGGGTCTTTTCGTTGCGCAACGCGGCGTCCTCGGCCTCGCGGGCGGCGACTTCGTAGCCGCGGGCGTCGGCGCGGGCTTCCTTCTCGCGGTTGCGCAGGTCTTCGAGGCTGACGCCGTTGGCGGTGATGGAGTTCAGGGCTTCCCGCACGTCCTGCTTGCTCGTAGATCGGAAAATCCACTTGTCCGGGATGATTTCGGACTTCTCGGCGTCGAACTGCTTGACGCGTTCCTTGGCGGCAGCGGCGAGGGCCTTGGCGTTCTCGATGCGCGCCTTGTCAGCATCGGAGCTGCCCACGCCCGCGAGCAGTTTCTTGGCCTGGGCTTCCTTCTCCTGGCTCTCTTTGATGAGGGCTCGGTATTCGGCTTCCTTGTCGGCAAGTTCCACGGCGCGCTCGCGGGCGTTCAGGTCGGCTTCGCGACGGGCTTTCTCCTCGGGACTGCCGGGGCCGAGCTGGTTCATGCGGCGGAGGTGGTTGAACTCGTTTTTGCGCGCCTGGCCGGCGAGGTCCGCCGCGCGGGAGACGGCGAAGTAGGCATCGGCGGTGCGGGTGACGCTGCTCTCGATCTCGCGCTGGATCCGCAGGGCGGTGGTGGTCTTCTGGAGGTAGCTGGCGATGTAGTCCACCTTGAAATCGGGCACCTGGAAGCCGGTGAGGTAGTCTATCGTAGAACGGACACTGTAGAACGCCGCCACGGCGCCGAGCCCGAGGCCGGCGAGGGCGCCGGTGATGGGGTTGATGAGGTATTTCGTGACGATGCCAACCAAGTCGTCAGACATGCTCACGAAGGCTTGGGCCACGTTCGGTCCCTGCTGCATCAGGATGCGCGCTGGGCTCATGCCGGAGCCGAGGCTGGACAGGGTATTGCTGACCACGGAGACGAGCTGCGCCATGCTGCCGGAGCCGGTGCCGCGGAGCTTGTCGAAGAAGCCCTGGAAGAAGCCCCCGGCAGCCGTCTTGCCGGCATCCTGCTGCTTGGCGAAGAGTTTCGCCGGGTCGGGCGCCGCGCCCGTGACGGCCCAGGTGGCGAGGTCGCGCTGCATTCCCTGCCGCAAGTGGGCACTGACCCGCGCCATCTCATTGAAGAAGGGGCGGCTGTCGGCGGAAACGGTAATTCCAAGGGTGGTGCCAGGCATGGGCTAGGAGGTGGGCGGTTGGGGTTTGGCGGCTTCGGCGGCGAGGATGTCGGCGCGCTGCTGGCGTTCGAGGTCGTTCTCGATGTGGATCCGGCCTTGCGACTCCATTTCGGCCAGGAACAGGTTCAGCACGGCGCTGAAGGGGAGGTCCAGGACGCTGGCAGTGGTGGAGCGGTGGAGCAAAGGGGTGAGGCGGGCCAGGGCGAAGTTCAGCAACTGGGCGAGTAACGGGGCTCCCAGGGGCCGGCCGCCGGTGGGCGCTGGGTCGTCGGGGTAACAGAGGCGCCAGATGGCGGGGTCGAGGGTGCGGGGATCGTTGCTGAGGGTGGGCAGGGCGGCGCGGCCGGCGGCCAAGTAACCTCGGAAGGCGAGCAGGTGGCTTTCCCAGTCGGCCGGGGTGAGATGGGCGAGTTTCCGCCGCCAGCGCGCCCAGAGCCGGCGCAGGCGGGCGCCGCGGCCCAGGAGACGCGTCCACGGGACGGGGCGGCGGAGGATTTCGGCGTTGGCGTGGTACTCGAGCCAGGTCTGGTTGCAGATGTCGCAGGCGGCGACGAGCGCGGCGTGGCGCTGGGGCTCGGGCAGGGCGTCGAAGTCGGCGGGGGCGAGGTGCGGGATGGGGTTGCGCGTGGCCCAGAGCAGCAGCTCATGCCCGAGGGTGTAGGGCCGGAGCTGGAGATGCAGACAGGACGCCACCGGGCTGAGGTGGCCAAGGGACAGGCAACTGGTGGCGAAGAGGGGCACGGGAGGCGGAGCGGAGTGGTGGAGTGTTGGGGTTGGTTACGAAAAAGCCCGCCGGCCGTTGCCGGCGCGGCGGGCTCGATGCGATGCGGTAGCGAGAGGGTTACGGGTTCGTGACCGGCGTGGTCATGGTGCTGTTCTGGGTGGCATCGGCGTATTTGCGCATGGGGATGCTCATGGTGGCCGCCTTGGTGTTGCCGATGTCGTAGCTGACGCCGCTCTCGACCAGCCAGTCGCCGTTGTAGGCGGCTACCTGGCAAAAGGAGATGGTGATCTTCGTCAGCGGGGTGATGACGATGCCGCTGGACTGGGCATTGGCCAGGGAGGTGCCCCAGAGGAGGAATTCCCAGGTAACGGTGCTGTGCAGGTTGACGGATCGGCCGGCCAGGTCGTAGCCCTTGCGGTCTTTCTCGAAGGTCACGTCGGAATTGTACTGTAGCCGTGCGCTTTGTGGCTCTGGGTTCGGAGCCATTGCGGTGAAGGTGACGCTGGAAATGCCGTTGATGGTGGCGTAGCCGACGCATGTGTCGTTCATAGGCTAGTGGCGGGGTGGTGGGATTGAGCGGGGTAGTGCTGACTCAGTTTTGGCTGAGGATGGCGCGGAAGCTGAAGGTGCCTCCGTCGGCGCAGGTGAGCTTGACGCTGGTGGGGGCGGTGGAAGTGCTCAGGAGGGCGGCAACGGCGGTGCTGGAGGTGGCAATGGTGGGGACGCCGGCAGTGAGGGTGATGGTGTCGCGGAGGGTGCTGGTCTCGTAGAACTTGACGGTGCAATCGGCGGTGCAGTAGAGGGCCAGGCTCTGGCAGTTGGCCTTGGTAAAGGCGATGGTAAGCACGACATCGCTGCTGCTGGAGGCGAGCACGAGGTCGGCGTTCAGCTCGGTGTCGTTGGTGACGGAGACACTGCCGCGGAATGGGGTGCCGGCGATGACCTGGGTTTCAAAGGTGTGTGTGGGCATGGCTTCAGGAGGCGGCGGGAGTCAACGGAGGGGCGCAAGCCAGTTGGCATCAATGCAGACTTCCCTGCCGCTGGGTCCGAGGACTTTCACCATGTAACCGCTTTCGCATACCTCTTGGGATACGCTTTGAACGATGGCAGGACTGCCAATTCGCTTGGCCGGTGGGTCGTGTTTGTCCCACCGATCCATGAAAACCTGATCGCCTGGCTTATATGGAGCACTCACTGAATCCAGTTCCCTTGGATGAAGTAGGTCTGGGCGTTGGTGTTGACGACGCGAATGCGGTTGGTGGGGGCGAGGCTGGTGAGGGTCGGGGTCCAGGTCTCGGTGGTGGCGCTGGTGGAGTTCTGGCGGCTGGCGAGCACGGCCCAGGTGGCCCCGCCGTCGAAGCTGACTTCGAGGTAGTTGGTCACTCCCGCATTGGTTTCGGAATGATAGACGGTGAAGGTGAGCGGGACGATGGTGTAGGTCTGGGGCGGGACGAAGCTGGTGCTGGTGTTCGTGCCGGCGCTCAGGCTGGCCAGGGCAAAGAGGTTCGTGCCAACAATGCCAGCGCGGGCCTCAGTTGGCCGTGCGGCGCGCTCAAACAGGGTGCCAATGGCGCCCAGGAGCAGGAATATGAGGGTGACAACGAGAAAGCGGTAGATCGGGCGCATGGGGGACTCAGAATAGGCGGTGGATGGTGACGGAGAGGACGGTGTGGGTGGGGGAGAGTTGCTGGGAATGGGCGTCGAGCTTCAGGGCCGCGGCGTCGGCGGGTAGGCTGGCCACGAGGAAGGTCTTGGCGTGCTCGGGGATGGCGCTGTCATTGATGGCGGCGATGATCTGGTCGCGGGTTCCGCGGAGGTTGGCAAGTGACCACATGGCTAGGAGTGGGTGGGAGTCAATGGAAGCGGAGTCAGAGCTTGCGCCATTCGGCAGCGAGTTCGGCGGTGGCTTTGGGCAGGTAATGGCTGCGCATGTCTGCAGCGTGCGCGGCAATCGCGGCGTCGAGGGCGGGGCCGCCGTGGGCCATGAGCGCGGACTGTCGGCGGGCGCGGAGGTGTGGGCCAGTTTCGGTCTCACCCACGGTGTTCTCGATGGTCAGCCATTGGCTGGCCGTTCCGCCGCCGCCCGTGGACGCCCGACTGACCGGTGCAATGGCAGTGCCATAGAGCGGGCTCGACTTTTCGCGCAGGATGGTGGCCTGGATGTCAATGGCGTCGGCCTGGCCACTCATCGCGGGGAAGATGCGCTTCACGCGGTCAGCCGCTTCGCTCCAGCCGCGCCGGATGAAGTTCCGGCTGGAGTTGCGCTGGCGGATCATCCGGGTGATGGCGTCGCGAATGAAGTCTTGGCGGAGGCGAGCAGTGCCTTTGCCGCGCAGCCTGGCCAGAGCGTTGTGTGGGATCTGCCAGCGGTGGTCGGTGAGGATGTTGTATTGGCTGTTGACGCGCGCCCGCGCCATGACGATGAGCACGGCGAGGGGCACGAGGCGGTTGGTGTTGTAGGCGGTGGTGAGGTTGCCGAAGGTGTTGGGACGCACTTTGGTGTAACCAGTGGTGCGCGGGAACGGGCGTTTGCCGGCCTCGGGATTCGGGGTATGGGACAGGCGGCGTCCCCCGTCGGCAAGCGGGCGGTCGCCAGAGATGAATGGGGCGCGGGCGGAGGTGGCTTCCTTGGTGCGCTTGGCGTTGGTGTAGCTGGTGACTTCCACCTGGAGGCGTTGCTCGGGCCAGCCGGCGCGCAGCGGGTCCGTGAGGCGATAGGCTTTGATGGCGACGCCAAGCGCGGCGTGGCGGAGGATCTTGGGCAGGAAGTTGTGCGTGGCCTGGCGCTGAATCAGCGCAATGGCCCGCAGGACGGGCGCGGTGTTGACGGTGTAGGTGGGCGCCAGCATGTCAGTCCACGTTAGAGGGCACGCTGGCCAGCTCGAACACGCGGGCTTCCATCAGGTGGAGGTTGACGCCATCCGACTCCGCACGGACGGATTCGATGTAGCGGACGTAATCGCAGGTGTAGGCGGCCATATCGGCGTTCTGCGTCTGCTCCAGCGCCGTGCCGGTCGTCGCCAGCAGGCGCCCGGCCGCCGTGATCGCCGCCGCCGTGGCCTTGTAGCTCTTGCCGCCGTCATCGCTCTGGCTCATCGCCGCCATGATGAGCCCGGCGACGCGGTTGATGTCGGCAAAGTGGTTGCCCGCGGTCGCCGTCGGCTCCTGGGATCCCGGCCACTTGTATCTGATCGTCACCCGGTGCACCTCGCGCCGCGTATGCGGAGGGTCTTCCTGCCCGCCAGCATCAAGGAACTCCACCAGCGGCGCCGTGCGGGCCTGGAAATCGTTCGAGACCGCCCAGCAAACACCATCCGCCTCGTCGGCGAAGGCAGATTTCAAGTAGGCGCGCAGTGCCCGCTCGTTGGCCGAGCCCAGATTCGTGACCGGAGTGAGTGCAGATGGCATCACCGATGCGGCGAAGTCGCCCGAAACTGCCAAAAACCATCCATTTCCTAGGAAAAACGCGGATTTTGTAGGTGCAAGTCATTGCCATTACGCAACTTGCGCGCACAAAATCCGTGTAAACGGTTTCCCCGACGCCTCTCACGCCAGAGTCTTGGGGGTCCGTTACT
>CAZWFX010000011.1:0-44064 GCA_964633425.1 uncultured Candidatus Saccharibacteria bacterium
CGTAGGGTCCGCTTCTCTGTATGTGATGGTTTTTGTGGTGCTTCGGAAACAGAAAAATCTGGTCGAGAACTGGGATCGTGATCGGTACGTGGTAGTGCGAGAACGCATTGAAGAGCAAGAAGAGGAATATATCGATCGGCACCACGAGCGGCGAAGCTTTGAAGACAACGTACAGCACGAACACGAATACGAACGCGAACAGCCCGAGCACAAGCACGTGTTCCTTGCGGCTGTTCACCCACTGGAGGTCGTCGTGGATCGTGTGATGGAACCGGTGCGCGTTCGAGAACAACGGCACGCGGTAGTTGTGCACCATGTAGTGTGCAAAATAAATGACGAAGTCGATGCACAGATACGTCACGACTACTTGTACAAACAGATTGAAATCACGGATATCAAGCGCTCCCCCGTGCAGGTGGAAATAGATGACCAGAAAAAAGAAAAGTCCTCCCACAGCTTGCACGTAGATATGCCGAAGAACCTGAAAACGGAACAGATCGGGTAGGTTCTTTTTTATGGTATTCGGCACCCCGAAAAAGGTCGGGACGATCTCAAAGATCGTGAAGAAAATAACGAGTATCGCCGCCAGCTGAATGAAATCGTTCCGTACAATCGTGTACACAATCTCCAGAAACACCGCCGCGTCCATGCCCTGAATCTATCACATCCGAAAAAACGTCGCGTGCTATGATGCGGGTGTTTTACAGCCGTATGACCGTCCTTTTTCTACTGTTAGTACCCGTCGTCATAGAGCTGATCGTAAGCCTCTACAAGAAAGACGGGATGTATACGGTATGGGGTACCGTCGGCAACAGCGTGAGCGCCTTCATAGGCCGGTTCATCGCGCTGCGCATCGTTACCCTCTACCTGGGACTGTATTCCCTCTGGGGCATCACGACACTCTTCGACCTGCGTATCGCGCACGATAACCTTGCGGGGTTTCTGCTGTGTTTTGTGATCGTCGACCTCATTTACTACATATTCCACCGTATTCACCACAAAGTAGATTTTTTCTGGACGTTCCATCATGTGCATCATGGGGATCACCAATTCAACCTCAGCACATCGCTGCGCGTATCGTGGGTGGAACAGATCTACCAGACACTCTTTTTTATCCCGATGCTGTTCTTCGGATTCTCTCCGGAGGCGATTCTCACCTGCTACGCATGGCTCGTGCTCTATCAGTTCTTCTGCCATGGCCAGTACATCCAGGTCCCGCAATGGGTTGAATACGTATTCGTCACCCCGCGCTTTCACCGCGTGCACCACGACCAGGAGGAACGTCACCAAGCGAGCAACTACGGGGGCGTGTTTACGTTCTGGGACCGACTGTTCAATTCTTATGTAGAGGATGTTCCGAATTTCATTCCCGGCATCAAAGGCTACAAAGAGGACAACCCGTTCCGATTCCAGACAGACCCCATCATTGCTAAGCTGAAAAAACACTTCGGCAAGAAGACTCCGTAACCATGACCGCGTCCCTGAGGAACCTGTTCGAGAAACTGACAATTCTGAATGTCGACGTGGTCCTCATGTACGCAACAATCAGCGTCATCATGACGCTCTCGTTCATGCTCATTCCGTCGCGCGCCTTTGCGCTCATTCTCGCAAACGTCGCATTCATCATTGCGTCCTACATACTGAATGTGATCGCTGACCATGCCGAAGACTCGGTGAACGGACGTCGTGCCCTGCCCCTAAACAAGGACGGCGTTCGTATGCTCAGCGTTCTCCTGTTGTGCGGATTCACCGTCACCTATGCAATCCAAGGCGGTATACGGTTCTTTGTACTCGCAGTACTCATGTCCGGACTCAGCGTGTGGTACTCATTCCCGCGGCACGCGCGCCTGAAAAACCTATTCTTCATCAAAAATGCGGTGCCTGCCGTGTGCTGGTATCTGTCGCTTTCGACCCTCTACTATCTCGGCGGCGGTATGTACTACTACACGATTCCCCAGGTGCTCTACGGCATTACGCCGTTTTTGATGCTCTTCTTCGCGTTCGAGATTATGTGGGATCTGCCCGACCGCGCGGGAGACAAACATGCCGGCGTCCGTACGCTCCCGACACTCATCGGATTCTGGCCGTCAAAGCTCCTCGTAGTGCTTTTACTCGTTGCGGTGGTGTTCGTCATACCGACCATTCTGAATAAAACAGCGGTCAGCCTGATCATCATGTTCATCTTGTTCGTACCGGAGACAACCAAGAAAATCACATACCACGCGTTCTTGAGCGCGCTTATGGTTTTTGCGTGGATCGGCTACGCACTCATTCCGCTCGTACTCAGATAAGGAGCCAGAGCCCCGCGAGCACAAGAACTGCGAACGCGAGCGCAACCGTATAGTCCCCGTAGGCCACGTACGGAGTTGTATAGGTGTGGACGGTGATCGCGGCATTGAAATACGACTGCGTCGATGTGCCGCTCATGGCGACCAGGTCGCCGGTGTCCGAGACTACAAAGCTTTTTGCGTCGTTCCCGGCGACGATCAGGTACCGACCATTCTCGATCGCGCGCACGGTGTCGATCGCGAGCGTCTGCCGCTGCAGTGTCGGAGAATTCCGAAAGGGAGAAAGTGCGGATATATTTGTCAGCACCGTCGCTCCGCCCCGTGTTTCGTCGCGGAAAATATACGGCGATATGTTCTCCGCACAAATGGAGCCGGAGAATACCGCGTCGGGAATGAGCCGATCTCGATACAACGCGATACCGGTACCTTTGTGTGAACTGCGCTCAATGATGTGCTGATATGCGGACATCCACGAGTCCTGTCGCGAGGCACGGATAAGGTACTCGACCCAGGTCACGCTGTATTCCCCGATAGGCATAAGCAGCTGCTTCCGGTAGCGGACTCCTTGCGACGTTTGCGGCTCGAAGAAATACATCGAGTGAGCGTGGTCATCCGGCTGCGACGCGAGCACGAGCCGGAAGTTCGACAGCGGATTTGTGCTGGTAGCGTCGGACTGAAGATATGTGTTCAGTACGTCGAGGTTCTCCGGCAGCACAAGGACGCCGCCTCGCTCCGGTATTGTCGCAATGAGATCGAGCGCAGCCTGAGCTTTCTTTGTTGCGATATCGATACTCGTGGACGACGGCAAGTGGGTATTCACGACCGCGACAGGAAACGTCGGACCGACGCCTCCGCTGCGGATACCTGACATGGCGAGTGATGAGACGATCACCAGAAGAGTAACCACTCCGAGCACAACCGCCACCGGTCGTCGGAATGCTCGGTCACCGCGAACGGCGCAGTAGCCGAGACCCACGAGCATGTTCACAACAACAACAAGGAACGTCGGCAGGTAGAGACCGCCGACCGCAAACAGGTCCCGCACAACCGGGACATTCGATAGCACGTACGACAACGAGTAGTACGTGTGATGCGGCCCGAACAGCACTCCCCCGCCGTATGCACCAAGCGCAACGAACCATGATCGGATGTACTCGAGTACGATCCACGCGGAAGACGTGATCACGATCTGCAGATACGGGTGCAGCCGTATTGCGGCGCGCAGGAATATGATCCAGGGCGTCATCGGCACCGAAAGTGCTACACCAAACCCCACCCAAATCGCCCCGACGATCGCGACGCCGAGAATCGGGTCAGGAATGCCGAGCCAGGTAAGCGGAAACGTTGAGGCAATCCACGGTGTCGAGAGAACCGCAAAGCAGTATGTGGAGACGAACATTTTGACCGCGAGTCTCCCGTTTGACTCGTTCACGTGACTGCGCACATACAGGATTACCGGGACGAGAAAGATAAAAATGAGGACTGAAAGCGTCTGCGGGAAATCCATCGCGAGCGCTCCGAGAACAGCCGATGCCATGAACGGAGCCCAGCCTCGAAGCGTCTGTCCCATATGTACGCGGGATTGTATCACTCTCCCCTCAACGCAAAACCGCGCCTCTCGGCGCGGTTTATTGTTTGGTATTCGTTACTTCTGGAGCGGAACTCCGATGTGGCGGAGGAAGGCCTCTGCCTCTGCCTTGTTCTTTGCGGTCGTGGTGATCGTGACGGCAAGACCGAACACATCCTTCGCATCTTCGTCGGAGGTTTCAGGGAAGACCGTGTGCTCCTTGATACCGATCGTGATGTTACCCATCTCGTCGATTGCGGATGCCTTAAGGCCGCGGAAGTCCTTCACGCGCGGGAGCACGATGTTTACGAGCTTGTCGAAGAACGACGTCATGCGTGCACCTCGGAGCGTTACCTGGTAGCCGGAGAGATCGCCGACTCGGGTCTTGAAGTTCGCGATCGACTTCTTGGTCGAGCGTGCAGCCGGAGCCTGGCCCGTGATGGTCGTCATGCGGTCAAGGATGACTTCGATCTTCTTTTTGTCTTTGATCGAACCGACACCGGTCGAGACGACGATCTTCTGCATCTTCGGGGTCTGCATCACGTTTGTGTAGCCGAAATCACCCTTAAGTGCCTCGAATGTCTGATTCTGAATAGTACGTGCGTTCATATGCTTGAATTTACTTGATTGCCTGGCCGCTCTTCACTGCGATGCGCTCGCGCTTACCGTCCTTGTCCTTCTTGATGGAAATTCGTGACGGCTTACCTGTCTTGCTGTCCACGATCATGACGTTCGATACGTGAATAGGCATCGGCTTGTCGATGATCTGGCCCGAGCGAGCCTGCTGGGTCGGGCGTCGGTGACGCTTCCCCATATTCACACCGTCAATAAGCACCTTGTCGGTCTTCGTGAATACCTGTGAGATCGCACCGCTCTGCCCCTTGGCCTTGCCGGCGATCACCATTACTTTGTCTCCTTTCTTGAGTTTCATATGATTACAAAATTTCCGGTGCGAGCGAACCGATCTTCTGGTAGCCGCGTTCAACGACTTCGCGAGGGATCGGGCCGAACACACGGTTTGCCTTCGGTTCTTTCTTGTCCTTTTCTACAAGAACGACTGCATTCTCATCGAAGCGGATGTACGAACCGTCCTTGCGGCGGAATGCCTTCTTCTGTCGAACGATAACGGCTCGGTGAACGTCCTTCTTCTTTACGGCCTTTCGCGGCTGTGCACTCTGGATGGAGAGCACGACCTCGTCGCCGATCTCGGCATAGCGCTTCTTTGATCCGCCAAGGATCTTGAAAACGCGTCCGATCTGGCCGCCGGAGTTATCTGCAATTTTTACGAGTGATCGATCCTGCAACATATAGTGATTTACGCGATGATGAAACGCTTACGCTTAGAGATCGGTCGGGTTTCCTTGATGGTGACCTTCGCACCCACCTCGAGCGTATTGCCCGGGTTGTGCACGAGGAACTTCTTGGAAAGCTTCATGTACTTCTTGTACTTCGGGTGCTTTACATAGCGCTCCACCTGTACCGTGACGGTGTCCTGCATGGCCGCCTTTACGACGACACCATCGAACGTCTTTCCTGCTGTTACTTTAGTTTCCATACTTATTTCTGTGCTACCTTACGCGAATTCATCTCTGTGAGCAAACGTGCGATCTCTTTGCGGAGCGTGCGGCCCTCTCGTACGTTGCGTGTACGGGTTCCCGCTTCACCGAATCGGAATGTTCGAAGGCTCTCTCGCTTCTTTGCGATCTCCTTCTGCAAATCTTCAACTGACCATGATGTTAGTTCTGCCATACAAATTTATGCGCGCGCGACGATGCGGACCTTGATCGGAAGCTTCGTGCCTGCTTTGCGGAGCGCCTCGCGAGCCATTGCTTCCGGTGCGCCGTCGATCTCGAAGAGCACACGTCCCGGTCGTACGTCGAATACGTAGCCTGCAAGATCTCCCTTACCGGAACCCATGCGTACTTCTGCCGGCTTCTTGGTGACCGGTCGGTCCGGGAAGATGCGTACCCAGATCTTTGCGCTCTTACCTGCAGCTCGAGAGAGTGCGCGTCGTGCCGCTTCGATCTGGTTCGAGGTGATGCGGTGCTGTGTCATTGCCTTCAAACCGAATGAGCCGAACGCAACGGTGATGCCGCGTGTATCAGCTGCAACGCGTCGATCGCCTTGGCGTCGTGCGCGCTGCCATTTTCGGTGTTTAACTTTTTTCGGTGCCAACATACAAATTTTTTACTGTTCGTTCTTGTCGAAGATCTCGCCGCGGTAGATCCATACCTTTACGCCGATCACACCGTACGGAAGATACGCCTTCTCCTTTGCAAAGTCGATGTCTGCACGAAGCGTCTGCAGCGGTACACGACCGCGCTTGATCTCTTCGGAGCGGGACATTTCTGCACCACCCAAACGGCCGGAGATACCGATGCGCACTCCCTGCACATCGCGGTTCGCCATGACCTTCTCGACAGTCTGCTTGAGAACACGACGGAACGTCTGTCGCTTTTCAAGACCTTCTGCGACCATGTATGCAACGACCGGTGCCTGAGACTCCGGCGAGCGGACCTCTTCGATGTCGATGCGGACGAGCGACTTGCCCTTCGGAGCGCCCTTTACAGTGCGAACAACCTCTTCGATCTCTTTGACGAGCTTCTGGCTTCCCTCTCCGCCGCGGCCGATAACCAAACCCGGGCGCGAGGTCTTGATGAGGATGCGAATCACATTTTGTGCACGCTCGATCTCGACCGAGGTGACATACATACCGCGCAGGCGCTTCGTAAGGAAGCGTCGGATCGTGGTATCGATCATGACGTTCGTTCGATATTCTGCCGGCGACTTAGCGAACCAGCGCGACTTCCAGTCACGAATGATGCCGAGGCGATGTGCGTATGGATGTACTGTGTGTGTCATAAGGATGATTATTCAGACTTCTTTGCTGCCTTTTTTGCCGCCTTCTTCGCGGTCTTCTTCACTGCCTTCGGCTTGTCTTCGGTAACGGTCTCCTTTGCCTTCTTAGCCGGTACGGACGGCGCAGCGTTACGTGAACCGAGCTCGAGCGTGACGATGGAGAAGGTCTTTGCGTAGCGTGCAGCGCGACCTCGTGCCTTCGGCATGAAGCGGCGCATAACCGCACCCTTGTTGACCGCGATCGACTTTACGAACAGTGCATCTACCTCCTGCCCGTTGTTCTGAACAGCATTGGAAACGGCAGAGTTCAGGAGTTTGAGCATGACCGGTGACGACTTCTTCGGGAGATAGGTCAGCGCCTGTCGGGCAGCCATAACAGACTTGCCTCGGATGAGGTCTGCGACCAGGCGCACTTTGCGCGGTGACTGACTGTAATTCTTGAGCAAGGCCTTCATATACAAATATTATTTCTTCGCCGCAGTCGATGCCGCCTTTGCAGCCTGAGCGGTCGCAATCTCCTGAGCCTTTGCAGCCTGCTCTGCCTCCTTCTGCATCTTACCGCCATGTCGGTGGAAGCGGGTCGTCGGAGCGAATTCGCCGAGCTTGTGGCCGACCATGTCTTCGGAAACGAAGACCTCTTCGAAGCTCTTTCCGGTGTGCACAGCAAAGGTGTATCCTACGAATTCCGGGGCAATCGAAGAAGCGCGGGCCCACGTCTTAATGGAACCGGCATTCGGCTTGCGATTAGACACCTTTTTGAGGAGCTTCTCGTCTACGTACGGACCTTTTTTGGCGCTTCGCATACTGTTTATTTTGTTTGCAATTGAAAACCCGCGATCGCGGGAGTCCGTGCAATTTATACGAAGTAGTCTGTAATGTCAAATGTTTTCGCCCCAGAATCGAGGTCGTGTTGCAGATTTTCCCGTTTGTGGTCTTATGGGGGCTGGAAATATAGCCCCATGAGGAGGACGCCTATGGATAAAGAACTTCGGGGAGTGTGTGATGACCTCGAACGAGCCACATTGCAGGCGAGAGATGCGACACGAACGCTCTCCCGCAGGCTGAAAAAGATCGGTCCGACACCCGTCATCGACGGGAAGGACGTACCGGGAACCGTCGTGTTCACGGACGATCCGGCGAAGTCCGATGCCTGAGATCCCCTTTCCGCCGGAGAGCCCTGAAATACGGGCGGCGTATGAGGCGGTCGAGGCCGCCATCCTTGATCTTAGGGTGGCAGCGAGGCTTCGAATGCCGCGCGCACCGAGCTTTGCACAGATCATGGATGGTATCCGTGATCGCAAGAATCGTGAGGCACCATGACCGATCGTGATCGCGCACTTGCAACAGGCACCAGGATTGTTCGCCTCGGCGCCGTGTTCTTTCTGGACCCGACGACACACGAGGATACGTACGCCGTCGTCGTGGAGGAGAACCAAGGGAAATGGTACCGGGCGCAGACAGTCTGTCCCCTGCACCCCGATATCATTCCCGACTTACTCGCCACGCACTCGTTCACTGTGGAGCAATAGCCCGACCAAGTCGGGCTATTTACTTTCATGAGCGGTCTGACAGTATGCATGCAGTCAACGGAGGGTTATCCCATGGAACTGACTGATTTCCTCGGCCTTGTGTGTATGACGGCGTGGATCATGCTCCAAATGAGCTGGTTCGTGATCATTCCTGCGATTCTCATCTCCCTCTATGCGGGGATGCGGCTTGGAATGAATGCGGTGTGGGTCCTGCTCGCGGTCTGTATCGCGCTGTTCGTCCTCATTCCCTACACGGGTGAGCGCGGTTCCGGCGGACTGGTCTATATCGCGCTTCCGTTCGTTATTCCGCTCTACGTCCTGCCGGCCTACGGCTTCGGCCAATTGCTGCGACGGTGGAACCGCAAGCCGAAGTCGTACGAAAAGGACGGTATCGACGCCATCTACTGAACGGAGATTTCGATGCGAAAATATTTCAAGCGACAGGACTATAATCCCGTCGGCAGGAAGCGGTGGTTACGCCGCGAAATTGCGCGCGTGAAGGCCCGCCCGCGACGACCGGGCTTCTCGGAAGAGGCATGGGCAACGGCGACCGCATTTTTCATCCACCATCTGCGGCATCCGAAACCGGTTCCTTACGATAGACTCACGCCGCTGCAAAAGCGGATGCAGTCGGGCAGCTGGTAGCTACTCTCAACGAAAAAGCCCCCACATGTCTCGCTGCTACTGCGGCTCGCACGCAGGGCCCGTCTCGCGATCCCAAGCGCCGTCGCGCTTGGGCCCCTCGCTCCGACCGGGCTTTGGTATTTTTCGGAGACGTGTTCCTCAAAAGCCAAAGCCCCGGGTTTCCCCGGGGCTTTCTGTTTGATGTTTATTTTCGCTTGCCGACTTTTCGTCGCGACACTATGAAGACGTTTGAGTACTTCTTCGGTCGGCGGGTCTTCTGTCCCTTTCCGGACGGCTTACCCCACATGGTGCGCTGTCGTCGGTGACCGCGACCCTGCTTACCTTCACCACCGCCGTGCGGGTGATCAACCGGGTTCATGACCGTACCGCGGACCGTCGGGCGGATGCCCATCCAGCGCGATCGTCCTGCCTTACCGATGACCACAAGTCGGTGCTCGTCGTTCGATACTTCGCCGATCGATGCCCATGCGGTACCGATAACGCGGCGCACTTCGGTCGACGGCATCTTGAGATGCGTGTAGCCGGCGTCCTGCGCGATGATCTCGGCATAGTTGCCGGCAGATCGTGCAATCGCAGCACCCTTACCCGGCTGGAGCTCGACGTTATAGACGAACGTTCCCACCGGAAGATTGCCCATCGGGATTCGGTTACCGATCTTGATCGGTGCTGTCTCCGACACGATGAACGTGTCGCCGACCTTCATGGTCTTCGGAGTAACAACATATCGCTTCTCTCCGTCTGCAAAGACCGCAAGGGAGATGAATGCCGATCGGTTCGGATCGTATTCGATGGACTTGATCGTAGCCGGGATGTCCTTTTTGTCGAACTTAAAATCAACTGCGCGGTACTTGCGCTTGTGACCGCCGCCGTGGTGGCGCGTCGTGATGCGTCCGAATGAGTTGCGGCCGCCGGTCGACTTCTTGCCCTTCAAGAGCGACTTGGTCGGCTTATGACCGGAGAGTACTTTGTTGTACTCGATGCGGGTCATGCCGCGCGTTCCCGGAGTGATCGGTTTAAGGTGTTTCATACAGAAATTACGAGATGATGATGCTATCGCCCGACTTCAGATAGACGTATGCCTTCTTGCCGCCGCCCTTAACGCCGGTTTTGCCGGTGCGTGCATGGCGGACTGACTTTGTCGGAACAGTAACGGTGCGAACTTCGCGCGGCATGACCTTATAGATCTGATAGACAGCGCGTTTGATGTCGCGCTTGGTCGCTCGCGCGGAAATGTCGAAGGTATACACCTTATCCTCCTGATGAACCGATGCCTTCTCGGTGATGCGGGCATGCGAGAGGATGTGCGAGAGGTCTCGCTGAGAGACCGAAGAGGTCTCGACAGGTGCGGCAACCGCCGTCGCCTTCTTTGCAGTTTTCTTTTTTGATCCGAAGAGTGCCATATAGCTTATTTATCTGACTTCTTATCGAGCTTCGTCTTGGATGCTCGCTTTGAGATCGCGTTTACCGCTTCGACCGGATTTTCGATCACAATGTACTTGTACTTGAGAACCGAGACCGGGTTCAGATTTGCAACCTGATCGAACGAGACCGAACCGATGTTCTGGAAGCTCTTTGCCGCAGCCTCCGACTTTGTCGGCGATGCAATAAGAGCGAGGTTCTGCTTCTTTGTGCCCGAGAGCGCCTCGAAGCCCTTCACACCGGAGAGCGCAACAAGCGCCTTCTTAGCGTCACCTGTCTTCGGGGCATTGAGTCCGAACGAATCGACGAACAGCAGCTGGCCGTCGCGCATCTTCTGAGAGAGAGCGACAAAGAGAGCCTTTGCACGCATCTTCTTCGGGATTTCGCGACCGAACACCTTTTCATTGCGCGGACCGTGAGTCACACCGCCGCCCTTCCAGATCGGAGAGCGCGAAGATCCGTGTCGGGCGCGACCGGTGCCCTTCTGCTGCCACGGCTTGCGACCGCCGCCTCGTACTTCGCCGCGTGTCTTTGTGTGCGCAACATTTGTGCGGGCGTTCGCCTGCATCGAGATAACAACCTGGTGCATGAGCGCCTCGTTCCACGGCAAACCGAACACCGCTTCCGGAAGCTCTACCGTTCCTGCCTTCTTACCCTTGATGTCAAAAATGTCTGTTTTCATACGAGTATTACTTTGTGCGGATCTCTACCACAGTACCCGGTCGTCCAGGAACTGCACCTGAAATGAGGATCTGATTGTTCGCTGCATCAACCTGCAGAATGCGGAGGTTTTTGACCGTAATGCGGTCGTTACCCATGCGTCCGGCCATGCGCATACCCTTTACGACACGACCGCCTGCGCGACCGCCGCCGCCGATGGATCCCGGAGCTCGTTCCTTATTCTTCTGACCGTGTGATCGGGGACCGCCTGAAAAGCCGTGTCGCTTCACGACACCCTGGAAGCCCTTACCCTTCGAGATCGCCGACACCTCAACGACGTCGCCCGGGACGAAGATCGAGATATCAATCGAATCACCTCGCTTGAGCTCTCCTGCCTCCTGGCGGTTTTCGCGGATAATGCGGGAATTCGACAGATCTTTGAGGTGTCCAAGGACAGCCTTGCCGAGGTTTTTAGCTGCACGTGTGCCCTGACCGAGCTGCACGGCATTGTAGCCATCCGTCTCAACGGTTTTTACCTGCGTGACGGTCATCGGTGTCGCGTTCACGAGCGTTGCAGCGTGAACAACACCCTTCTCGTCGAAGACCTGTGTCATTTTGCCCTTGGTTCCGAGCATGAATTTACCTGCCATACGTATTGTTTGTTTGCTTTGTTTTTGAAAAAAAATTGACCCGCCATAGCGGGCCCTCATACCTGAGTTGCCTCGCCATTGGTCGGCTATTCCGACATGGGTGGAGGCAGTATACGTAAGCTTTAGAAATATGCAAATCCGACCTTTCGGTCGGACGCTATGCCTGCCTTTTCGGTGGAAGGTGGATCGCGTCCACCGTCGGCTCAACCCCGTGCACATGGTGCCGGTGCAGCATCATACTGATGAACAAAATGAGGAGAGCGGACGTGACCCCAAGACCGATCGGAATCGTGAAATCGTCTCCGCCGAATCCGAAGATCTGATTGATCGTGCACAAAAATCCGCATGCAGCAGGCTCCCCTGCACCTGCGCGGGTCGCAGGCCTCCATGTGATATCGGTCTCGCTCACGCCCTGTGCCGCCGCGGTCTGTGCGAGCGCGGATACCATTGCGTCTATCTGTGCCGGCGGGATCTCAGACGAGCGCGGATCTTTCATGATCTCGGCGCGGATCGCATTTTGGAGACCCAGCGATTGTGCACCTGCCATGAACGGCACAGCAATGACTGCTGCCGCACAAATGGTCGCTAGTTTGAGCGCTCGTTTCATATCCGCTTATTCGCCCGACGGTTCGTACCATCGCGGAATCACATTCACGGTACGGGTTTCGGTGATCGTTGCAGGCGTGGCACCGACGATTGAGTGGCAGAAGAGTGTGTAATCAGTGCGACTGCCGATAGGACTGGTTACGACACCGGACGGTCCGGATGAGACCTGATTCCACTGCGTTCCGGTAGTGCCGTCACCGTTGGTTCCGCGCACGGTACAGTCACGTACGTTACGTACGTTCCAATACACTCGCGTTCTGTCGCCCGAGCGAACGAGCGAAGGTCGGACTTCCAAGTGACCGCTCGCAGTGAAGCCCTGTGTTGTAGTGAAGCCCACGAATCCCGGTTGATTCGGCGGGATGCAGTGCCCTGCGCCGTCGTCTGTATAACCCGTGGGGCATGGCGGGCAGGTTCCGCCGGCGCCCGGCGTCGAACCATCCCAGCATGTGGTCGGTGCGTACGATGCCTGTGCAGGTGCGTAGGACGACTGTCCCCCGGTATACGAAGACTGTCCCGGCGTGTACGAGCTCTGTCCGGGCGTGTACGACGATGTGTATGAACCTGTGTATGAGGGTGTCTGCGGAGTATAGGAACCGGTGTACGAGCTAGTGTATGCGCCGGTGTACGTTCCGGTATATGTGCCGGTGTACGAACCGGTGTACGCCGCCTGGCTCACACCGGAGGCGGGGACGATCGCAAGGCCCGACGGTGACGCGTCTGCAAACGCGGGTTCCGGAGCATGCGCACTCAAGCGCGTACTTCCCT
The DNA here is from genome assembly GCA_964633425.1 of uncultured Candidatus Saccharibacteria bacterium. GTDB lineage: Bacteria > Patescibacteriota > Minisyncoccia > Phycocordibacterales > UBA2100 > UBA10103. The sequence continues at coordinate 12,989 of CAZWFX010000011.1, forward strand.
GTCCGATAAGGAGGTATGCCGCGGAAAATATTGCCGCAGCGGTTATTGCAAGTCGCCAGTAATCGCGATGCGAATACTTCTTTGTGTGACGAGTCATACGTGCGTTCATTGTACTTCACAACACATCCTGAATGTGTTCGGGCTGTGTATATCGCCTACTTCGGTTCGGCTTTGCACTTGTCCCGGAACTGCGGCGGAACCTGTTCGCAGCGATGATCGCGCTCTGATTGCGTACCGATCATATGCGAGATGCTGGCCGCCAGGTAATCCCAGCAGAAGCCGCGCGAGTCCGCATCATCAAGCATGTTGCAGAATCGCGGCGCGAGCTTCGGATCGGCGAAGCCGCCCCAGAAGAACATCGAGACAGCATACGATTCGCACACATGCACATCCCGGATGTCGGGATTGATCTTGCAGAGACGGTCGACTTCGCGCATCTGCGAGTCCGTGTATTCTCCTGCATCACGCTTTCGGAGATCGTGGCTGTTGGCGAACGAAACAAAGTCCTTGCCGAACCCGCCGATACACGCGTCGCGGTCCTCGCCGTACGGCAGTACGGTGCAATATCCCATTCCCACCTTCAGCTGTGCATCCGTGAAGACCTCGATGTTCGCTCCCGCCAGTTCCATGTAATGAGGCGACATGTAGACGTAACACTTAGGCTTCGCAGCGTTCGGAATGATCGGGCTGTTACACGGCGCAAGCGGGTCTTTGGTGAAGTATTTTGTATTCGCACTGATCCACGCATCACGATCATGACCACCGCCGCTCACGAGCTCCATGGCCGCACCGCCGATGCATTCGTATGCCTGAATGTTGTCGTACTCTGTGGTCCCCATCGACATACAGAATTTCACGGTCTCAGGAAACGAGTAGCCGTAGAACGCGAACACTCCGTGACCGAGTCCGTGGTAGCACATCGTGTATGCGGAGAGCGCATCCCCCGCTTTGTGACAGGCCTCATCGATGAGTGTGCGGGTATCCGCGCCGTCACCAAGCTCCTGCAGTGCGCCGATCACGATCGAATGCGAGCATCCGTTACCGAACTCCTGCGTACAGAGCGCCATGCCGTTGAGACCTTGTTGTTCATACAACTGATGACCGATCTCGTGTGCAAGAAGATGTATGTCCGTCCCCGGCGGAAGCTCGGCCTGACGCAGCACATCGAACGCGTAGGCGGCACCTTTTTCTTTTGCGAGATCCCCGAAGCGAGTCAGCAGATCATCGAACGAGGTTGACCCCTCGGCGACGGTGCGCGACTCGGGATACACAGGGACACCCGTGAGGTGGTCGCTCGCGTATGCGACACCGAAACATGCGACGAGCGTGATGAGGACCGATGCGAGATGCTTCGTCGGGATCATCTTTTTATTATAGACGACGTCTCAACTACTGACGCGCGAGCGCTTCACGGATCTTTGCCAGATTTTCACGAGCGGAGCGTCGTATCGTGTCGAGTCCTTTTTCCGTTGTGTCAGGATTGTTTCCCGGATACGCACTGCGCCACTGCGCCTCTGTAAGCGCGTCTGCGGCTTTCACCGCCTTCTCTCCGGCATCGGCCGCCTCCTGCAGGCGGCCAAGCTCGAACAGTGCGGTCGACTTGATGGTGAGCAACCACGCGTTGCCGGGATGCTTTTCAAGACCTGTTGTAATAGCCGCGAGCGCCTCCTCTGTTCTGCCGCCCTTTAAGAGCACCCAGGCGTAGTCGTTGTATCCGGCCCACCCGTTCACACCGTCGGGCTTAAGGGAAAGAAATGTGCGGTAATCCTCTGCCGCACGGTCGTAGTATCCGATCGCCCCCTCGATGAGCCCCTTCATGTAGTAGACCTCGGGTATCGGTTCACCTTTTGCCACACGTATTTCCGCGTTGACCGACATGAGCGACATGATGGGATGCCGCTGCACAAAATAGAGACGCGCAAGGTGGTAGTTCACTGCAGGAAAGGTCGGGTCGAGCTCGCGGCACGCCTCGAGAAAGTATTGTGCCCGTTCAATATCGTAGTTATACGGCTCGTTCGCGCTCAGGTGTTTCGTCCCGTACCTACATGCACGCCCCGCTGTGTGGTCGTACCGAAACATGATGTCCTCGGCGATGCGGTCGTACCGTACGGCGAGCAACCCCACGAGAACGACCACGGGAAGGAAGATGAGTGCCAGGCGGGCACGGCGCGAGCGAAGCATGTGGCGCAACTGCGTATAGGTGTGCGCGAAAAAACGCATGCGTGAATCATAGCAGCCGTACCGAACAAAAAACTCTCCTGTTCGGAGAGTTTTTTGTTTACATCATTTTGACGTCGATCGATACGCCGGAGGGCAGATCGATGTTGGTGAGCGCTTCGATCACCTTCCCTTCCGGGTTCAGGATGTCGATCATTCGCTTGTGGATGCGCATCTCGAACTGTTCACGGGAATCCTTGTCGATGAACGACGAGCGGTTGACCGTGTATTTTCGGATGTCGATAGGGAGCGGAACAGGGCCGACGACGGTCGCATTGTAGCGGGCCGCGGTGTCGATAATCTGTTTTACGGACTTATCCAAAACGCCGTGCTCGTATGCACGTACGCGGATTCGGAGGCGATGTGCCCCGTCACCCTTCTTCGAGCGTGATGCCCGCTTCTTTGCCGTTTTTTCCGCTGTCATAGAACCCGCAGAGTATGCACTAAAGCCCTGAAAAAGGCAACATTTCCTGTATCAGGGGTCCATCGTGACGCTGAACGAGAAATTATTGTCGTGCTCCGCATACCGCATACACGTCGCGCGCGCCCGTTCGCCGAGCCCCTCACACAGGGCCGGAGCATCAGCCTCGTGACCGGCTGAAATATGAAAAATAAGCGCCGCCATCCCCCGGCAATACAGCGCACCGCCACCCATTATGTGATCGCAGGCTTCGCGTGAGCGGCCGGCGTCGAATCCGAACACCGTCGGTGCAATGTATTCCACACCCTCGTAGCATGACTGCGGCGCGGGCGATGCCTCACAGAGGTCTCCCATTTTTTGGAACAGGTCATTTCGTTGGAGCGGATCCCGCTGCCCCTGCCAGAGCGAAAAGAACCACCACTCGGGCAGCCAGAACGTACACACGGCGCGGTCATCCACTGATACCGCGTTGCACGGCGCATACATGTCGTTATGCACAAGCGGTCGTGAGCCCATCGTACCTTCAGCGCCTGCGATGGTGCGGATGTTGTATTCCATGAACGCTCCCCCGTAACATCCCGCATACGTTTTTTCATGTGTAGCCTGAGAACAGAGCGATAGCGCTTCTTTCAGATTATCCTCGGAGTATCCGATACCGGAGACGATGCCGTGCCCGAGTCCGTGCTGACACGTTTCCGCTGAACCGATAACGGCACCGCACTCACGGTACAACCGCGCAATCGAATCGGTCCCGAGGTCCGTGATCGCGTCCCCCAGGAACTGGTGAAAACATCCTAGATTAAATCGTCCGTCACACACGCTGATGCCTTCTTCTCCTTTGAGTTCGTAGAGGACGTGCCCGAAGGAATGTGCATAGCCATGCTGTTCGTCTTCCGGGAGCCCTGTGATCGCGGTCGCCATCCGATCGTAGGCGCGTACACCGCCGAACTCCTTGATGTCCTTTCGAAACAGGTCATCTGCGGGATGCATACTCGCCCCCGAGGCAAGGGTGTATTGCGGCGTCTCACCGAAGTACAGGACAACACCGACGGTCGCAGCAACGAACCCGAGCGCAAGGATACACTGTACGATTGTGGCGCGACTCAAAGAGTTCATCACTCTATCTTACTGTCTTGTTTGGTGAGCTGCGTGGTACTCGTGCAGTATCTGCAGGCAAATACTCCGATACCCCACAAGCACCCGATCGCACGCATGATCCGAATCGTCACCGTTATTGAGATCGATGATCTTGAGAAACGCACCGATCACACACATGCGCCGTTCATCCCCGGTCCGCGACCCGCACAGACTTTCAATCCCTTCCTGTGTCTTGAGCAGCTGTTCGGTAGAGCTCGCCTCCGCAACTTCGCGTATGCATTGCAACCGGTGTTCACCGAGCGCGCTGCATGACGAGAGCGCGGCATCGACGGTACCCCACGCGTGCAGCCACCCGTACGCTTTGTATCGGTAACATTCCCCTGTGTACTTCGGGTAGATATCACACGGTTCCGGTCCCGTTGTATCAAGCTCCCGTATCCGACTCGGATCAAACAGGTATTCCATAAACACACCGGTAACGCATGAGCTGATGCTGCTTTTAGAATCAAGCACTTCGCACGAGGCGACGGCTTCTGCGAGATCACCCTGCGATAGATAGGCAAAGGTGTGCCCGATACCGTGCGTGCAAAAACGTGAACGCACGACGCTCGCAACCTCCGGACGATCGCACAAATCCGGCGCAAGCGCTTTCACATGATCCAGGTACGAGTCCGGATCTTCTTCATTCACGACACCGCCAAGCGTGTCGCTCTCTGTCGCAAACATTTCCATCATCGCCCCGTGGAAACACCCGTAGGTGCACGCGCCGCCACATTGCTTAATAGATTCCGAAAAATTCTTTGTGTGCTGATAGACAGCGCGTCCGAATGGGTGCGCCTCGACATGACACACCCCCGCGGAATGTACCGCTTCTACCATCTGAAGCAGTTCGCCCGCAGGATACAGATCCAGATACCGTTCTGATATTCGTATCTTTTCGTGTGCGTCGGCAGCGGCATATTCGCGACTGAATCGCACAAGTGACGGTTGATACAAACGGCTCCATATTGAAAAGCCGACGACTGCGACGACGACGCCCGTGAGAAATATAAGCGACGCCTCGTAGAGGACAGTGCGAACACGGTCGAGCGTACCGACGGTGCGTTGTATGTACGGTTCATTACCCATGCGCGATGTTTTCGAGGAAGGAGTGCAGAATTTCAAGACAAGCATTCCGGTAGATAGGATCGACACTATCGCACAGAGCATCCGAATCATCTCCGTTATTGAGGTCAATGATCTTTAGCAATGCGCCGTAGACGCACGTTTTGCGCTTTTCTCCGCTGAGTGACCCGCAGATACTTTCGACCCCTGCCCGGCTCCGTACCAGATCCTTGTTGGATGCCGCCTGCGCCGTCGTAACGATACAGAGCTGCGTATTGCCGCCGAATGTGTCACACGCCGCGAGCGCAGAGGCGACCGAGCCCCATGCGTACAGCCAGCCGTAGGCTTTGAACATGTAGCACGCTTGCGTGTATTGAGGATACCGATCGCACGGAGCTTGTCCTTTGCCGGACATGAGCGCAGCAGAAGAGGAACTGAACAGATACTCCATAAACGCGCCCGATGCACACGATTTCGCACCATATGCCGAGCTGAGCGTCCCACATGAACGGATAGCCTGATCCATGTCGTCGGGAGAAAAATATGCGAACGTATGACCCAGACCATGGGTACAGTATCGCGGGTGCACACTGCTTTTCACCTCTGGCAGATCACACAACGTGCGTGCAGCAGCCTGCAAATGCTTTGCGTACGCCTCCGGCGTTTCGTCTTCGATCGCACCGCCGAGTGTGTCGCTTTCTGTCTGGAACATCTCCATCATCGCTCCATGGAAGCAGCCGTATGTGCACGTCCCGCCGCACTGTCGTATGACCGAAGCAAAATTGGGATCCGCCTTGTAGAGCGCCCTCCCTATACCGTGTCCCTGCGAATGACAGTTGCCTGCGGCATGAGCATCTTCGATCGCCTGCAAAAGAACCGCAGCCGGATAATGTTGTAAATATTTTTCTGCAACTGCCTGCTGATGCCACACGTCGCCAATCGCGTATTCACGCTGAAAATCTTCGATTGAGGGTTCCTTTACAGTGGTATACGCCCATACCCCCAGACACCCTAATGACACTCCGATAAGAAAGATAAGCGAGAGCTCATACAAGATCGTGCGAACGCGGTCCATATCAATGCGAGAAATATACGTCTGATTCGTATCCCGTGCGCACCGCGAGGCAACGCGGTCGGTATTCTGCTGCGACGAGATCGCAGACATGTTCGCTGTCATCCCCGTCATTGAGATCAATAATTTTTGTGAGCGCTCCGTCCACGCACGCGTCCCGCTTCTCCCCCGTCAGACCGCCGCATATACTCTCCATTCCCTCTCGTGTACCAAGGAGACCTTCGGTTGCCGCGGCCTCAGCGGTGTTTGCGATACATAACAGCATATTCGTTCCGAACGAATCACACGCCTTGAGCGCGGGACGCACACCGCCCCATACTTCGATCCAGCCATATGCCTTGTAGCGGTAACACTTTGCGGTGAACGCGGGGTACGCGTCGCACGGCTCCGGCCCTTTTGTATAGAGGATGTGCGCCTGCGAGGGACCAAACAGGTATTCCATGAATACGCCGGAGCGGCAGTAGAGCGCCGCGTGCTCGTTTTTATAGATATTGCACGATGCGAGTCCGCCGTCGAGACTCGTGCCCGCAATAAAACCGAAGACATGCCCGAGGCCGTGATAGCAATACCGCGCATGTACCTCGCTTGCGACTTCCGGTCGTGCACACAGCCCCTCGGCTTCGGTCTTTACCTGAGCGAGATATGCATCCGGTGAGTCCTCGAGGATCGCCCCGCCGAGCGTATCGCTATCGGTCGAGAACATCTGCATGAGCACGCCGTGGAAACAGCCGAACGTGCACGAATTCCCGCATTGCCTGATTGACTCGGTAAAGTTGTTCGTACGTTTATAGACCGCGCGACCGAGCGCGTGTGCCTGCGAATGACAAAAACCCTCCTTGTTCTGCTCTTCGATCGCAGCGTTGAGTTCAGACGTGGTGAACGAATCGAGATATTTTTCGGCAACGGATACTTGTTGCGCAAGCGGTTTACCCCCGTACTCTTTTTGAAACTGAACAATACTCGGACCCGCGAGATACGATCGGGCCGACATGATCACAATCGCAAACACGACCCCGGTGAGGAATATGCGTGCGGCTTCATACAAAATGGTGCGGGTGCGGTCCATACATCAGAAATAAAGATCATCCCGGTATTCCTCACGTACCCGCAGACAGCGCTCGTGTTCGGTTGAAGCGACAGGGTCACACACATGCTCGCTGTCGTCACCATCACTGACGGAGATAACTTTCACGATGGCGCCGTCCATGCACGCCTCGCGCTTCTCCCCGGCAAGCGAGCCGCATAGCGTTTCCATGCCGGCCTCCGATGACACGACCTTCGGCGACGACGCCGCTTCGGCGATATTTTTTATGCACATAAGCGTGTTTTCGCCGAGGGTGTCGCAAAATACGAACGCAGGCTTCAATCCTCCCCACGCGTACAGCCAGCCGTATGCCTTGAACCGGTAGCAGCGTTTCGTGAACTGCGGATACGCATCACACGGTTCGGCGCCTTTCGTATAGAGCACGGCTTTTGACGCTGGGGCCATCAGGTACTCCATGAACACTCCGGAGACACAGGAGCCGCGCGCGCCTCCCGCCGGAAAAATGTCGCACCACGTCAGCGGCTCCGCGAGCGTCGTTCCGTCGAGGTATGAAAAGACATGACCGAGCGCGTGATAGCAATATCTCGGATGCACCACACCCTCGAGTTCAGCCTTCGTACACAGATCCTTTGCCATCGACTTCATCTGCTTCAGATACGTCACCGGATCGTCCGCATCAATAATGCCGCCGAGTGTATCGCTGTTGGTCGAGAACAGACCCATCATGACACCGTGGAAGCACCCGTACGTACAGGCGTTTCCGCACTGCTTCGTCGCCTCCGCGAAATTTGGTACCCGCTTATAGAGTGCGCGGCCAAGCGCGTGCGCCTGCTGGTGACACAGACTGGTCGTATTCGACGCCTCGACGGCCCGGTTCAACTCGTCGATGGAGAAATAGTTGAGATAGTGTTCCGCGACAGCAACCTGCGTATCGAGCGTCTGACCGTTATAGGCACGCTTAAAATCTTCGATTGTCGGAGTACGGACGAGATTCCATATGTACACGCCGACCACTGCGATTGAAACACCGATCAAGACGATGACCGAAAGCTCGAACAGTGTGTGGCGGATTTTATCGATCATACAGAATCGTGTCTTTATAGTCCGCAAGCGCACGCTCGCAGGCATCATGATATACGGGATCGATCTTTGTACATGCGCTGTCCGTCTCGGCGATATTGATGTCGATATACTTCATCATCTCTCCGAGAATGCAGCGGTCTTGAGCCTGACCCGATAGACTCATACACAGTGCGGATATGCCCGCACCGGAAGCGAGCGTTTTTTCCGTAGCCGCGCCTCGTCCGACCGATTCGATGCAATCAAGCGCGTGATCCCCGAGCGAATTGCATGCAGCAAGCGCCGCCTGCGCTCCTCCCCACGTCTTGATCCAGCCGTATGCCTTGTAGCGATAGCACGAACGGACGTGACCCGGATAGTCATCGCACGGCTCCTTCCCTTTTGAGAGCGCAACCGTAGCTGCAGCAGGACTGAACAAGTACTCCATGAAAGCGCCGGATGCGCATGAATCGATTGCGCGCGCATCCGGCAGTATCGCGCAGGCATCAACCGCCTCTTTCAGATTTGTTCCGGAGAGCAGCGCAAACACGTGACCAAGTCCGTGCGTGCACGCCTGCGGATGCGTAACACTCGTAACCTCAGGTCGATAACAGAGGTCCCGCGCTTCGGATTTCACGCGTTCAATGAATGTTTCCGGTGTTACCTCGTCGACAACTCCGCCGAGTGTATCGCTCTCGGACGAGAACATCTGCATCATGACCCCATGAAAGCAGCTGTATGCGCAGGTCGTCGGACACTGACGGATCGCTTCTCCGAAGTTGGGTATCTTTGTATAGAGCGCGCGACCGATCGGATGGCCCGGCACATGACATGAGTCAGTGCCATATGTGCGCGAGAGTGATTCATACAGTCGATCCACGGGCAGCGATGCCAGGTAGCGTTCGGCTATGCGCTCGCGGTCGGCCGACGACGCGGTGAAATATTCCCGCTCGAATGATTCGACGGATGGTGCGCGCAATGACGGCACGACCATGAGCACGATTGCAGCAATGATGACTCCGATGAAAAAGATCACCGAGACCTCGAAGAGTGTGCGACGAATCCGGTTCATACATTTATATAGTGTTCTCAAGGAATGAATGCAGCTCTCGTACACATGCAGGCCGATACGCTTCCGTGACACCGTCGCAGGCATGGTCCGAGTCATCGCCGTCATTCAGAAAAATCGTCTTAAGGAGGGTGCCTTTGATGCACTCGTCATGATCCGGCCCCGAAAGTCCGCCGCACTGCGCATTGATCTTGTCCTCGCTCGCAAGAATTTCTTCGGTCGTCGCTGCCCGCGCGACATTGCGAATACAGAGCAACTCATGTTCTCCGAACGTCGTACACGCCTTGAGTGCCGCATCGACACTCCCCCATGCCCGTATCCATCCGTATGCCTTGTAGATGTAGCACTGGTTGGTGTACTCCGGGAATGCACTGCACGGCTCCTGGCCTTTAGTGATGCGCAGTGGTGTCGATGACGCATTGAAGAGGTACTCCATGAATACGCCGGTCACACACGCCTCTTTTGCATGCGCACTTGAAAACACCTCACACGAGGTGACCCCGCTCGAAATATCGTTGTTACTCATTGTCTCGAACACGTGCCCGAGTCCGTGATAGCAGGCGCGACGCTGAATGACCGCCTCGACCTCGGGTCGAGTGCAGAGCGATGACGCGACACTTCGCACATGTTCCAACAGCATTTCCGGCGACTCGTCCTCGATCGTTCCGCCGAATGTGTCGCTGTCAGTTTGGAACATTTCCATGAGCACGCCGTGGAAACAGCCGAATGTACACGAGTTCCCGCACTGCTTGATACCCGCAGCAAAATTTTGGTCCCGTTTGTAGATTGACCGACCGATCGCGTGACCTTCGACGTGGCAGATATCGTTCTTGTACCGTGCATCGATCGCGCTCAGGAGATCCTGCACCGGAAACAGTTGTATGTATTTGTCCGCAACCGGTTGCTGATTGCCGTACCGCACTGCATCGTATTCACGAATGAACGTCTCAACAGACGGCTTATGCAGCATGTTGCTGACCGCAACGATCACGACCGCGATCGTTACCCCGGAGAGAAAAATGACCGATGCCTCAAACAGGAGTGTGCGGAGTCGGTCCATACGCTAGATATTCATGTGCTCATGGAATGCCTTGAGCACATCGATGCATGTGCCGTAGTACATGAGCGCGATCCGATCGCACGCATGTTCGGAATCATCGCCGTTATTGAGATCGATCACCTTCACGATAGCGCCTTCGAAACACGCATCGCGGTATTGCAGCGGAACGCTGCCGCAAATACTGTCGAAGCCTTCTTTTGTCTCAAGTAGTTTCATGTTGGCTGCCGCCTGTGCGACATGCACGATACAGCTCCTCGCAGTCTGACCGAATGACTCGCATGCAGTGATCGCCGCCCTGGTAGATCCCCACGCCTTCAGCCATCCGTACGATTTGTAGATGTAGCACTCGTTCGTGTACTCGGGAAACGCATCGCATGGGCGGGTATCGCGGGTGTACATCACTGCCGTAGAGGACGCAGAGAACAAGTGCTCCATAAATACTCCGGTCACACACGAGTAGTGTGCGGACGCGTCCTCGAAAACGTCGCAGCTTTTGAGCCCACGCTGCAGATCTTCATGTTCAATATATTCAAATACATGTCCGAGACCGTGATAACAGGTTCGCTTGCGCACAACACTCTCAACCTCCGGCTTCGTGCACAGATCTTTCGCCACACGCTGCACATGGGCGAGGTACTCTTCTGAGGACTCGTCTTCAATCACACCGCCCAGCGTATCGCTGTCGGTTGCGAACATCCCCATAAGCACCCCGTGAAAGCACCCGTACGTACACGCGCCACCGCACTGACGGGTGGACTCCGTAAAATTTTGAGTCCGCTTATAGATGGCTCGACCGATCGGATGAGCCTGCAAATGACAAACATCGTCGGCGTAACGGGCTTCGAGCGTATCGAGCAAATCCTGTGCCGGATAGCGCGTAAGGTACTCATCGGCAATACGTTCGCGAGTCAGGGCATCCCCTTTTGCATATGCCGACACGAACGCATTGAGTGAATCCGTGTGACGCTCCGTGTACACGATGTATCCCCCGATACATACTGCCGCGATGAGAATGGCCACAGCTATCGGAAACAAAAAGGTGCGCACACTCTCCATGCGGCCGATTGTATAACAAAAGCGGCCGCCTGACTCGAGCACGAATTCATCAGAGTGCAAAGGATACGTCGGTCCTGTAGACCCAGCGGTGGATGATCCGGTCGCCGATGGTCTCCGTTGCCAGTGAGCGCCGGAGGACCTCACGGAAGCCCACGAACGTCCAACGGGGGGCTGACCCCGTGGGACTGGTGAGAACGAAGCGCGGCACCCATATGAACACGGAATGCCATTGTTTCGGATCGGACTCACGCCTGAGTAGTCTCGCATCAGCGCGATCGATGACGAACATCAACACCTCCACGATTGGATGCCCACTAGAACGGTATGTCCCGACGAGACGACTGTCAATTATTGACGAACACCTAAAGTGTACGTGCTAGCCTATATATATGAACCTCCCCGAGCTGCTTCCCTACGCGACATCGCTCGGCATGCTGTTCGTACTCGTGGGGTTTGTGCTCCTGATATGGAGCGAGGGCGCATCACACCGGTTCTCGACGGTGGCATTCCTGTGTTTTGTCGTTGGAATCGCAATGACCGGCTGGACCATCTACGCGCAGGTGAACGAACCGCCGACACCCGCCACGCAGATCCAGGGCACGACCGACACACGGACCGCAGCGCACATACGCGAGTGTCTCCAGGCACTCAAGCGCTCGTTCACCGACGAAGTGAAGCGACTCGGGCTCAAATGCTCGACCGACTCGCTCGGCTGGCCGGATCAGAAATGTGTCGAGAAATCCGAGAGCGGCAAAGCGCTCTACGCAAAGCTGCATAGCGAAAGCGAATTCTGCTATCGGCCAGAGAAAAAATAAAAAAACAAAGAGCCGCTTCACGCGGCTCTTCACTCAGACGACGCTCGTCAGCGTCGGCAATTCAGTTTTGCGTAGTACCGCTCGCACACTGCCAGTCGGCGATGGAATTGTGCTGCGAGTGCCCGGTAAAAATCCGGCTCCGACAGCCAGAGCACGTGCGAGGAGTGCGTCAGCTCACTGACAATCCCTCGAATGGACCCCGGCACCGACTGTCCGTGCACAACGGGGACCGCGTCGTCGGGATTCATGTGGTGCTCGCCATGCTGCACGACCGCCTCGATCTCGGCGGCGATCATGCGAGCCTGGTCGACGAGCGCCCCGTTGAGGACGATAAAGTGCACATCGCTCGACATCTCTTCATCATCCATGCTCGCAACGAATGCGTCGATCCACGGATCACGCGCGGGTGGAGCGTCGTCTGCGGCGTGCACAACACTATCCTGTACGCGCGACTTACCCGGAAACAATTCGATGACGGTGCCCATGGCATTTCTCCCGTTTGCCCTATCCGCACAGTGCCACTCCCCCGTGCAAAGTCAATCGGAACATGGTACACAGTGCACTTGATCTTTCACTGAACACAGGGGCAATAGGTGCAGAGCATTCTGAGCCATTTCCACGACAAGACATTCGTCGGGCCGAAGCCGCGCGAAGAAATTACACCGAGGGACCTGAAGCGAATTCTCTCGCTTCAGAATCAGGGACGCCTCGATATCCAGCGCAAGCGTGACGGATACGGGACCTATGTGCCGATCGTCGGCGATACCGTCGGTATGTATTCACGACTGAACACGTCGTGGCACGGCAAGTTCCAAAATCTCGAACGAGAGATCCGCGGTATGCGCCTCCCCGACGAGACACTGCTGTGCGGCGAGATGCTCGTGACCAACAAGAAGGGTCATGACGATCCGCATCTGTTCGGTCGCTTTGCGCGAACGAACCGGGAGGGGTCGATACTGCTGCAGCGGGGCTACGACCCGGTGCAACTCGCGCTCTTCGATGTACTGATGTACGGCGGACGCGATGTCTCCGGTCTTCCCTATACGGATCGGCTCGGCATCGTGCACGAGATTGCGAACAAGGCGAGCGACCACATAACGGTCGCAGAAAAGGTCATCGGTTCGTTCGACGACGCGCAGGAGCTCGTGCGACGAATGGAATGGGAGGGCCTTATCCTTCGCGACCTGGACGCAGGCACATCGTTCCGCCTCGACGGAAACGTTGCCGAGCCTCCTCGTCCTGACGGCTGCTGGAAAAAGAAGCCGTTCCAGGAAGCGGACTTCGTGGCGACCGGCTGGATACCGTCGACATCCAAGACGTTCAAGGGTCTCGTCCGCGATTTCACGATCGCGCAATATGACTCGAAAACGGGCGTGTTGGTCGATTGGGGCGTCTGCGGCGTGGGACTCACGCGCGAACAGAAGGAAAAGTACGCGGACGATTCCATGTTCCCTCTCGTCGTGCAGATACAGTTTGAACTGCGCACGCAGAACAATCGTCTACAGAAAGCGAGCATCATGCGCATCCGCGACGACAAGCGTCCGGAAGAGTGCCGCTATCCCCCGCTGCCGCTCGCTGCCTGAGTTCAATCAAACGACCCGCCGGAATCCCGGCGGGTCGGTCTTTTTTATCTCCTGAACTCACGAAAGAGGTTTTTGGCGTTGCGTGGTTGCGGTACCAGCGCGACATTACTCCCCCGTACGCACTCATACATCATCCGCAGCATTGCGTGATCCGCGAGCGCGAATCCGACAGAGTCGAACACGATAATCCCGTCACGGGCGCGCCTCCCCTTCTTTTTTCCCTGTACGATTTCCCACAGTTCATCGTGGGCAACATCGCCACGGATATTTTGTATCTCGCCTTCGATCTTGGTCTGTTTGTAATACTCAACGATGATACGCGCATTTTTGAGTATGCGCGGGTCGAGCTCTGTCTTGCCCGGGCAATCCCCACCGATGGCGTTTATGAACAACCGGTGGTTCTCTTTCACGGAATCATACGAGAACAGGCGAACCTTTTTCTTTTCGCAGATACACGTCGTGATGATGTCGCATCCCTGCACGACATCGTCGCCGTTTTTGCACGCAACGAGCGTGAGCCCACGACCACGCATGTTGCGAGCAAACTTTTTCATAGCGGCCTCATCGCGGTCGTAGTAGCGCACCGTAGTGATGTGCCGCACGGCACGCATCGCGTGCACCTGGAATTCAGACTGCGCGCCCGTGCCGATGAGCCCAAGTACGTGGGCATCTTGAATGGCGAACTGTTTCGCCGCGAGCGACGACATGGCAGCGGTACGCACCGCAGTAAGGAGCGTCATATCGCACACCAGCTGCGGATAGCCCGTTGCCACATCGGCAAGCATTCCGAGGGCCACGATTGATAGCTTGCCCTGCGACGGGTTTGCAGGATGCGCGTTGACATACTTGTACGTGTAGTACCGATCGCTCGCACACGGCATAAGCTCAAAGACGCCGTGGGAGAAATGCGTAGCGTGCCGAATACTCTTTTTGAACGACTGCCACTGTGCGAGGTCGTGCTCTAGATACCGGAGCGCATCGTTGAACAGCGTATCGAACGATAGGTTACTGATTGTTTTTGCGGTGATGATCTTCATAGGGATGCTGATTAAAAACGGCCCGCTGTGTGCGGGCCGTTTTGTGTGTATAGGGAGGATGATTAAGCGCCGCACGGCTCGTACATCGAATTAGCCGCCGGTGTCGGGATGATGGATTCGACGATGAACGAGACTCTCGTGCTCATATACGCAACGTAGCACGCTGCTTAAAAAGCGAAAGGCCCGGGGTCGTCACGACCCCGGGCTTTTGTGGCGCGCCGCGCGATGCGACTATGCAGGCACCTGGTGAGCGGCCCGATACTGATCGGCGAGCTCGCGACCGAGCACGAACGACAACTTGCCGTGCGCGAACTCGTTGCCGTCGCGACCGGGATAATCCCGCGCGGCCTCGCGGGCGCGCGCCTCGATCGAGGCGAGCACGCGTGCCGGCAATGACTTACCCTTCGCAAAAGCGATTACCTCGTCCATTCTGAACGACATCGTGTCCTCCACTGGTTGGTGCCTGTAGTCCCGGAAATACGATACAACGATTACAAGTAATCGTCAAACGAAAACCGCCGGGTTACGGCGGTCTGTTGTACTGCTCCGGAATCCACAAACCGGTGGGTTGTTGAGAGAACATGTCGGCCAGTCGCACGCCGTGCGCTCGGTGCACCTCGTTTGCTTCGCGTCGGATACGCATTTTCGACGTAAACGGAAGCGCTGCGACGTCGACATCACGAGTAACAACAATTTCACACCGTTCGCTGTACCGACCGAATGCACGCGGGTAGAGCGGCGCTTTTACGATTGAGAAATGTGCGTCGTTCACCGCTGGATCAAGGAGCGCGTCCTGGTCGTGATAGATAGCAAACGCACCACGCTCCATCTTGAAGAGCCAGAACTTCCCGCCGTTTTTCCGCAGTGAGCCGAAGATGAACATCGGATCCGGGTCTCCGTTTTCGATCTGATCGAGAAACAATGCTTCGATCATATCGGCGAGCTCATTGAGGCTCGTCGGCATCCCGTATTCACCCGTATAGAGCGCCACTTCGAGCGCTCTCGCGGCATAGCGGTAGTGACGACGGCTCGGACGAAAATGCGCCTTGAAGCGTTGCCACACCGAATGGTACGGCAGGTGCGGATACAGCAGACAGTCGATGTCTGCCGCAAGGAACTCCGCCTGAAACGGCAGAATCCGTTCGCGCAACGCTTCCAGCGAATCACATCCTACGAGTATCGATTCCGGAAGGACGAAGCGCACCGAGTGAATCGTGCGGTCGTGCTTCAGGCGTACCAGCGCCGTACGCATACTCGCCAACCGCAGCGCGCGATCCTCATTGAGCGCCACATCCAGTATCGCGCCCCTCTCTATCCCCTGCACCTCGAACGGGCAGCGGAACTCTCGTTCTTCCGGCATATGTCCTCCCGTGTTCAAACTTCGCGCACACTGCCAATGCGGACGCCCTCTGTCAATAAAAAGGAATTCGCTCCGGCACTGTGTGCGCCGGAGCGAATGTGTTGAAGAACGTTGCTGCGATCAGTCGCCGCCACCGCCGCCGTCACCACCACCACCGCCGCCGGACGGACCGTCGGTAGTGGTGGTATCGGCACTGCGACCGGTTTCGCCACCGGCATTGTTGCCGCCGAGCGACTGCATGAAATTGAGCAGACCGCTCCCGCCGTCGTCGGAACCCGTCGAACTGCCGTCCTGATTCCGACGGAACTGCGTGCCGCGCGGCACTTTGCCCTTACCGCCGCAGGTCTCGCAGCGTCGGTTGCGACCATTGCAGTCTTCGCAGGTGATCGTATTGCCGAACAAACTCATTGGTAGCCCTCCTGTTGAAACGGACACTATTATACCACGTATATGTGTATTGTCCAATAGAACACTCGTTCCTCCCGAGACGGGTTTACATGCTCAATGTATAGAGCACGTAGCAGATGATCGCAAGGTTCAGGTACGCGGTGCCGGACATACCGGGCGCACGCAGAAGCGGGTGCATTCGGTACCCTATCCAAAAGGCGACGCGAGCGATCACAAACCAGATTGCGCAGGCCCATATAAGGTGCAGTTCGGTAAACGGAAGCACGGTCGACGCGGCGAGCGATGCGACAAGGAATATAAAATTTTGCTGCAACGTATTGTCGGTAACTCGCCCGTCGATCTCCATCGACGCATCCTCTGCATGACGCGTCGGATCGATGGCCTTACTGAGGAATCGTTTGTTACCGACCGTAACCATCATCACAAAAAACGGCAGGATCGCGAGTATGTTTGCAGCAAGCGCATACGCAAGCCGATTTGCCATGTTGTCCATAATAGATGACGCGGGAACTACGTGGGAAAGACCCCACACACCAAGCACCATGAGCACGATCCCCGTAACTGCGCCGATTGCGACCACCTTTTGCTCCGCTTTCATGCGTGCAGTATACCCAGAAAACAGAATGAGCCGGACATGGTCCGGCTCATCTCAGCGCTTCAGCGCATCAAGCGCTTTTTTGGGCAACACCACGATTGCGAGCAGTCGCTCGCTGTTGTCGAGCGCTGATAACGGACCGATCCGTATCAAACGATACGGCAGTTCGGCGAGCCGCAGAACATGATTGATCTGTTCGTGTCCCTGCAGGATCAGCGAACCGTCGAAGATCTTCTGTGCCATCGTGGGCACGTTGCCTCTCTGTCGGATCTTGCGCAGGTACGGCAAGAACATCGAATCGGGAGCGAACGCTTCTTCGATCATGAACCAGTCCTCGTCGGTGAGTTGCGCAGGCGGCAGGTTTTCGAGCATGGTATTCCCCTTTCCGTTCCGCACAGTGCCATGCAGCTATGCAAAGTCAATCGGTATGCTATCGTGCCAGCCGGTATCTAAGGGAGGCATCAATGCTTGCGAGCGATGAATACAACTGGCGTGCACTACAGCGTGCAAACGCAGGTCAGAAATTTCTGGCCGCGCATGCAACACTATCGAACTGGCCGACGCGCGTTCTGCGACCCATCAGGATGGGAAGCACGAAAGAATGCATCCTCGCGCAGTTGTTCGGCACGTTTCGCACGGGCGCCGATGCGCTCGGACTGAGCGACACAGACACTGTGGACCTCGGGTTCCGAGGCACCACCAGCGAACTGCGCACCATGAAAGACTTCGGCCGCTACTACGCTGTGCTGAGTGCTTCGTGGGAAACCGATCGACGGACCCTATCAAAACTCCCGTGATCGTCCCGCACCAAAAAGGCTCCGCACATGCGGAGCCTTCCTGTTTGAGCGGTCGCACGAACTACTGCGCGCTCGGATGCGAGACAGCCATGATATCGATGAACCCGGTCGGGATCATAAAGTGCGGACTGTCCTTGAACATCTCTGCAGCAGCCTCTGCGTTCTCCGCCTCGACCACGGTGTACATCATCAGGTCGTTCGATTCTTGTTTTGCACCGTCCTTCGTAATGCGGGTGTTCTTTCCGAGCGGCAAGCCGTTGTCGACGATGCGCGCCTTATTCTTTTCTGTCCACGCATTCATCTTTTCCCCCATCTCTGCCCCCTGCTTCTGCATGTCCTCGGGCGAGGTGTTTTTCAACCAATCCTGCATTGTCTCTGTCGGAACACGATATATAGCTACAAATTTCATACGGAAAATTATTTACGAATAGTGCCCGCAGTATACGCGAGCGCCCGCTAGAGCGTCGATGAAGCGGAGCGCGAGTAGATTGTGCCACCAAGCCATACCGACGGTATCGCAAGCACTGCAAGCGCAATCGGGTACCAGTGTGCCGAAAGGTCCCACCCTGCGTAGACACCCGCGAGGCCACCGAGCTGACCGAGTATGGCGAGTGCCCATACATGTTTCATCGGATTCTGTGGAGCGAACCATGCGGTCACGTACCCGCCGAACACCGTATAGACGGTGCGGTATATGAGCGCGAGTACAAGCATCCACGTAATGTATACCCCCATCTCCGAGGGGGCCGGAAAAACACCGACCCTTTCCAGGAGTGCGTCAGTCCCCGTCGAGAGGACGACGACGGTGATAAACCCCGCGAGCACCGAACCGATACTTTTGAGAGTGTTCATATATAAAAAGTATACGCCTCCCTGCTTTACGCGCCATCTCCTCTGTGGCAGCATCCCCGAGGAGTATACGAGGAGTCTCATATGTATTTCTTCAGGGTTCAGGCCCTTCTGTTGTCGGCGTATCAGGGTCTCATGCTTGCCGGAATAACGGCACCGCTGAGTCAGGTCAAAGATCTACGGCTCGTGGCTGCGCTTGCCGCGCTGCAGACGGCGCTCGCACTGTTCAGTGTCGCAACGATCGCGCACGCGCTTTCGATCACAAATCTACGCACATTCGGACGGTGGGTCGTTGCGCTCGCCTGCGGCTCGTTCGGTGCCGTGATCGCGTTCGGCCTCTCGCAGCTCGCCTGCGCGGGACTCGGTGTACGCGGCACGGTAATCGCGTCGGTCATCTCTATCGGAGCGACGGCCCTCGCGTTTGTGATCGCTGCCTTCAATACATGCATGACGTTCCAGCACCACCGGCTCTCCGATACGACAAAGAATCCGTTGGAATCGGGACGCCGCGTCGGCACGCAATCACTTGCAATCATATTTATGTTTGCAGCGCCGCTCTGTATGAACGCAGGCGGACTCGGTATCAAATCGCTCGGCGACAGGATGTTCCATCCTATCGCGATGCTGATTGCGATCATCGTGATCTGGGGCTTCGCGACCGAGCTCGACGAAAAGTACAACCACATGGCGACTTAGTTCTGTACAGACAAAACGAAAGGCCCCGACATGATCGGGGCCTTTGCTTGTGCTGAGCGTGACAGAACTACTGCGGTTTCGGCATGAGCCGTTGCACCGTGATACGCACAGCGTGCCCGACCACGAGTCCCACGAAGTAGCACATCGTCGAGATGACGGTCGCTGCGTATGCCGGGAACATATCGTAGAATCCCGCGACATACAGCCACACGACCGTCGCGACGCAGCCGACGAGCGAGATCGCGATCGTTTCGATGGCCATTGAGTTTCGCAACCCTATCATGGCCCCCGTGAGAATCGCGGGCCACCCGACGAACACGTACGAGAAAACCGCAAGCATCAACATGTCGGCAGACGTTCCAAGTGAGAGCATGTGTTCCTCCCTTATGCCGCAGACAGAATGTACGACACAGCGCCGCGCGTCAATCGTTTTGACGCTCGACCACGACTGAGATACCGTTCCCCGAGGAAACAAGGGAGAAGGCCATGCTGCCATCTGAAGTGGTGGAACTCATCCGATCGGATGATCCGAATGAGCGTATCCGGGGTATTCGCGCCTCCGGCCGATTGATTGAAGCGCCGGCAGACCATCGGTACGAAGCATGCGAACGATTGCACTGTGCGACGCTGCCTCGCCGTTTGTATGAACTCATTTTCTCGCACGATCCTGCGATCGCGCGCGAGGCTGGGTTTACGCTCGTATCGCGCTCGAACAGCTTTAAGCATGAGTTCGAGGGCGTCGACTCCTACGGTGACGCGAAGACGATCCATCGCAGACTGTACGCGCAGCGCCTCGTGGAGATGCTGTACAAACACAACGCCCGCTGCTTCATGCGCGGAGAGGCGCGCCGAAAAGACGGGCTCGTACACATAACCGTGGATCTTTCGCGGAAACTGCCGTTCGACATCGACGGGATACAGCCGTTCCTGCCGATCGATCCGTATCCGCCGAACTCGTTCTTCTACATCGGGTCGCCGAGCGCAAAGCACGGCGCAGTGAATAATGTGATCATGAGGCAACTGAGCGACCTCGAGATGCTCGACGGATTTCTCGTTCGCGCCTCGGGTGACATGGAATACGAAGACCGGGAACAAAACGGTATCGTTGAGATCGTGATCTACTACCGCACAACGACCGGGAGGATCCGCGCTCCCCTCGTACACTGACGCACGCTGCGTCAACGGCCTCTGCATTCGCAGAGGCCTTCTTCATTGACACCCGGGTACGCAGGAACCATAGTTCATGCAGTGCATGTCGCACTCAGAGGAGGTTACGATGCTGAATCGTAGAGACATGATGATTGGCTCCGGAGCAGCTGCGCTGCTCGCAGCCCTGCCGGTTGCGGCACTCGCGCAGACCGTGCCGATCAGGGTCGACAATGTGACGGCCGCCGAGATCGAGGTCCTGCACGAGATCGACAAGACACTCGACAACATGGTCTCGTTCATGTTCAACGAACAGGAGATTGCGAGCACGCTCGGCATGGTCTGTCCTTCTGGGACGACGGTGATGCAGATTCGCTTCGCGCTGCACGACCTGGTGCTCGACTGGCACGACCCCGACGTCATCTTGAACATCAGCTACGTGAACGCTATCGCCGACGGCCTGGACCGGCGCAGACCGCGCCTAGCCTCCAAGATCGTGTGGTTGCATGGTCACCCCGAGGCCGCCGGCCTGACGCACGCCAAGCTGATGCACTCCGGCGACACGGCTTCGCTGCGTGCTGTGGCGCGAGCACTCGACGCCGCCTGATCTCTAAACACGGTACAAAGAAAGCCCCGGGACAAACCCGGGGCTTTTGCTTTTGCTTTTGCTGTTGAACGACGTTACATGCTGAGTACCTGCAGGATGGCAGCCATCCGTTGATGGAACTCCATGTTGAGCGCCGTGTAGTACGACGGTTTCTTCCGCCAGTCCCCGTGCAGCCCGGCCACGAGCTCGCCGCACACGTCTTCAAGATTGATGCGCTCCATGAGCTCGCGCCACTCCCCGATCAGATGCATATCCGGCTCGTACCGCAGCGTGTGATAGAAGAAGTGGCACATGTCGTCGGTGCGTTCGGCGACCGGCACGAGCGCAAACGAATTGCCGGCGATGTACGCCTGCTCACATTGCATCCGGTCACCCGGAAACCGTTTCTCAAACTCCGCCCGGTCGGGCGATGCTTCGGTGCCGCGTATATAGACACGCGACTCCTCGATCGTTTTATCCAGATCAAATCTGACCGCTGGTTTTCCTTTCCGTCCGAATGCCGGTTGAACGACGTCGCTCATGAAGGCCTCCCCTTGTTGCCTGCAAGCACACTGCCAGTCCGCACGAAGATGGTCAAACCTTGCAGGGTTTTGCGTATCAAGTAGTGTGGTCGCGGAATACACACTCATCGCTAACGAACGGGAGTCCCCGATGATCCGGTCCGCGCATACCCGCCTCTGTTCAGTTCTCGCCGGCCTTACCATGTGCCTCGCCACGTCGGTCGCCTGGAGCGCCGAAGAGAAACTTCTCGAACCGAAGCCGCTGCTCACGACCGAGCAGCAGGCCAACAAGATGCACATGACCGCGTACAAGAACCGCTACTGTCCGCAGTTGCGGGTCCGCAATTCGCTCATGGACATGTTCCCCGCTTACCTCGTCGACAAGGATGGCAAGAAGGGTCAGGCGGAGTATAAGTTTGTCGCCGTTCCCGGTGACAAAACGATGGTCCTGCGGATCACCCAGCTTCTGCCGGATGACCATCCGTCGGGCTGCAAGATCATGGGCTTCGTCGTCGATATCGAGACCGGCAAGCTCGATGTCGGCGCCTACGAATGGTGCGGCAAAGACCATGCGGAACAGCTCCGCTACTCCGACGCGTACTACTGGGACCAGGAGACGAAATCGCGCAAAGGAGTGAAGCATAAGCTCCGGTGGGACATCCAGCTGCGCCGACTGATGTGGAAGACCGAAGCGATCGCCGAGGTCTGCCGCAACCCGGCAAAGCTCACGCAGCGCTGAAACGTTCTGTCGCGGATAGAAAGAGGCCCCGAGCATTCGGGGCCTCTTGTTTTAGAACCAGCGACGCACCGTGCCGCGATACGCGGCATACTCATCGCCGAAGATGCGGTGCAGTTTTTCCTCCTCGAACGGCATGAACACAAAATTGAAGATGCAGAAAAATGCGACCGTGCACACATAGAGCGGAAGCGTGCCTATCCACACTGCGACACCGAACATCATCGAAAGCATCCCTACGTACATCGGATTACGGGACCATCTGTACGGACCATACGTGATGAGCTTGGAGTTCGTTGCCGACGTGGGAAGTATCTCGGTCTTCTCCCTGCTAAACAGCGCGCTGCTGTAGTTTGAGATCACGAGGCCGAACACGATAAGACCGATACCGATGATCGTATCGCCGAATTCGAATACCCTCGCTGCCGGAACATAACGATGCAGCAAAAGCCCGACGCCAAGGAGTACGGCAAACCAGATCGGCGGCAGAATTTTGAGCAACGGATTCATAGAAACAGTGTAGCAAACGATACATTGCGCACCGTTCGGGGCAGGCATATATTTTGGAAAGGCAACGGAGGGAGACCCCATGAAAGCCTTGCAGCATCTGATCGTGCTTTGCGCCGTGATCACGGCGTCGCTCATACGACAGGCAAACGCGGCACCGGATTGGTTCGTGCAGCTCTTCCAGTGTTCGCACGGAAGCGTCTGCACGATCAACTTCAACCCCGGCGGCGTACCCTACCATTTTGAGCTGGCGGCAGTAAGCGCACGGGCACACAACACGCAGGTGCGCATCAACGGAAAATGTGCATCGGCCTGCGTGATCTTCGCGATCCGCGCAAAACAGAACGTGTGTCTGACCGAGAATGCGCAGATGGGCGTTCACTACGGTCGCAGGACCGCAGTGTACGAGCCGCTCGGCAAAGAAGTCGACGTGACAACGTCGACCGGGGCGGCGCTGTATCGGAATCCCCCGCCCGGATACCGCGTCGAACGCACCTATTTTCTGCCGGACTATGGCGAGATCACACAGTGGGCGCTCGACGAGAACAAAGTTCCATTCGAGGGAATGTACTGGCTGACGCGCGACGAAGCGCTCCGGTTCTGGAAACCCTGTCGCTAAGCGACAAACGACAACCTCGGCCTATGGGCCGAGGTTTTGTTGTATGTGATCATCGCCGTGTGTGTCAAAAAAGAAAGACCGCAGCGAACCGCGGTCTGTAGGTTTGAAACTCAGCCTCATGTCGAGGAGCACGCTTCGCGATGGTGTGCAGCTTATTCCGGACCACCGCAAAACTCGATCTATGCCTTCGGGGGCATGCTCCGAGTTTCGGACTTCTACCCGCATCCTGTGCAGGGAGAGCGTGAGGTTTGGCGGTGTGACCCCGCTCCTCAGTTCTACAGGAAGTATGCCAGTTCGAACCGGCGATACAAGTCATCCCTATTGTTTTGAGCAAACATATGCGCCGCACCTCCGGGTTTATGAAGGTCGCACGTTCGTGTATAAAGACTGCAGAAACGGGAGTGGGACCGATGTCTCTCAACGAAACCGCACTGCTCATCTTCTGCGTCGTGTATATCTGCGTGACCACGGGCTACCGGTACATGCTGCGACGATACGCACAGAATCTGTTGTGGGAAATGCCCTGGAACAAGTGGCAAACATTTGAGGAGATTCGGGTTACGACCAAGATTCCTCGCCTGTTTCTGCGGCGGCTTCTGTTCTTTTTTATGAACGCGAACTATGTGGAATTCGAGCTCGATGACACGCGCGGTATCTCTCGAGAAGAAATGCAGCAAAAAGTCATGGAGGCGATCGACCCGCGCAAAGGCCTCGAATTTCTGGAGTATTTTAAGTACCGACGCATCGTGCAGCCCAAGCGGAAACGGCAGCGGGTCAAACTACCTGAAATCGACTTCGGCTGGGCACCCGCGAAGGCGTAGCCACACCTAAGAAACCCGGAGCATGCTCCGGGTTTTCCATTGTCCTGACACAGCGCTGCACTGATTCCTGTATGTTACGCGGCTTTGCGCTCGTCGCCGCCCTCCTTGGAGAGCGGAATCGTGTTCGGCAGCGTGAAGTACTTTTTCAGAAGACGGTCTTTTGCTTCGGGATTGAGCTGGCGGAACAATTCCACCGTGTTGAAATTTTGTCGCCCACGCGACGCCGCCGACATGCCCTCGATCACCTGTCGTGCAATCTCGAGTTCACGAAAACCCTCATTGAATGCCTCGCGAATCTCCTGCTGTATTTTTGATCGCCCCTGCTCATCGCGTTCGCCCGAGATGCCGCGCATTTGTGCACGCATCATGCCGTGCTTTACCACATCGGGCGGGACACCGAATTTGTCCGCAAACGCCTCGATCGTACAGTCGAGGAAAAACTTTTGTGTAGCGTAGGGAGAGAGCAGTCCCCTGCCCTCGATACCCAGGTAGTTAGACAGATCAACGAGTCCGCGCGCATCATCGGACGAAACGCCAGGTATCCCGTACGAACGGGCATAGTCTAGAAATGTTTCGTCGGCCTCCATATCAGTGACGGCCTCGTCGAACATCTCGCTGACCGTATGCTCATCGCGAAACTCTGCTTGAGGCCCCGCGTTGTCTACGCGCATGGCAGAGGTGGAGTGGTATGCCTCGTGGATCACGCCGCGCGTTACATATGCGGTAAGGAGCGGCTTCTCGGGATAGTCGACCGCGTACTCACCCGTTTCATACTCATGTGCTTCCGGCGTAACGCTGCGCAGACCCCATGGCGTATCCAGAAGCGGATTGTTGAGCTTGATCGTATTGAGTTGGGGCTTGCGGACGTTTACGCCGATCGAATTACTCGTGCCGTCGTAGAACATCGAGGAGCCCGGATTCGGCGACGGGAGCCCTTTCTCGCTCGGCTTGTACACGCGGACATTGAATGCTTTGACGAAGTTCATGTCGGTAAGCGACGCACCCGCGCGCAAGTAGTGCTCGGTCATGAGGTCTTTGAGCGCCTTTTGGTCGACGGATTTCACGGCAGCTTCGTACAGGTTTTCGTACTCGCCTTCCCCCATGTCTTTGATGGGTGTCGAATCGAACAGGATCGCCTCGCGCTCGGCCTTCTGCTTTTCGACGTACGCATCCCACTCGCCGCGCTCTTTCATCTTTCGCTCCAACGCATCGAACCCCTTGTCGAACAAATGCTCCACACCACGAACGAACGCAGAGCCGATGCGAGCCTTCAGACCCGTAAACTCCTCTCGTCGGCCACCGGGCACCTCGCCTTCGACGGTGTTCGGTTGAAAGCGATCGAATGTCTCGGGCAGAGGAAGTGCGCGCGCTTCGCTCTGTGCTGCTTTTTTCTTTGCGAGGGCTTCTCGCAAGAGACCCAGCGAACGCGGCTTTTCTTTCATTGTGCAATTGTAGCAGTCATCATTTCGACAAGCGGCTGACACATACAAAACCCGGAGCATGCTCCGGGTTTTGTATACCGCCTCGGGATATCGAGGCGGGTATGTTGGAATCGGCGCGCTTACATCGACAGGACTTCCATCATATCGACCGTCGCACCCGGCATGTCGAAATGCGGATTATCGGCAAGGAGCGCAGTAAGCGCCTCCTTTGATTCTGCCTGGAATACCGAATAGCCGGCGACATCGTTGCTCATTTCGGTAGCTCCCTCCTTGGACACATGCGAGTTTTTCCCGACCGGACCTCCCATGTCTGACATGTCGGCAGTGTGCGCAGCCATCCACACCTTCCACGAATCCATCCCTGCCTGCCGCTGCTCAGGGGTCGATTCGGTCATCATCTTTTTCATCGCCTCCATGTCCATGCGATATATAACGAGAAACTTTTTCATATGTTCTAAATAGATTACGTGCTAGTGCACGCAGTATACACACGAAGACCTAAATACCCCATGAATGCCGGTGGTCGCACGCTCCCCGGCGCACGCTTGGACAATACGCGGCGGCAATGTAGATTGCGCGCGGGAAAATGCAACGGAGAATCAGATGACTATCTTTCGGTTTCAGGCTGTACTTTCGGTACTACTCTACGTGGTACTCGTCGCGCTGTTCGCAATGAACACCATTCCGGTCGCGAAGCACGACCCGCTGGCCGCGGTGTTCGCGTCGATGTTCGTCGAAGGACTGTTCCTCGCGATCTTCGCGATCGTTGTCGGACTTGCCTGCACGAGGTCGATGCGCGAATTCGGCGCAATCGCGCTCGGACTGCTCGTGATAATGGTCGGCATGGTATTCGCCAACCTGTTCCAGGAGGCGTTCCGGTCGCTGTTCATGCCGCTGTGGCTCGCCAAGATCTGCGGCTCCGCGCTCGGCTTCGTGGCCGTGATCGGTGGCATCTACCTGATGATGTACCGCTACCTCACGGGTAAGCTGCGGCAAACTATGGATGCGGCTGCGGCTGCGCAGGCGCTCGCCCCCATGCGCGCGACGCTCCTGAAATACTATGCGGCGCAAATCGGCCTGGTGGGTCTCGCCTTTTTTGTCCACCACTTGATCGGACCGGCAATGCCGATCCTTCCGGTCACGGGTGCAGGCATTGCGGCGTGGGTCATCGCGAATACGCTCGACGTGGCATTCGCGCGAGCTACGGCGCAGACGTAGTTCCCCTGTTCTCACGAACGAACCCCGGCATCGCTGCCGGGGTTTTTGCTATCTGTGAGCAGCAATCCTATTTCTCCTGTAAGACGGAGAATATGTTGCCTGCCGGGTCTTTGAACCACGCGATATCCGGCCCCATGTTGGCAGCTAACCACGATGTGGAAAACGGAGCCTGTCGTCTGTATACTTGTGCATATGACACCACTCTATATATCGATAGCCGCGTATCTTATACCCTCATTTATCCTCGGGTTTGTATGGCACTTGAAGCTCTTTGATGCCCGCTATAAGGCGCTCGCCATATATCGTGACGACATCATCATCCCCTTCGGACTGCTGTCCATGATCACGCAGGCCGTAATTTTCTCGTACGTATATATTCACCTTATCCAGACAATGTTTGCGGATGCGACAACGCGCGGACTTGTGTACTTTGTGGCCGGCGCAGTGTTGTCGTGGAGCTACACAACCGTAGCTGTGGGCGCAAAACACAGAATGACGTCGGTGCCGAATTTCTTTGTGATCGAAACAGCCTTTACGGTCGCACAGTGGGCACTTGTTGCCGCGGCAACTGCGCTACTCATCGGCTAAACGAGCGGTTCGCTAGAGCGTTGATGCCGCCGCACGCAGCGCGTCGGCCGGGTTCGAATCGACGATCGTCCCATGGAACGGGACGAGTCGTGTGAGTCCCGGCAGTTGTGCCCATGCAGTAAACGCCTCTTTGAGGAGCTTTTTGTCGCTCGTGAACAACATTCGGTACAACGGCACAACCTTGGGGCCGCCGCCAAATCCGAGCAAACGGAACGGAAGGAGTAATTTTTCTTTCGGATTATTTTGGATTGCATCGGTAAACAAGATGCTCGTGCGCGATCCCCCGCCGCTGCGTACAACAATGGTCGCCTCGTCGAATCGCGAACCGGGCGTCTGCACGCAATCCATCGCAGGATCTGCGGGAATGTCTTCCAGTCCGCCGTCGAGGTTGAATCGCTTTTTCATATCTTCGGAAACCTTTTTCGGACCGTAGGCTTTGAGTCCGAGCTTTTCCTGAAACGCATGCGCATGCACCGCATGCTGATGGTGACCGACTACCAGATACTTCGGTGTACCGAGCGCTTTAATCTCAGCGAGCGTCTGCTCATCAACAGGCACTGCGTGGAAAAACAGGAGCGAGCCGTCAGACCGTTTAACGATGCACATGCGGCGGTGGATTGAACCGAGCATGTCTTCGACACCCCAGAGGTTATCGTCGATCTGTGTAAGCTGTGTGTGGTTGCCCGGTGCCCATGGTTTGCCCTGTGCCATATGATGAAGTTCCTCTATGTAATGCGGACAGTATACCCCTCCAATCCGCGGCGGCATCAGGACCACTCACCGATCCCCTTTACGACGACAGGGTAGCCGAGTTAAACAGCACTCCAAACTGTTTGCACCAGGTGAGCACGTAGCGGTATTGGCTGATGTCGGTACCGGCGGGAATTTCGTAGTTCACATTACCTTCGGTTGCTTTGACCGGACCAAGATTCACAAACTCTTTGGCATCGAGATCCTTTGAGAGGTACACATAGATGTCCGGCCCGTTGATCGTCTTAAAATTTTCGTAGCGTACGAAGGATTTACCGTCGGCGGTAACAACGCGCACCGTGCCCGAGGCGGGGTGCCCCGTCGTGCCCGTAACGACCGCAGCGGGCGCAGCGTCGACCTGTGTAGTCGCAACCGGGAGCGCGTCGTCGGCTTTGATCACGCGAAACAACGGCGAAATCGCATAGTACGCAAATGCGAGGACGGGTATCGCAATGACGATTGCGCCGTACACGATGACTTTCTTCATACAAAAAGGATACCACCCTCGTCGCCGGGGCGTTCGTTTGGATGCCGTGCGTAACAGACACTGATTCTCTTTTTGAAGAGCTTGGGGTATAAAGCAGGTCGAAACGGAGGACCTCGGACATGGGTATTGCTGTAACCGTCGGATTTTGGATCCTGGTGATCCTCGCCACACTCGTTGTTACGCTCGCGATACTCTACAGCCTCGCGATCACGTACTTGGCGCGGTGCGTGTGGGTACTAACCACATCGCTGCCGATAGGAACGAGGGTATCATTCGATGAGATTCAGAAACTCGGGCTCCACTGGATCGCTACAGTTCTGGTACTCGACATCCTGATCGATATGCGGACGATCAGCACACGCTTCGTCGGACCTCCGGGTGAACAACGAAACATGTACCTTTCTGTCAATGAATCGGCGCGATGGAAGGAACCCGACGAACCGCCGTTTAATGTGGCATACCCGCAATACTTCGAGTACATGCTGCATCGCCGCCCGCGACGACGACATCGCTGGCTCGACTTGTTCTTGCGTCGCAAGCACAGCGGGAGTCTTGTTCCCCAAACGACATAAGCGACAACCCCCGGCGCAGGCGCGCCGGGGGTTTTTGTTTTCGCCACTCTCATCTCCATCTACACAAAGTCGAACTCGCGCATTGCTGTATTACCGATTGCAGCTGCTTCGCTGGATGCATACAGATGATTCATTGCATGCATGATTCCCCCATGACACACCACTACGATTGTTGAGTACGGGAGCAACCGCACTCGACCAACGAATGCTTTTACGCGCCCGAACCGAACTTTTTCGCGCACCTACCCATTCCCACAGGTCCATTGCCCAGAGAACGTGTAGCGCCAATTGTTTGACAAATCTCAGATATAACGCATAGTGTTCGCGGATCAGTATTGAACCCCGGAGGATTTCCAATGCGCACGCTGCCCCTGACTGAGATCGACATCATCAAGTCCGAGACCGGTGCCCGCGTTGTTTCGTGGACAGACGGTAGCCGGAGCGGTTTCAACCCGCTCGGCGCCGACACCCGCACCGACGAAGAAATCATCGCCTCGCTCTCCCACGACGAGATCGGTGCGCGTGTGGATTTCATTCACATCGAGCGCTTCGTGCTCACGACCTACCTGGACGGCACCACGGAGCGCACGACTCATTCCGAACCCGTGTACTGCTCGCAGAAGTACCACGTGGTGCGCATCCCCGGCGAGACGCAACTCCGCGAACTTCGGCGCCGATACGACCGCGAGATCGCGGTGCACCCGTCGCTCACACCCGTGATCCACGTGTTCGCAAACGGAACGATCGCCGCCTAGGCGACACTCGCACCTTCCGCAAACGTTATGCCCCGCCGTCCTCGGCGGGGTTTTGTTTGCACCACACGTTGTGCGTTTCCGGATGATTTAGCTTGAGCTCCCTCGCTTGAGCTGTAAGTGAGCAAGCCACGCATTGATCGCCTGATCTTTGGTAAGCGTGATCTTCGGATAACTTCTTCGTATTGCTCGCAAGAACCCTGCCGTATCCGCCTCGCTCAGCATTTCGGTGAAAATCTCGCCGAGACCCTCGTTGAGCAAATCACTTGTTTCTTTCTCTGCGAGCGAATCCCCACGGAAATACTGTCGCTTCAAAGCCGACCACACTACATCTTCGGGAATACCGACTTCGCGCGCGATCGCATCCACAAACGCCGTCACAAATTGTCGAGCTGTCGCGTAACCCACTCCTTCGGTGGAATGAGTGCCCACCAAATTATCGAATGTGCTGTTAGCGATCTCGCCAGAGAGACCGGCAAGCGGACGGCGCTTCAGGTACTCGGACAGTACCTCGTCGGCGACAAGCTCGGTCACACCCTCATTGAACATGAGGAACTCATTGTTTTCCTCGAGTGTAAACGTATCGTCGCCTTGCAGCACCGCATTGACGTGTCGATGATTCAGCCCTGAATCGGACAATTGCACAAAGCCGCTCGCCCGGTCCTTCATCACCGTGATATTCGCTGATGCGGCATGAGCACCTTCGTGTATGAGGTGCTGCATAAAAATAAGGCGCGGATCGACATTCGATGTGTTCTGACGGGCGACGTACTCTTCAAATTCGTTCGCATGAATCTGTATGGCATTGATGGAGCCTGTATACGACATGGTCGCAGTATTGGTGCCGCCGTCCAGGTAAATATTTTCTCGAAACAGCGGGTTGAGGCGGCTGGTGTCGATACCCGAGCGCTTCAACTGTTCTGCAAAAATCTCATTGAGTTCGTCAAAATCAATCTCTCCGAGCCACCCTTCCAACTTTTGCGCGAGCTC
>CAZWFX010000012.1:0-41864 GCA_964633425.1 uncultured Candidatus Saccharibacteria bacterium
GGGCCGTGGGCCGTGCATCCGGTCAATGCGCAGGTGGATGCGTTTGTCGGCGGAGAGCCGCTCCCGGTCTGCCAATTACTTTGGCCGACGACGGAACGAACGGAAGCGGAGACCGAGGCAAACGCATTGTTGATCGCCGCTGCTCCCGACATGCTCGATGCGCTCAAGGTCGCGCTCGGCCATCTGACCGGCGGCATGGACGGCGACTGGCGCAACTGCGATCCGCGCGCATTGATCCGGGCCGCAATCGCGAAGGCCGAGAAGCTGACACAGCATCAGCGGTCCAATCAGTCAGCGGCGTGAGGAACGCGAAAACCGTGTCAAGTAAATTTAATTCGTCAATGATTACGGGGCCGAACGTCCCGCAAGTCATTGATGCGCGCGAAAGTCGCAAAAGTCGATTTGATAGAATGCTGTTCTCATGCCTTGAACAGCGGAGTTTCGACTATGAGCAACGGCGGCGGATCGGGAAGCGGAAGATACAGCTACGCGGATCGCAACAGGCAAATGGCGGCATTCGACAGCTTGCCTCCGATGGTGCGGGAGGCGCTTCGCAACGCGGTGTTCGATTGGGCGCCCTATCCAATCCTCACACGCATTCGGCGAAACGTCTACATGCGGCGCGGCGGGGCGAAGGCCATCGTCAAGGACATTTCCCGTTGGGATCGCGACGCGTTGAAGAAGCGAGCGCGTGCGCGCCGTTGAGGAATAAGCAACGGCGATGAAGCTCACCAAGGTCGAAATCAACTTCCCGCTCTCCGTTGATGTGCCAGACGATTGGCAGCAGCGCCTTTGCGAATTGGTGGGCGAGGTCTGCAAGAAATACGAGGCCGCGCACCCTGGCCGGGTGATGTGGGTATTCGGCGTCGGCAGCAAGATCACCTACATGCCGATGACGCAGGAAGAAGAACGCGAGCGCGGTTTGGAGTTCGATAACGACACGCTGGAACTGCAAGTGAGCGAGCGCGAGCGGTATCACAGATGGTTCACCCCGAAATTCATCGGCTACGAATGCTGCCGAGACTGCGGCATCGTTCGCCGAACGGATGACAAGAATGGGCCGTGCAAGGGGCGTGTTGGCGTGGGGCCGCGAGCCGAGCCACTGAGCCCGGAGCAACCGGACAAGGAACGCCAAGATGTGTAGCTGCGACTACGACGAACAGCCGGAATTTTACTATCGCAAGACGCGCAAGTCGCGCCAACCGCACACCTGCGACGAATGCCGGCGCACGATCCAGCCGGGCGAAACGTACGATCTTCACGTCGGCAAATGGGACGGACGGATTGATACGTTCCGTTGGTGCGCTCACTGCACCGCCGCTCAAAAGATCGTTGCAGAGCGCGTGGATTGCGATTGCTGGACGTTCGGCGATCTTTGGCACGACAGTCTCGGTGAAGATATTCGCGAAAGCCGCGACCTGCGCTCGTGGCGCCTGTGGGTCGCCGCGCAGCACGATTGGACTTATAGGCGCGGGCCGAAGGCGGGGCAGTTGATGCCGGTGCCGACGTTCGCCGTAGAGCTGAGACAGGGTCACCGCGACAAAGAGTTTTAACCAGAGAAGGAGAGTGCCTATGAGCCTGGATCAGCGGGTGAAGGGCGACTGATGGCGCACCAAGTCGATATGTTTTCGCGGGCGGCAGACGCGATCTTAGCGGACGCTATCGATCGGTTCCGGCCGACGAAAATCTTTGCGCTCTATTCCGGCGGCCACGACAGCCTGTGCTCGACGCACCTTGCCATGCGCCATTGCGAGATTGAGGCCGTCGTTCACATCAACACGACGATCGGCGTCCCGGAGACGCGCGTGCATGTTCGAGAGACCTGCAAGAAGCTCGGTTGGCCGCTGCTCGAACTGTTCCCGCCGCAGACCTACGAAGATTTGGTCCGCCAGTTTGGCTTCCCTGGGCCCGGCTTCCACATCCTGCCGTATACGCTCTTAAAGGAACGGTGCATCGACGAGTTGAAGCGGCGCTACAAGGTCAATCGGCGGGATCGACTGATGCTGGTGACTGGCGCCCGGAAGCAAGAAAGCAAGCGGCGGATGGGCCACGCCGCCGAAGTCTCCCTGCGAAAATCGCTCGTTTGGACCGCGCCCGTCCTCTACTGGTCGAATGACGATAAGCACGACTACATGGACGCCAACGGGCTTGAGCAAAGCCCCGTCCATCGGTTGATCCATAAGTCGGGCGAGTGCCTTTGCGGCGCCTTCGCGCAACCGGGCGAGCTGGCCGAGTTACGGCTTTGGTTTCCCCACGTCGCGGCCGAGATCGACCGCCTCTCTGAGATCGCAAAAGCGGCGGGCAAGCACGCGAAGTGGGGCGAGCGGCCGCCGGGCGCGGCGAAGAAAATCGACCAGCGGTTTATGCCGTTGTGTTTTTCGTGCGTGAACCACTGAGACAGGGGCAACGGTAATGACCGACAAAGAACGGTGCGAGATATTGGAGCGGGCACTTCGCGACGTGAACCAGGTGCTGATCGTGCCCGCCGCCGAATACGTACCGGCGATCCCCGACGCATGGAACGTGATCGACCGCGCACTGCGCCGCGCCGGGCTTGCGCCGGTCAAAACCCGCTGAAGCACTGACAGGAGGATACGATGCCGAAGGAAGTCAAAATATCGGACCTCGCCGAAATCGGCGCGGGGAAGCCCACCGAAGTGCTCGCCGAAGAAATCTCGGCAATCGCGGCGGGCATGCGCCAGCTTCGCAATGGGCGCCTCAATGACCGCGCTCTCATCCTGTTGATACAGGATGCGGCTCCGGCAGCAGCCGGAAGGACGAAGATCAGCCAGCAGACGATCCGAGCAGTGCTCGACGGCATTGACGGCTTGGAACGGGCGTTCGTCCGCAAGCGCGGCTGATACGCTCTCCGCAGTAGGGATTGAACCGATGACTGAGCCCTGCGAGTTCATCGAGATTGGCGAAGGCGGCTCGTTCGTGTTTCGCTGCAACACCTGTGGCTCTGAATTTGAGGACGTACTCGCGGGGCAGATCGCCCAGCACGGGCGTCTTTTGAACAAGTGGTGGTGCGGCGATCAGATATCCGCCGCCGACCCGATGCACGACCAGCAACGAGCCGCGAAATGATCGGCCGCCCCAAAGTTGTCTTGGAATACGAAGCTGCGATGGCCGAGGCGCTGCGCGTGAAGGTGGAGGAAGATATGCTCGAAGCCTTCTTCCCCGGCGACGATGCCACCAAGGAAAAGTACCGCGAGTACGGCTTCGGTCGTAAACCGCTGACCAACCCGCAACGAGGTGGGGAATGACGAAGATATTGAGTTTTCAGCTTGCCGACAGCCCTCCGGCCGACGTGACGGGGCTCGTGGAATTTCGGGATTGGCTCAACAAGCTAATCAGCAGCGTGCCGTCGGCCCATCTGGCGGACGCTAAAATTCAGATCGAATACGAAAGGGACCCCTACGACGGCGGCGGGTGGCTTAGGTTCAGCGTTTTCTACACACGCGAGCAAACGCCGGCCGAGGTCGCCGAAGAGGCGGCCAAAGAGAAAGCGCAGGCCGAAGCCTATGCGCGCCAGCGCGAGGCGCAGGAACGCGCCGCGCTCGCTGCGCTCAAGGCCAAGTACGAGCCGAAGGGCTGACCCGCTGATGAACAATCACCGCTGATAGACAGGCAACCCAATGGCTGACCGTACAGAGTTGTTCGAGCTCTTCATCAAGAACCTCGCCGGCGAGCTCGGCGAGACGTACAAGACCGCTCACAATTCGCAAATCGACTGGTGCCCGTGTTGCGGCCTCAATTTGCGCCTGTACGATGAGCGCGGCCGGCTCTACGGCAAGCTCATCATTCGTCGCGAAC
Organism: uncultured Candidatus Saccharibacteria bacterium; assembly: GCA_964633425.1. Classification (GTDB taxonomy): domain Bacteria; phylum Patescibacteriota; class Minisyncoccia; order Phycocordibacterales; family UBA2100; genus UBA10103. The sequence continues at coordinate 3,817 of CAZWFX010000012.1, forward strand.
AGGCTGTTTCCTTCGCGAAGGAAATCTTGCGGCAGGCCAATCAGATGCAGCGGCACATGCCGAACAAAGCGGCGGCGCAGGCAATGGCCGAGGACTTCCTGCATTTCGTCGGGGCGAAGCGCGCCGCCGCCAACCCGCTGACGGAAAAGCATCGGAGCGAGTGATGCGCAATCCGCTGATCGTGGCTTACGAAAGCGCAATGGCCGAGGCGCTGCGCGCGAAGGTCGAAGAGGAAATGCTGCAAACGATGCTCGGCGACGACGAGGCGGCCAAGGAAGTCTATCGGTCGTATGGCTTCGGCCGCGCACCACTGACGCGAGATCAAGAGGCCAAGCGATGAGCAACGTCATTCCGCTCCCGCCGGAGCTCGAGACGATCAATGCCGCCCAGGTGGCCGCCAGCTTCGGCCGCAGCCGGGATTGGTGGTCGCGGGTGCGGCTGCGCTACGAGGCCGAGCTCGGCTTCCCGCGGCCGCTGGCCGCGTTAACCGATCGGCGCAAGGGCGGCGTGCCGAGCACCCCGACGCTGACCTATAACAAGCAGGCCGTCGTCGAATGGCACCGCCGCCAGGCCGGCGGCTTCAATCCACAAACGCCGCCGGAGCTCGAACCAAACCTAGCCGCGCTCAAGCGCGCGGTTTAGTATCGCCGTCGCGCGCCCCGCAGAGGGCGCCGGGAGAACGCCATGGCCGACGAACGCACGGGCCTCTTCCCGAGGCCTGAATATTTTGCCGAGCGCCGCAACGCTGACGGCTCCCTTCGTTTCTATTGGAAGGCGCCGCAACGCCTCGCCGCGCTGCTGGCCGGATCTCCGCACGGGCCCGTGGTGCGTTTGCCCGATGATCGCGCGGCGGCCGAAGAGGAATGCCGCGCCGTCACCGCGCGCGTGAACGCGTTTCTGACGGCGGCCACGTCACCCATCGCCACGGCGCCGGCGGCTGCGGCGGCACCCTCGATCGGCGGGCCGGCGTCGAAGATGGCGCTGCGTCACGTCGAGGGCACGCTTGCTCACGCGATCGCCGATTACAAACTCTCCAAAGCCTATGCGGGCGTCGAGCGGCGCACCAAGAAGCAATACGACTGGATGCTTGGCCTGATCGAAGATTGGGGCGGTGCGCTGCGTATTTCGGGCATCACCTATGAGCGGACGATGCAGGCCGCCGACGCGCTGGCTGACAAGCCGCGCAGCCAGCAGCTTTTCCTCACGCTGCTGGCCATGGTGATCGACCGCACGGCCCGCAAGAAGGCGGCGCCGGGGGAGATCGTCGCCAATCCCGTGCGCCTGGTGCTGATGGAAATCGACAAGCCCGATCCGGCCGGCGGGTGGATCTGGCCGGCCTACACCGTGGCGCACTTTGCGGCCTGCGCCGACGCGCTCGGGTGGCATTCCGTGGGCACGGCGGTGATCCTCAACGAATGGCTGGCGCAGCGCACGGGTGATCTCCTGGCGCTGCCGCGCTCGGCCTATCGCGACGGCGTGCTGCACATCGTTCAATCCAAGACCGGGCAATACGTGCCGATCCCGCTCAACCTTGTGGCGTCGCTACGCCAGCGGCTCGAGTGGCAGTTCAAGGAAGAGGCCAAGGGCAGGGTGCTGACGCTCACGCCGCGCACGCTGCTCACGTGCGAGGATACGCGCGAGCCTTGGAAGCTCGATTGGTTTCGCGCGGTGTTCCACCGCATCCGATCGGCCATGGCCGGCGCCGCCGATGCGAAAGCGGCCGATCTCGAGACGCTTGCCAAGGCCGAGCTCTGGCCGGTCGGCGGCTTCGCGCTCGATGCCGTGCCGCGGCGGCTCTGGCGCGATATGGCGAAGGGGCTGGATGGCACCTCGATGGTGCGCTCCGAGGATCTCAAATTCTCTCACCTGCGGCACACCGGCATCACGCGGTTGAGCCAAGCCGGCTGCACCGACGATGAAATCCGCGCGATCAGCGGCCACACGCAGCCGTCGACCGTCTACAAGCACTATATGGCGGTCACGATCCAGCGCGCCGGCAGCGCCTTCAGCAAGCGCGCCGAATTCGAGGCGGTGAAAGTCCGCTGATGCCAAGCGTTCCCAAGCGGCACCAAAACGTGCCGCAAGAGCGTTCCAGGCGACGTTGAATTTGCTGCGGTGTCCACGGCCTCTTAATCAGCGGGTCGCAGGTTCGAGTCCTGCATCGCCCACCAATCGCTTCAAGCACTTAGCCAAGGTTTTGGCCGCGGAATGTTCTCCACGTTCCTCGACGTTCCTCGGCGGCGGGGAACGCGTCGAAATAAGCACGCGGAACACGCGAAGAACGCGCGTCAGCGGCCCATCATGGTGCCGACGTTTTTGATAAAGCGCGGGCCCGGCCGGCGGCCGGTCGGCGCCGGCGGCGTGCCATCGCCGCCCTCGGGGAAGTAGCGCGGCGCAAAGTAGCGCCCGGCGAAATAGCGGCGGGGAAACATCAGCCCTCCCGATCAGGCCGCGTCCAGCACGACGGCGGTGCGGTTGCCGTCCGCGTCCACCGTGGCGGTGATGCGGTCCTTGCTGTCGTCGGCAGCGCGGATCACCACCGTGGTTGTGGCGGCGCCGGAGAGCTTGCCGAGCAGCGATGCGCCCATCAGCGTGAGCATCTCGGCGAGCGAGAGCCCATCCATGTCGCCCGGAATGAGATCGGTCTTGAGCTTGATCGCGTCCACGATGCCGTCGATAACGTCGATCTTTCCGTCGAGCGTGGTCCCCGTGTCGGTGAGGATCGCCGCCGTTTCGCTCTTGATGGCCGCGATGTCGGCAGAGACGCTGGCGCCGGCTGGCGTGCCGATGAGCGCGATGATCGCTGCGATCTCGGTATCGACGTAACCAGCGACAGTAGATAGGTTCGCCGCGGTGGCGAGCGCGGCATCGGCAATCGCGGTGTCGGCCTCGGCATTGATCTCGGCCAGGAAGTCGGCGGCAGAAGCGGCGGCCGTCATCGTGTTATTCGCCATGCTCATCACGCGCGCGTCCACCTGATTGGCGGTCGTGAACGCGAGTTGATCCGTCTTGGCCTTAATCGCCGCGATCTCCGTGTCGAGAAAATCGTCGATCGTGTCGAGCTTTGCGAGCTGCGTGTCGAGGTTGGCGCTCGACATGCCCACGGCAGCACGGATCGTCGCGTCGAGATCGAGCGTGGTGCTGTCCTCGTCGAGCGCCGAGAGCGTGCGCGTGCCGGCGGCCCATACGGCCGTCGCGATCTCGGTCCCGACATCGCTCGCGAACTTGGCGGCCGTCAGGGCGTCCGCGGCGAAGGCGCCCGCGTCGATGGCGTTGTCGGCGATCGCATCGGCGTCGATGGCACCCGTCGCGATCGACGCAGCCGTGATTGCGTTGTTGGCGATCGCGGCCACGAGCACGCCGCCGCTCGTCGTGTCGATCTCGCCCGTGCCGGTGCCGTCCTTGATCGTCACCACCGGATAGCCGTTGGTGTGCGGCGCGGCAACGGCGGTGCCGCTCCACTGCGTGACGTTCACCTTGATGTTGCGGTTCTCGATCGAGAATTCGGCAATCACGGCGTTGATCGTCATGCCGGAGATCACCATGCCGGTGATCAGCACTTGATAGTCGTTGCCCGCGGCGTAGAAGCCCGCGTCGGCGTTGTCGGAGAGGTCGATGCGGCAGTGGTGGACGCCCGTGCGGCTGTCGAAATCCTCGGTGTCGGTGATGCCGCTGGCGCTCGATCGCTCGGTCGTCGAGTTGTTCTTATAGACCTTGATCGTGCCATCGGTGGCACGGGTGATCGACCCCGTGCCATTGAGCATGGTGTTCCACTTGAAGTCGATCGTCGCGCCGGCGAGGAAGTCTCCGAGGTACATCAGAGCCTCACGCGCACGATGTCGCGCTCGAGATCTGCGACCCGTTTCTTCAAGAGCGAAATTTCGTCGTCCGGCGTGGGCTTTTGGCCGGACGGATATTCCTGAAGCGCCGCCGCGGTGGCCTCGTCGATGTCGGCCTGCGAAACCGGCCCGTCGTCGGCTCGAGTGAATTTTTCTCCCTCGTCGTGGACGATTTGGCTGACGATCTTGCCCCCCTTGTCGCGCACGTCCTCGATCCATCGGTGAAGGCCGACCGAGACGCGCACGCCGTATTTGGCCGAGAGCCGCTCCGCGACGAGTTGCTTGTCCATGGCTAGGCGATCTTGATGAGAAAGATGGTGAGGTAGACCTCGACGCCGATTGTCATGCCGTCTTGCTCACCCATGCCATCCGTAGCACGTGTGGCCGTCCCGCGAACTTCTATCTGGTAAGCATCGGAACCGTTTGCTGTGAAGCGAGTCCACGGCAAAGTTTGAGTAAAGCGAACAGACCCACTGTTGGGACCGCTACCTTGCCCGATTGCTACTTGGCTGGCTGCCGTGTTGTTGTAGAGACGAATACGGCTCTGGCCGACACCAAGCATGGTTTTCTCAGCGTAAATGAGATAGGTTCCAGATGCCGGTGTGAAGCGGTTCGATGCAATCGAGACAATGCCATCAGGATCGCTATGTTCTGTATTCAGATCAGCTTGTTGCCAAGCACCCGTTGTGTATGTACCGCCTTGCGTGCCGTCGGATTTTTCGTCGCGCAGGATGGCGAAACTGAGAGCCGCCGCTGACGCACCGCCAAGGAGGAGGGTTGTCGTCACCGGCTACGCCTCGAAACGAAACCCGGCGTCGGTGAGCCGCTTCATCGCCGCGTCGAGCTTCGCGCGGTCGGCGTCGAACGCGGCCCGATCGGCCGCGAGCTGGTCTTGGCCCTTGGCGAGTGTGTCGGCCGTCGCCTTGTTCGCCGCCGTCGCGGCTGCCAGCGCATCGGCGCGGGTGTCGAGCTCGATCTGTCGCGCGGCCTGCTGATCGGCCACCGCCTGCAAGCGGCGATTGGCGGCGGCGGTGTCGCTGTCGAGCGCCGCGCGGGCGGCGGCGAGGCGCTTGGCTTCCGCCGCATTAGCGGCGGCGTCGGCGGCGTTCTGCTCGGCAACCTGCTGCTGCGCCGCGATCGCGGCATTGGCGGCGTCGAGCTTCGCCTGTGCCGCGGCCTCGGCGGCGCGCACTTCGTCGAGCCGCGCCTGCGCGGCCGCGGGATCACCCGCCATGACGAGGTGGAGATCGACCGCGCTCTTGTCGGTGTAGCGCTTCGGCTTCTGGATGACGCCCTGCATGGCGCGGTTCCTTTTGGTTGCTTCGCGTGGAGACGCTACGCGGGTTAGCTCGCGTGGCAGATGTTGAGGTTGCCGTCGTCGCTGCCGGCGCGCACGACGGCGATCTTCCAGCCCGGCGTGTGGTTCACGTATTCCACTTGCCCGGCGCCAAGATCGACGCCGGCGGCGGCCGCCGAAGGATCGGGCGGCGCGTCGTCCGGGTGATACTGCACGTAGCGGATGTCCACGTTCGGGCAGAGGCGCAGGAATTTGTGCGAGAGCGCGGCGGAATACGCCGGCGTCGCGCTCACCGCGAGATCCGCGAGCGGGCGATTGAGGGTGGCGGGATACTCGTGCGCCATAAACGTCTCCTACTTTTCCAGCGCCCGGCATTGGGCGCGCAGTTCGCCGTATTCCTCGATCATCACCGCCACCATGCTGTCGGCGGGTAGTCTGTCCAATTCGTCGGCGGCCTTGCGCTGCTGGTCGGCCGTGTAGACCGTCAGCCGCGGGCAGGTCGGCTTAGAAATCGGCGTCGCGCAGGCGCTTGCGAGCGCCGCCGTCGCGACGAAACTTGCGGCCAGCCTCTTCCATCTTGCGCGTGGCTTCATCGCTTTCCCTTTGAAGCTGGTCGCGCACGGCGCGCGCGCCGAGCGCCCGCTGATGCGAGCGCCAGCCGAAATACACGGCGAGCGCCACCAGCACGGCGCCCAGCCACCACAGCCAGCGGTTTGCCAGCAGGTATTTGAGCGCGGCGATCGCGAAGAGCGGCATTAAACATCCTCGGGCTTCACATTTCGGCCGGTCCGGTGATCCTGTCGGCGGAAGCGTTTGACGCGGCCCCAGCGCGGGAACGTCACCACGCAAATCACCACGATCAGCACGCCGAGCACGATCTGCAGCCACGCGGGCGCGCTTGCCAGCATCGCCACGATCAAGCCGATCGCGGTCGCCAGCTTGGTGATCTCCTCAAACTGGCCGGCGCGGGCCTGGCGCAGCGTGCGGGAATTGCGCTCGAAATCGGCATCGGTCATTTGAACCAGCTCCGTATCCAGCCGAAGAGGGACGGGCGCGCGGGCGCAGCGTCTCCACGCGAAGCAGGCAAAGACGCCGGCGGTGCCGTTTTCTCGAGCTCGTCGATGATCGCGATCAGGCTCTTGGCGTAATTCGGATCGGTCGCGTAGCCGGCGGCGGCCACGCGGCGCGCGGCCTCGCGCGGGTCGACGGTCTCGAACACCTTGGCGTAGCGCGGCCAGCGGCGCAGGAAGGCGGCGTGGTCGGCGAAGCTGTCCTCGGGGCGCGCGTATTTGCGGAAAGGCTCGTCGCGCCACACGGTCACACCGTTGATCACCTCGCGCGTCTTGAGGATCTGCTTATCGCCCTTCCACGACGGATCGGCCTTGATGCCGAAGAAATTGAAGCCCGGCGCGTGCTTGCCCCAGCCGCTTTCGAGCGCGGCCTGGGCGAGCGTCAGCAGCGCCGGCACGCCATGGCTGGCCTCGTTGGCGCGGGCCGCCGGCAGGAAGGCGCGGGTGAATTCGGCGGGCGTCACGGGATCTTGCTCAGTTTGTCGCCGAGCCAGAAGGCGGCGGCTGCCACGGTGGCGATGAGGGCGAGCAGCGACACCACCAAGCCCACGGCCATGCTCCACCAGCGCGTATAGAGCCCGGCTACGCCCTTCTCGACGCGCTCCATCGTCTTGCGGCTTTCGTTCCAGCGCTCGGTGCAAATGCGCTCGTGGCCGTCGAGCCGCCCGCTCACGTTCTGTGCCATGGATCGCGCCTCGTGATCGGGATCGGCCATTAGGAAGCCTCCGGCGCCGGCATGAACAGGCAGCGGATTTGCAGCGGCGTGTTCTCGTAAGCGCAGCCGTAGGTCTCCTTGAAATGCCAGCGGCGTTCCTTGCCGAGCGGCACGTAGCTGCGGAACCCCTCGACATCCCAGAAGTGCAGCGAGGGGACGGCCTTCACCGGGAAGCACCGATTGTGCGGGCAGCAATCCTTGTGGAATTGGTGAATGAAATCCTGCTGCTCGTCGGCGCGCGCGAGGGCCGGCGCGAACACGATCGCGAGACAGATAAGCAAGCCAGCCAGGATGTAGAGCGTCGGCCAAATCTGTGGTCTCATTCAGTCAGCCCTCGGCGTGTTGCAAACCACGTTGGGGGTTAGGCCCTGCCTCGGAGGTTCCAGCTTCGGGGTGGGGCCGCCGTATCATCTGGCGGGTAGCACGCTGAACGTGCTACCGATAAGTGAAAGACGGGAGGAAGGCATGCACTGCCCGGATTGCGGTTTTCCGATGCCGATCGAGCACGCCGAGAAATTCGGCCGGTGCTTCGATTGCGAAAAGGCGTGGCTCGCGCGGGTGCGCGATTGGAAGGCCGGCCGGCGGGCCGATCCCGAACTTGACGCGGCGAAGGCACGGGGCATGAACCTTTGAACGCAGCGGCTCATGCCATCACCTCGCGGATCGTGTATTCCGAGCCGCCCACGCCGCCATAGGCGCGGCCGCTCGCGCCGCCATTGATGGCGCCCGTGGTGGCGGAAACACCGTTGCCGAACCTGATCTTGAACGTCGTCGCCGATTGCGTAGCGGCGAGCATTCGATGGCGGAGCGGCAAGGCCGACGTGCGCGGGCTCGACGTGTTGACGGCGATCGCCATTGCCTTCAGCGCGTCCGCGCCGCTGTCCTGAAAGAGCGCACCAACGGCGATGGCACAACTGCCACCGAGCAGCAGCGAGGCGTCGTGCGTCAGGATATTGGCGGCAGACTTTGGCGTGATGGCGAGCGTCTGCCACTCCTTGCCTTCGCCCGATTGCGGGATGCTGTCGTCCTCGGGGATCGTCGTCGTCGTGGTGTCGGTGGCGCCGCTCGCAACGTGCAATTCCTGCACGACTTCGCCAGGGCGCTTGATGCCGGGCCCCATGAGCACGGCGCGGGTAGGGCCGGCGCTCCACGCGCCGGCCGTACCGAGGCCGCTCTCCCACGTGGCATAGCCGACGATGCGGAAATTCTTCGTGGTGCGCGCAGCGGCGCTGTAGGCCACCTGCGCGCTGTCGGCGCCGCCGCTGCCGCCTTCGGCCGTCGTGCTGATGGTGGCGCCCTCGTCGAGCGCCATGATGTTGACGCTCGACCGGACGTTAACCGCGAACAATTCAACGGCGCCAGCATTGTCGAGCGCGCCGATCCAAAGACGGAACGGCGCGTTGTTTACCGTGCCGAGCGTCGAGCCGTTGGTGATCGTCAGCGACAGGGCTGCGGTGATGGATCGAACGGTGACGCCGCCGGCACCATCGGGAATGGCGATTTTGACCGGCGAGCCGGATGACGGGTCTGCATCGGCAAGCGTCTTGACCGCAATCGTCAGCGCGCTGGCCGCGACGCTCCACGTCAGTTTGCCGTTCGCCAGCGCCATCCCGTGCGCAATGATGATCCCGGTGAGCTGCGAGCCGTCGCCCGCGGGCGCCAGGAAATCCGTGCCCGCCTCGAGATTGGCCGCAGCCTTGAACGCGGCCTCGCTCGCCGTCAGCAGCAGCGCGGCCATGTACGTGGAAACGGCCGTCGTGTTCGCCGGCGCATCGAGCGCCACGGGCTGCTCGTCGGCGTCGAAGCCGAGATATTTGCTGGCGAGGTCGCCCGTCAGCCCGTCGAAGCTCGCCGGGCTGCTCTTGCCGTTGGCGAGCCCGATCGTGCGGCTGAGGCGGTCGAGCACCTGCTGCACGAGGATCGTGGCGCGGTCGAAGGCATCCTCGGTGCCGCTTGGCGATTGCTGCTTGCGCGGGTCGAATTCCGCCGGCTGCGTGTAGGGCACCTCGCGGACGATCACGACGTTGTAGGCGCTCGAGGGCGGCGTCACGAAATTGACGTTGCCGCCGGCGGCGGCGCCCGCGCCGCTCACCGTGTAATGCGTCGTCTCGGTTTGGAGCGTGAGCGTGCCGTCCGCGATCGTCTCGAGATAGACCTTGAGATCGGTCGAGGCGAGGATCTTGTTGGTGTAGGCGAACGCCGTGGTGACGCCGTTGCCGACGTAAGACCAGCGATTGGTTGTGGTCGAAATCGACATCGCGTCAGTACCACCACATATCCTGGCCGTAGCGTTTCTGGCTTTCGTGCTCCATCCGGCTGATGTAGCCGGGCTTCATGCTCTCGTAGAGCGGGTGGAGCACGAAATAGTCGAGGGCCGGGCGCGCGTAGAAGAGGTTCAGAAACGGCGTGTTCTGCACCGCAAACCGGATAGCACCGGGGGCGTCGAGGTCGCCACGGACCGTTTTGTTCACCAGCTTCACGAGATCGCCCGCCGTGCCGAACACGGGGCCGAGCGCCGTGTCGGCCGGGCTGCGGCCGAAACGGTCGTGCTCGCCGAGCACGAAATCGCCGTAGATGCCGAGGCCGCCGCCCTGGGTCATCGCCCGGTACAACGTGTTGATGTTCGTGGGATCGGCGGGCGCCTTGCCGCGCACCAGATCCTTGGCGGTTTGCGCGAGATAGCCCATCACGGTGAGCTGCAGGATCATCTCGCCCATGCGCACGAGCGCCCCCCCATGGCCGGCGCTGCCGCTCTCGCCCACGCGGCCATAGGTTTCGCGGCCGAGCGTCTTGGAGATCATGGCCAGCGGAAACGCCTTGAACTGCATCACGAAGCGCAGCGCCTCGCCCAGCACCGTGCCGCGTTCGGTCCCTTGGTTCATCCAGGCACGCTCGCGAGCGCCCGGCGTGGGCACCGCGAAATCGGCGCGATCGACCATGAGCGCCTGATAGGCCGTGGCCAGCCGGTCGAGTTCCTGCGTGACGGTGCGGCCCGTTTGCGCCGCTCTTTCGCTGAGCAGTTCGGGCGGTAGGGCCCGAACTGCATGCGGCGTCAGGAATTCCGTGCCGTTGGCTTCCTTCACCGCGCCCTTGCGGATGATGTTCCAGCCGTCGCGGTCGATGCCGTATTGCGTCAAGAGGCGCGTGGTTTCTGCCGGTAGCGAGGCCCAGGCCGTGCCGGCGTGCTGCGCGAAGTATCGCGCCGTCACCAGGCCCGCCGTGGTCTTATGCGCGTCGGTCCACCAATTCAGGCCGTTGAAGCGAAAGAAAAGATTGAGCAGGCGGGCCGTGCCGCCGAGCGCGCCATCGGTGGAATGGAAGCGGCTCATCACGCCGCCCACCACGCCCTCGAAGCCGACGCCCACGAGCTCGGCGATCTGGCGGGTTTCCGCGTCGCCACGGCCGCGAACGAGGCCCGCAAAAGCGTCGCGCCAGCTTTCGAGGAAGCCCTTGCCCTGATAGCGCAGCTCGCCCGCCACGGTGGCGAGATCGCCGATGCTCGAGAGCGTGGCGGCGCCCAGCTTGGTCATGCTTTCGAGCGCGCGCAGGCCGCTGGCCCAGGCGGCCAGATCCTTGTTGTCGGCGCTGCGCGTGGCGCCGCTCACTTCCGCGAACAGGTTGTCGATCGCCTTGCCGCCGAGCGCCTTGGCGGCCTTGGCGTCGCCGGCGCCCTGCAGCTCCTTGGCGAGATCGCGGCGCAGCCGGTCGAGCATGGCTTCGGGGTTCGGCCCCAAGGTTTCCATCAGCGCCGTGGCGCGCGCGCTTTTCTCGAGCCGGTGAATGATGCCTTCCACCAGCGAGCCATTGCCGAAGCGGTCGTTATAGGCCTGCGCCGCCGTCGCATCCTTGAAATGGATCACGCGCGCCGCGCTCTCGCGTTTGCCGAGATTGCCGGGGCCGATGTAGTGGTGCAGCCCGGTGAATTCGCCGCCCGAGGCCGTATCCCAGCGATCGGCGCTGATGGCGTTCCACGTGTTGCGCAGGAATTGCTCGGGCGTCAGGTTGCGCGACAGCACCTCGGGCAGCATGCGGTCGGTGTCGATCAGCGGCAGCACGAAATCGCGCCATGCCTGGAACGCGGCCTCGCGCGCTTCGGGCGTCTTGGGCGTCTCGCCGGCAGCCCGAAACACCTTGCGCGCATCATGCGTCTGCGCGCCGCCGTAATCGTCGAGGTGCCCGATCCACGATCCGGCGCGGTTCTCGCGCAGCCGCGCGGCGTCGAGCCATTTGTTCATCACCTCGGCGATCTTCTTGGCCGCGGCATCGCCGCTGTTTTCGCCGCGCAGTTCCTTGCGGATGGCGAGCTCGACGGCGGGATCCCGCCGGAAGCCGCCGGCGTTCATGTAGCCGAGCAAATCCTGGCCGCTCTCGGCGCCCGCCTTGCGGAGATCGGCGAGCAGGCCGCCGAGATATTCGCGGAAGATGGCGTTGTGCTGCGCGTCGATCGACAGACGGCCGCCTTCCACCACCTCGTTGATGCCGCCGAGCAGCGCGCGCAGGGCAAGGCCTTTGTCGCCGAAGCGGCTCGTGTAGTCGAGCGCCGAGCGATACGCGATCTGGTTCAAGAGCACGTTGCGGCGAGATAGGGCCCTTTCGGTCCCTATCTCGTTCGCGATCTTCAACGCGATGGTGGCGTCGTCGAAGGCCTCGCCGGCATAGCGCGCGCGATCGCGCGTCGAGGCGAAACGCTGCTCGAGCGCGCGCGCCTCGTCGTCGCTGATGAGGCGGTTCATTGCGAGGCTGACACAATCGCGCCAATTACTCGCCACGGCCGCCTCCGATCTTGCACTGCGCATAGGCGTCGGACAGCGCCGTCGCCTCCTTGTATGGCTCTTCGGCGAGCTTTAGCTCGGCCTTGTCCGCGTCGGTCAGCAGCTTGCTGGCCGCGGCCTCGAGCTCGGCGAGGTCCTTCTCGGGCGTCATGGCTTCGCGGGCGGCGATCACGCTCTCCGCGCGCTGCGCGGCGGGCGCATCAATGTGCGCGTCGGCGCGCCAATCGGCTTGGCGCGCGATCCAGCCGGGAATGTCGAGCGTTACGGCGCCGACGTTACCTTCGGCACGGGCCGCGACAGTCCCGGGAACCGCGCCCTGATCCGCTGCCGCGCCAGGTTCTGCGCGAGCGCCCGGCGCGCGTGCATCTTCGCCGAGGCGGGCATCGACGGGTCCGCCATCACCTTCCGGTAGGCGCTCTCCGCGAGCTTCAGCGTCTCGGATGGATCGTTCGACGGCATCGAATTCCTCGCGCGTCAGGGGTTCATAGTCAGCGAAATTGCGCTCTTGCGCAAGTTCGCCGGAAGGCTCGGCGTCTCGGCGAGCCGTCGCGATGACGTCGAGCATCGCCTGCGCCTCGGCGGCTTCGTCGGCGGCGCGGGCCGCGTCGAGCAGGCTGGCGCGCTCGAGCGCCTCGCGTTCCGAGATCACGCCGCGCGCGAGCGCGTCGTCGAGCTCGGCGAGGCGGCGCTCGGTCGGATCGTGGGCGAGCCACCAGGCGAGGTCGCGGGGGTCGATGTCGCGCGGGTCGCCGAAGGCGTGGCCGCGGCCCATGAATTCCTCGAACGCGGCGCGGGCCTCGCGCGCGGTCGCGAAGTCGGCGAGATCGGCCTGATCCGCCTTGGTCGAATAGACCTTGCTGCTGCCGCTGGCATCGCCCGCCAGCGCCGCCGCGAATTGCTCGGCGGTGGGGCGCTCGGGAAAGTAGCCGGCCTCGTAGGCGCGCATCGCCATGTCGTCGAAGGGCAGCCCGGCGGTGCGGCTGGTGGAAATGCCCTGATACTTGGTCTTGCGCAGCAGGCCGGACTTGCCGAGATCCTGCGAACGGAGATCGCCGGCCAAGGGATCATCCGCCGCGACGCCGCCCTGGCGGCGCACGAATTGGGCGAGCGTCTCGGGCTCGGCCTTGCCGCGCGGTGGCGTCACGTAATCCTTGGCGGCCTTGAGCTGCGCCGGCGTGGGCACGAAATCCGGCGGCGCCTTGAGGCGTTGGCCGGCCTCGGCGCCATAGATGCGCGCGGCATCGGCGCGCAGCGTCTCGAATTCCCGCGCCTCGGCGCGCAGCGCGGCGATATCCACATCCCAGCGGCGGCCGAGATTGGCGGGCTGCACCGGATACCGGGCCGGCGGCGCCACCCACTGGCCGGTGGCGCGCGCCAGCGCGTGCACGTCGGGCGCAAGATCGTTGGCCGCCTGCCGCACCACGGTGTCGAGCAGGGTTTGCCGCGCCTCGGGCGACATCCGCTCGATCGCGCGAGCGGTCGCCTGGGGCGTGGCCTCGACGGCCGCGACGGGCGAGGCCGGCACGGTATCGCGCGCCGGGGCCGTGCTGGCGGGCTCCGCGCGCGGTTCCGGGGGTGTGTCGCGCAACACGTCGGCTGCGCTGCGCTGGGGCGCCGTGGGCGCTTCCACGGGCCTATCGGCGCCCGTGATCCGCGCGCCGAGCCAATGCAGGCCGCCGCCCAGCGCGCTGCCGAAGGCGACGTTGAGCAGACCGTGGGAGAAGCCATAGGCCGGGTTCTCGTCGAGCGCGGCGGCGGCCACGAGCGGCTCCACGGCGACGGCGCCGGCCGCGCCCTCGATGGCGCCGCGGGCGAACAGGCGCGCGTCCCGGCTGCCCACGCGCTCGAGCGCGCGCGCGACGGGGCCGAGGCGCGAGACCGGCAGGAAGGCCGAGGCCAGGTTGATCGGGTCCACGGCGCCGGCCGCGAATTCGGCCAGCACGCCGAGGATCTGCGTGCCGGTGCCCGCGCGGGCGCGGTCGAACACGGCCTCATTGGCGATCTGGCGGCGGCGCTCGGTGGCGATGCTCTCGAACGCGGCCTCGGACATGCCGCGGCGCAGGACAAGGCCGAGCGGCTTGCTGCGGTCCACCACTTCCTGGGCGCTGAGCACCTTGCCTTGCGGCTTGAACGCGTCCGCCGGCGCGCCGAGCGCCTCGAGGCCCTCGCGCGCGAGGCCGGGCAGCGCCATGCCGATGGCCGTGCCGCGCACCAGGGCGCCGAGCGGGCCGTGATCCATCTGCTGGCGCTCGGCCCAGCGCATCAGGCTCGGCAGCGGCGAGCCCTGCCAGCCACTGTCGATCGACGCCGCGAGAAACGCGCCGCGCGACGCTTTGTAGTCGTCGAGCGGCAGCGTCTCGTATTCGCGCTCGGCGGTCCACAGCGGCACTATTTGCTCCCCATGGCGGCTTGCCGCCCGCCAACCCAACCCGCCATGGGGCCCGTGAGCATCTAGCGGCCCTCATAGGGCTGCGGGGGCGTTTCCGTGGCCTTTCCGCGGCGCATCTGCTCGATGGCGGGATCGGGCGCGCCGCTGCGCGGATCGCCGGGGCGCAGCTCGGCGGGCGAGCCGGTGCGCTGCCACCACGCCATGAATTCCTTGTCGTTTTTGATCGCATCCCAGCTTGTCGAAAACACTTGGCCGTTCTGGCCGCGCACCGGGATGCCCTCGCCGTCGCGGAACATCACGCCGGTTTCGGCGCGGTCGGCGGTGAAGGCGCCGTGATGCTTGAGGTGGTCTTTCCACTGCGCGAGGCGATCCGCCTCGGTCAGCCGCGCGGTGGCCGGGCCCGGCGCGGGCGCCGCGAGATAGAGCTTGTCGAGGTTCTGCCGGAAATACTCGCCATAGGCGGCGACCATGGTGGGGTCGGCGACCGGCACCTTGTCGATCTTCGGGATGCGCACCGTGCCGGCGGCCGCCCAGTGATTGTTCCACACGATGTCCCACGCCTTGCGGCTCGCGGCCTCGGGCGAGGATGCGCGGCGTGTGCCGTAGAGATATTCGGCCACGCGCTTGGCGGTGTCGGCATAGTCGGTATAGGCCTCGATCTCGCCGGGCACGCGCGACAGGGCGGTGCGCACGCTTTCCCCGCCCTCGCCAATGCTCCGCGCGATGGACTTGCGTTGCGTCTCGTCGGGGATGAGCTCGTCGCGGCGCTTGTCAGGCAGGCTCAACGCCTCCGCGATCGTCATGGCGTCGGGGTTGCGCGACAATTGCCCCGGCATGGCGCCGAGCACCTTCACGGCCATGGGCAGCTTCTTGCCCTCGTCGAGCTGGCGCAGCACGCGGCTCCACAGCACGGGGCCGTAGGCCTCGCGCTGGCGTTCCAATTCGCCGAGCACCTTGGGGCCGGCGCCCTGCAAATTCGCCTCGAGGTTCTCGGCGCTCGCCTTGGGCATCAGGCGCACGCGATGCTCGGGCACGCCGTCGAGCTTCTGCTGCTCGACCAGCGCATCGACGCCGGCGCGAAAACGCTCGGTCGCCGCATCGCGCGCGGCGGGCGTGGCCGCCTCGCCGATCTCGCGCTGCGCCTGCGCGAGCGTGTCGGCCACCACGGTGTTGCGCTGCAGGGCCGTGGCGGCGGGGTCTTGCTGATACGCCTTGATGACCGCGCCCTGATACTTCTCGAAGGTCTCGCGCAGCGCGGTGTCGTTGGGCGTGGCGCGGCCTTCGGTCTCGGCGGCGCGCAGGCTTTCGATGCGCGCCGTGATGGCGGGCACGGGCAGGGTCTGGAATTCCTGCAGCATGCCGAAATGATATTCGGCGGTGGCGAGATCCTTCTGGCCGCCGGGCAGCGTGGCCGCGGCGCGATAGGCCTCGTCCATCTTCTCCTGGCTCGGGCGCACGCCGCGCGAGAGCTGGAACGTGACGCCGGCGACGGTGGCCTTGGCCTCCATGCGCGCGAGGGCGCCTTGCTGCTCGGCGCGCGCCTGGGCTTGCGTCGCGAGCTGCTCGCGCCGGATCGGGTCGAGGTTCGGGGTCTCGCTTTTGTCTTTCAGCAGCCGCAGCGCCTCGCCGGGCGCGAAGCGGATGGCGCGCTGCACGCGCACCTCGTCGAACTTGCCGAGCTTGCCCTTGACCGCGGCCTTGTATTGCGCCTCCGACAGCACGCCGGTCTCGAACGCATCCTTGAGCGAACGCTCGATCTCGCCGAGCGCCGCGGCGCGCGCCACCTTGTTGGGCGCGGCCACCGCCGTCTCGATCATCGTGTCGGTGGTCTGGTCGAGCGAAACGCGCAGCGCCTCGTTTTCGTCCTTGCGCGCATTGGCGCGCACGGCATGGGCCTGGCTTTCGTAGAGCGTGGCGATGCGGCCCTCGAACGCGCGGCGCGCGCGCGGCGAGAGATCGCCCACAAGCTCGGCTTGAACCTTCTTCGCCTCGGCGTTGAACTTCTGCTCGCGGTTCGCGTAGTCGGGGTCCTTGTCGAGATCGAGCCGCAGCGTGTCGAGGCGCTGCGACGCCGTGGCGACTGCCTTGCGCGCTGCATCCTCGTCGCGCGCGCGCACCACGGTGTCGAGCACGGTGGCGGAAAGCTCCTGCGCCTCGCGGCCGAGCGCGGCGAGGCTCGCGCCGGTGCGGTCGAGCGGATAGCGCGGATCGGCCTCGGCGTTCGGGCCGCCCTTGGGCAGCTTTTCATCGGCGACGATCGTGGGCAGCTTCATTTATCGCCCCACGGCCGGTATTTGCTGATGGTCGGCGCGAGATCGGGAATGCCGCCGCTGCCGGCGCTGCCCACCGGCTGGTAGATCTTGTAGGCGCTCGTCGCGGCTTGCAGCACTTGGGCGCCGGCGCCGATCCAGCCTTGCGACACGGCGCTCTTGCCGCGGGCGCGGGCGAGGCGCGCCTCGCTTTCCTGGCGCCGCGCCTCGGTCTCGCCGCGATAGCGGATGGTGAGCGCCTCGAGCTCGGCCTCGCTGGCGCTGTCGGCCAGCACGTCGAGCGGCGAGCCGCCGAGATCGACGCCGCTGGCGGCCGCGCGCGCGCGGATCGTGCCGAGGATGCGGCCGGATTTCTTGCGGCTCGTGTCCTCGTCGAGGGCCGCGGCGCTGCGTGCCGCGGCGGCGTTCTGGTCGGCCACCGTCGCGTTGTATTCCATCTGGTCGCGCGTGGCGTAGCCTTGCTGGATCGCGCCGAGCGCCGAGAGGCCCGTGGAGCCGACCAGGCCGGCGAGGGCGATGGTTTCCAATCCCGTCATGGTCGCTCGCTCCGCTCGCTGGCGGCCGAATTGTGGCCAGAGCCACAATTCGGCGGTAAGGCCGCCTCCAAGGCGGCCGACAGGCATCGCGAAGCGAGATCGAGCACGGCTTCGACGCGCAGCGGCGGGCGCTCCACGCCGTCTTTCACGCGCACGTAGCGGATGAAACAGCCGCCATCCTCGGCGCGGCCGGGGCAGACGCCGGCGAAGATGAAGCCGAGGCCGCGCAGGAAGGCATGGCCGCCCACGAAGGGCAGCGCCACCTCGGCCTCGATGCAGTGAATGCCGTCCATCTCGCCGAGGCGGATTTTCTGCAGGCAGGCCGCGCGGATCTCGACGAATTCGCGCGCCGTGGCGGCCCGGCTGACGATCGCCCACGCCTGGGCGCGCCAGGGGTCGATGCGCAACAGGCCGCCGCCACCCATGATCTCGCCCGTGGGGCGCACCGCCGTGAAGGTCCAAGACGCGGCGGCAAGCTGCTCGACGCTCGGCGGCAGCTTGCCCTCGCGCGCGTCGCGGAGCGCGTCGAGATCGCCGGGGGCGTAGGGGCGGATGTCAACCGTCATTGACTTCAAACTTCGGAACGATGGCGCGGATCTCGAACGGGCCGGGAATGTCCTGCTCGATCAGCAGATAGGGGTCCTTGCTCCAATCGCCGGGCACCGGGATGGGGTCGGTCCATCCGCTCCACGGCTGGATCGCCTCGGCCAATTTGTCGTCGGTGTAGCGGAACGGGATGAGCTCTTGCTCGACGGGCGCGCCGCCATCCTCGGAGGCCGGCACGCGCACGCGGCCGCCGACGCTGCGATGCAGATAGAGCGACACGGCGGCGATCTTCTGCGTCTTGCCGTGGCGCGTGCCTTGGCGGCTGCCGATGTCGGTCAGGATCGGATCGAAGCGGCCGGTGTAGCCGAGGCCCACCTGCACGGTGGCCGCGTCCGTCTCGAGCGTGATCGCGCCGGCGGAAACGGTTTTCTCGTCCTGCGGCGCGCCGTCGCCCCACACTTGCACCGTCTCGCCGTTCAAATGGTCGAGGCCGCTGACGCTCGCCGCGGTCATGCGCCAATCGCCGGCGGCGATCGCCGTGCCCACCACGGCGGCCGGCCACGCCTCGTTTATGGTGGCCTTGACCACGGTGCCCGACACGCGCTCGGTGATCGTCGCGTAGCCGGTCGCCCACACGATGTGCTTGTGCTTGGGGTGGCGGCCGTCCGGCGTATTCGGGTCTGCCGTGTCTTTGTAGCGGTAGAGCAGCTTGCGGCCCACGTGGCCGGTGGTGAAGCCGCCGACGCTGGCGGTGAACAGCACGTCGGCGGTGTCCACCACGTTGGCGCCGGTGCCGGGCGTGAGCGTGCCGAAACCCAGCACGGTGCCGGTCTGGTCGAGCGTCAGGCCGCTATCGACATAGAACGCATCCTCGATCGGGTCGTCGCGGCCGAGCGGTTCCTCGAGGATCTCGACATAGCGTTTCGTGGCGCCGCCGATGGTGCGCTTGGCGATCACCCAGGGCTGGTCGACGCCGCCATAGGGGATGCAGGCAACGCTTTCGATGAACGTGGCGCCCGCGAGCGTGTCGGCGCGGCGGTGGCGCGCCCAGGCATACACTTCCTGCTCGGGCAGGAAGGTGAGGACGGGCATCTGGCCGTCGTTGCGCGTGGCGAGCATCTGGCCGAGCGGCGCCAGCGCCCAGGCAAGCTGGCCGAAGCCGCCCTCGGCATCCGCGCGGCCGGCGTGGCCGATATGCGGCGCGCGCACGTTCATGTCCTTGGCGTCGTAATCGGCCTCGATCGAATATTTGAGGTTGTTCACCGTGCGGCCGTCGCGCTGCACGTAGAGCAGCGACGTGTGCGCGGGAACCACGGCGACGTTGGCGGTGCCGTGCGCCGTGATCGGGCGCACTTCCACATTGGTGGGCGTGATCGGCTCGGTGGTGCTGCCCGAGGTGACGCGGAAATCGCCGCCCGCGGCGAACACGATCAGGTCGCGCAGGGACTTGATGTCGCGGATCGTCGGCACTTCGCCCGACGAGATCAGGCAGGCGACGGCATTATCGTCGTTGACCGTGCCGTTGGCCAGCGAGGGCGAGAACGTGTCGAGCGCGCCCGACATGGAGAGATCGACGCGCGGCAGGCTCCACAGGGCGTTGGTCGCGACGGCGAGGCGGCCCTGATGGATGGCGACGGCGGCGGGCCAGCCGGTGGTGTCGGACCACAGGCCCATGCGCCACGCGGCCGTGGCGGTGCCGGCCGAGGCGTTGGGGCCGCGGATCGTCGCCGTCACCACGGTGGTGCTGGTGTGCGCCGTGATCTCGAGCCAGGTCCAATTGTTCGCCGGGTCTTTCCAGCGGATGAGGCGCCCGATGTCGGTGACGAGGAAGCCCTGGCCGTTGTTGACGGCATCGGCATTGCTGAGCGTGACCGTGACTGAGCCCGAGGTGGAGCTCAGGGTGATCGTGCGCGCGGTCGTGTTTTCGGGATAGTAGGGCCCGTCCTTGAAGTCGAAGGCGGGGATGGTCCACGACGTATGCGACGCGCGGCGCAGCTCGCGCATCTTGTAGGACGGATGCGCCATGTAGAGCACGTCGGCGCTTTGCGCGCTGCGGATGCTGGCCAGGGCCGTGTGCGGCCAGGGCACGCCGTCGCCCGCGGCGAGCGTCACGGGCGAGCCGCTGGTGATGATCGCCTTGTTGCGGCCGAAGCGGATGGTCTGGTCGCCGAGGATCAGCATGTAGGCGTCGTCGACCGAGAAGCGGAACGGGATCAGCCGGTGCGTGTCGGCGCTGTCGTCGACTTCGGCGATGAAGCGCAGGCCGCCCGAAAAGCGGATCGGGCCCCACGGCGTCGGCAGGAAGTTCTCGAGCTCGCGCGCGGCGCTGTTGTGCCATTGGAGATCCGAACGGCCCCACAGCTCGGGCCCGATCTCGCCCGCGGCGATCGAGAGTTGCGGGGGCGTGACGGCGGCCATCAGCGGCGGCTCGCCAGGAAGTCGCCTTCGTCGGGCTCGTCCCGGCCGGTGTCCACGGCATCGGCCCAACGCGCATCGCGCGCGAGGTCTTGCGCGTATTGGCGCATTTCCTCGGCGATCGTCGCCTTGCTCGTGATGGAATAGCCGGCGGCCGCGGCCAGGCGCGCGGCGAGAAACTCGACGAACATCGGATCGTAGTCGGCCTCGCTCACCGGCAGGATCACGAATTCGACGTAGATCGGATCGCCCTCGTCGGTGTGCACCCATTTGCCGCCCGCCGTGCGGTCGGTGAGGACGCGGTGATTGGGCCGCTTGCTGGCGTGGTGATCGGGGTCGAACCGGAGCTGGCCGAGATATTCGGGCGGCAATTCGTATTTGCGCGCGTAGCCCCATTCGGGCGCCGCCGTGGACGCGGCCAGCGTCGCGCGCACCGTGGCGAAGTTCCAGGCATGCGCGCGCAGCGCCGCGTCGCGCGTGGTGTCGTAGACCGCGCGCAGCTTGCTGGCGTGCACCGACGCATCCTGATCGACGTTGGTGAGCGACGGCGCCGCCCCCATCAGGGTCAGCGCGAGGTTGCAGATCGCGGTTTTCGTCGTCATGCGTCAGGCGCCTTGGGGCGGATGAGGCAGGTGAGCTCGGACGCGGGCGCCGGCAGGCGCTCGACGGCGAAATGCGCCGCGAGCTTGGCGAGCCACCATTCGGGGCGCTCGACGGTGAGGTGCAGCGTCTCGCCGATCAGCGCGCCGCAGCCATCCGGGTGGCAATGGATCGAGAGATAGCCGCCCTTGCCCATGAGGCGGGCGATGTGGAACAGCACGCTGTCGACCTTCTCGGGCGGGATATGCTCGAGCACGTCGACGCAGTAGATCCAATCGCGCGTCGCCCAATCCATCGGCAGCGCCCAGAGGCACGCAGCGGTCATAAAAGGGCGGCGATGCGGCGGCAGGGTCTTGCTGGTTTGCAGCGCGTAATTGGCGAGCGCCGGCGACATGGCGATATCGACGCCGCGCACCAACAGGCCGTGATGCACGAAAATCGGAATGGCGGCGCCGGCGCCGCAGCCGAGATCGTAGAGGCTTTCGCCGGCCTTCATGTCGAGCCGCTCGATCGCCACGGGCGCGTGCGCCTTGCCCGGCGAATAGCGGTGATATTCGGGCCGCTCCCACATGCGCATGTATTTGCGGCGCTCGGCCAGCGCCAGCGTGTCGGCGCCGCCGAGCTGAACGGATCGGGTTTCGATCGCTTCGCCGTTGATCAGCATGTCGCTGCTTTTTTGAAAGGGTTGTCGGCGCCGGTGCCCCAATCCGCGGGGCCGCCGAGCCAGTCGCGGCTGCGGCCGCTCATGGACTTGACGCGCTCGCCGAAGAAATCGCGGCGGTATTCGGTCCACGCCATGCGCATGTGGTCTTGGAGAAAATCGTGGTGCTCGACCCAGGGCGGATCGAAGAAATGCCCGCTGCCGTCCATCGGCACGCCGCAGAGCAGGATCGGCGCATAGCCGAGCATCAGGCCGCCGAGGCACGCCATCAGGCCGGACGATCCGGCGATCGAGGCCTGCGGCCAGAGGCGGTCGATCTCGGGGCCGCCGATGTGGCTGTAGGTGATCGGGCGCTTGTCCTCGCCGTAGAGGTGGCCCATGCGGAACTTGATCCAGCCGGGCATGTATTCCGGGTGCAGCGTCACCCAATGGTGCAGCGGGCCATGCCAGTGCATGCCCGCGTCGTTGCACGCCAGCGTGTCGCCCGGCAGGATCATGCCGCGGCGGGGCTGCTGCGTGCCCACCTTGGCAACGTCGTCCCAAAGGCAACGTCCCCCGCCGAGCACCGTCAACGGGCCCGAATACTTCCCAACATAGTTGGGCGGCTCGGAGCCCGTCAGGCGGCGCCAGATGTCGGCGGGGGACAGCATTGCCGATCGTGCCGTCAGTTCGGGACGGCGAAGTGGCCTTTCAGCGAGATCGTGCCCGCCGCCGAGCCCACCACGTTGGCGGTGCCCACCACGTCGTACCAGCGCATCGGGTCGGCGCTGAGCGCGCGCACTTCCCATATGGCCTTTTCGACGTTGGCGACATCGCCGCCCGCGCTCGTCGCTTCGAGGCTGATCTCGGTCCAGGCGCCGCGCGCCGAGACCACCGACACCGCCGAAGCGAAGTAATCGACGTCGACCGCGGCGCCGCCGTTCTCGGCGGTGTCGTAGAGGCCGAAGTCGAACGACAGGCCGGACGAGATCGCATCGTTCGCGATGTAGAGGCCGTCCACGCCCCAGGTGGAGAGGGCGCGGAAGAAGCGGTACGTCGAGGTGTTGCTGTCGGCGGCCGCCACTTCGAGGGTGGCTTTCTTGCCGATGATCCGATAGCCGCCATAGAGGGGCGAAATCTTCTTGCCCGTCAGCAGGTCCAGCTTCGTGATCTCGTTGCTCTTGGTGTTGACGACACCCATGGGATGGGTTCCTTTCTCTTGCTTCGCTGTGCTGGCGGCCCGCCGCCGGCGGCGGCGGACCTGGCCCAGCTACGCTGGTCGGTTTCAGGTCACTCGCTGGCTCAGCTTTCCGTGCACGCCACCTGCACGACCTGCACATCCTCGATGCGGGTCGCGTCCATCATCATGTAGACGGAGATCTGCATCGCGTGGTTGAGGTCGGGCCGGATCGACATCTGCACCATGGGATCCTTGCCCACGGCGATGCCGATCGCGTTTTGCGTGTAGCAGTAGCAATACCGCGTCGTGCTCGACTTGATCAGCCGCTCGGAGCGGATGAACTCGAAGCCGAGGAAGGTGTTGATCTCGCCGGCGGCGAGCGCCTTCACCGTGTTGTAGTCGGAGCTCGTCACCTGCGTGGTGCCGAGCAGATCGTCCACCTGGTAGCTGGTGAGGACGCAGAAGCGCTTGGCGCCGTCCTGGGTGCCGGCTTCCGCGGCGTCGAGGATCTTCTTTGCCTGGCGCAGCTTGTAGACGGTCATGCCGCCGGAGCCGGTGGCCACCTTTTGCGCCGAGGGCAGCGCCACGTTGGTGGCGGCGTCGTCCTCGTCGATCGACACGGCGTTGCCGCCAAGCGCGGCGATGATGAGATCGTCTTTCTGGCGGCCGGCCGCCAGCATCGCGTTCTGCGAATACTTGCCGGACGGATCGCGGCCGAGACGAACCACGTCCTGCCAGTCGATCGCGTCGTGGAACGCGAAATCGCGCATCGTGATGCGGCGGCGCGAGTGCGGCGTGTTCTGCAGCACCGTAGGCTGGTGCCGCCCGGTGATTTCCACCATCGACACGGCGCCGATGCGGTCGAAGAAGCCCGCCTTGCCGTCGAGGCGGTCGGGATCGTTGCGGACGGTGCGGTAGAGCCGCGAGCCGGCCTGCTGGGCAAGCAGCAGAAAATCGTTTCGATATTTCTGCTGGAAGGCGACGGGGACTTGAATGCTCATGGGGGAACCCCTGGATACGGTTGAACCGGATCGCGACGCCCGGAGGGCCGGGCTTAGGGGTTGCCCGTTCGGCTCAAGGCCGGCGGACCCGCTCGCTTCGCGCTGTCACGTCGCGCGCGCCACGGCCGGCCGTGCCGGCATGTGCAGGGAAGCGACGGCCGGCTTACGCCGGCGGACGCGCCCTTATCCTGCGTTTTGTCCAGTGGCGGCGGATGCGGGGGCCGAAGCCTTGTCCGCAGCCTGCGCGCCGGCATTCTTCAGTTCCATGATCGCCTGCACGATCATGCCGTTGGTGCGTTCGCCGGCTTTCATCGCGGCGGCCGTCGTTTGGAACGGGCCGAGCAGCGACTTGCGGCCGTTGGCATACACGTAATAGTGGCCGTTCTTGAACATGGGCGACTAACCAATCACGCCGGGATAGGCGATCTTGTGGAAGCGCATCATCTTTTCCTGCGCCTGCGCGTAGCCGGGATTGTTGGGGTCCTTGTAGGCGTGTTTTGCGTCGGCCAGGATTTCCTGATTGTACTTGTCGATCTCGGCCATGGCCTGCTCGGGCGTCATCGCCGCGCCGTTGCCGCCGGCGGCTTTGAGCACGCCGCCGCTTTCGCTGAATTGCGTGCCGACGCGGTACATGAAATCGACGAACGGCGCGGCGCCCATCAGCTTGTCGAGCTGATCGTAAAGCGGGCTGTCTTTCGGGAGCAGGCTTTGCGCCGTGCGCTGCGCGAGCGCCAGATTGGCGTTGGCCTTGGCGCCCCACTCTTGTTTGAGCGCTTCGATCGCGGCCTCGCCGGTGGCGATCTCGGCGGCGGCGGCGTCCTTCATCGACTTGCCGACGCTGGCCATCGCCTCGTTGTGCGCGCCGCCGATGATGTCGAGCTGGCGCTGCGTGAGGCCGGCCTTGTGCGCGGCGGCGGTGATCGCCTTGTGATAGCCCGCCTCGGCCTCGCTCGGCTTGTAATCGGCCGAGGGCAGCGGAACCTTGTATTCCTCGGCGCTTTTCGGATAGCCGGGGATCTGCGCGTGGAACTTGCCCCAATCCTCGTCGGTCGCCTTCTCGCCCGGCAGCGGCACGCCCTTGGCGCCCACCACCTTTTCGAGATCGTGATAGGCCTTCGAGAACTCGTTGATGTTCTTGAACCCCTTCGTCTCGAGCAATTGCGCCGTGGCCGGCTCGGGGCCGAGGCCCGCGAACCACGCGGCGGCGCCATTGCCGTTCCCGCCAGTGGCCGCCGCGCCTGTCTGCGCGGCGGCTTGGCTGGCGCCAGCGTTGCCCGCGGCCGCGGCGCCTGCCTGGCCTGCGGTTGCCGTTGAAGCTGCAGCGCTGGTTCCGGAATTCTGTGCGGCGTCGGTCATTGAATGGCTTCCGTCTTGGCTTGGCGCGGGCCGCCCTTGGGCGCCGGCGCGGTGGTGTGGGCGGTGGCGACGAGATGCGCGAAGGCCTTGCACATGCCGTCGGTGCCGCCGAGCGCCAGGGCCGCGATGCGCAGCGCCAGGCGGCGCTTGCCCTCGGCGACGCCGGCGGCGATCGGGTTGGTGGCTTGCAGATGCGCGGCGGCAGTGTTCTCCGCGAAGAGATCGGCCGCGCGGAAAATATCCTCGAGCACCGCCTCGCGGCCCGCGAAGGCGGCGCGGTATTCCACCTGCAGGCTCTCATTGCTCTGCATGCGCGTGGGGACGGCCAATGGCGCTTCGGTGGCGCTGAGGATGGGTTCGTCGTGAGGCATCACGCCGCCCCCTGCAGGCCGCCGATGGCGCCGTTTTCATTACTCGCCGCCAGGGCCATCGCGGGCGTGGCGTTCTTGAGTGACGTGGTGGCGTCCTTGAGCGCCTCGCGCTGCTCGCGCTCGGCCGCGACCTTCTGCGCGGCGGCGCGCATTTCGGCGACGCGCTCGGGGGCGAGATCGAGATCGGCGGGGATGCCGAGGATGCGGCCGATGGTGCGGGCGCGCTTGTCCCAATCGTGGATGGCGGCGAGCTCGGGCGCCGTCTGCCAGAGCGGCGCCATGATCTCGATCTGGCGCGAGATCGCGCCGACGATGCCGAGCTGCTGCGCGCGGGCGGCGGGGCTTTCGAGGTGGGCGCGCACGGGATAGCCGGCCAGGCTGGCGGGCGCGGGCGGAAACGCGCCGTCGCGCTGCATGATGTCGAACAGGCGCGCGTCGAGCGGGCCGAGCAATTCGGTCTGCAGCTCGCCCACCGGCTTGGCGGCGGCGCGCATGTTCTCTTGCTCGATGGCGATGATCTGGTTGACCACCATGCGCGGCTCGCGCGGAATGGCGCGCGCCTTGCCGAGCAAGGGGCGGTCGATGTCGGCCTGAATGCTCTGCTCGAAATCCTGGCCGATATCGGGCCGCGCGCCGGTCGTAATCGGCTGGATGCCGGCGTTGCGCATCAGGTATTCGGGGCGCACCGGGTTATCCATGCCGGGGCGCAAATCGGGCGCGCCCATCACGCCGTCGTCGGGGCTTTGCGTGGGCGGGTTGATGATCTTCTCGGCGCCCTGGATGGTGGCGCGGCGCACGCGCTGCAGCATCTTGATGTCGGCCAGCGCCTTGCTGCCGCGGCCGCGGCCATACGGCTCGCTGCCCTTCTTGCCGCTGCGCGCGACGATGTAGGGGAAGCTGTAGAAGCCGTTCTCGTCGATCGTCGCCTTCTCGTCGCAGGCGAGCCAGCACTCGCGGAAAGGCCGCGCGGCGGCGTCGCGCTTGCGGCTGTCGTAGTCGGTGCGCGGATAGACGAAGTGGATGAACTCGAATTGCTCGTGGCAGCGCGCGGCGTTCTTGGCCGCCACCAGCATCTTGGGCGGCAGCTTGTCGCCCCATTTCTGAAACGCCTTCTTGGCGCTCCATTTGAACTTCCAGGCGAGCTCGTCGACGAAGCCATCCTCGCCCTCGGCGCAGGCGATCTCGGCGAAGGGGCGATGCTCGACGATGGGGATGTCGCCGGGGCGCGCGGCGGCGAACAGGCAGCCCGTGCCGAAGGCGAGGAATTCCTCCACCGCCGCGTGGACCGCCGGCACGAAGCGGCTGCGCGGATCGGCATAGACGGCGAGCATCGTGTCGTTGCACGCCTCGAGCCAGACGCGCTCGGCGTGCATCTCGAGCGGGAGCTCGCCGCGGCCGATCTTCAGCGACTTCCACTTGGTGGCGACGTTGCACGAGAGATCGACCAGCGTTTCAGCGGCTTCGGCCAGCGCGTTCTCGCCGAAGCTGGAAACGATCAGGTCGCGGTTGGTCGCGCCGGCCACGTCCTGCCGGTTGAAATCCGTGCTGTCGGGCAGCAGGTATTGGCGCAGCGAATGGAGCACCGCCTCGTAAGGCCGCTTGTCGTCGAACAGGCGTTCGGCGCGCGCGATCGTTTCGGCGGGCGAGAGGTCGGCCATTACTGCCCTTGCAGCACTTTCTTGGCGACGCTCGGCGCGGAGGTGTCGCCGTAGGGATTGCCGGTCAGGAGATTGGCGCCCGCGCCGCGGATCTTGCCGCTCGCGACGATCTGCCGGCGGCGCTCTTCCTCGACCGCCGGATCGGCCCGCGAGGGCGCGGCGGCGGGCGTCGGCGCCTGCACTTTCGAGCCGCCGAAGATCTGGCCGAGGACGGACATGCGCTACCCGATCGAAAAATGCGCCGGCGGGCGCCGAGGTGTGGATCGGGGCCCACCCGTGGAGCCCGCCGGCAGTGAGCCGCGTGCGCGGCCCAGGGAGGAAACGCCACCGCCGGAGCGGCGCGGTTCATGCGCGATCAATGTGCACGGCTCCACGGGGTGCTTCCACGGACCGTTTTGTTCACTAGCGCGCGCGCATGGTTTTCCGTCGCCAACAGCCAAAGATAGGTTTTTCCGTAGCCCGTGACCGCGATGAGCGTTTTCCACGGCACGCCCTTGCGGCGCGCCTCCTTGATTTGCGGCCCCAGCGGCTTCTCGTCGTCGATTTCGACGGTCTGCGAGAAGATGATGGCCATCGCTACCCCACGCGTTGCGCCCGCGCGCGGGAGAGCCCGCGCGGGTTCATGTTGAACAGCTTTCCATCCTCGTTGTTCTCGGTGATCGCGGCGCGCGCGCCGGATTGGCCGGGCATTCGCCGGCGCGACGGATCGAACGCCGCGTCGGCGCCGAGCATTCGGAGCAGGCAATACTGGCCGCCTTCGATGAGGTGCGAGAAATCGTTCTTCTCGGGCTCGGGATCGTATTGCGGTTTCTCCGTGTTGATGCGCTTCTGCGCGTAGCGGTAGCCGCCCTCGAGCGCCTCGATCGTCAGAGGGCAGGTGGGCGACACGATGAAGCGCGGAACGCCAGGGGCCACGTCGGGCGCGCGCAGCAGATTGGTGACCACCTCGAGACGCGGCGCGAGCTTGTTGCCGATGCCGCCGCCGGGCCGAAGGTCGATGCCACTGGCGCGCTTGAAGGCGAGCGCCCAATCGCCCTCGCCGGTTTTCTCGTCCTTGCCGAAGAACACCGCGGGGTCGCCGCCGCCGATGATGTCGCGCAGGCCGTCGGGCCCGCTGCGCGGCCACGCGCCGTCAAAGGGTGCCGCGGCAAGCATGCGGTTGACCATCTCGGCATAGCGCTCTTCGCCGGTGCCGTGGGTGGTGAGGATTTCGGCCACCACCCGGATCTGGCCGTTTTGCGGGTCCTCCTGCACGAACCAGCCGCCCGGCTGGCGCCCGCCATCGGTGCCAAAATAGAGTTTGACGTGCTTCAGCACCGGGATGGGCACCTTGGCCACGTGGCGGTAAGCGTCGAAATAACCTTCCTGCTGTCGCGTCTCCTGATTGAAATACGGGCCATACACCGGCTTACCGCGCTCGTCGGGCAGATGCTCGCCGGCGAGCATGCGGCGAAGCAAGCGGTCGTTGAGCGTGGCGATGCGGCCCTGATAGTGGCCGGGCTGAAGATTGTCCTGGTTCTCGGCGGCGGCGTTGACGCGCCAGCCGCCCATGCCGTCGCGGATGATGGCCGGCGGCTGCACGAAATAATGCACGCCCTGCTTCCATTCCTCGCGCATCTTTTTGTAGAGCCAGCTTGTCTGCCGCGGGGCGTTGAGATCGAACAACACGCCATACCAGGGCGCCACGCCGTGCTTCACATCGGGGTAGCGGCCGGATCGGTCGAGTGCGAAATCGAGTGCCAGCGCCGGCAGTGTGTCGGCTTCGACGAGATGCCACACCGTGGCGGGGTTGCCGCGGAAGAAGGTTTCGAGCTCCTCCTCGGTCGAGAATTTCTCGCCGATCGCTTGGAATTTGTGGATGTAATGGACGGTGGAGCCGTCCTCGAGCTTCGCGTAAATCTCGTGCTCGGCCGGGCTGTCGGGCGGCGAGCCGTGCCACTCGCCCATGTGTTTCGGCAGCACCGAAAGATACGATGCGATCGGCCCGTCCCACAGGCGCCGGTAGGTGGTCGCGAGCGAGCGCATCATGAAATGCCGCATGCCGTCCACTGGCGAGATCGGCATGTGCTGCGCGAGCCGCCAGCCCTTGCGAAACAGCGTGCCGGTCTTGCCACTGCCGGTGGGCCCCTCGATGCCGCACACATGCGGGCATGGACGCGGCCAGTGGCGGAAGAACTGATACGCCACTGGTGACTTGGCGATATCGGGCGGCCGCACGTCGATGGTGACGGTTTTGCCGTCGGCGACGAGCATTACAATCCCTCTCCGTGGTCGACGACATCGGGCTTCTTTTTCGGCGTGACGTTCTTCGCGTCGTCGCCGGGCAGGCCGTCATCGTCCATGGCGACTTGGCGGACGTAGACGACGTGGCGCTCGGTCAAGTCGACCTGCTGCGGCATTTTCTGGCGCACATAGGGCAGCGCGTTCTTGCCCTCGGTGGCCTTGATGCCGTCGAAGTGTTTGGCGAGTTCGAGCACGGCGTCGCCGAAGCTCACGATCTGCGTCACGGTTCCGTCCTTGTCGGTCTCGCGAAAGATCACCGTGTTGGGGTTGGCGTCCTCGGCGAGGCCCCAAATCTCGGCGATGCGCTTGCGCGCCATCTGCACCGGATCGAGCAGGCCCAGCGCCACGCGCTCGCGGATGAGCTTCTCGCTCCACACGTCGAGCTTCGCTTCCTCGGCGAGCGTGCGGTTGTTCTTGCGGCCCGGCGGGCGGCCGGGCTTGCCCGTGCGCACCACCGGCTTCGCGGGCAGCGCCATGCCGGGCAGCGCGCCCTGCGCAGGGCCCACCCGCATCAGCAACGCCTCCGCAACGCGCTTGGCCGCCGATTTCGTCGCCATGCCAGCCCTCACCCCGACCCCGATGGCAACGGGTCCCCTTCGGCCCGAGGCCGACAAGGAAGGCCGTTCGACAATCCGTTGGCGGTGGAAGGGGCGCTGGCCGAGCCGGGCGCCGTCGTGGGGGGCATGGCCCCGCGCCGCGGGTCCCATCCGGCCGCCGCCGTCCGCGCCGCTGCTGTGCCATCAGCGGCTCGCGCTAGTGATCTCAACGGCTTAGGCCAAACGTTCCTCGAGGAACGCGCCAGATCCGCGCCATGCACCAGGCGCCGAGCTCGAGCTGCAGGCGCCGGCGCGCCGATCGCCAAGAATTTTCCGCCGTGCCGTGGGCCGCAAACCATCCGTCTATGCCCCGATATAGGCCGGTTACTCGATTTTCGGGGCATATTTGGCCAGCCAGAGCGCCGAGCGTGTCAAGCGTTCCGCCTTCCGTTCCGTCTAACACCTTGATCTATATAGAATGGAACGCTTGGAACGCTTGGAACGCTGTGCAATGGTCGCGCATGCGCGCGCCCGCGCGTATCACGAGGCGCGGGAGCGTTCCAAGCGTTCCAAAGAGGTATTGTCTAGCGGTATCAGTAGCTTGCGCGGAACGGTGCCGATCGTTCCAACCGTTCCAAGCGTTCCAGGCCTTTAACCTATGCCGGCGCGCTCTTCGCTAGACGCTGCGGCGTGTATCACAAGCCGAGGGTCGGGGAAAGTGAAAGCGCGAGCGCGCCGCGAGGCGCTCGAGCTCGAGCGCCGCGGCTATGCTGCTGGAATGATTGATCACGATTTTGTGATCACAAGCCTATTGACCTGGTAAATTCAGTTTACCTATATTCGGGACGTCACTGAGACGTGACGCGGCCGCGCCAACGGCCGCTCAACCAAACCGCTAGGAGCGTTCTTCATGTCCAACATTCCCGACGTTCACGCGCAAGATCGTGCGATCCCGCCCGGCAAGGTGCTGCTGGCGGATCGTTTGCCCAAGGGCGAGACCTTTGGCGCGGTGCATGTGCTCGACACCAAGATGCGCGGCACGGCCAAATGGAAATTGATCGCGGTCGAAGCTGGCTGGGCTGTCGCTGGCGCGTGCCTGCGCTGGGACAACGGCTATTTTGCGGTGCGCAGCGAAATCGATGGCGTCACCTTCGGGCAGCGTTATCGCACGTTTCCCGAAGCGCTCGCGCATTTCAACCGGCTGCAGGCATAGGAGGGCGCGCAATGTCTCGCCAGTATTCGACGGCTCTGCAATGCCCCGGTGTCGCGGCCGTGTTTGCGCCCGACAATTCCACCTTCTGCGAGCTTGACGATCGCCATGCGGTGACGCCGCGCGATGATGCGACGTTGCTGCAACACGCGAACATGATCGCCGATCTGCTGAACGGCGTCGACGCGGCGCGCGATTTCGGAAAGCGCGCGGCGAAAGTCTAACGTGCCTATCCCGCCGGCGGCGCGCCAAAGCCGCCGGCGGGTTCTTCAACCAAACCGCTAGGAGCGAACACTATGAAAATGCCACGTGAATTCTACATGCCCAAGTCCGACACGCTGCAAACGGTCGATTGCGCGGGCACCGATGCGGCCGTCTACACATACGAAACCGCCGGCCGCTGCTATGCGATCGCCTTTCACGGCAAGGCGTCTAAACCGGATTGGCATCATCGCTTCCGGTCGATCGAAGAGCGCGCAAAGCACATTGCCGCCTATCTCGAGGGCCGGAAGGCGCATGCGGCCGCGATGGTCGCGCGCAAGGTCGAGCGCCAGCAGCCGCACAATTACAAGGTTGGCGATATTCTCTCGAGCTCGTGGGGCTATGATCAAACGAACGTGGATTTTTACGAGGTAATCGAAACCACGGCGCGCACGATCGTGGTTCGCCAGGTAGCGCAAGAATGCGTCGGCGGCGAGGGTGGGCCAAGCGAAAGCGTTGTGGCCGTGCCGGGCAAGTACATCGGCGAGCCCGTCACAAAGGTTGTCAATAACGGCGGGGTGAAGATGGAAAGCTGGGGCCGCTACGCGTCGAAATGGAACGGCCAGCCGCGCCATCAAACCGGCCACGGCTGGGGCCACTAATCGAGCGAGCCGGCGCCCCGCCAAGGGCGCCGGCTCTTCTCCGTAACCACGCTAGGAGCATCGTTAGGAGCGCGCCATGTCTAACACGATCGACAAAACCGCCCAAGGCCTGCAGCACGTGATACCAGGCGCGGCGCGGATCTCGGAGCGCGAGCGGCTCGAGCGCCGCATGGTCGGCGCGTTAAAGCCTCTCAAGCCGCAAAAGCCGGCCGATGAAGGCCTGTTCGACGTGGCCGGCCGCGGCCAAGGCGAGCTCTTCCCGGCGGGCCGCCAATGACGGCCGAGGAATTCCGCGAAGCGCGCCGGCGGCTCGGCCTGACGCAGCAGCAGCTCTGCGACGCGCTCGAGATCGCGATTTTTACCGTCAAGTGTTACGAGCGCGGTACGTGGTCGGATGGCCGGCCGGCCTTGGTGCCGCGCGCGATCGAGCTGGCGCTCGAGGCGCTCGAGGCGCGCGCTAAACTTCGACGCTAGGCGCCTCTTCCTTCGGCAGCACGCGATCGAGCGGCAGCAGCGTGACGCGGGCCTTGTGCCCGTTGAACCATATCGAGGGCACGTCGTTTCCGAACACCGCGCCCGGCACGCGCCGCAGTACGCGCACGAAAACCGGCAGCGCGCCGGATTTGCCGCGCCAGTGCGAATTCTCGAAGATCTTGTCGGTGCCGCGCATGTCGTTGGCGATCGCGAGATAATGCGTTTCCTTGCCGTCGCGTTCCGGGTCGGGCCGCCACAATAGTTTCAGGCCAAGCAAGGCGAGCTCGGCTGCGGCGGCATCCTGTGCCGCCGTCTCGCCTTGCGCGCGGCCGCTCGCGATCGTGAGCAGCTTTGCCACGGTCGTTTTGTTGCGGCCGTGAACGTCGAGCAGCTCGTTGAGCAGCCACGACAGGCAGCGGTGCCAATCGGGCGTTTCGTCGGCCTGTTCGGCGAGATCGCCCAAGCGCCATTCCGATAGGTTCTTGTCGATCGCCGCAGCGGTGGGCTCTTTATCGGCAAGCACGAGATCGGCCGCGGCCAGCAGCGTTCCGAATTGGTCGGCGGTGCGCGCGGCATGCTTCAAGCGGATGAGGCCATTGCGCCACGCTAAAAAGCGCGCATCCCAATGGCGCCATTGGTCGATGATGCGCCGGCGCAGCATGCCGCCGAGCTCGTGCAAGGCCTTGGCGTCGAGCGGCGGCGCCTTGCCCTCGAGCGGGCCCAGCTCGAGGATGGCCAAGCGGCTCATGTCTTGCGGCGATAGCGGCGGAATGTTGATCGACGAAAAGCTGAAACAGCTTCGCGCGGTGAATTCCACGCCGGCATGATCCTGCCCGCCGCGCAGCACAAGGCCGCCGGATGCGGCCTGCCGCGCGAGGTTGATCACGTTTTCCGTCTTGCGGTTGTCGATCGTGGCTTCAACCTCGTCGAGTGCGACGGGCAAGCTATCGAATTTGATGCTTTGCCAAATGCCGGCCGCCGTCGCATCGGATGCGCGCACCAGGCCGGTGGTGCCGAAGAGATATTCGAGCCAATCGTTGAGCGTGCTTTTGCCGGTGCCTTTGTCGCCGGTGATCCAGATGAGCGGGCGCCACGAAAGCGCGCCGCCCAGCATCGCGGCCACGATCCAGCCGAGCAGCAGCCGCGCGTCGAGCGCGCCGCGCGCCCAATTCCAGCTCGACAGTGCGCCGAGCAGCGTTTGCGCCGGCGCCGGGCCCGGCTTCTCTTTGGCGGGCCGCACCTGTTTGCGGCCGAGCAGGTAGATATGCTCGCCGATGGTGCGAGCGTCGGCGCGTTGCGGCTCTGCATCCGGCGGGCAGATCAGCACCACGTCGCCCAAATTCCAGATGAGCTCGCCCTCGCCGCCGCGGTGGCAGCCCACGCCGCGCAGCGCGTGCGAGGGGTCCCACGGTCCGCGATCGTGGCAGGCCTTCATATGATCGGCCGTGGCTACGTCGCCGTGGAATTGCGTCACGTCGCCTTCTTTGGTGACGCGCGGCCAATTCGCCATCAGGTAGACGAGATTGCCCTCGTATAGCGACGTGAATTTAGCCTTGCTGAAATCCTTGTCGCGAATGGTTTTGAAACCGCCGCGTGCGGTCAGGAAAAAATAGTAATCGTCCTTGTGCCCCAGCGGCGTAACCGGGCAACCGTCCGGCATCTGCCCCCAGCCGCCGGGTGGCAGGCGGCGGAATTCGATGCGGTCGCGATCGACCTCGGCCGGCGGGGCCGCCGGTGGCGGCGCGCTCGGCCCCCCTGTCGATGGTTGGGCATCCTCTTCAGGAAGCGCGGCGATCGGGTTGGGTTTTGCCATTAGGCTGCGCCGCGGGCCTGTTGCCAGTAGTCGTTCAAGTCTTTGCCCTGCGGCACGGTGATCACCTTCACGGTCTTGGATTGGCCGCGGAACCACCAGACGGCGCGATCGAATGCCTTGCGCGATGCGGCGTTGTCGCCGTCATTGTCGCGCAGCAGCACAACGGTCTTGATGAATTCGGGCAGCTTCACATGCGCCATGTTGGCCAGCGACACGCTCGAGGCCACGCGGCATTCCGGCCGCGCGCACGCATAGGTGAGCGCGTTCTCGATGCCCTCGGCGATATAGATCTTGTCGAAGGCTTCGCTTTCCCACTTGCCCGAGCGCATGCGTTCTTCAACCTGGGCGAGCGGCGGGCCCGGCTTGATCCAGCCGGTTTCCTTTTCGATCATCTGGCCATTGCTCAAGCGGATGAGGCCGCCCTGCGGGCTTGCCTTGGTCAGCTTGGCGTCGATGCGCTTGTCGGTGCCGCCCACGGTCAAGCCGGGCGTATGCTGGCCGAGCTTCACGGCGGTGCCGGGCTTGACGATCTCGAGATAGGTGCGGTGAACGGCGATTTGCTCGCCCTCGAGATTGCACACATGCGCCACCATCGCGGGCAGTTTCTCCATGCCGGCGGGCGCCGGGCGCTGCGCGGCATAGTCCCACGGGTAATCGAGTGCGGGGTGATAGCGCAGCGCGCGCGGCGGCGCCGGCAAGTCCGAAAGCGCGATGCCGCGGCCGCGCAGATACCAGTCCACCGGCGTGCCCTCGAGCGGCTCGAGCGCCGAAAGATAGATCGCCTTGGCCACCTTGCGCGCGCGCTGGCGCTGCTCGTCGAGCGAGGCCTCTTGCGCACGCTGCGCCGCTGCTGCCGCAGCATCCGGTTGGCGTCGCACATTGGCCGAGCCCTCGCCGGGCGCCATGCCGAGCCAGCGGCGGGCCTCGCGCCGGGCTTCCTTGAGATTGCCCCCGCAGCGGTATTGCGCGATCAGGTCGATCAGATCGCCGCCATGGCCTTCGCCGAAATGCTTGTAGTGGCCGCGCTCCGGGCCCGCGATCGTGATTTTGAGGCTATCGCCGGGCCCGCCTTGGCGGCGGGAAAGGCACACATAGTCGTGGCCTTCGCGGTGGCCGCCGGGAAACATTTCGGATGCCAGCGACAGCGCGCGCTCAGCGAGGCGCGCGGATATATCCTTGATGTCGCCGCCGGCCGCCAAGGGGCCGCCCTACGCCGAAGGCGCCGCGGCGCCTTCTCCAAGCATCGGGTTGAGCGAACGCTTGACGTAGTCGGCCGGCAGCGGCCACGTGCGTTCGACTTCGCGCCGCAGGTCGATCAGCGCGTCGATCACGGCGCCGATCGGCGAGTGCGCGGCGCGCGGCTCGCCCGGCAGGCGGCCCATGCCTTCGGCGAGGCTCTGCAGCGTGTCGCCATGTTGCAGGCACCGCGAGATCAGCACGCCGATGTCGTCGAAATAGCGGCACAGATCCGTGTCGACGTTGCCACGCGGCCGGATGAACACCTCGAGCAGCTGCTTTGTTTCGGGGTGGAAGCCGGCAGTGACGTAAAGCCAGAGATCGGCTTGATCGTGCTTTCGGCGGTAAACGATGCGCTCGCGCAGCACGAGCCGGCGCGCCGGCAGGCTAATGCGGTTCATGCCAGTGTCTCCGCAAGGTTTGCCAGTTCACGCGCCGTCTCGGCGGCGCCGATCTTGGGCAGCAGGCCGAAGGCGATGGGCTTCAAGCGCGGATCGTCGGCGATGAGCCGCGCGATCGCCGCAATGGGTGAAGGCGCCGGCGCTTCTGCGCCGGAAGAGCGTCGAAGATGAGAGGAGGGGTTCTCCCGCTCTTGGCTCCCGCCCGCCCTCGTCATGCCGCGCGGCCTTTCGTGTCGTCGCGCGGAAACCACGAACCGCCGATGCGGTGCCATGTCTCGCCGGTGCCGGCGTGCTTCACGAGCGCGAATTGCCCGTGGTTGCACCAGCCTTCGGCCCGCTCATAGCGATTGATCGCCGCCACACGCGTGGTGCCCCGCGCCGCCGCTTGGCCGTCGCGCTTGAACACGATCCACGGCCATTCCTTGTGGGCGAGGCTCGAGAGCGCGTCGACGCGGCGCGGCATCAGGCGGCCTCTTGCTGGGCAGGCGGCGCTGGCTGCGGCTCGCCGAGCAGCGCCTCCAAGGTGAACGCGCCATTGCTGGCGCGCACGATGCGCCGCGCCGTTTTGAGCCCGATGCGCTTGACCGGTGGGCGGCCGTCCTTGCGGCGCAGATAGTGGAAAAGCTGCTGCGTGTTCTTGAAACCGCAGGCACGGGCGAAGGCGCTTTTGTTTCGGCCTTCGAGCCACGTCTCTAGCGTTAGTGGTTTTTGCGCTTCCACCGGTGACAAACCCCAAACCTGTGGTATTGTGTCCATAATGGACACAGTTTGTCAACCATATGTGGCCGGATTTCGGCCTATCCACACAAACCTTAGTGGATACAAACCTTGGTCGATGGGAAATCGACTGAAGGAAATACGGCTACTGCGTAATCAGCGGGTCACGACGGCCGCCAATGGCCTCGGGATCTCGCGGGGCGAGCTCTACAAGCTCGAGCGCGGCGAGCGGCGGCTGACGGACGTGTGGATCGACAAGCTGTCGAACTATTACCGCGTGGCGCCGGCCGATCTCGTTTCCGAGGGCAGCCTCTCGGTTCCCGTTAATATTGTTGTGTGTAGCGCAACCTTCACGGGACCGTCACAATCGCCGCGCGATCACGTCGAAGCACCGGGGTTTGTGGAAATGCCATAACATTGTTTTGGCGCCTTCGTCCGTGATGACAGCGCAAATCGGCTCTACCCCGCCGGGACCACAATAGTGGCCAGGCGGCTCGACAAAATCGGACGTGCGCTGAAACGGGGCGATCGCGTCGTTGTACGGCACTTTAAGGGCTCAAGGGGCGACGCAGAGCGCCTCGAAGATATGGTGGGGCTGCTCGATGTCGCCGTGAACGGCGACTTGATCGTGCTCCTGATGACCGACAATCGAAGGCTTGGCGCCGCCGTCACGGTCCGGCACGGCGCGGTTGAGCCGGGGCACCGGGCGGATGAAATCGACTATGAGCCTCGCGACGATGACGCCGGCGAGATCCTCGGCGTGATCGTCGCGGCGATCATCCCGCAGTAGGCAACCTAAGCGCCGTTAGAACAGCGTTTGGGCGGCTGTGGAGGGCGGGGATATTAACCCTGTCCCTCCATGCTTAAGCAGCAAGTAAATTGAGGGCCCAGACGCCCATGAACGCGGCGCCGGCACCACAGGCCAGGCCGCCGAGATAGGGGCCTGCCGTGGGCGCTGCTCGACCGCGCCGGAACAGGCCCGCGGCGCCCCAGGCGAGGCCGCCAGCGATGATTAGCAGCACAATGGCGACGAGAACGCGTTCCTGGCGCATGGCCGGCTCCTGGGCTGGGCTTAACGCATGTTATCCAGTCGGCACGGCGTTTCACGTGAAACAAGTGGACACATAAACTTTCGGGGTTGTATCCAAATTGGATACATGCTAGTCCCGCCCATGCTTTCCCAGGGAAACGCCATGGTCGATGTGAAGCCCGTTCCGAACGCCGCGCCGCCCAAGCCCTTCGCCACGCCGCTCTTCGGTCTGCCGCTCAATCCGGCGGTGAAGTGCGGGGGATGCGTGCGGTTCGAGCCGATCAACCCCTTTACCGTCGAGACGGGGCGGTGCCGCGGCAAGCACAAGCCGGGCTTCATCAACCGCGAGGCGAGCGGGTGCCCACTGCACAAGCCGAAGGGAGCATAGGCGATGCTCAAGCTCGTCAATCTTCGGCCGATCAACTTGGGCGCCGTGGCGCGCGCCAAATCGGCGCTCGAGGCCGCGCAGAGCGAATACGACACGGCGATGCGCCTCGAGGCGCCGCTGCGCATCCGGCGAATGCGGGCGGCCGAACGGCTCGAGGCGGCGAAGAGCGCCTTGCGCGCGGCCCTGGGCGGCGAAGCCGCGCCGCCGGCGAGCGAAGAGGGGCCGGTGGCGCTTGAGGATCTCGCGCGCCGCTACGAAGGGGTGCCCTGCGATGTATAGCGCCTCGATCTATCTCAAATGCCGCGGCGCATTCACGAAGCTGGCAAAGAGCCAGCAGCCTAAGCCGGTGACGAACGAGCAGCGGGTGAAACAATGAGCCACACCGCAGGGCCGTGGGCCGTGCATCCGGTCAATGCGCAGGTGGATGCGTTTGTCGGCGGAG
>CAZWFX010000013.1:0-39429 GCA_964633425.1 uncultured Candidatus Saccharibacteria bacterium
CGCCTGACCCTGATACAGCACGGTCAAATGTGAGGCAAGCTCGGCCGGAAACGGACCCCTGACATACAACTCAGTGCGAATAACCAGGAAAAAAGGATCGCCGAGCTCGGCACCGTCAGACATTTGTTGCAGCGTTTTACCGCTGTAATACCGAATCGTATCCAGATACGGATATTGGAATGTGAACACGGGCAGATCCTCGGCACTGTTCCGTATCATCGTGCCGATCCGGTACTCGTTCTCCGCCAGCGTGTCCTCGATCCAGAGGTCGCGAACTGACCGAGAACCCACATACGTCGTTCCTGCGATACCCAGCAGTACGGCACCGATAAGCAGCATGTTCAGCACCTCTCTTCGTCGAGGCATTGCCGCATACAGCGCCTCATACGAAAGCGCAATGAATACCGAAAGGAACGCGAGCGCAGGGATCATGTAATGCAGTAGTTTCGACTCGGCCACGAAAAAAATACCGGCCAGTGCACACACCGAGCCGCCGAGCGCAAGGACCGGCTTTACATACGACCGCGCGTCGCGACGAATCCGGTATACGGCGGCAGCACACACGGCACTGATCCATATCCAGGGAAACGCGAAGGTCGCCAGAAAATGCACGTAATACCCCGGACCGCGCGCGGTCCCGCCGTTCACATTCGAGGCGAAGCGTTCGAGAACATGGAACACAAGATAGTTATCCCAAAATACCCTGCCGTACAGACGCGTCTCGACGATATGCCACGGAGCGGCAAGGACGAGAAACAACGCCATCGACATCCAAAAATAAGGTTCACGCAACCAGGAGTATTGTCGGTACACACACGCCCACACAAGGATCGGAAGGACCGCAAAGAGGCCCACGACATTTTTTGTCAAAAATCCGACTGCCATGCCGACACCGATCCCTAAGAACCATGCGGGCTTTTTCAAGCCCTTCAAAAAAGCGTAAAAGGCGAACAATATCCCCGCGGTCAACAGCACGTCGATACGGACCTGACGCGCGGCATCGAAGATCAGCGGGGTGGTCAAAAGAACAATTCCCGCAATACAGGCGGTGCGGTACCGTCTGTCGATTTCAAACGAAATGAGCATAACGAGCACTACGCACGCTACACCTGCAAGCGCAGACGGTACCCTATACGCAAACTCTGCAGATCCAAAAATCCCCCGAGCCGCCATGCCGAGCCAAAAATAGAGCGGCGGCTTGTCATAAAAAGCAGCTCCATCAGAGATCAGCGTCACCGACTGCCCGGAACGGGCTGTATCTTCCATGACGCGCGCATAGATCGCTTCGTCGTAATCAAGGAACGGCCTCGATCCGAGGCCGTACAACAGCACGATGAGTGCCACGATGGGAAGCACCAAACACAACCGTTTCCAGAGGTGCGACTCCTGGGGAGCATTTGCGGGCTTCATAGCGGAACTCACGTCGTGTTCTTGCCCTGTTCTGCCGCTGTCTGCCGACGCCGCGTGAGCGCAGCCTGCGCTAGCATGTCGCGTTTGAGCCCCTCTACCTTGCGCTTCCCTTCCGGAATCTTGCGCTTCAGATCGTTTACTTTACGCATGAGCATCAAAAGCTCTTGCTCGTTCTTTGCGAGCAGATCACTTTCCAGTCGGAGCTTCTGTTCGAGTTGTTTTACGTCCATAGCTCAATTGTACACGTCTTATTTGATGGACTTCGCCACCGCCTTCGGGACGGCCTTGTCGAACATATCGGGAACGATCTTCGTTGCCGTCGGTTTCTTTACGAATGCCGCGATGGCTTTGGCCGCCTTTATTTTCATATCGTCGGTTATTTTGCGCACCTTGTTATCGAGCGCGCCGCGAAAGACTCCCGGAAATGCGAGTGAGTTGTTTATCTGATTCGGAAAATCCGAGCGACCGGTCGCAATGACCGCCGCCCCGCCTTTCTTTGCTTCGTCGGGCATGATCTCCGGCGTCGGATTCGCCATAGCAAATACGATCGCGTCTTTGCGCATGGTCTTGATCATCTCGGCGGTAATAACGCCTGGCTGCGAAACACCGAGGAACGCATCGCTCCCCGTAAGCGCAACACCGAGCGATCCTTCGAGTGAGCCGTCGATGATGCCGTCCGTAAGAAGTGCCGCCTTCGTGGCATTGAGATCGATTCGGCTGTGTCCCACAATTCCCTGACTATCCACCGCGAATATGACGGCCTTGGGCGCGTATTTTTTTATGAGTCGCATGGTCGCCACTCCGGCTGCTCCCACGCCCGCAACGACGATGCGTGATTTCTGAATATCCTTTTTGACGACCTTCATGGCATTGATGAGCCCGGCAAGGACAACGATCGCGGTGCCGTGCTGATCGTCGTGCATGACCGGAATATCGAGCGCTTCGATCAGACGCTGTTCGATCTCGAAACATTTCGGTGCCGCGATGTCTTCGAGATTGATACCACCGAATCCCGGGGCAATGCGGATGACCGTCTCCACGATCTCATCGGCATCCTGCGTATCGAGCACGATCGGTACAGCATCAACGTCGGCGAACGTTTTAAACAGCGCAGCCTTCCCTTCCATAACCGGAAGCGCACCGAGCGCTCCGATATTGCCGAGACCAAGCACTGCTGAGCCGTCGGAGACGACAGCGATCATGCGACCCTTCATCGTAAGCTCGCGGGCACTTTTCGGATTCTTTGCCACATGACTGGATACGTAGCCGACGCCGGGGGTATACACGAGCGAGAGGTCTGCACGATTGCGAACGGGCACAGCGGGAACGATTCGGATCTTGCCGCCGAGCTTTTTATGGAGTGCTAATGCCTGCTTAGTAAGCTTGTTCTTGTTGGGTGTGGCCATGGCTCGAAAGTATAGCAAAACGAAAACCCCCGTTTTACGGGGGTTCAGAGACTAAAGATCAGCTTGGTTATGAGGTAGTTAAGGGCAAACCCCGCCAGCGCGACGACGACCTGCCCGACCGTCGTATTGAATCCGTGGCGCTCAACGAGCCGGATCAGAACATATTCGTTCACGCGTATGAACACGAAGCGCTTGAGCGTGTAGAGCGACATCTGCAACCATACCCATGATTCCCCGTGAACGCGGAACGTAAAATATTTATGCAGCAGGAACCCCACGATGAGCGACGGCACGAACGCGATGTAGAGCGCTTTGCGATAGTGCACCGTCGTGAACCACTGCAGCGGAAAGTAGACGACCGAGAACACAATGCCTGATACGCCACTCGCTCCCAGAAATCGCATCAGTTCGAACTGCTCCAGATAACGGAACAGTTCGACGACATGTTCGTCCATCTGTTCCCTCTCTATGATCAGTCGATCAACGGAATGAGCCGCCACGATCTACTTGCGTACTCCCGATACGAATCGCCGTATGTACGCGTGAGCAGTCGCTCCTCTTCGATTGCGCTGTTGCGCATCACAAAGAAACACAGCGGCGGAATGATACATACCGCGTAGCTCGCTGCGGTGAGGCTCGTGGCAACAGTGGTGAGTACGACCCCGAGATAGTATGGGTGACGAATCATCCGATACGCCCCAGTAGTTGTCAGCACATGCGCTACAAACCACTCAGGCTCAACTTTCGGTCCTCCCCAGAATTCCCGTCGTCCTCGCTGAACACGCGGCCAGGTCATCATGATCGCCGAGCAGACCGCAACGGCGACGCCGACACTCCGAACCAGCGAATCCGCAAATGGCCGCAGCCCCATGTGGAGCTCGTCGATCCACCAAAACAGTGCGAGGAATCCGATACACGACGAGGCGCCGAATACGTTCGCATACACCTGTTCTTTGCCGATCGTGTATTCCCGGCCCCGGTACGGATACCGAAGGTCGTAGAAACTTCGGA
Organism: uncultured Candidatus Saccharibacteria bacterium; assembly: GCA_964633425.1. GTDB lineage: Bacteria > Patescibacteriota > Minisyncoccia > Phycocordibacterales > UBA2100 > UBA10103. Next base: position 3,828 of record CAZWFX010000013.1, read on the forward strand.
CCACGAACGCCGCGACCAGCGTCAGGGCCGTTGCGGCATAGTAGTAATGGTCAGGCATTACCTCTTCCTCCAAAGACTGCGGGGAGCATGCCACCTCGGCATGCTCCCCGTCAATGAACGTCGTTAGTACTTGCTTCCCCGCACGAACACCGCCTCAACGGCGCCCGGCATAACTTGGCCCTCGAGCGCGGACCAGCCGACTTTCGTCTTCAGGTCTTCGCGTCGTACCGTCGTCTGGGTTTTCACATTCAGAACAGTGAGCGACCCCACGAATCCGGTTTTGATCTCGCCGAATCCCTTGCCGAAGTTCTCTTTCGGGAACTGCGTTTTCAGGAACCTGTTCACGAACGCACCGGGCAGGTATGCCGAAACTCGAGCGATATCCTGCGGAGTGAATTTGTGCACCTTCATCAGCCAGGTACACACGAGCCCGTAGGTATCGAGCCACGGTGCACCGGAATGGTTGTTTTCCTCGCAGATCTTGTGGAACAGGTCTGTGTTCTTTTGCTTGATGTTCGCTGCGGTCTCGATCGGATCCGTACCGCCGTATTCGGCCATGTACTTTTTGAAGGCCGAGAACTTCTCCTCTTCGGTATGCGGCGCGTGATCAGTGGCAATGAACTGGATGAAACCGCTCTTCAGACCGCTGATGAGCGCAGTGCGATGCACCGGCGCCTGGATCGCGGGATTCATCTGTATCTTCGTCCACAACTCGGGATCCTCGTCCGTCATCGACGTATCGAACAGCAGATGCAACGGAGAGACCTCGAGCACGATGTCGCATCCCTGTTTTCTATACTCGGCGATCATCTCGAAACTCGCGCCACCGGTCGACCAATGGCACAGTTTTGCCTTGATCTTGTACTTCTTGATGAGCGGGAGCAGGATGCGCAGCCCTTCGTTGACCGCCGCAACCGGCCTGCGATCGCTGTGTGTTTTGCCGGAGAGAGATGCCTGCACGATCGGTTCGTACTCGACGTGGAACGAGATGTAGTGCCCCTTGTATCGGGACAATATGTCTTCGAGCTCCTCTCCGTACGTGACTGTCAGGTCGCCGACAGATTTCCCGAAGTACAACTTGTACATGTGCTCACCCGGCTTGCCGACAGGCTTCGTATTCTTGTCGATACCGAGGTAATTCAACATCGTGACCGGTTTGTTGATTTGCCGTATCCGGTTGCGATGCCACCGGAACCGCCCGAGCGTTACGACCGTTTCCGGAGTATTGGGCATTGCGCAGGCACACACGACACCGCCGTGGAGCGCTGCATCGGACGCGGTCGAATAATCCTCCTTGTAGCACTGCGCTCCCGTCTTATCCTCGCGCGCGTGGATGTGAATGTCGGAGAATCCCGCAAAGATAACAAAGTCATCGGTATAGAAGTGATCGGCGGCGCGATCGAGCTTTTTCGTAACCTTCGTAATGAGGCCGGTTCTCTTGTCGATTCTGATTGTGCCGTGAAAGGGTTTCGTATCGTGAGTCGCAATCAGGCCGGAAATCGTCACGTAGTTCATCATGCGCAAAAGCATAGCATCACCTCCAACCGTGTGTACTGAACAGGCTCTCCCGAGCCTACCCTATTGCCGCGGCTTGCGATAAGCCTCTATGTATGGTCGGATGTGAACGGTTCGTCACAGAAACTCGCACGAGGAGCACCGAATGCGTCGCATCGCCTACGCCATCGTCTTCTGTTGTGTCGCGGCAGCGGACGCTTCCGCTGTTACGCGCACTTTCTGCTCGACCGATCGGCACGGCACACAGACGTGCCACACGATCAGTGTGCGGTCGAAAACGACACGCATTATGGGAATGCCCGCGCACAAGTACATCCGCGGACTGCGCAGAGGCAGGTGCATGCCCTCGCCTTCCGGCGGATGCGGCGGCGGTTAACGGCTGCCCCACAACGAGATCACCGACCTTTCGGCCGGTGATCTTCTTTTATTTTGCGAGTCCTACGAGCTCCAAGTCTTCTTTTTTCTTCGGAGCAATGCCGTGCAGCACGAGCAACTGTTCGAATTCTTCGCGCTCGATCGTCTCGACCTCCATGAGGCGCTTTGCGATCGCGTCGAGAACCTTACGGTGCTTGGTGATCACGTCGGTTGCGACATGATGTGCGCCTGTGATGATCTTTTTTACCTCGTCGTCGATGTGCGCAGCAACCTCTTCGGATACTTCGCTATCAACTCCTTCGCCAAAGAGTGCGCGCTGTGCTGATGCCGCAAATGCGATCGGTCCCATCTTTTCCGACATACCCCATCGCGCGACCATGTTGCGTGCAAGATTTGTGAGTACCTGCAAATCATTCGATGCGCCCGTTGTGACGTCGTCGTAGACGAGCTTCTCGGCAACAAAGCCGCCTAAGCTAACCGCGATATCGTCGAGGAACTCTTTTCGGGACTGCATTTTGCGTTCCTCGAGCGGCAGCTTCAGTGTGTAGCCGGCAGCACGACCGCGACTGATGATCGAGATCTTGTGCACGGGATCTGCGTACGGGAGAACGGATGCAACAAGCGCATGACCGGCCTCGTGGTACGCGGTGATTTCCTTTTCCTGCTTGTTGAGCACATGTGAGCGTCGCTCAGGACCGAGCATGACCTTTTCGATCGAACGGATGAGATCGTACTGCGTGATCTCTTTGCGGTCTTCGCGCGCTGCGAGGATCGCAGCTTCGTTCATGAGGTTCGCGAGATCCGCACCGGAGAATCCCGGTGTGCGCTCTGCGATCACGGCGATCTTCACATCCGGTCCGAGCGGCTTCTTGCGCGAATGGATCTGGAGGATGTCTTCGCGATCCTTTCGATCCGGCGGATCGATGGTGACGCGTCGGTCGAATCGTCCCGGTCGCAAGAGCGCAGGATCGAGCACATCCGGTCGGTTGGTCGCAGCCATGACGATCACTGATTCGTTCGGCTCGAAGCCGTCCATCTCGACGAGGATCTGGTTGAGTGTCTGTTCGCGCTCGTCGTTGCCGCCTCCTACACCGGAGCCGCGCACGCGACCGACGGCGTCGATCTCGTCCATGAAAATGATCGCGGGTGCTGACTTCTTTGCGGTCTGGAACAGGTCGCGCACACGTGATGCACCGACCCCTACGAACATCTCGACGAATTCGGATCCGGAGATCGAGAAGAACGGTACACCTGCTTCGCCTGCAACTGCGCGCGCGAGCAGCGTCTTACCGGTACCCGGTGAGCCCATGAGGAGCACGCCTTTCGGAATTCGCGCACCGATCTGGATGAATTTTTTCGGGTTCTTCAAGAAGTCCACGATCTCGGTCAATTCCATTTTTGCTTCCTTGGCACCGGCGACATCTGCGAACGTGACTCGCTGCGCGTCTTCCGGTCGCATGAGTCGCGCCATCGAGCGGCCGAACGAGAATGCCTGCATGCCGCCGCCCTTGAGCTGACGCGAGAGGTACCAGATCACACCGAACAAGAGCAGCGCAGGCACCAGGATCGGCGCGAGCGTAAGGAACCAGAAGCGGAATCCGCTTTCGTCTTGAATATCGATCTTCACCGCGGCGAGTGCCTCCGGAGGAATGCTGTATGCAGCGAGAGTTTCAACGAGTGATGCCTCGGCTTCTTTGCGTGAGTTCTTTACCGATTCATCACCGTAAGTCGCGATGATCTTATCCCCCTGCACTACGAGGGACTTTACGGAGCCGTTCGTGATGTCGGCCGCGATCTGTGAGAGCGGCACGTTCACATCCGGCTTGAGCACGTACTGACGCGCGAAGGAATACCCGATCGTGATGACCAAGAAGACAGCGAACGCGACCGCGAGCTGCGTGAAGAGATTCGGACCCTCCGGTACGCCTTTTTCTTTCTGTTTCTTATTGGTTTTATCGGGATTTGCCATATCGGGAGAGTATACAGTACCGAGCCTTTTATGAAAGAAATATGACCTCCCCTGCCTATCACGTGGTAGATATTCTTGGGATTCGTACTATATAGTATGCGGATGTCGCTGATAGAGAATAAACGCGTCGGATTCGACTACCAGATCCTCGAGACACTCGAGGCCGGTTTGGAGTTGTTCGGCTACGAAGTGCGCTCGCTGCGCTCCGGCCTCGGCTCGCTCAAGGGTGCGCGCGTTGTTGCCCGCGGCGGCGAGGCGTATTTGGTGGGTGCGACCATTCCCGCATGGCAACCGGCGAACGCTCCGAAGACATACGACGCCGAGCGCTCTCGTCGATTGCTACTGAACAGCAAAGAGATCGATCATATTCGCGGCGCAGAATCCGAAAAAGGTTTGACAGTAGTGCCACTTTCAGTGTATAATAAAGGACGTAACTTGAAGCTCTCCATCGCGATCGCCCGTGGCAAGAAGCACGGAGACAAACGCCAATCAATACAGCAGCGCGAGGAGAATATCAGGATGCGCCGCTCTTTGAAAAAAGATAAATAGAATGCTTGAGTATCGGAACGTGGAACAACCAGAGGAGCATTCCACATGTCCGAGAGGATGACCCGCGAGAATGCGCTCAACACGGCGTATCTCAACGGCAAGAACGTACTGTTCAACGTCGCGCCGTCGCATGCGATCGAGCCGCTCACCGGCCGCGTCCATGAAGGATCGGTCGTCGGCACCTGCGACAAGCTGCGCTCGTCGCTCGTCTGCTTCAGCTTTGGTCACCAGAGCTTCACCAATGAGGTGTCGTTCGACGACATCATCGCGGTTGCGGACAAGGTCAACGGCAAGCAGATCGAGATCGACCGCTTCCGCGGACCGTACGTCGACCTTCGCAAATAGATCATTTCGAATTACCGCCGAGTCCCCCACCCGGGACTCGGCACCACGTTCCGATACTCAAAACTGTTCCCGACCGGTCCCCACCCGTGATGCTGAGCAATCAGCATCGTGGGTGGGGGGTGATCGGCTTCGACAGGAAATTCAGTTTGCTTTTGTGCATGGCGGAAGAGAGGTACTTCCTAAAAAATCTCAAATTCTAACTGCAAACAAAACTGCAGGGGGGACTCTTTCACCGATTCAGATGAAAGATCTCGGCTTCGTCCTCGCGTAAGCCAGGCGACCGTTCGCGCGACGCGTATCTGATAGCTCGCTACCGAACGTCATAACCATCAGGTCCGACTCCTAGTTCACTCCGGCTAGGAGTTTAAAGAAAGAGAGTCCGGTGCTGCGCGATCTTGTGCGTTCCATACGCGCGGCACTCAAATCCTTTGAACGCCCTACGCCTTGTAGATACGACTGCGAATCATTTTCTGGACGCGGGTTCGATTCCCGCCACCTCCACTAAAACAATCAACCTCAGAGCGAAAGCTCTGAGGTTGTTTTGTTTTTGGAGTGTGGCGGGAATCGAAGGCGAGCGCCGGAGGCTCCATCAGCAGATGGAGCGGCGCGAGCGTGGTCAGGCGGAGAAACGTTTTGACGAAAACTTTTCGAGCGCTTGACCGATTCCCCGCATCTCCACATGTAACAAAACACCCCGCATCTGAGCGGGGCGTTTTGTTTTGAATTTACTGAGCAGCACTTCCCTCCGGTGCATCGCCTCCCCCGATCGGATTCGGGACCGATACGTTGATGTTCGTGGTGCCCGGTGCCGCACGGCCCATACCATTACGATATACATAGTATCCGCCCGCGATAACCGCGAGCAGAATAATGATCGCGACCACCCATCCCGCGGCGCCGCTGTCATTACTTGGAGCCGGCGTATTTACGATTGTGTCTGCCATAGATTGAAGCTAGGGGGGTAATTAGCAATTGTGGCGCTTAGGGTGTGAAGCAGAGATGAAGGCGGATGTACAATGGTGTCATGCCGTTGCTGACACTCATCGCTCGTGCATTGATCGCACTACTACCCCGTTTGCTCATATATCTTTTTGCGATGTTCGCCGGTGCAGGCGTCGCGAGCGCGGGGGCAAAGATAGCGAACGAACGGGCGAAACGCCAAAAAGCCGCGCGCGAGGCAGCGCGAAAAAAGAAACTCGTACAATAGCGCTAGTGACCCTTCATGGGTTGGACGACACCCTCGAATACACCCGGTTCGGCCGGTCCTTCCACCTGGAGTGCTCCCCACGCTCCCTTATCGACGCGCGCGAGCGCATGATCCACGAGCACGAATTTACCCGGTACGTGCAGACGCAGATCGACGACCGTCGAACCACCCGCAGGGACGAGTGTGGTCTGGATGTCGGTGCTCGGCGGGCCGGTGAGCGAACCTTCCTGCCAGACACGGTCGAACACCGTCCCGATGATATGGAACGACGAGACCAGATTGACGCCGCCGTTACCCACATAGAATCGCACGGTCTCCCCTGTTTTTGCATGGAGACTGTTCGCGAGCGCACCGGTGCGTCCGTTGAACACCACGTAGTTGGGAATACCGTCGAGCATCGCCTGCGAATCGAATATCTGCAGCCCTTTCTTGCCGAGCGTACCGGTCGTGTAGAACTCACCCTGCATCACGTAGTACTCGTGATCGACCGGAGGCAGCGGGGTCTCTGGTTCTACCAAGATGAGTCCGTATTGGCCGTGCGCCATGTGCAGTCCCGGATTCTCAGCCGCACAGTGGTACACATAGAGTCCCGCATGCATCGCGGTGAACGTAAGCGTTGTCGTCTCGCCGGGATGTGCAAGGAGCACTCCCGCGCCCCCGCCCGGAGCGATCACTGCATGGAAGTCGATCGTGTGCGGATGCAGGCTTGAGGCATCGTTGGTGAATGTGACCACGACAGTGTCGCCGACGCGTGCGCGGATGAACGGTCCCGGCACCGTACCGTCATACGTCCAGTAATTCTGGTACACGCCCGGCGCGAGTTCCGCTATCACCTCTTTGGCTTTGATGTTCACGTATACGGTCGAGGTCGCAGTGCGCGTGATGGGCGTACCGACATCATTCGGATCCCGTGCGATATCCTTCACGCGTTCATACTTGTTGAATCTCAGGAAGAACTGGATCACGTTCTTGAACGGGAGTGCCGGCGCTCCTCCGGGACCGTACGTCTGTCGATATGCAGCGTACTCAAATCCGCTCGGCAGCCCGTTCGGAACATAAAAGAATATCGAGATGCCGAGGAATACCGCACACAGCGTGAGTGTGATCGCGCGCGAGTGGAATCTGCGCAGGATCATGTAGAGCAGTACGGCGGCAGCAGAAAACGCAATGAAGAGTCCGAGAGTCTGGACGAGCACGTAGGAGATCAAAGACAGCAATACCATATATCGAGTATAGCGCCGCTTCGTTTCCGGCTCTCGGGATATCCCCCATGCCCCGTGCTACAGTGAAGCCCGACAAAAAGGAGTCGAAACCATGGCTGACCGAAACATGACACTGCCGGAGCGACTGCCCGAACCGGGCTACTACGACCACTATAAGCGCGACCCCGACGGCACATTCAATAACTATTCGTATTTCATCTTTGCTGCGGGCTGCAATACGGAGGACTGTCCCCCCGAACAGCAGTTCTGGCTCAACTACCGGCCACTGTACGAGGCATTCGTGTTCAAGCACGGCAAGATGATGGATAACCGCCCGCTGCACATGTTCTTCGAGCCGGCTATCGTCAACGGAGTCAGCGTACCGCGATTCACGAAGATCACCGACCCTGAACGGATCGCAAAGCTTTCGGCCTTGCGACGCGAAATGTATCCGACTGATTTTCTTTGAACGACCTTCAAAGGAGGACGCAATGCTCTTTGCAGTCTATCTCCAAGATACCAACGGCCATCGCCGACTCGTGGGCGACCTAATCGACGTCTCAGAAGAGACGGCTCGAAGCGAGATCGCTCGCATCGAAGGGAGTCACACAAAGCCGCACAAAGTCGACTACGACTGTGTGGGATACACCAAGGAAACGAAGCAGACGGTCCTGCGCGAGAAGCAGATCGAAGGCTGGTAAGCACATCGAGGCGGCGCACATGCGCCGCCTTTTGCTATCCCCTGTTCAATCCACGCCGGTTTGCTATAAAAATAGCAGACACTCTTTCCGGAGGCTCCATGCGTAAGGTCGATGCCGTACTCATGCGTCTCTCTGAGGCGCAAAACCATCGGTGCTGCTACTGCTCGGTCGAAATGACGTTCGATATCCATTGCGACACATCGGTCACACGTGATCATGTGATCCCCCGGGTATTCGGCGGCCCGACGACGTGGGACAACCTTGTGGCCGCGTGCGAGAAATGCAATCACACGCGCGGCAACATGGAGGCGTACCATTTTCACGCCCTCGTCCTTGCCGGCGACTTCGATCGATTATGGAACGCGCGCGTACGCGAGCACGATCGCTTGGATCGGCGCTTCGCACGAAAAGCAGCCAAGGATATCAGGGTCGCATGGCTCTATATCGATTGGACGAAACGAATGCAGGTCGGAGTATGAGCTCCGACCTGATTTGTTTTACACATTCACCTTCGGTATCCGCGATGTGTTCACGATCACGACGATCAGAACGAGGAGTGAGTACGTGAACGTCGGCAGCCCACCGAAGGGCCCGATGATGCCCGCAATGATCGCAATCGGCAGGCTCGCGAACAATGCGGTGGTGTATGCGGTCGAATACGATTCTTCTCGCTTACTGAGTTTGAAGTATACGAACACAAGGAGTGCGACTAAGAATGTATACAGCAGGTGGAAGAGCAGCATTGCCGCGCCACCGAAGAGGATCGCGATCACGAACACGAACGCACCGCCGATGATCGCGACCGGCCGAACGTAGGGTTTGATCTTTTCGGCCACACCCGTGATGTCGGATTTATGCAGCGTAGATGTGCCCGTCGTCGTGCCGTAGTCGAACACGCGCTGTTCCCGCGATCCGCTCTTGTCCGCCTGCACGGCTGCAAAGGTTCGCTTGAAGAGCACGACGGTTTTCGCATCCTCGAGTGATTGCGGTGTGTACTCATCGTTCTCGGTATCGAATACCGCCAGGTTCTCTGGCAAGTCCTTGGTCCAGGTGTTCTTGATCGTGTACGGCAACGGCTGATTGATACTCATCGTACCGTTTGCAACGGTGACCTCAAGATCATCCGGGTACACTGCGACGACTGTGTCGACGAGTTCGGGCTTCACGCTCAAGAGCAGTCCCCAGACGGGAGCGGCGTAGGCAAAGATGATCACGAATGCGATCACGAGATAGTATTTCGCCGCATCACTCCACGCTCGCTCACGCATCCCCGCGTAGAACTGCGGATCCATGAACGATGCGCGTATCGTCTCGAAAAATTTCATGTTATTGGCGTGCGAATTTCACCTCCGGCATACCCGCCGCGTATGCGACCACCTGATATGCCTGGAATATGAACGTGACGTTGTACGGAGTCACGATGAACGTCGCATAGTTCTCAGGTTTCGGGGTCGCGCCTTCAGTGAATACCGAATCGCCGAATTCCTGCTTGAGCTGTGAGAGCGCCTGTGCGGCTACCTCGGGGAGCGAGTGGCCGGTGAGTGCGAGCGCGCGATCGAGCGTGATGGTTTCGCCGGTCTTCGCATCGTAATTGAGCGCGAGCACGATCGGCAATCCGTGTGCTCCTCCGGTGTCCTGATACAAGTTAATGCGCTCACTCACGATGTCGCTCGCGGAGTAGAAGTCGGCTACCTCGCCGGTGAATGTGTACGGTCGCGATTCTACCGACGGATCGAAGTTCGCCGCATCCTTCTTGAACGCATCGATCGCTTTGCGGATCTCGGATTCCACGTGTGCGTCGACCACGGGGATTCCATACAGTTTGTAGTTCACGTTAATGGTGTACCCGGGTGCCGTTTCTGAAATGTTCTTATCTTCCGGCTTTTGCGCGTCAGTGCTCGTGCTGACGGTTTCCGGTACGGTACCGGGAAGCGCGACCGGTCGGATGTTCTGTGTGAGCGCGAACCAGAGCACGCCCGCAAGCGCGAGGAGAAAGATGAGCGCGACGAGGATCTTTTGCATGGCACCAGTATTACACGCAGAAGCCGGCCCACAAGGAGCCGGCTCATGCCCGGAAGATCGTTATTGCGTCATCGCTCCGTCCCCCGTAGTCGGAGTAGGAACTTCGACATTCACGTTTGTCCCGGTATTCGGAATACCGACGTCCCGTCTGACCCACATGAATCCGGCCACAATGACCGCGAGAACAACGATAAGGGCTACGATCCACCCGATCGCACTGGAATCATCGTTGCGCGACGGGGTGTTAATGACTGTATCTGCCATAGAAGTATGTGTGAGCGGATAAGGATGTCTTGCGACACCGCCCTCGAGCCTACCCCCGAGGCCGTGAAGCACGAATGAATCGCTTCATGGACTAGCTCACTTCGCCGAGCGATGCGACGCCGAGTCGGCGACGCTCGGTCTCGCCGCGAAAGAGTTCACGATGTCGCGCCGGCTTCTCCTCGCGCGCGATGGGTGCGTGGTTTGCCACGGTGCTGCGGTGCGGCTTCATCGCATGGAAGCTCGATCCGAGGAACACCGCATGCTTGCCGTACTTGCCGCAGATCTCGTCGAGGCTTTCGTACACATTCTTCGCCGCCTCGGTCTTCAGCACCGACCCGAAGAGATCGAGCTGCGTTTTGTTGGCATCCTGCAATTTCATGAGCACGATCCCGGTCGAGCGATACAGTGTCCCCTTCTTGAACACTTTCAGGAAATGCTCGCGCACGGCAGCGAGGATATCGTGCGGAATGCAGGTCGGGTGCGAGAGCTTGATCTCGCAGCCGTGGTATTTGAAATCCTGCGTCTTGAGGAAAAAGAATATCTCCGGCGTCGCGAGTCCCCACCGGCGCGCCTTGATGCACGCATTCTCCACATTCTTCGACAGCTGTGCCGCGACGAATCGAGGATCGCTCGAAGGGGGCGTGAAGGTCTTTGTCTTGCTGATCGATTGATACGACTCGCGTCCGTCGATGTTGAGTTCGTAGACGATCTCGCCGTTGAGCTCGCGCCAGATCTCGCGATAGGGCTTCGCCATATGCTGTGTGATCCATGCTTCATCCTTCGAGGCGAATTCGTACGCGGTCTTCACGCCGAGCTGCTGCAAATAGCCGGCAGTATTCGGGCCGATCCCCCAGATACCCACCGATGGCGTCTTCTTCAGAAAGAGGTGTGCATCACGCAACGGGATCATGGTGAGCCCGTGCGGTTTTTTCCATTTGGAGCCGACTTTCGCTAGGACCTTCGTCGGCGCGACCCCGATCGAGAACGAGAGCCCCAGCTCGCGCTCGAGTTCTTCCTGCAACTTCGCCGCAATGAGCGGGTACGACATGCGCATGGTGCGACGCAATCCCGTGAGGTCGGCAAAACACTCGTCGATGGAATATTCCTCGACGGTCGGCGTGTAGCGGCGCACGATCTCGTACATGCGATGCGAGAACAGACTGTACGTCTCGTAGTCGGATGGCAAGATGATCGCGTCGGGACACGCTTTGAGCGCCTCGTGCAAAGGCGCTCCCCGCTTCACGCCCCGGGCTTTTGCCTCGTAGGTCGCGGCAGAGACGATGCCGCGCTCTTTGCCGGTTATGACCGGCTTACCGCGCAGGCTCGGATTCTTCGCGACCTCACACGCGGCGAAGAACGAATCACCGTCGATATGGAGTATCGCGCGCGGAAACGAACTGGATGATCCCCATGCCATAGATTCATAGTGCTATCGGATAACTCGCTCACCTTCCGAATACTCCGGACGGCGCGTACGCGCGCGCTCCTCTGTACGATCGGTTCGTAACAGTCGTTCGATAGAGTGTGCGAGTACCCTCGCCTTCCGCCGCTCGCCCCACTGCATGAACTGCCAGAGTGCATGCGCATCATCAAAGGCACGGTGCCGTGACTCACACGCGAGCTTGTGACGACGTATCACCGCAGACAGGTTGTGGCGCTTTGCCCGCGGAGAGAGTAAGCGCGAGAGCTTCACGGTGCACAGACACCGCGCCTCGAAAAATCGGTCGATGCGCGCAAACTCCTGTCTAATGAACGCGTAATCGAATGCCGCGTTGTGTGCCACAAAGATCGCGCCCCGCAGCAAACGCGCCACACGGTCTGCCACATCGAGAAAACTCGGCGCACTCTCCACATCGGAGTCTGTAATGCCGGTGAGGCGGGTGATCCACGAAGAAATCGGCTGTTCGGGATCTAAAAAAGTTTTGAACGTTTCGACACAGACACCGTTCTCGATGCGAAGGATTCCGATCTCGATGACGCGATCATTGAGGCCGGTACCCGTAGTTTCAACATCGACGATAGCGAATGCCCTACTGCTCAGGCTCGCTACACGTTCCATACCTCGTAGCGCGTCGGAACGTAGAGATGTGCGCGGAAGAGGCGACGGATAAACGTTGCGAACTTCGGAGTAAGTGTGATTGAGATTCTCATAGGATGTTTTTATGGTGGTAACTTTTAAATGGTTGTAATGCGAGGAACGAGGAAGCGTCTGTTCTTTCTGGTTTCGTGTTTCGAGCGGACTTTGCCCCACACCTCGACGTTGGTCATGGTGGGAACGGATACGATCTGCGAGGCCTGCGCGACGTATCGCTGAATGGAGAGCCAGTTATCTATTTTTTTCATACGGTGCTGTGGTCTGAAGTGAATTAATATTTCCGCACGACTGCTGTAACGACCGCCTCGATCCGAAAGGATTCTTTCGGATAGATGGGTTTGTATCGTTCGTTCGCCGGCTCCAGATAATGTTTGTCGCCGCTCTTGCGCAGATACTTCATGGTGTACTCGCCGTCGACCGATGCGATGACAATCTGCCCCACCTTGTACGACGAGCGACGCTCCACAATGACCATGTCGCCTTCGCGGATACCGGCATCAATCATGGAATCCCCTTTTACTTTCAGGATGTAGCTCGATTCTTTGTTCGGTGTGAGATATTCGTCGAACGAAAGCACATCGAGCAGCTCTTCTTCGGCCGGCGACGGAAATCCCGCTTCGACGAGGCCAAGGAGCGGAAGCCCTGCATCGTCTTCCATTTTGTGCGGAATGAGGCGGCCGCTCTTGTCCTTGCGCACGAGCCCCGCATCGATCATCTGTTCGAGCTTGTAGTTGACCGCGCTCTTGGTCTTGTAGTCCCAGAGCTTCATCAGTTCAGAGAATGACGGCATCCGCTTGTTGGCGCGGTAGAACTTTGCCATTTCATCCCGGTACTGTGAGAAATCTTCCATAACAGAAGTATATTAGAACGAACGTTCTGATGCAACCATGAAGGTGTGGACATCCCCGTTTCGGGGCATACTGAAGCCATGCATACGCGATTGCGACTGCTCCTTGCGCTTATCCTGGTTGTGATCGCCGCGTATCTCGCCGAAGTACGAATTCCCGATCGGCCGCAAATCCCGGAACTCGACGGCTTCTATAAAGTCATGCAGGTACATGACGGCGATACCATTGTCGTACTGCTCAACGGCAAACGAGTATCGGTACGCCTGATCGGGATCGACTCCCCCGAGGTCGAGACCCGCTACACCCACGCGGAATGTTACGGCTCCGAAGCATCCGCTGCCGCACACCGATTACTCGACGGCAAGATGGTCAGGCTTCAGACTGACCCCTCGCAAAACATGTACGACGTGTACGACCGACTGCTCGCATATGTATACGTACCGACCGACGCCTCACCGGGCGGAGTGCTCGCCAATCAATATTTGGTACAGGAAGGATTTGCGCGCGAATATACGTACAAAGATCCGTACATCCATGCGGGTGAATTTAAGGCATCCGAAGCAGACGCCCGACAGAACGGACGCGGCATGTGGGGAGCCTGTCACAGCGACCGCTAATCTCCCCACCGGGCGAAGCGCGAATGCAAATCACTCGGTATACTTCCCGCATGCATGTGCACAAAGGTGCGAAACTCCTCATTGCGATGTTTGCCGTAGGAATCCTGTGCATTCACGGAGTCGCGAGCGCCGAACCGACTGCGAGCGCGATCTTCGCCGGATGCCACGAGATCACCCCCGAGGAGCGTACCGGACTTCTCGCTATGGGCGCTCTGATTCCGTCGAGCGGTATGTTTTGCGACAAGGACAAGGCACTGCTGTACGGCGGCTGCGAAACGAATCCCTACCCGTATCTGCAGACGAAAGATAAGACCGGAAGGCCCGATACCGTCAGCGGATTGAATTCTGACTTTGCATGCCGTCTCTCTAAATTTTTGAAGGCAGCAGATGCGGCCGGACAAAATATCACGATCGCCTCCGGCTATCGTTCCGTTGAGCTACAAAAACAGCTGTACGATAAATACATCGCGTGCGGTAAGTGCGGCGCGCCGGTCGCACCACCGGGCAGCTCTAAGCATAATTTCGGTCTTGCAGTCGACCTGAGCTTTAGCGGGCAGCGCGGCCCGACGAACACGTCGCTGTGCATGTCCTCGATTCCTGCATGTAACTGGGCCCATACAAATTTTGCGCAGTTCAACCTACGTTACCCGATGGAGTACGAACCGTGGCACATTGAACCGGCCGGCGCAGTAAACGGCAAACAGCAGCCCTTGCCGCAAACAGGATGGACCGGCGATCAATCGAGCACACCGTATTCGAACACCGGCGCGTTCACGTCGAGTATGTGGAATCCTTCAATGACCCCGAACGCTTCATTGTTCTCTCCGCTAGCGGGCGCGCTCACGAGCGCATTTACACAGCAGAGCGCACCGACTACGCCGACCTATCCATCGACACCGACGTACCCGGAAATACCTGTTTATACGTGGCCGACAGCAACAACCACCTTTGAAGTCCCCGCGCCGTACACGTACAACCTGCCCACCACAACGAACGCAACGACGACGAAACAAATTTCTGACCTGCAACAGATTCAGTTAATGACAAAAGAATTTGAGTGGTATAACACGTCTACACAAATCGCGACCTCGACGCCGACGCAGACCGCATCGACGGAAACAGAGACAACGGAAGCTGATACGGCCGGCTCAAACGTAAAAAGCACGATCTACGACGAAGAGCGGCCGATCGCAACCACGTCGGTGGATGTGGATCCGATCCACGTGACCGCAACGTTCGGAGAACAGAATCAAGTTCGCGCCACAGTATCGTCGTCTACATCTGCACTCGCGACAATGCAAAAGACCCTCATCACCCTTATGACCAAGCTCCGCGATACGCTGCTTACACTCGTACAAAAGCTCAGTATCCGCATATTCGGCGGATCGAAGGCGTCGGTGCAAACAGCAACGACCACGGCCACTACCTCGGCGAAGCTCCGCTAAGCGTTGCCGCATTGCACCAATCCGTGGTATAGTCCTGCGACCAATGGGTTTTACGAAATACACATCGCAGGCGGAGAAAGAACGCGTTCGAATGAACGAGGGCATCCGCGCTAAAGAGGTTCGCGTGCTTGGCCCCGAAGGAGAGAACTTCGGCATTCTTTCCTTTGCCGACGCCATGGCGAAGGCCAAGGAATTCAACCTCGACCTGATCGAGATCTCCCCCAACGCCAACCCGCCGGTATGCAAAATAACCGACTACGGTAAGTACAAGTACGAGCAAAAGAAGAAGGATAAGGAGATCAAGTCCAAGGCTACCAAGCCGACCGAGACCAAGGAGGCCCAGGTGAAGATCGGAACCTCCACGAACGACATGAATATCAAGGCATCTAAAATTGGTGTCTGGCTACGCGAGGGCCACCGCGTCAAGGTAGACCTGTTTCTCTGGGGCCGCTACAAATACATGGAATTCGACTTCCTAAAGGACCGTTTAGAGCGGTTTCTTGCAATTATCCCCGAATCGTATAAAATCGCTGACGAGATCAAGAAGAGCCCCAAAGGCCTCTCGGTCGTGCTGGAACGAGATGCCTCTAAGAAGGCGCCTTCCCAAAAGGCGCTTAAAACCGAGGTAAATCAGGATCCGGACGAGGCGGAAGCCTAAATTTGTATGAAAACCAACAAGTCATTCACAAAGCGCCTGCGCGTGACCCGCAAGGGTAAGATCGTTGCCCGAGCACCGGGTAATAACCACTTCAACGCGAAGCGCTCTTCGACCGTACGCCTCCGAAAGAGCCGCCCTGTCGCCATGAAGATGTCGAATGTCCTCCGATCCCGCTTCCTCTCCGGTACCCCGAACACCCAGAAAGAGTCAAAAACTGAATAATTCTATATGGCACGAGTAAAACGAGGAGTCACAGCAAATAAGCGCCGCAAGAACACGCTCAAGATGGTGAAGGGCTACCGCTTCGGTCGCTCGACCAAGGAGCGCATGGCAAAGGATGCGATCTTTCACGCAGGAACCCACGCATTCCGAGACCGACGCACCAAGAAGCGCCTCTACCGCAATCTGTTCACCCTCCGCATCAATGCGGCTGCCCGCGAGGCAGGATGGTCGTACTCGAAGTTCATCGGCGCGATCAAGGCGGCAGGCATTACGATCGACCGCAAGGCCCTCGCAGGACTTGCCAAGGATCACCCGGAAGCATTCACTCGCTTCGCAGCCACCCTCAAGAAAGACTAACAAAAACGACTCCGAAAGGAGTCGTTTTTCGGTCTATCCCTTTACAGGATAACGTCGGCGTTCTTGCCGGTCGCAGACCAACCGTCGTGGTTGTTGAACACCAGGTTCGTCCCCTCTTTCATCTTCATGACCTTTTCGATGAGCTGCTCAACGAGCGCTTTCGGGTCGGTTTCAAATACTATGTTCGTATTGGGTCGATGTGCAGCATCAATGATGAGCTCGAGCAACTCATCCGTATCGGACTGGCTGCGAAGTACCCCGATCGGGCGGTGATCTTCGAACGCTACGGCAAACTCATTGATAGTGCCGATTCGGCCCGGACCGATGACCATTGCGTCAGAAGACCTCACAAATAGGAGGTCGCGGCCCGAATACCCGAATCCGGTGTACATAACCACATCCATGAAATCGAGCGGCAGCTGGTAGGTCTCTACGTGTTCACGCTCGGTAGCCGCAGGAGAAAATCCTATAGAAAAACCGCATTCGTCTTTTGCTCCCATGGCTGCATACAGCGGAAAGCCGGTTGTTGCACCGGTTGTAATGATGGCGCCGTGACGCGCGATTTCGCGGCCGATCTCTTTTGCCTTTTCAAATGCGTCGAGCCCCGCGTAGGTTGTATCTGCAGCGCCTGAAACGCCGATCTTTACGACACCGTACCCATCGGGAAGCCTGCAGAAGTTCTGCGGCACCGCGGTGTGATTCGGGTGCATTAAACGCTTCTTGATCATCGTTGGGTCAGTATACCACCAGTTTATAAGTCGATGGTCTGTGTCTCCGCTTTTTTCGGAACATATGCACTTACACCGAGAAAATCAGTGATGCGCTGTGCGAGAAAGAGCGAGGCCTTCGTCTCCCCCATCGTAACGAACACTTTCTCGAGCGAGTCCCCGGTATTTTCGACGAACTGCATGAGCTGATCACGGTCTGCATGGCCGGAATACCCAGAAAGACTCGCGATCGTCGCATGTACCCGAATATATTCGCCGTCGATGTGCACCTTGGTCGCTCCGTCCTGCAGGCGCCGTCCGAGCGTTCCGGGGGCCTGATAGCCGACGAAGAGCACCGTCGCATTTTTGTCACCGAGATACTGCGCCTCGTGTGCACGAATGCGGCCGCCCGCAGACATCCCCGCCCCCGCTATGATTACCTTCGGGGCAGGCTCCTTGTGGATCGCATTCGATTCGTTCTTATTCTTCGTGATCGTCAGCCCTTCAAATGTGAACAGGTCACCCTCGGAAGACATCATTGCCTGCGCGTCCGCATTCAGGTCTTCGGCATATGACCTGAATATCGGCGTCACGCGTGCAGCAAGCGGAGAATCCAGATAGATCGGTATCGGCGCCATGGAACCGTCGGATAGCATCGCGTGGATTTCGTATAACAGCACCTGCGTTCGCTCAACGGAGAACGACGGTATAAGGAGCGTCCCCTTCCGTACACGGATATCTTCGATCGCACTCCGGAGCACCTCTTTTCGGTCATCGCGCTCCTCGTGCAAACGGTCACCGTATACGCTTTCCATGACCAGGTAATTCGCCCCCTCCGGAGATTCCGTATCGCGCAGGAGCGGCTCGGGTGTATTACCGAGGTCACCGGTGAACATGACGGTTCGCCCGCCTCGCGAGATGCGTATGAGCGCCGAACCGAGGATATGCCCTGCGTCAGCGTACTCAACCGAGACATCACCGATACGGAACGGTTCGTGGTATCGATGAGTTTTCCAGAGCGCCATCGTGCGCTCGATATCGTCGGCATCGTAGAGTGCCGGAGTACCGGTCGTTTCCTCTTCTTCGCGCATGATATGGAGCGCATCGTCGAACATGATCTCGGCGATGTCGCGCGTGGCACCGGTCGAGTAGATCACACCATGAAAACCGTCGCGCACGAGTTTCGGTATGCGCCCGATATGATCCGCATGCGCGTGCGTCACAATCAGTGCCGTAACTGCCCGAACATCGTATCCGAACGGTTCGTGGTTCGCGTCCTGCGGCGACGGGTCTACCGCGACCGTGCCGCAGTCCACAAGGATCTTTGCCGTCCCGGTGTCGAGCAAGAAATTAGCCCCCGTCACGGAACCCGCGCCCCCGTAGAACGTTATCTTCGATGTCATAGGTACATCATGTGCATTGCGTGACCGATACGTGCCGCAAGGTATCCGCCCATGAGGTCGAGTATCACATCCTTGAGCGAATCCATGGGATAGCTCATAAACGGAGAATCCGTCAGTCCGGTCAGGTATTCCATCAACTCCCATGCAAGTCCGGCGACCAGTACCCCACAGAGGACCCATGCGAGACGATGCCGACGGATCTTCAAGATCTCAATTCCGGTGAGTGCAAAGAAGCCGATACATACGCCCCCAAGGGCATGTTCAAGTGAATCCCACCACCAAATACGGTACGAAAGTTCGTACTGCATATCAAATACGGAAAAGAGAAGGACGACGAGCGCGAGCGAGATCGTCGCCGCGTACACGTACCGACGGGTCAATGCGGAAACGAGCATGAGTCTAGATTCTAACATTCAAAAAACGCCTCCGTGCGGAGGCGTTTTCTGATGCGGCAGATACAGTAAAGCCCGGCTCTGAAGTCCAGGTGGGAGCCCGCACCGGTTTCGTTTGAAATTCCCTATCAAAGGACCGGGACTCTCAGTGGAAGACCGCGTATAGAGGGCCGCCCTTATCTTTACTAAGCAGGTTTTAGTACCTGCCGCGATGGTGAGTATAGCAAATCCCGTTTTTCGGGAAGCGATTACAACACGCTACAGATGTTTTTTGAGTTCGTAGATCGAGCTGTGGAACGGGTGGTCGACAGTCGTGTGGAGCTTGTCCCCCTTCACATGGAACATTGCTCGGGTCGATGGTCCATTCGGGTGATGGTCTGTCGCGTACGCCTTATCACCCTTCATTGCAAATATCGGTTTCGAAGTATCTACAACACCGTTCTTGATGTCGTAAATGTGTCCCCGATCTCGATCCATTGCCATAATCGGCTTTGCCGTATGAAAGCCGCCGACATGCCCGTACGTCGATTGATGCAGGTATTCCATTGCCATGGCGATATTGTACCTCTATGAAAACAACGGGCCAGTGGCCCGTTGGTTTTCTCGCTGTTCGTATCTATTACTCGAGGATGCCGTCGAGATTGATGTCGTAGAGCGTCTCCTCGGCCAACTGCCGGTAGCTGATGATCTCTGATTCGGTGAACCAGATACCGAGCTCACGCTGCGCTTCTGCTGCGCTCTCCGAGCAGTGGATAAGATTTCGGACTGCGCGATCGTCGACCGCTGCGATTTCGTAGGAATCGATGGTGAGGTCTCCTCGGATCGTGCCCACATCCGACGTGGCCGGTTCCGTTGTACCAGTGAGCTTTACGACGACGGCTGCTGCCTGATTCCCTTCCCAGACCATCTGAATAACCGGGCCGCTCGTCATAAACTTCACGAGCTGACCGATAATGTCTTTTCCGTATTCAATCGGCTCCTTCGTGACCGGAAGGCCGTTGGCCTTCTTGTCCTCCGCGATCTTCGTACCCTTTTTGAGGAACCACACGTCGTCCTTGCCGTAGTGTTCCCAGAGCTTCTTTTCGTCCGCGAGGCAGATCTTGAGACCGACAAGCTTGAGGCCTGTTCGCTCGTAGCGCTTGATAATTTCGCCGACAAGCGCGCGCTGCACGCCGTCCGGCTTGATCATGACGAAGGTTCGTTCCTTCTTCGGATGTGTGTTATTCATGCGCGGCAATATAGCACGCGCGAGCGCCGTTTTCTAGGCTGACACCGATATCGTCTGGTCGCAGGTCTTCTTCAGACCATTCGGGCCATAGAACGTAAAATGATATGTTCTGACCTCGGGCGTAGTAATGCGCATCGTTTGTTCACCGTTTTGCGGATACGCATTCTGCGGATCGTTGGAATACTTCGCATCTGCTCCATAGGAACCCCACGCGATCGTGAACACCTCACCTACCTTTACGGCACTTTTTGTCGCCGTCACGGCACAATTGATCTCTTCATGGGAAATCAACGCCTGTAAGGCTGCAATGCGTGTGAGTAGCTGGCCGAGCGTCGGTTCGACGCCGTATGAATCCGCGGATGCGAATGATGGCACCAGTACACCGAGCACGATCACGATTGCGAGCAAGGATTTCTTCATGGGCCCAGTATACCCGCGACACCGCCGAGCGAAAGTCCCTAATTCATGAGGGATGAAATAGGGCTCCGCACCGGGGCGTCAGACTGAGTGCCGAACCCGAACTTGCGACGTATTTCGGCCTCGACCGCTTCGCGCGGCACACCGTACCGCTCGTACGACTGCTGTTTAATCTCGTCGAGATGTGAGTGATCGAATTCGGGCAATTGCAGGGTCTCAACCGTAAACGGCTTTGCCGGCACCCCATTCACTAGCATCGCGGCAACACCGGTACGGTTCGGGAGCTGCTCGAGATCTTTGGCGGTGAACTCGGGCAAAAACTGCTTTTCGAGGAATTCCGCATCGGTCGTTCCGACACGCATCGCGATCTTTGTACCGACGTTACCGATGACCGCATCACGGATCTCGTCTTCGAGCTGCGCCATGAACTGGTGCGCTACCGTAAGTGAAAGTTTGTATTTTCGGGCCTCAGAGAGAATGGTCGAAATCGACGGCGTGACGAAATTTTGGAACTCATCGATGTACAGGTAGTGCGGCGGAAGCACCTCGCGGGTGTCCGCACGCGAGAACGCGGCCTGCAAAAACTTCGACACGATTACGAGCCCCAGGAGGGCCGCATTCTTATCACCAAGACGCCCCTTCGACAGGTTTGCGAGGAATATCTTTTTCCCATCCATGATCTCGCGGAAGTTAAACGCGGACTTCTCCTGCGCAACGATCGGTCGCATGATGTCGTGGGAGAGAAAGGCGTCGAATTTACTCGTGATGTATGGCGCAATACTCTCGAGTCCCGCATCCCCCTCTGCCGCCTCTGCGATCTTCCGCCAAAATTGCACGACGATCGGATTGTTGCAGCGGGAGATCTTGAGGTCCCGGAACGCTTTGTCGGCGAATACACGGGGAATCTCTACGAATGTGCTGCCGGTCGCCGGGTCCTCGACGACGAGCTGTACCGCGTTTCGGTAGTACTGTTCGAACATCGGCCCGAACGCCTCCGGTACATCGGAGTAGAGCTGGCGAAATACGCCATACACCTCGTCGATCACAAACGACTTCATCTCGGGCTTCGAAGTGTCGTACTCAAGCATATTGAGACCCATGGGCATCGCAGAATACGCCGGGTCAAAGTAAATGACGTCCTTTTTTCGTTCCTCCGGTATGGCGGACAGAATGTTCTCAATGTCACTCCCGTGCGGGTCAATGAACGCGACCCCTTCCCCGTTCCGGATATCCTGCAGGATCATGTTCGTAATGAAGCCCGTCTTACCAGTACCGGTCTGACCGATTATGTAGCAGTGACGCAGGCGATCTGCGGGTGCAAAGTGAATCTCGCTCTCATCCGCGCCATAGCGGTTCTTTCCGAGCACAATACCTTCTGTACCCATATCGACTGGTGCCGGCGCCTGCTTACCGTGCGACTTTTTCAGCTCGCGCGACGTCGTCACACGTTCAGCGGTGAAATGGAACATGGCACTGAGTTCGGCGAGCGAGAGCGGCTGCGCGATCGATGCATTGAACGAGCGGAAAGTGTAGTCATGCAAAAACGAATTCAACCCCCAGCTTGAGACGCGCTCGAACTCAAAATGGTTTCCCTTCGGGTTATCAAATTGGCTGAGCGCCGATTCGAGATTCGCGAGCATTTCATCCGCGCGTGCGGGGACTTTTGCTGATGCGACGATGCGCACCACGACAGGCGCAACACGGGTCTGCATTTTTCGCGATATTTCGTCCATTGCCACCTTATCAACCGCATGAGCAGACTGATGTGTCTCGTGCGATGACGAGAAGATGTGTTTTGCCACATCGCGCAGCGCCTCACCAATCTCCGTCTCCGGCACCTTGAGCGCTTCGTTGATCTCTTTGCCGTTCTCGAGCTCGCGAACAACCTTCTTGTAGTAGTGATTGTAACGGTCCCCTTCGGATCCCACGATCAGCTGGATGGCGGCACCTTCCCCGTGCTTCGCAATCTTGGCAAATGCCGCCAGCACGAGGTTCATGGGATCGTGCTCAAACATATCCGGAGTCTTAACGGGAAACGCGTGGTGCTTCGCGAGCACGGCATACGAGGCGGCATGCGATCCCTCGTAATCAAATATGTTGTAGTCGCCGCGACTCTCTGAAATAGTCGCGTTCGGAAAGACCGACGTGATGAGCCGTTCTGCGAGCGTACGTTTTTCGCGCGGCACCGCAAGGTAGAGCGTTGCGCTCTCGGATCCCTGCGGAACGGCGATCTCGAGCGAAAATCCCTCCGTACCGTCTATAAACGTGAGGAGTCCTGCATAGAGTTGCTCCGACGGCGCGAGCAAATGCTCGAGCCTTTGCTGCCCTGATTCCTTTGCCCCACTCTCGCCATGAGCCTGAGGTCGAACCTCAAAAAGCACCATGTGGAGCGCCCGCTTCACCTTTTCCGCGACTGCCGTGCCGCTATCCGGCAACCCTTCGGCGACATACCGTACCAGGAGGCGATGAAAATCGTCTTCCAGATGCGGATTCTTGAGCCTCGAGGCGACCGAGAGCGCATTCTTTACGCCCTGCGTCTCTACGATAGAAATAAGCCCGTCGAGCTGCTTGTCATGCGCCTCGGGCTCGAGCTTCAGGATCTGTCGCATGGTCTCGTGCTCGGGCATGACGACGGTTTCGTGCAAGATCTTCGCAGAAGGAATATCGGCGTACTGTGCGATCTCACGCTTAGCAATACGATCCTTTTCGAATGATCCGGACTGGAGAGAAAGCTCGCGTTCCTTTTGTGCCACCTGGTCACGCAGATACGCAAGCTCTTCTTCGGCTGATTTGAATTTCTCGGTGTTTTGGCGCGGTGTTATCCGCTCGCTGAGAATCCGAGGTTCCATGCAAAAAGTATACCCCGTAGGAATACGGGGTCAGTGTTCGTAACGATGACCGGGTGTGTATCCTCGGGCAAGGACTTTACTGTCCGCCGATCGATTTTGCCCCGATGTCGCGACGATAATACTTTCCGTCGTATGAGATCTTTTCAACCGCGCGATACGCAAGCTCCTGCGCTTTCGCAAGCGGCGAGCCGGTAGCCGAAACAGAAAGGACCCTGCCGCCGTTCGTATGCACACCGTCATTCTGTACGGTACCCGCGTGGAAGACGACCACGTTCTCTACGGCGGCAGCCTCTTTCAGCCCGGTGATCTTCGCACCGGTCTGTACATCATCCGGATATCCCTGCGAGGCAAGGACCACGTTGACCGAGCCGGCTGTGTCCCAGCGCGGAATATGAGTGCCGATCCCGCCGTCGACGCATTCGTCGATCAGGTCGAGGAGATCGCTGTTGAGAACGCGCACATATGCCTGGCATTCCGGATCACCGAACCGAGCATTCAGTTCAATCACATACGGACCCTTCGGCGTAATCATGACCCCCGGAAACAACACACCCTGAAACGGCATACCACGGTCGCCGAGCGCACGAATGAGCGGTCGCACGATTGTTGTTTCAATCTGCAGCATCACATCCGGATGCACCCACGGTACAGGCGTAATAACCCCCATACCGCCGGTGTTCTTCCCTGTGTTTCCTTCGCCGATACGTTTATGATCCTGCGCCGGCGGAAACATCGCGTAGTTCACACCGTCAGTCATGGCGTGCACGGATATTTCGTCTCCCTGCAAAAACTCCTCGATAACAACGGTTTTACCCGCATCGCCGAAAATACTCTTCACCATGATGTCGTCGACGGCCCGGATCGCGTCCTCGTGTGTCTCGCATATAAACACTCCCTTCCCTGCCGCAAGCCCGCTTGCCTTCACGACAATCGGCAGCGGAGAAGACTGTACGTAGTTTTTGGCGAGTGATGCATCAATGAACGTGCGGTACGCGGCGGTCGGAATATGTGCTTCGTGCATCAGTTTCTTTGCAAACAGCTTTGAGCTCTCGATTTGCGCTGCTGCCTTTGTGGGGCCGAACACCCGCAGTCCGGACCGCTTGAACTGATCCACGATACCGAGCGAGAGCGGCTCATCGGGCCCCACCACCGTCAGTCCGATCGAGTTCTGAGCGGCAAATTGTGCCAAACGAACGATGTCCGTCGGCGGGATATCAACGTTCTTGCAAAATTCCCCCGTCCCCGCATTGCCCGGAGCAACATGGATAGTACCGACGCGCGGCGACTGCGAAAGCTTCCAGGCGAGCGCATGTTCACGCGCTCCGGCTCCAATTATCAAAATGTCGGTCTTGCCGTCGGTCACTCGCGAATTATACCCTTGAATACTTACTCCTTGGTGAGTATCTCCGGTCCGTCTGCAGTAACGATCACGGTGTGTTCGGAGTGTGCGGCGCGTGATCCGTCTTTGGTTCGGTATGAATGACCGTCCGTATCCACGAACAAGTCGCCGGAACCCAATGTGAACATCGGCTCGATGGCGATCACAAGGCCCTCGACAAGCGGGTCACCCGAGCCCGGGGCACCGAAGTTCGGCACATACGGTTCCTCGTGCACCTTCTCTCCGACGCCGTGTCCGGAAAGATTCTTCGGATATCCGAACTTATTCTTCTTCGCAAAGCGCTCCACCGCATACCCGATGTCTCCGGTCGTGTTGCCGACACGCGCTTCTGCGATACCGAGGAGCATGGCTTCGTGCGTTCCTCGTACGAGACGCAGGTCTTCAGGATTGTGCCTGGTACCTGCAATCACCGTATGCGCGTGGTCGGTGAACAACCCTCGGTGTCGGATACCGAAGTCGATGCATACGACATCCCCTTCTTCGATGAGCATATTGTTCGTTGCGGCCGGTGAATGCACGATCACGTCGTTGACAGAGACACACAGTGCCGACGGATACGGCTGCTCGTCACGTTTACCCTTGTAGCCCAAGAATGCCGGCACATCGCCGTCCTTCTCGACCATTTCGCGGGCTTTTGCTTCAAGTTCTGCCGACGTGATACCCGGCTTCACCATCTCCGAAATGATGCGCACGTGGCGGGCCAGTCGACGACCACCTTCGCGCAATATTTCGATCTGTTCTGCGGTGGTTGCGATCATAGTCGTTTATGCGAGCTTGAGTGCAGTAAGGATGTTTTTGTGGATCGTGTCCACGTCCGGCTCACCGTCGATTTCGTGTACGACACGTCCGCGGCTTCGCAGCAAATCAATCTGCGGCATAACGTCTGTCTTCGTCCATGCAAGACGCCGTCGGATGGCCTCTTCGGTATCGTCGTTGCGACCGCGTGCAAGCAGTCGGGTGACAGCGGTGTCGTCATTGATCACAAGGTTGATGATCTGAAAATCCTTGTCTCGTCCGTAGAACTGCATCATGTCGTCAAACCCGCGTGTCTGATCCGCACCACGGGCGAGACCGTCGGCAATAATGTGCTCTTCCCCGGTAAAACTGTCTGCAACCTTCTTCGTCTGCAGATAGATGGCCATGAAATCGAAAATGCGGATGCCGTTGTCGATGATGTTGCCTGTAAGCTTTCCGGTGTGCGTGCCGGTATCCCGCAGGTTACGGAGCTCCTGCCCCATGTCGATGCGGATAATGCCGCGATCAGCACGTGTGCTGAGGTAGTCCATGAGCATCTGCACTTGCGTGCCCTTGCCAGCGCCTTGGGAGCCGAAAAACAGTACTGTAATGGGATCCATAGATGAATTTCTTAGAGAGTGTAGCCTTCTTTTGTGATTATTTCCAATACCTGGTCCGTCAGCTCCGAGAGTCCCCCGTCGAAGGAAACGACGCGATAGTCGTACTTCTGTGCATGGACTCCGAGCTCCTCGCGCGCTATTTTCATGCGCATATCGAACTCGCGGGGACTCATATCGCGCGAGCGGTTATGAATACGCACGCGATACTGCTCGAAGGACTCGGGCGTAATAAAAATTGTGAGCGCACCGTAGTTCTTCTTGAGCCATTCGGCACCGGTGATGTCTACCGGCGCAAACACAACCGTCGCGGTCTGCAATTTCTTTTGGAGATCAGGCAGATAGATGCCGTAGTGGACACCTCCGAAGAGCGGTACGTAACGCTCGCCCTGTATGTTCCCCCTCTGAACCTCGCGATCGAACTCATCGATCGAGTAAAAATAGTAGTCTTCGCCGCTGACCTCGTGCGCCCGCGGCGGACGCGTGGTGACGGTCGTGAGTGTTGCGATATGAGGGTGGCGCGCTTTAATCTCGCGAATGAGCGTGTTCTTGCCGCTGCCCGACGGACCTGCGATAACGACCACCTTTTTCTCGATCATATATTCACCGCGTAGCCCTCTTTTTTGAGGATACCGGCGATCTCGCGGATGGCTTCGTCGAGTTTTCCCTGGTGATTGATCACTGTGTAATCGTACATGTCGGTGTGCTTGAGCCACTCTTTCGTATATTCCATACGCTCCTGAATGAATTCCTCGGATACATTACCGCGTGAGCGAATGCGCTCCGCAAGGATCTCGAGCGAGTCCGCCATAATGAATATCGAGAGTATCTCGGGGAACAGTTTCTGCGCCGTCATAACCCCTTGGTATTCGATCTTCCATGTACCGATACCGGGAAGACCGTTCACCCGTTCGAGCTCTTCCTTGGTCACGCCATAGTAATTACCGTTGTACTGCTGCGCCCATTCGATCATCTCGCCCGCGTCTATTTTCTTCTGGAAGTCATCCTTGGAAATGAAATAGTACGGTGCGCCGCTGCTCTCGCCTGGCCGCATGTCTCGGGTCGTCGTCGTAATGACACGATTGATCGTGGTAAAGGCACTGAGTCCGCCGATGATCGAGTCTTCGCCTGCACCGGACGGTCCGGAAATGATGACGACATTCTCCAACTTCATGACGAGACAGTACCATAAAACAAAAAAGCCCGCTTTTATGCGGGCTTTTTTGTTTGGGATTAATATTCCCTAATTGAGGTCTGAGCGTCGATCTTCTTGACCAGGTCCAGAATGACGGAGACGGCGATCAAGAGTGCCGTACCGCCAATCGTGACCGCGGTGATACCGGTCAAACCCTGAAGGATGATCGGGAACACTGCAAGTAAGCCGAGGAACAATGCACCGACGAGCGTGATGCGCGTAATGATGTTGCCCAGGTAGTCGGCTGTCGTTGCGCCGGGACGGACGCCCGGAATGAACGCACCGTTCTTCTGAAGATTTTTCGCAATCTGGTGCGGCTCGAACGTGATAGCCGTGTAGAAGTACGTGAATACGACCACAAAGAAGAAGTAGAGTCCGCCGTAGATCCACTGGTTCGCAAGACCTGTCACCACAGCGTGTGCACCGTTGGCAAGCCAGGTAATGGATACGCGTGAGAGGAACGTTGCGATCATCTGCGGGAACAAGAGGAATGACAGCGCGAAGATGATCGGAATAACACCTGCCTGGTTCACACGAAGCGGAAGGTACGTTGATACTCCGCCGAGCACTTTCGAACCGCGAACGCGGCGCGCGTACGTGACCGGGATCGGTCGTTCAGCTTCGGTGATGTACACAACGCCCGCCATGATCGCGACTCCTGCCGCAAGGAAGCCCAGATAGGCCGGTGCCTGCGACGGATCGAATGCGAAGAGTGTCTGGGAGATATCGCTCGGGATCCGCGAGACGATACCCGCAAAGATGATGAGTGACACACCGTTACCCACGCCGAATTCAGAGATCAGTTCGCCGAGCCACATGAGCAGAATCGAACCGGCTGCGATGACGGTCACATTCGTGACGAGACCGAGAATCGAGAGCGTCGGGACGATGCCGTTCTGCTGGAGGAGCAGGAGGAACGCGAAGGCCTGGAGGAATGAGAGCGGTACCGCGAGGTAGCGCGAGTACTGCGAGAACCGCTGACGGCCCGCGTCTCCCTCTTCCTGATACATCTCCTTCAAGCGCGGAACGAGGATCGTCATCAGCTGCATCACGATGGAGGCAGTAATGTACGGACCGACACCGAGCATCACGATCGAGAGATTCGAGAAGCCACCGCCGGAGAAGATGTTAAGGAGTCCGAAGAACTGATTGTTCGCGAGGAATGCTTCGAGCTGTATCGCATCGATGCCCGGAACCGGAATTGCCGCCAACAGACGGAACACCACGAGCGCACCGAGTACGAAGAGGATGCGGCTGCGCAGCCCCTCGTCTTCGAAGACGAGCTTTACCTTTCGTACAAAGTTTTCAAACATAGGCCTATGCAATGGTGCCTCCCGCCTTCTCGACTGCCGCCTTCGCGGAGCCGGTCACACGGACACCCTTGAATGAGTACTTCTTAGACGTTTCTCCGGATACGATCGTTACCGGCTGGCTCTTTCGGGCCAGTTTCATGTCGACGATCATCTGCTTAGTGACATCCCCTGCCGCAAAGACCGCATCGATCTTCGTGAGTGAGATTGCGCGTGCGCGCGGGGTCGGGATAACGGTTCGGCCTCGGTTCTTGCCGTAGCCGCGGCGCTTCGGGAGTTTCTTGATGATGTCGCGCATCTCCGGGCGCACCTTGTGGCCCGCACGCGCGGTCTGCCCCTTACCTCCGCGTCCGGACTGCTTGCCACGGGTAGAACCCTGGCCGCGTCCGACGCGTCGATACGGTCGCTTTCCTGTTCGCTTGAGTTGGTTGAGAGTAGACATACTTATTTCATTGAGACCGATGAGAGTGCTGCGATGGCTGCACGGGCATTGTTGATCGGATTCTTCGATCGTGAGAGCAATTTTGCCGTCACGTCCGAGACACCGGCCATTTCAAGGACCGAACGGACCGATGAACCTGCGACGAGTCCGCGTCCCGGAGACGGTCGGATCTCGACCACCGATGCGCAGTACTTTGCCTCGACATTGTGCTTGATCGAGCGGTTCTTGGTGAGGTTCAGATTGATCATGTGGCGCTTTGCCGCACGAGTCGCCTTTTCGATGGCGAGCTGTGTGTCTGCCGCCTTACCGACACCGACACCGACTCGGCCCTTCTTGTCCCCGATCACGATCGCAACCGAGAAGTTGAATCGTCGTCCGCCTGCCATAACTCGGGCTACTCGTCGGATACCGATCATCTTCTGTGCGAACTCAGAGCGTTCGCGCTCCGGGCGATTGCCGCCTCGGCGCGGACCGCGTGCCCCCGGACCACCACGTCGGTCGCGATTGTCGTTTCGTGCACCGCGCTGCGGTCGCTCTGCGACTGCCGCCTGTGCTCCGTCCGTATTCTGCTGTGTTTCGTCTGCCATATGATTGTGATTAAAATTCTAGTCCCGCTGATCGTGCCGCATCAGCAAATGCCTTGATAGTGCCTACGTACTGGAAGCCGCCGCGATCGAATACGACCGCCTTGACTCCCTTTGCGCTCGCAGCCTTTGCGAGCGTTGCCGCCGCCTGTTCTGCGCGCTCCTTCGGAGTCTTTCCCTTCTCGTTCGCCGATGATACCGCCGCGAGCGTTACGCCCTTGGTGTCATCGATGATCTGCGCCGTGAGTCGCGTGTTCGACTTGTAGATCGAAAGGCGCGGGCGCTGTTCTGTTCCGGAAACACGCGCGCGTACGCGATTGTGTCGTCGGTTTCGCTGTTCTCGTTTAGTGAGTGCCATATTGATGTTTTATCCCGCTACCTTCTTACCCTGCTTCTGGCGTACGACTTCGCCTTCGTATCGGATGCCCTTACCCTTGTACGGTTCCGGCTTCTTGATCGCGCGTACTGACGCCGCGAACTGTCCGACAACTTCTTTGTCTGCTCCCGAAACAGTGACAATGTTCTTTTCAACAAGAACAGTGACGCCCTGCGGGATCGCAACGAGGACCGGGTGCGAAAAGCCGAGTGCCATCTTGAGGTTCTGGCCCTGCATTTCAGCCTTGTAACCGATACCTTCGATCTGAAGCTTTTTGATGAACGGCGTATTGACGCCGGAGATCATATTGCGGACGTGTGCCGCATACGTACCCCAGAGCGCCTTTGCGAGGCGTGAGTTGTTCGCCGGGTTAACGGTTACGTTCTGACCGTCGATCTGTACGGTAACTGCCGGGTGCACCATTTTCTTGAGCGTGCCTCCCTTGCCCTTAACAATGAGCTCCGTCGAAACCACCGAGACTTCGGTGCCGGACGGGATGATTATTTCTTTTTTTCCTACTCGTGACATATGCGTATGTTATTTACCAGATCTCGAAGAGAGCCTCGCCGCCGATGTTCTCTTTGCGGGCCTCTTTGTCTGTCTTGATACCCTTCGGGGTCGAGAGGATAAGCGCACCATGTCCGTACTTCACGCTGTTGATCTCGCCGGCGCCCTTGTACATGCGTCGTCCCGGCTTCGAGATGCGCTTCACACCCTGAATGATGTGCGTACCGTCGGTCTTGTATTTGAGCGTTACGTCGAGGGTCTTCTTGACCTTCTTGCCCTTCTTTTCGATAGCGGTCACGTATCCGGCCTCCTTGAGCTTCTCGGCGATAGCGAGCTTGAACGAAGAGAACGGTACGGAGACCGATGCGTGCTTAACAGCGCCTGCGTTGGTGAGGCGTGTGATGAAATCTGCTACAGGATCGGTGACCATATTACCAAGATGACTTCTTAACTCCCGGGATATTCCCCTCGAGCGCCTCCTCGCGGAAGCAGATTCGGCAGAGGTTAAAGTCCCGCATAAAACCGCGCGGACGTCCGCACTTGAAACATCGGCGTACCGTTCGCGAAGAGAACTTCGGCGTGCGGTTTGCCTTTACGATCATTGATGTCTTTGCCATGTGTCTTTAGGACCTCCTTCTAATGAGGTCATGGTGCCTAAAAGGATGCTTTGGGAGGCCTGCACCCTGCCTTACGGCTGGGGTTATGGACACTCCGCTGCTAGGCCCCGGATTCTTGCGATATTTTGGCTCTGTTGAGCCAAAATCATTCAACAATCAGGGCCTCCTGCGAGGCCTTCGCAATATACGTGAGCGAGGAGGCGAAGTCAAACCCGCACTTGCACCGAATGCGCTGCTATCGCATTATCCGACCCAGTACATCGACCACTCACCCAGGGAGCCCACAATGACCCCCGATACTGCGTCCCCGACCCCTACAACCGTCCTCGATGACCTCCTGTCCCGGATCGCGAGTGCCGTGATCACGGAGACGTACAGCAACGGCCGCGAAAAGGAAAACGACGACACCGTACTCGGTACGGCGCCGGATCACATCAAACGGCTGTATGTGGTCCTGTCCGGACTCAGTGCCGAACTGAAGCCGCTGCTTGCGCAAAGCGAAGCCATCGCAGAGCGCATCCAGTCGATGCTGCCCGAGGGACTACGGTCCATGGACGAGATCTACGCGGCAGTCCAGGCGGACGAGACTATGCGACTGCTCCACGAAGACAACACGCGTCTCTACGATCTGATGAACCCGCTGCACGAAATGCAGGCGCTGCTCAACAATCTGATAGCAGTCGAAGTCATGCGTGCGTACTCCGAATCGCGGAAGCACTCGAAGTACGGCTCGCTGCAGATGTCGTCGCACTGGGAGGTCGTTGCCCTGAGCCCGCGCGCGATGCGGGAGCTCCGTATGCAGCAGGCAAAGAGCGGCCTCCTATCGACCGATGACGGTATACAGATCGTCATCATGGGCGGCGTCACGGACGGCAATCACGCGCCGAACAAGACCCGCCTGCAATAGTCGATGCAGCACAGAACCTTGAACGACGGCCGCATATCCTGCGGCCGTCTTTTTTATTGTTCTATCCAAAAACGGAGCTTATGCGTCCCCTTGTCGGTATCGATCACTTCGTTTTCCAGAACGCCACCGTTCTTTTCGATGATCTTGCGCGAGCCCACATTCGTCGCATTACAGGTCAACAGTATGCGGTCAATACCAAGATCGCGTGCCGCAGGAATGGCGAGTTCAAGCATCGCACTACCGTACCCCTGCATGCGCTTACTCGGACGCACATCGTAGCCGACGTGTCCCCCCCTCCTTCAGTAGATGATCGTTCAACTCATGCCGAATGCTGACGCGCCCGATGTACACACCATCATCTATGAGCCACAGTGTCGTTTCAGGGACGAATCCGTCCGGCAGATTCTCTCCGAGCGCACGAGAACACTCGATGCGCACATAGCCGTCAAAACCATGCTCATTGATCTCCGCCGCTGACTGCTCGTAGCGGGTACGCCGATCGTTGGACTCTGCGTTCAGGAATTCCGCGAGCGCGCCCATGAATGTGCCCTGATATTCCGCCGCAGGTCGAACCAGCTCCATACTCAGGACAGTTTCTGCAGATACATCGAGAAGGTGCGGCGCTTCCAGGCACGCTCCTCTCCGATCTTGCCCCTGTTTATGTGCTTGTGTGACTTCTGGATCTTTTTGATATCAAAGTACGGCGAGAAAAACTCAATCGCATCATCTTCGGTCCAGGCGTACTCATACACCCCGATCTTCGGATGAATATATGCACCCGCTTCGTCTGCAGGGCTTTCCTTCAGAAGGCGCTTGGTATGCAAATCCTCATCCGCGAGGAACGATTTAAAGAACAGCCACCCGCCCGGCTTGAGCACCCGGACGATCTCAGCAAGCAATCGCTCGCGCTCTGCCTTCCGCAAAAAGTGCGACGACATCATATCGAGCACGAGTGTCACCGAGCCGTCCTTTTCGGGCAGCGGCTCGGTCATCGAGCGCACCTCGAACGTGAGCGGCAGGTCTTCCTTATTGACCTCGGCCTCCTTGATCGCAACTTCGGCAATATCGTATCCCGTACCGTGCATGCCGTAGTTATTCGACATGTAAATGATGTTGCGACCGTTTCCGGTACCGATATCCACGATACGCGCGACCGGATTCAGGTACGCACGGCCGTATTCCCGCTCCAGCCAGTTCGCGAATTTCTCAAGATCCTCGGAGACGTTCATCGAGAGTGCGAGGTGCTCGCTCGTCTGATATTCCTTGTTCCAAAATTCCTTATGCTTGCCGGTCCCCTGTTTCAGAAGCACCGTCTGTCCCGGCTTGATCTTTCGTACTTTGCGACTCATTGCACGATAGTATCCCACAATGAAAAAACGGCCACTGTGTGGCCGTTTTTTCAAAATACTGCCCGATGACTACCAGGTTACGTTTATGGACTTTAGGTATGCGGCAATGTCCGCATTCTCTTTGGAAAGGTCCATGAAATGCGTGTACGCGCTGAGCTTTTTCATCTCGTCGGGGTTGGTCTTCTTCCACTCTGCTGCGCCCGGGAAGTACAGGAGTCCGATATTCGTGATGGTCGGTTCCGTCTTAAGGATCTCAAGGATCGTATCGATCGCATCATTGTGCTTTTTCATGTTGACTGCATCCCCGTAGCGGCGATCGATCGACTCGAGGTAATTGATCTGATTGTAGAACAGCACCTCGTTCAGTCCGTGGATGTCGGCAGCTGCCTTCATCTGGGCGCGGATCGCATCCGCTGCATCCTCATACTGTCGGTCAATCGCGGCATTCACCGACGCTGACGTACCATCAGGCTGATTCGACTTGTAGAGATCGTATGCAAGCGCCATCTTGTTGCCTCCTTCGTACATGATCACGTTCGGCTCAGTGAATGTGAGCGGTCGCAACGACGAGAACTCGTTGATCGCACCGCTCAGCTCCTGCAATAGGCGTGACTTTGTCTCGGCATTCAGTTCATCCTTGAAACCGATCAGGATCTTCGCCGCAATATCCACCGAGTTCAATCGGTTCATAATGTCCGGCTTTCGGGCTTCAGAGAGTTGTGTCGTTGCGTCATCGAGTGCAAGCAACGCCGCGAGCGACTTGGAATAGCCCATCGAGGTGTACCGTTCAAATGTGTTGAACAACGGAATCGATCCGTCCATGATCTCGTACGAGACCGAGCAGCACTGCATGTTGAGGCGAGTGAGCGCAACGATCGAGAAATCGCGGAAGTAGAGATCTGATGTGTTGGGGTTGGAGCGATTGATGAAATCGCGGAACAGCTGTGTTGCAACCTTTGCGTTTGATTTTATGGTTTCGGCATCACCGCGCGCAGTCGACATAACACCGGCCTTGCGGAGCAAAAGTAAGTCCCTCGCTGCATCCGAGATGTTGCCCGCCTGAATGCGCGCATCAACGCCGTCCACGTATGCCTTTGCCGCCTCTGCGGAGGTGCCGTCTCGGTACGCATTGAGCGACTTTGTGTCCTCGGCGACCTCCTGTTTATCGACGAGTGTCTGATCCTGTCCACCTTTGAATACATTCAGCGTAAACGGTACTGCGACCGCCGCGAGCACGATAAGAGAAAAGACGCCGACGATGACGTAGGCCATGTTGTAGCCACCCTTCTGCTCCGGTGTAGGTGTCGGCTGCGAGGTTTGATTTGAATCCATGGCGATATGTTATTTAGACTCCGCGTGGGCCACATTGACCTGGCCGACCGAGCTCGCTGCAGAAGGACCGAGCTTTTCGGATGATGCCTGAATAAAATAAATGGAGCCCAAAATCACGATGAGTGTAAGAACCCCTCGCGTAATGTTCTTCTGTAAAATACTTTTCATATAGATAAATGAACGCGGTGTTATTACTGTTCAGTGTAGCACCCGACTCCCGGCGCCCACGGGGCGGCATATGGCCGTGTGGATAGCTTCATGCAATCTCGCCTCGGGAACCTATTCCTGCTAGGCTGGTGGTCATGCGAGCGGCCCGGATCGACCTTATCTGCCTGATTACCTCTTCGGTCGCGGCACTCCTCTACGTTCTCTACCTCCCCAATGACGTGCTTTTGCGCTCCGTTATTGCCTTCGGCCAAGCCCACTTCCTTATTTCGTACATTTACCGCCTCAAAAGCGGCAAGATGGACCGTGCGTACGTAACGAATTTTCTGCTGCTGACCGTAATCCTCGGCTTCGCGCTCACGTATGTGTACTGGCACGATGTATGGTTCCCGGTGGTTATTTTTGTGACCCTGACCATATTCGTACTGCACTACTTTCTCGATGAACTGCTGATCGCAAAAGTGCCCGCGCAGAACCCCGCCTTCGGCGCCTTTGCGGCATTCTTTGCCTTTGCCGCGGTCTTCGCGCAAATGCTCTTTAGCGCGGGTCCGCTTGTTCTCTATACCCTGACCGCACTCACTGCCCTGTGCTCCCTATTCTTTGTGTACTACCTGTTCTCCGATACCGGAGACAGACTCATGCAAGGGCAGGTGCTGCTGTTCTTTCTGCTCAATATCGGC
>CAZWFX010000013.1:39529-41521 GCA_964633425.1 uncultured Candidatus Saccharibacteria bacterium
CGGAGACAGACTCATGCAAGGGCAGGTGCTGCTGTTCTTTCTGCTCAATATCGGCGTACCTTTGTACTTCGCGTTTTACGGCGGGTCGAATGTGTATCAGATTTCGGCATTCATTATCATGTTCCACTACATCCGATGGTATCTGTTGTACTTCACAAAACTGTACGGTACGGCGGAACTTCGCGTATTCCTCGACTTCGTGATCTGGGTCCACATTTTTGTCATGATCACGTTCTTTCAGTATTCCCTTTCGCCTGGCGTGAACCTCCTCTACGGATTCTATAGTCCGCTGTTCTTCTACGGGTGGACGCTGGTACACATCATTCTTTCGATTCGAAAAAAGGATTATGCAATCTCGTTCTAGCATGGCGATCTTTCATGAGCATGATGCGGCACTCTGGTCGCGGTCGGATTTTTTACTGCAGCTGCTACAGGCGCTGAGCTTTGCGGCCTTCGCTATCGTCGTCAACTACTATGCGGTGCACATGGCAACGGTGCTCGCGGGACCTGCGGTGCCCGATGTCGTCTTCCGATACATCCCCCGCATGGAATTCATGTGGCTCGATTCGTACGGTGCACTCTATCTGGAATACGCAATTCTGTTGTACGCATTCATCCGCACACGCTCGCTCGTATTCTTCCTCAAATCGATGGCGGTGCTCATTCTCGTGCGCGACGCGTTCATCAACATGACGAATCTCGGTATCCCGGAAGGAACCGTCCCGACTACGTCGTTCTTCACGCAAGGCGGCGACCTGTTCTTTTCCGGCCACACGGCGCTTCCCTTAATGGCGGCGCTCATCTTTTGGCACATCCCGAAGGTCCGATACTTCATGATCGGCGTATCAGTCCTCCTCGGTATCGAGGTGCTTCTCGGCAGACAGCACTACTCCATTGATGTGTTCGCTGCCCCATTCATCGTCTACGGTGTATATTCCTTGTGTCGGCACCTCTTTGCGTCAGACTACGAACGATCAATCGCATGAAACTAGACTTCAGTAAGGATATGGCGTTCTACCGCACCCTCGCGGAGGGGGGCTTCTTTTTGAGTGTCTTACTCGCGCCGGCTGTTGCCGTCTACACATTCGGTGTTTCCTTGCTCATCGGTCGCGTGCACGGAATCGGGGCGTGGGTGGGTATGTGGCGCGCCGGCAAGCTCACGTACACGTATGTTGCATGGATGCTCGGCATAAGCATCGCGATTTCGTACTGGGGACTCGCGGTCGCGCCGTACATCGCGCTCACACTCATCACATACCTTCTTTTTTCGTTCCACTACTTTTTTGATGAGTTTGAACTTCAGAACCGTATCCACGCACTCCAGAGTGCCGCACAGAGCGGGGCGCCGTTCGCGCTCATGTGCCTCTACCTATTCGATCACTACTGGAATCTGAGCATTCCCCCGCTCACGTACGTCGGCATCGTGATGATCTTTCTTGCCTTCGAGCTCATTTTTACGAAGGTCTATAACTGGTATTTCGTCCAGATGAAGATCACCACCCTCTTCATTCTTGCGTGCGTATATTTCGGAATCACGGCGAATTACACGCTGAACATCTTCCTGCTTTCGCACTACATTTTCTGGTTCATCTACCCGGTCTACAACCTCAATAAGTACAAGCCCGAGGAGCGGGACTCGTTCATCATGATCATGCTGCTTCTGATTGCGACGTCGTTCTACTACGTGTATCTCTTTAACTCCGCAAAGGTCGCACATGCGTTCAACGAAGAATTCCTCGCCCGATCGTTCATGTGCGGCACCCTTGTGCACATCTTTTCTACGGCACCGTTCGGCTACCTGTTCGGTCTCCCAAAACCGAAATACCGCGGCGTTATACCGTCGGCCCAGGCACACGAGCCGTCACCTCAGTCACAAGCCTAAGATTCGTAGTCGCTTCTCGTACCGAAAATGGTATCGAAGAGCGAGAGGGTTACCCCGTAGGGTCCGCTTCTCTGTATGTGATGGTTTTTGTGGTGCTTCGGAAACAGAAA
>CAZWFX010000014.1:0-40816 GCA_964633425.1 uncultured Candidatus Saccharibacteria bacterium
TGACTCAAAAATTTCGGACGCACCTTCCCCGCTTCCGCCACTTCACGGATTTTTCACGACATGGCGATTGACAAAAGTCAATCGCCATGCTATGCGGTAGGGTGCATCCTATCTTGTTACAGATCGCCGCTTATGCCGGGTGAGTTGGCAGGCGGAAGGCAAGGCGTGGGTTTTGGGCCGTGGTGCGCTTGCCATGTGTTTAATATATAGCAGTGCATGCAACAGCGCAAGTCTTTTGTGCAAATATTTTTTAGTGACGCATACACTTTTTTACCACGCCGCGCATATAAGGATTGGGTGGTGCCCGCCAGAAAATTTCACATTTTCCAAACTTTCTGTGTACAATACGTCATGAGATACACAGGAGCAGCCAACATGCTACGCGGCCAAAAACGTACCCCAGCGGACTTCGTCAAGATCGTCTCCGAGCTTCACCCGGAGTTGGACTTCTCGATCACCGAGTACAAAAACGCCAGGTCACCGGTCAAATTCCGGTGCAAGGAGCACGGCGAGCAGGAGATTCAGGCCAATGGCTTGTTGCATGGGCGCGGCTGCCCCAAGTGCGGTCGCCGCCGGTCTGCAGAGGCCAGCCTTGTCCCTATGACCAAGGCCCTTAGCCAAGACGAGAAGGATGCAAGAGCAGCGCATGCGCGCGCTGCCAGGACGGTAGACAGCTTTCAGAAGCTGTCGGACTCACAATCCGCTCGCTGGTCCACCGACGAAGCCGGCAAGGCAGCCCAGTCAGAACGGGGAAAGCGCGTCGCCGCTGCCAAATGGGCAGGAATGACGCCAGAGCAGCGCAAGGAAGCGATGGCTGCCGTGCGCGCGGGCAAACAGCACCCCAACAGCAACCAGTAAGTTGCCAAACGCAACAGCGTCAGGTAGCATTTAGACGCTGCAACACCTCTGCTGCAGCCCCGATTCGCAACCGGGAACTCACGTTGTAGCAGCAAAATCTTCTATGGTAGGTCACACACTGGCTACGAGAGTGGCGCCGAATTGCAGCGTGGTCGGTATTGCGAACGGTGTGTGACCATGCCGCCCCTGTGGCGGATACTGTACGGAGACACTTCTCATGCACTTCCCTACTCAACAGTCAGCCGTAACCACTGTTCCATTCCGCGGAACCAATCTTTTCGTCGTCGAGCACGAAGGGCAGCCCTACGCGCCGATGCGGCCAATCGTTGAAGGTATGGGTCTGGACTGGAAAAGCCAGTATGTGAAACTGCAGTCCGGGCGATTTGAAACCTGCGTGGTGGAAATCACCACGCAGCTCCCAGGTGACGGTCAGAAGCGTGCCGTCACCTGTCTGCCGTTGCGTAAGTTGATGGGTTGGATGATGTCCATTCACCCTAACAAGGTGAAGTTGGAGATTCGTGACAAGGTGATCGCCTACCAAGCCGAATGCGATGACGTTCTGTGGGACTACTGGACAAAAGGTTCGGCGGCCAATGCGCGAGTTGCACAGCAACCCGTCGATCAGGACACTGCACTCACCCTCTCCCACAAGCAAGTCCGCGACCTTGATATAGTTCTCCGTTACGCCAAGATGGAGTTCGAACCACATGACGACTGTGTCGACCGCGAGTTCGTGAATGGGAAGTTCAAGATACTCCACGCTCTGGTCCAGTCGGCGATGCCTGCCAGACTGCCATCTGCCGAACCTGCCACACTCCCTGGCATTGAGGCGCCAAAGTCTGACGAGACGCCAGACCTGCCCATGCGCGCTGGAGGCTACTACGCGGTCATCCGTGACGTGCCTTGCCTGCGTCTAGGCGACGAAGTGTTCCTTCCGCTGTCGCCCACTTGCCGTGCCATCGGCACCGCCCCGGCCTGCTACCACCAGTCCGCAGCGGCGCGAGATGGTAGCTTTCTCACCAGCCTCCCCTACCGAGGCCAAACCCGGAAACTGCTGATGGTGCCGATCAGCTACTGGGAAGAGAAGCTGGGAAGGGCACGGTTGCGCCAACCGGCGCGTGGGCAGCTTGGTGGATTGTTGCAGGAAGTTCGTTCCGGGTTGTTCGCGACGGTTCACTGACCGGTCCGTCGAGTTCATTCTGTGCCAGCGAGTTCCAGGGAAATCCAGGCAAGTTCAAATAAGTCCAAAAAGGCGTTGCCATTGTCAATTTTCTGTTGCATACTGCAACCAGATCGATTTGAGTCATTGATCTCTCCACAGGTTGGGAAAAGGGGAATCCCGGATTTTCGCAAGAATTTCCGGGTTTTTTCTTTCAAACAACCGTCTGCAACATCAAAAAGTTGCCATGCGCAACGTCTGTTTTCGGGCCTCTTTCTGACAAAGGTCAAGAAATTCCAGCCCACCATACCGAAAATCAACAACTTAAAATATATTCGAATATTCGCATCGAATATTTCGTAGAGTATTTATTCCGCACACCGGCGTTGACAAACGAAACTCCGGCAGCGATTATGCTCGAATGTACAAGGACGACGCACTCGACTTTTCCGGCTACGACGTGGAAGCGTTGGAGGCCATTCAGCGCAAACTGGCAGAGATTTTGCCGAGCAAGACGTTGCTGGATGTCAACCTGGAGCACGAGCTGCTGAATCTGCTGCGGACAGGGCAGCAGTTGATGACGGCGGTGTTGAGCGATACGGGTGTACCTGCGAACCAGAAAGCGCAGGTTGTAAACAGTCTGGCGAGCACAATCGACCAGCTGGTACGCCTGCAGAATTCTGTCTACGACAGTGAGCGGGTGAAACGGTTGGAATACGTATTTACCCGAACGTTGAAGTCCTTGCCGACGGAAGTCGCTGAAATCACGTTGCAGACATACAAGCGTGAGTGGGAAAAACAACTCAAATAGCCTTCAAGGAAGTGACTTATGACTCAACTGAATCAAGTAGCAGCATGTGGCAACATTGAAGACGCAGTGGCTCTCATCGACGCGGCTTTCGGAGACTTCCTGCAACACCCGGCAGAGGTTGCCAATGACATGCTGGCTACAGTACCGCTGCGCGAGCTGGTGATCCTGGGCACGCTGGCACTGGACTCCATCAAGACGATGGAGCCGGAGCTGTATCAGCGTCTGCTGGAGAAGCACAAGCTGGTGCCGCAGGACGCGCAGGCGTAACGTCCCGATGTTCAACTTCTCGGAACACGTTCAGCGGCTGGAGCAGTCCGTTCTGGAGACTCTGACTCCGGAGATGGTCGCCGAGTGGATCGAGAAGTACACCTACCTGGGTGGGGAGCTGTATTCGTTCAAAGACCACGAGTACCAGCTCCGCATCCTACAATCTACCTCCCCCGAGATTATCGTCCGCAAGTGCTCCCAGGTGGGCATTTCCGAGATGTCGTTCCGCCGCGCGCTGGGTCTGGCGGACATCATCGACGGTTTCTCGACGATCTACACGCTGCCGACCGCGACGTTCGCTGCCGACGTGTGCAAGACGCGCATCGATCCGATCATCGCTGAGTCGCCGAGGTTGAAGGCGAAGGTAAACAAGACGCTGGATAATGCCTCGATCAAGCAGATCGGAAATA
Organism: uncultured Candidatus Saccharibacteria bacterium; assembly: GCA_964633425.1. GTDB lineage: Bacteria > Patescibacteriota > Minisyncoccia > Phycocordibacterales > UBA2100 > UBA10103. The sequence continues at coordinate 3,506 of CAZWFX010000014.1, forward strand.
GCTTCATCTATATCAAGGGCACCTACGGGAATAATCAGGCGATCAGTGTGCCCGCCGATGCCACTGTCATAGACGAGTATGACTTCGCAAATGAGGAAGTCGTCTCAAATTTTAATTCCCGACTGACCCACTCGAAGTACAAATGGCAGTTCTACCTGTCGACGCCGACCGCGTTCAAGACCGGTATCGACAAGAAGTTCCGGGCCTCGAAGCGCCATTTCAACTTCACCTGTTGCGACCACTGCGGGCATTTCTTCCTGCCCGACTACTATTCGCACGTGAAAATCCCCGGTTTCACGGGTGACTTGCGCGAAATCACCGCCACCAATATCCACAAGTTCGACGTGGAGAACGCGAAGCTGCGCTGTCCGAAGTGCGACAGCGTGCCGTCGCTGCAGGTGGGAAACCGTGAGTGGGTGTGCGAAAACCCCTCCGAAAACTTCGTCGCCGAGGGTTTTCAGGTGTCGCCGTTCGACGCGCCGAACATCATCACCGTGCCATATCTGGTACGCACGGCTACCAAGTACAAGCGTCGCGCGGATTTCGACAACTTCAACCTGGGCCTGCCGAGTGAAGACGCCGAGTCGAGTGTGTTGAAGTCCGACGTTGACCGGATGTACGACCTGGGTTTGCAAGGTTCGAACGGTCAGCGCGTACTCGGCATGGACATGGGCGTCTACTGCAGCTGCATGGTCGCCGAGGTGGGCTGGGACGGCAAGCTGCACGTCATCCACACCGAGCTGATCCACTACAGCAACGTGGACGCGCGGTATCAGGAGCTGGTGAAGCAGTTCAATGTCACTTCGGCAGTGATCGACTCGCAGCCCTACGTCGAAACCGTGTTCCGCATGCAAGACAAGTCGCCGATCCTGTGGGGGTCGGTGTACGTGACCTCGAAGAACCTGGAAGCGTTCCGCATTCAGGACAAGGAAGAGGACGAGTTCGCCGGGCTGTTGGCCGTGCGCCAAGTGAATGTGAACCGGAACATCGCGTTCGAGTCACTGTTCAAGGACATTCGTGACGGTAGTATCTCGATCCGGCAGGACGCCAACAAAGAGATCATCGGAGTCCAGTTGTGCGACATGAAACGGGTGAAAGACCCGAATCTGCGTGATCCTGGCGCCGATGCGTTCATCTGGAAGAAGTCGGCCGAGGGCAATGACCACTTCCACCACGCGCTGCTGTACACCTGGGTTGCGGCGAAGCTGCGATCCGTTCCCCTGCACTCCTTCGGACTGCCTCTGTACCTGGGATCGATGACGCTAAAACAGCCAAAATAGTTGTCATTGACAACTATTTGTTGTCAAGATACCCTCTAGGCAACTAATTCTGGCATGCGTCATGCAGATCGATCTGACCGTCCAACAAGGTGCCAAGTACCAGCACACGTTCACCTACGTGGATGTCGGCACGTCCGGCGTTCCTGCACCTGTGGACCTGACCGGTGTCACCGCGAAGATGCAGATTCGCCCGCATGCACGCTCGAACACGCTGCTGTTCGACTCCCAGACCAGCAACTTCAACATTGACCCTGCCACCGGCAGCGTGGAACTGGTCATCGACCACACCACCACCGCCGCACTGAACTTCCGCAAGGCCGTCTACGCCATCGAGCTGACATTTCCGAATGGGGATGTGGAGCGCATGGTAGAAGGCGCTGTGCAGCTGTCGTTCGAAGTGGTCAGACCCTAAACCGATTGACCAGGAGCACCAGAAATGGCTTCCCAGAACTTCAGCAAACTCACCGAACGGCTCGCATCGTACTTCGGTACCGGCACATTCAAGGCGATGCTGGTTACCGCCGTGCCCTCGGAAACCGAACTCGACACCTGGGCCGTGCGCTCTGACGTGACCAGCGAACACGCTGCCAACGGCACTTACGCGACCGGCGGATTTGCCGTCACCGCCGCAGTCGGCGCGCTGGACAGCGTGAACAATCGCATCCCGGTGACCTTCTCGGCGGCGAATCCGACCTACTCGAACGGCACCATCAGCGCAGTCGGCGTGGTCATCTACAAGGTGGTCGGTTCGGCGGCAACGGACGAAATCGTTACCTTCGTCGACTTCGGCGGCACCAAGTCGGTAGCCGGCGGCGACTTCACCGTGACCTTCTCCACTCCGCTGTACATCAACCGCTAAGCGGGGTGAAACATGGCTGATAACGTACCAATTACCGCTGGCAGTGGTACGACCATTGCCACCGATGACATCGGCGGCGTCCACCACCAGCTGGTCAAACTGGAGTTCGGCGCGGCCGACTCGGCCACGCAGGTCAGCGCGGCGAACCCGCTGCCGACCACGATGCCAGCTACCGGCATCGGCTCGCTGACAGCAGTGCCTGCCGGCACCACCAACGGCACGCCCATCGGCACGCCGCCGGCGGGCGCCGTCGGTGTGCGCATCTACCTGCCAACAAACGCTTCTGTGACTTTCACTGTCGCTGGGGCGCAACCGGGCGGCGCGCCGACCAATACGTTCACCGTCAGCAATTCGACTACCGGCCCGAACTGGGACGAATCGCTGAACGGCCAGAACCTGTACATCACCGCCACAACTGGCGCTCCACTGTTCCGGTGGTACTGATAGATGACGACCTTATACTCCAGCAATTTCGATTCGGCCACGCTCGACTCGATTGCGCCGGGCTGGACGAACCTGAACGGCTCCTGGACGGTGCAGGCCACGCAGCCAGTCAGCGGCGCCAATGCGTTCGGCAGCTTCAACAAGCAGCAGGGCAATCAGGTCATTTATACCGGTGTGGCGGCACGTGCCGACATGGGGCTCAGCGCCACGCGCAAGGCCGGGGCGACGCTGTACACCATGGGTTACATGGTGCGGGCAACATCGGACGGCCAGAACAGCTACATCGTCATCGTCGGCCCGGCTGCCGCCGCCGGCAAGCTGAACATTTCGGTCTATTCGAATATCGGCGGCTATGTAGACGTTATCGCCAATCAGGATACCACTGCCGACTGGTCCAGCGGCGATACGTTGCACACCCGCGTCGAGGCGATTGGCACTGCGCTCAAGGTTTACCTGTGGCGCAATGCGGAATCCCAGCCCGGCAGCGCCACGTATTCGCTGACAGTCTCGTCGTGGTCTGGTTACGCGGGCCTGTTCCACCACGCAATCAGCCAGGGTGTGACGGTCGATGACGTCGATGTCGATGACGGTGCGCCGACGGTGACAACGTATGCAACCCTGAGCGGCCCGGCATCCGGCACGGTCGGGGTGGCGTCCAGCAACTTCACCGTCACGCTATCGGCGACAAACGCGGCAGCGACGACGATTAACCTTTCCGATGGCGGTGGCGGCGGCACGTTCGCCCCGTCCAGCCTGTCGATTGCCGCTGGCGCGACGACTGGCACATTTACCTACACGCCGGCCAGCGCCGGGGCGAAGTCTGTCGGCATCACTGTCAACAATGGCTATACCGTTGCCGGTAGCCCGCTTACGTACACGGCAAGCAACCCGGTCACCGCGACGTCCGTCACACTGAGCGGCGCGAGCAGCGGCAGCACCGGGGCCGGGGTTACGTTGACAGCCACGCTCAACGGCACGCTCGGTTCGGCCACCAGCGTCACCTTCGCCGACTCGAACACTGGCACGTTTACGCCCAACCCGGTCACGATTGCCGCTGGCGCCACATCCGGCACCACCACGTTCACACCGGCTGTCAACGGCACGCACAACGTCAGCATCACGAACAACCAATCGCTGGCGAATGCCGGCAGCCCGCTGGCGTTCACCGCGGCGAGCAACGCCGGCAATATCCCGGTCGATGACCCCGGCCTGTACTGGAGCCCGTACAACTGGGACACGCTGGCCGTCGGCACTTTTGGCGTTACAGTCAAAAGCAGGCAGACCACCTGCTGCGGCGCGTACCTCAAATTCAATGTTTCCGGCACGGCCAATGTCGCGTTGACGGTCGATGCGACGCTGCTCAACGGCTTTGGCAGCACCAATACCCCGGTGCTGGCCTATTCGGTCAAGGGCGGGCCGGTGCAGACCGTGCAGCTGCCGGCGGGCGGCAGCGCCAATCTCACCCTCGCAACCGGCCTGAGTGGCACTTGCAGCGTCGAGGTGTGGGTGCTGGCGTCTGATGAATTGAGCGGTGAGCGCTTCGGTCTGCCGTCGGCATCGCCGTCGAACGTAGTGCGTATCAACCAGATCGTGCTCGACGCCGGCGGCACCGTCAGCCTGCCGCCGTTGCGACCGAAACGCGCCGTGTTTTTCGGCGATTCGATTGTCGAGGGAGTGCGCTCGGGCCGTACCACCACCTATCCGGGCGACCACAAACGCTCGGCAGCGTGGCAGACCTGCAGGGCGATGAACGCCGAATACGGCGTTATCGGCTACGGTGCACAAGGGTGGGAGCTGGCCGGCGACGGTTATGTGCCGCAATTCGTCAGCGCGTGGAACTGGCATTCGGACAGCCGGCCCCGGTCGTTTGCCGATCCGGTCGATTACTGTTTTGTGATGTTTGGTTACAATGGTGGTGCAGTGGCGGCGACGGTCGCTAACTGGATTGCCAGCGCCCGTGCCGCGATGGGTGCTGGTGCATGGATTTTCGTCGTCAATCCACCGTCCGGGCGTAGTGCCGCAGCAATGATCGCCGGCGTCGCCAGCTATAACTCGGCGCACCCGGCGGATGCCCGCGTGGCATCCATCGACTACAGCGACGTGTTGCCCACGGCGGGTTTTGACAATTACCCGAGCCAGACGCAATGGTGTATCGACGGCGTGCATCCGGATGAGGCGGCCAACGCCATGATCGCCGCCGCCATCGTACAGAAAGCCCAGGCGATCATCTCCGCGGCCAGCGCCGCGACATCTGCGAGGTTCTCATCGCGCATGCCGTGGAGGGGCAGATGAGCCTGCTTCTGCTGCTGGCACAGCGGGTTGCACCGGTCACTGCGACCGGTGCCGTTGACGACGCCACACTGACGGCGCCTACCGGCGCCGGCGCCGGAAAGGTGACGACCGCTGACACCGTCGACAACGTCGCGCTGGCTGCTGCGACAGCGACCGCAACGGTGAAGGCGACCGCCACAGGCGCGCTTGATCCGGCCCAGTTGTCGGCGCCGGCCGGCGCCGGCACTGGCAAGGTGACGACCGCTGCAGCGGTAGATAACGCCACCCTGGCAGCGCCTGCAGCGACCGTAACGACCAAGGCTACGGCTACTGGCTCGCCGGCCGCTGTTCAGTTGACTGCGGCCACCGCCAGCGCCGGGGGCGCCGGAGCGGCTGTAGTCGCCGGCGGCTCCGTCGATTCGGTTGATCTGTCGGCAGTGGCCGGCGCAGCTACCGTATCGGCCGTGGCAGTTGCCACGCTCGATTCGATAGCCTTGCAGGCGCCTGCTGGGGGCGCTGGGCAGTTGTACGTAGTGAGCGGGGCGTTGCCTGCGGTCGGTCTGACCTCTCCGACCGGTGCCAGCTCGGCCAAGGGCCGTGCGGCCGGCGCCTTGCGAGCGGTGACGATCACCAAGCCTACCGTGTCGGTGACGGTGCCCGGCACCCCGCCGCCGGTGACGCCGCCAATGGAAGTCGAGCAACCTGCCATGTCCGTTGTGTACCGGACCATGTACAGCGATACGGTGTATCGGTATGCCAGTTGAGTTGCCAATGGCAACCGTTTGTTGCGATAGTGTGGTTATCATGAGCGAGAAGCAAAGAGCGGTACTGGTGAATCTGATGACGTTGTCGGCCGGGCAATTGGCGCAGCTGCTGCTTGGGCTGACATCGCTCTGCTGGGCCATCGCGCTTGTTCACCACCCTGTTACTCACCCGGCGCTGGCGATCCTGTTGGAAATCCTGTCGCCGACGTGTTGGGCAATCGTGTTCTCGATGATCGCGGCGTTCGAATTCGGGACGCTGCTGCGGATTATCCGACCCTGTCAGTGTGCGGCGGCGCTGCGTGGTGTGCTCGCCGTCCTGTGGGTGTTTATAGCGATTTCCCTACTCCTGTCGAACATCATTGCGGCTGGGGACGTGACAGTTTCTTTGTTGGCAATCTGGCTGTTCATGCGACAGGCAGTTCGGGATGAGTGCGATGGTGGAAAACATTGACGTGACGACGGCTGGCGGGCTGGCGGCAGGCGTTAGCCTGCTGATGGCTGCCGGGTATAACGCACTGCGCAAGATCAAGGGCGACGTGCGGGTGGACAAGATCGACGACGCGACACAGAAGCTGATCGATAACCTTGTCGCGCAGCGGGACAAGGACATGAACACCATCGAGAGATTGGCCGGCGAACGTAACGGCGCGATGGAACGTGTCGGCTCCCTGGAAGCGACAATCAAATACCAGACGACCGAGCTGGAGCGCATGTCCGGTGAGGTCACGAAGCTGGAAGCGGAAGTCCGCGAGCTGTACACCCAGATTCACCTTTACACCGGCGAGATCGACGCGCTGCGCGCCGAGAACAAGGTGCTGCAGACCCAGAACACCGATCTGCTGGCTGCTGCGCACCACAACGCCGAGCACCTGGACGTGCTGCAGAAGACCGTCGAGCACCTGATTACCATAGTCAAGGAGGGGCAGCATGCAAACGGTTCGGCTGACTAGAAACCGGGAAACGGACGCCGGCACCGAAGGCACACTGTCTACTGACGGTTTTGCCTGCCGCACATTCGAGCTACCGTGGCGCGGCAACATCCGGGCGAAATCGTGCATTCCGCCGGGCAGCTACGTGGTTCGCATCGTCCAGTCACCACGCTTTGGTCGCATCTACGGCCTGTTCGGCACGGCGCCGCGCGCCAATGTCCTGATCCACTCCGGCAACTACGCAGGCGACGTGGACAAGGGTCTGAAAAGCCATGTGCAGGGTTGCATTCTACTTGGCAAGTATTTCGGCACGATGGACGGTCAGCGGGCGATCCTGCTGAGCCGGCCGACTGTGCGGGCCTTCATGGATCACATGAAGGGCGAGGCTTTCAACTTGGTAATAGAGGATCACACATGCTGAGCATACTGGCAGGAATTCTGGGTAGCAGCGGCTTTGGCTCGCTGATCGGGTGGCTCGGCGGCGCGGCAAACCGCTGGATCGATCTGAAGAATCGCGACAGGGACATTGCGGTGCTGCAGATGCAGCAGGCGCATGAACTGGCGAAGCTGGACAAGGATCGGGAGTTCATGCTCGCCGAATACCAGCAGCGTACCCAGATCGCCACCATCGAGGGCGAGTCGAAGGTCGAGTCGGCGGGTTACGAGGCGCTGGCGGCGAGCTACGGCGCCGACAAGGCCACCTACGGGATCAAATGGGTAGACGGTATCAGAGGCGTGGTGCGACCGATCCTGACGCTGCTGTTTTTCCTACTGTCGTGTGTCGTGTTCACCATCGTCGCGCAGTACGTGTGGGCGCGCGGCGTGCCGCTGACGAACGACCAGCTGTACGAGCTGTTTCACTATTGCGTTTATTGGGTGCTGTTCCAGGCGTCGGTGTGTGTTGGCTGGTGGTTCGCCATGCGGCCGGGCAACAAGCCGCCACACAAGTGACGACCAAGCCCTTGATTGGCTTGAATGTTGCCATTGTCAACTTGGGTGTTACAATGGCGACAAACCATTGAAGGCTTCACGATGAGCTTCTTCTCCAAGATTCTTGCGATGTTCGACACGTCCGGTCAGGGTGAGATCGCGGCCGGATCGCAGCTGCCACCTATCCCTGTGCCGAAAGTGCCGGCGCGTGCGATGGCGATCCCGTCGCACCTGAAGTCGGCGAAACCGTCGGCGACCAAGCTGCAGGAGAAAGACCTGAAGCTGGCGTCGAGCAAGATCACCGATCTGCGTACCCGCACGTCCACGAAGGAAGTCATCAAGGATTTGACGGCTGCCTTCCCCGACCTGTCGGCGTCGGTGGATGCCTACCTGCGTACCGCGATCACCAGCAGTTACACCGTGGTGGCGAAGAACCTGGATGGGACGTTCAACTACGAAGCGACCGACGCGGCCAACCAGCTGCTGGCCCGCTTCGACACACTGAAGAACTACGCCACCGGCTTCAACGGCATGTACTCGATCCGCAGTATTTCCGAGTCACTGGCGAAGGAGCTGCGGCTGTACGGTTCGTGCGCGATGGAGCTGGTGCTTGGTAAAGGCCGCTTGCCTGACCGTCTGGCGCCAGTGAGCGTCACGAAGATCAAGTTCTATCAGGACAACCTGGACTTCAAACCGGTGCAGGTGATCGGCGGCGAAGAGATCGACCTCGATTTCCCGACGTTCTTCTACGTGTCGCTCGACCAGGATTTGACCGAACCCTACTCCGCGTCGCCGATGGAGTCGGCGGTGCAGCCGGTGCTGTTCGGCCAGGAGTTCTTCGACGATGTGCGCCGTGTGATCCGCCGCGCGATCCACCCGAAAATGGTGGTGACGCTGGACGAAGACACTGTGCGCCGCAGCATCCCGGCCGAGTACTACGGCCAGCCGGAACAGGTGAAAACCTACATCGACGGTGTGATTTCCGGCCTGACGCAGCAGATCAACGGGCTGAACCCGGAAGACGCGCTGGTCGTGCTGTCGTCCATCGAAGCGGCGTACATGAACAACGGCAACCAGTCGCTGGACGCCGAGTACAACGCGCTGACCGGCCTGATCGACGCCAAGGTGGCGACCGGCACCAAGACGTTGCCGTCTGTGCTCGGTCACGGTTCCGGATCGGCGAACATTGCCTCTGCCGAGGCGTTGCTGTTCATGAAGAACGCGGAAGGCGCTGTGCAGCAGAAGCTGAATGAAATCTTCTCGCAGGCGATCACGCTGGCGGTGCGCCTGCTTGGCTTCGATGTCTATGTCGATTTCCGCTACAAGGCCATCGATCTGCGCCCGGATACCGAACTGGAAGCGTTCTATGCGATGCGCCAATCGCGCGTGCTGGAACTGCTGTCGCTGGGCATGCTGACCGACGAGGAAGCCAGCATCCAGCTGACCGGCAAGCTGCCGCCGAAGGGCTACAAGCCGCTGACCGGCACCGGCTTCCGGCCGAACACGTCCGATCAGCCGGCGCAGAACCCGTACAGCAACACTTCCACCGGCCCCGGCGGTGGAGCGACGAACCAGAATCTCAAACCGGACACACCACAACAAGGTAAATCGCAGAACAAAGGAACCAAACAATGATCGTCATCGACAAAGACACACTCTGGGCCGGCACCCAGGCGTCGCTGGAAAGCGCCCTGCTGGTACAGCGGAAGATTCAGGACAAGATGCTGGCTGGTGAGCTGACCATCGAGGCCGCAGCCGGCAAGGACGCGCCGCCACCGAAGCATTACGACACCGTGGACGGTGTCGCGGTGATCCCGGTCCGCGGTGCGCTCATCAACGCGGATTTGCCTGACGCCTTCGCCAAGTTCTTCGGCATCACCACCTATCCGGGGCTACAGCGCGCGTTCGCCGCCGCGGCTACCGACAAGAGCGTGAAGTCGGTTCTGCTCGACGTGAACAGCCCCGGCGGCAGTGTGGCAGGTATTCAGGACACGGTCGACTCGCTGCAGGCGCTGCGCGCGTCGAAACCGGTAAGCACATTCGCTGGCGACTTGATGGCTTCGGCCGGCTACTGGCTGGGCAGCTCCACCGACCACATCACATCTACCAAGATGTCGATGGTCGGCTCCATCGGTGTGATCGGCACTCACATCGAAGTGAGCAAGATGCTGGAGAAAGAAGGTATCACCCCGACAGTCCTGCGCGCCGGCGAACACAAGGCGCTGGCATCGCAGTACGAGCCGCTTTCGGACAAGGCGCGCGCCCAGATGCAGGACCGCCTGGACGCTGTCTACACGCAGTTCGTTGACCATGTTGCCAACGCTCGCGGTGTCAGCTACCCGGTAGCGCACAGCAAGATGGCGAACGGCAAGGAGTTCTTCGGGGAGGCGGCGCTGAGTGCCGGGCTGGTGGATCACATCGGCAAATTCCCCGATGCGCTTGCATTTGCCAAACAAAAAGTTGACAATGGCAACATTCGCAGAAACAATGCTTTATCAGCACAAACCGAGGAATTGGAAATGTCCGGCACTACCAACACTCTGGCCCCGCAGGCGGACGCAAACACTGAACCTGCTGACGCCCAGGTGACCCCGCCGACAGCGGAGCAGGAACCGGCAGCGCCGGCGGCTTCGTCTGCCCCGTCTGTTGACAGTGGCAACCCTTTGGTTGCTTACCTGCAGGACAAGGTCACCGCGCAGGAAGCGCAACTGCGCGACGCGGCGATTGCCGCGAACGCCGCCCAGGCCCAGATCGCAGCGATCCCGGCTCTGCGCAGTATCGCCGAAGCCTCGCTGAACCAGATGCGCATCGCGCTGGGTCACCCGGCTACCGACACCGCTGCCATGTCGGCAGATGCGCTGGTGGCTGAGCACCAGCGTACCGCTACCGAGTTCGGCGCGAAGTTTCCGGTTGGTGGCGTAGCAGCTTCCAGCTTGAACGACGCAACAGCCAAGCAGGCCCCAGCAACAGCAGCACCCCAGGTTGACCCGACCCACTTGGCGCGGGTTCAAGCGACTCGCATTAACTAAGAAAGAGGATCGAGACAATGCCGAACTTCAAAATGCTGCCGACTACCGGCGACGCATCCGAGATTATCACCGCCGCTCTGGGCGCTAGTGGTAACGCCAGTGACCGTCTGGGCACCAGCGACCTGGGCAAACCGCTGAAACTTGGTGGCGACTCGCGCATGGTTATGTGCGCAGCCGGCAACGAGATTGAGGGCTTCCTGGTAGCTACCGAGAATTTCACCGTCAACGGTGGTTACGCAATCGGCTCTGTGCAGACCGAAGGCCGCTTCGAAGTTGAAATCGTTGGTGCTACCGCGTGTAACCCGGGCGATTACGTCGTGGCAGGCACCGTACCGGCTGCCGGCACCAAGTATACCAACGGCAAACCTCTGGTTCAGGCCGGCGCACCGACCAAGTTTATGTGGCGCGTGGTGTCTGGCGGTGGAGCTGCCGGTACAACCGCGATCATCGAACGAGTGTAAGGAGACACACAGATGAGCAATGCAGTAATTATCGACGCCTCCGGCGCTCGCCAGGAAATCACGATTGATGCGAGCATCTATCAGGAAGCGGCTGACAACAGCTCGTCGGTCCCTGATCTGCTGGCCCGCAAGTTCCCCACCGATGCTTCGCGTTTCGGCAGCGTTTTCGAACAGGTGATGGCCGGTGCCGGCTACTACATGCGCGACGACAAGGCGCTGGGTATTACCAAAGCCAAGATCGGTGATCTGCTCGACCCGCGCAGCACTACTTCGGCCGGCGTAGTCACCCGCGACGCCACCCCGACTTCCCGCGTCATCTTCCCGGCGGTAATTCAGGAAGCGATGGAGAACAAGCTGAAGGAAAACACCTCCAGCGATGTGGCGATCTTCGATTCGCTGGTAGCGACCACCGACGATATCGATGGTGATATGTACACCCAGGCAATTCTGGACTTCGCCAAACCGGAAGCAGCGCGTTCGCAGCCGATTGGTCAGCTGTCCGAGCCGGCAACCATGATGACCCTGACCGTGTCGGACGTGGCCCGTACCATTCCGAGCTTCGCACTGGGTCTGACCATCTCGGACAAAGCCTACAAGTCGGCAACCATCGACTTCGTGGCGCTGTCGCTGGCTCGTCAGGCCGAGATCGAACGTTCGAAGCTGGTTGATGGTTACATCAACTCGCTGGTTTCCGGTGACGTGGACTTCGGTATCTCGGCGCTGTCGCTGGTAAAAGCCAACACGTTCGACAGTGGCATCGCTGCCAACGGTGTACTGTCGCACAAGGCTTGGCTGAAGTGGCTGCGCCGCAACTCGCGCACCCGCACCATCGACTGGATCATCTGCGATATCGACACCTATCTGGCTATCGAGAACCGCACCGGCAAGCCGACCAACCAGACCGACGATCCGAATTCGCCGCGCATGAACGCGCTGCTGAGTCCGAAGAACGTTCGTATCGGCAACGTCAACGTGTTCCTGGTGGAATCGGGCATCGTCCCGGCTAACGCGATCATCGGTATCGACAGCCGCTATGCGTTGCGCAAGGTCCGCAATCTGCGCGCCGAGTATCAAGCGCAGGAAGCACTGGTGATGCGTCGCGGTTCGGCGATGCGTTGGGACTGGAGCGAGATGGTCTACCGTATGTACGACCAAGCGTGGGACTACCTGAGCCTGACGACCTAATCGCAGCAAGCATGACAAAGCCACCTCCGGGTGGCTTTGTTTTGTGGACTGCTTTCGCGCTCTCTGCTAAAGTTGCCATTGTCAACTTGTCGTTACCAAACAAAGGAATAACCATGCCGGTATACCGTTCGAACACTGACTACCACTACCACAACTCCGAGCAAGGCAAGACCGTAGCGCAGGAGCCGGTCGAACTGGAGAAAGACGGCTGGGTAGAAGCTCAACTGGAAGCTGGTCTGATCGCTGAGATTACCGGCGAGAAAAGCGCCAAGCCAAGCAAGAAAGAGCAAGGCGAGTAACCCATGTTGATCCTGTCCGATTTCTTCTCTCCCGAGGAAGTGCGCGCCGTGCTCGGTGTGGCAGCCGAGGAATTCGAGGACGACACGCTAGACCTGGAGCTGTACCCACGGCACCTTGAGATCGAGCTGGCGCAGATCGGACAGAATCTGGCATCCGATTTCGCCACCGCATCCGCCTCGGCGTCACCAACGACGGCTGATCTGCAGTTGGTCGCATTGACCAAACAGTTCTCTCTGTACTGCGTAGCGGCGCTGGTGGCTGAGTCGATGCCGAACTTTTCCCCTCGCAACATCAGCGACGGCAAAGGCGGATTTATCCGGCACTCCGACAGCTATAAGGAAGTGCTGGCACGAGTTGGCAATCGACTGCAGCAGGCTAGCGAACGACTGAAAACGGCCTACACCGCTTACGTTGGCTCGTCGGCTGCAGTCGTACTGCCAACTTTCATGTCCGTGTCCACCCCAAGTTACGACCCTGTTACCGGTGAATAATGCGCTTCCCGAGTGTAGCCAGTTTTTTCGACCGCACGGCGATCCGCGACGCCTACACCAAAGTGTCTCTTGGTAAAGGCCAGATCGATCTGTTTGATGATTCAAAGCGCGACGGTGTAACGGTGCTGCGGCGCGTGCTGTCCACGAAGGCCGACTGGAACCCACCTCTGCGCGGCGTTGTGGAGCTTGCCGGAGCCAGTTGGATGATGGGCAACTCCTACCCGGATCAGTTCTACGGTGCCACGGTGCGCAAACGTTACATCCTGCACCGATCCGAGGGGTTATGTCAGTTCCTCACAGGATACGAACTTCTGACAGCCGGCTCCACCGGTATGCGCGCGCATGCTTCCAAGGTCTGGGTCAAGGACACCAAGGACATTTCCACAACGTCTGAGCAGCAGAGCCAGTACGTGGTGTACGCACCGATGTCGGAGGCGCTGTCGCAAGGGCTGTATGTCAGGTTCCCTGACGGGACGCTGCTGCTGGCGCGAAACTGCTTTCCAACTGCCGCCGGCTTCCGGGCGCTGGAGTGTTCTGAGCTGGAGCCGACCGCGCTGACCACCATCCAGATGGTAGTTCAGCGGGCCACCTATGATCCTGTGACGGAAACCTACGCCGCTGTCGCGCCGGCCCCCATTCCGGCCGTGGTGACCAGATTCCTTGACGACTACGAGTTCCGCAATGAAAAAATGTCAGATGCTTTTGTTGGCGATCTGCGTGTACGTGTGCGCGCTGTCGATGCTCCGCAAGTGCGAGCCGGAGATACCGTCGCACTGAACGCTGTCCAGTTCAATGTTCTGTCTGTAGACCCAAGGGTCGACAGCACACTATCACTGCACATTCGGCCGGCGACATGATAAAGATCGACGTGCGTGAATTGAAGCAGGAGCTGCTGAATCTCAAGAATGAGAATCAGCAGATGGCGGCGAAGACGTTGCGCACGGTGATCCGTCTCACTGCGCAGTACATCGTTCGATCACATACCAGCAACGCCCGACACACACCCGCCTATACCGGCAACCTGTTGTCGAACTGGCAACTGAAGCTGGGCGGCGCCCAGGCCGACTATCGACCGTTGCAGCACTACCTGCAGCGCAAGCCGCTGTCCGGCGAATCGCTGCACTACGATCCGCTGCATGGTTATGCCGATACCAGCTACCAAGTTCTGGCCGACGCCAAGTACCGCGAGCTGTCTTCGAAAGCCTACGATATTGTCTGGAATTCGAAGGTGACGCTGGCGAACGCCTCGCCATACCAAGTCGACGACTACGGCGGCACGGTCAGCGGTGTGTCGGACATTTCCGGCAAGTTCTTCCGGGTGGGCCTGCGCCCGGATAACGCCCAGGCGGTGACTGAGTCCGACGTTTACGCCTTCGCGCTTGGCGTGCTGCCGCACGTCATTGCTGCGGTGGTCGAGGGCCAGTCCCACATTACGTACAAGACCTTGTCGGAGCGAATTGAATGAGTAGCTACTTGTCCGCGCGCCAGGAGCTGGCCGCAGTACTAGAGGCCGAGTGGCCTGTCCTCTATCCCGGCAAGCCGATCTACTACGAGAACGGGCCGGCGGTCGATCCTGCGCAACAGGGTGACCTGTACCTGTACGTCGCGTTCCACTTCAACGACGCCGATCTGGCGCACATCGGCAATTCGACCAACATGGGCTACAGCTTCACCGGCGTTGCCTACATAGACATATCGGTGCCGTTAGGTAGCGGCATGAACAAGACCTACGCCGCAGCCGACGCGCTGGTGAACATGCTGAAGGCCCGCTCCTTCGCGTCGTTCTTCATCGCCGCACCGGTTCTCGGGGACGCAAAATCGGTCGGAGGACGCTGCGTTGCATCGCTGGCTGTTCCGCTTCGCTCGCACGTTGCATAGGTCTTTGATTTCGCGTAAAGTTGACAGTAGCAACATTCAGTTCCCGGCAGCTCACCAACGGCTTGATACCGGGGTATTAATTCGCCTTTGAGTTGACAATAGCAACAAGGAGTTGCCAGCATGTCTTTCGCATCGTCCAGTTTGACGCAGCTTTCTGCGATCAAGGAAACCACCTGGGGTGAAACACCTATTGTGGGCACGCCGCGCTATCGCCGTTTCACCGGCGAGTCGCTTGTGTTCTCGCTGACCAAGGACACCTCCAAAGAGATCAACCCGTCGCGTCAGGTATCGAGCCTGATCCCGACCAAAGCTGAAGTATCCGGTGGCCTGTCCATCGAACTTTCGCTGAAAGAGCACGACGACTTTATGGAGTCGGCGATGATGGATGCGTGGTCGTTCTACGGCACCAACGGTCTTTCGACCGCTGCGCTGGCGAGCTTCAGTACCAGCACCATCACCTTCGATACCGCTCCGACCGGCGCTGATGCGCTGGCGAATCTGGCTGTCGGCCAGTGGTTCCGCATCGTCGATCCTGGCACTGCCTTGCCGGCAGGCAATCAGGGCATCTTCCAGGTGTTGTCGAAGACCAGCACGTCGATCACCGTGGCCGGAACACCGTTCACTGCTGACGCAACCTCGAAGATGGTGCGCATTTCGTCGGCCAAGTTGACCCACGGTATCACACGCTCCAGCTACTCCATCGAGAAGTACCACCCGGAAGCCGGCCAGTACTTTGTCTTCCGTGGTATGCAGGTGGCGAAGTTCGGTCTGAAGATCGAGTCGGGCAACATCGTCAGTGGTTCTGTTGACTTCCTCGGCTCCACCAGCTCGAACGGCACCTCGACCTTCATGCCAGGCGCCCCGAGCAACGCATACACCGGCGACAGCCTGAATGCGGTTACCGGCGTAATGAGCGTGTTGATGGACGGCACACCGATCCGCACCCTGATGCAGACCGAGATCAAGTCGTTCTCGTTCGACTTCGACAACAAACTGCAAGGTTTGGAAGCGGTAGGTTTCCTCGGTAACGCCGACGTGATGGCTGGCCGTATCGATCTGAAGGGCGCTCTGCAGGTCTACTTCGCCAACGGCCAGTTGTACAACGACTTCATCAACAGTGTTGCTCACAGCCTGACGTTCGTGCTGAAAGACCCGAAGACCGGCGAAGGCTACGTCTTCGAGTTCCCGCGCATCGAGCTTGCTGATGCGAAGACCAATGCAGGTGCCATCGACCAGCCGGTAATGCTGGACGCTAACTGGCAGGCGCTGGAGCACCCTACCCTGCACAAATCGATGTTTATCTACCGCGTTTGACCTCCAGCAGTGCGGCTTACCCACCGGCTTCGGCCGGTGGCTTTTTGCAAGACTCAACCCACAAGGAAAATAAATCATGGCACTGGATATTTTTGATGCGTATGCGACCGACGAGGATGCTGAAGAAAACGGCGTCTGGTTCCCCATTGGTGAAGGCGCCGAGCTGCTGATCGCCCGCGACGGTAACGATGAGTGCGAACGTCTGGTCGAGCGGCTGATGATGGAGAAGGCCGACAAGCTGGCCGCCGGCGGCGATCTGGCGAAGAAAGCGCAGCGCGAGATCGAGATCGAGGTCACTGCAGCGACCATCCTGAAGGGCTGGAAGGAGCTGAAGTATAAAGGCGAGGTGATCGAGTACAACGAAGCCAACGCCCGTATGGTGCTGCAGCACAAGGACTTCCGCCGTCGCGTGCTGTTCCACGCACGCCAGCGCGACGCCTACCTGCAGAAGTATGAGGCCGAAGTCGCAAAAAACTGATTGACTGGATCACCTGGAACGAGAAGTGGGGGGAGCACGTCGAGTTCTTCCTCCAGGGCATGCGGGCCGGGGCGCCTACTCCGGCACCGATGTTGAGCCGGCCCAAGCTGCTGAAGCAGGCCCGCTGGTACAACGAGGTGTACGGCGAGTTGTCGCGCAGCCGGACATTGGGATCAGGGGGCGAGTACTATATCCCGCTGTCCGAGTTCGAAGCCCTGTTCAACATTCGTCGTATCCGCAGCGTGGAGAAGCGAATGCGGGTGATCCGGGTGATCCGCAAGGTCGATGAGCACGTTCTGCAGATGCGAGCGGAAAAGCGTCAGGCAGAAATCAAAAAAGCCGGTTGATACCGGCTTTTTCATTTGGCTTTTCAAGTTGACAATGGCAACATTCAACTATCCACAAGGAAATCGCCATGACCGCCAAGAACATCGAAATCCAGTTTGAGATCAACGGCCTGCAAAAGACCGAAGACGGTATCAATAAGATTACCGGCTCCCTGACGGGCCTGGAGAATCTTACCAAGAACACCGATACCGCCGGCCTGACCAAACTCAACAAGAGCATCAAAGACCTGACCACCGGGCTGGCCGGCATGACCGGCAACCTGCAGAGTGTCACCGGGCTGCTAACCGGGCTGTCCGCAAACCTGACCACAGCATCTGACCGGGTGGCTGCTGCGCTGGAAAAGATGTCTACTGGTGCCAAGACTGGTGTGGCCGCCACCCGCACCGCTGTCGAAGGAACGGCCAAGGCGGTGAAAACCTCGGTCAAGGAGATCGGCGACGAGATCGATCACCTCACCAGCAGGGCCGCGAAGCTGCAGAGCAAAGCCAACGATCACATGGATGGTCTGCGTTATAAGGCCATAGCCAAGCAGAAGGCCGAGATCGAGGCGTACCAGCGGTCGATGCTGCGCGCGGTCGTAATGCAGGAAAGCAGCGAGCGCAAAAGCAGCAGCCGGCAAGTGGACATTGACGCATCCAGGTCAGCTACGTACAGCCACCTGTACCAGAATAACCCGAAGGCGTTGCTGGATCGTGTCGGGCTGGCTGCACTGGCTTCTGATCGCGGTATGTCTACCGGGGCATTGAATCGCACTTACGGTACGTCTTTGACCCAGATCGTCAGAGACACTACCGCCAGAGCGTCGGTAGTCAGCCACCTGACCGAGCTGATTAACAAGCAGGCAATCGCCGAGATGAATGCAGCAGGTGCGGCCAAGGCCGCCCTCGACGCCAACAAGCAGGCAGGCAAGGCAGAGCAGGATCGGCTGCGTAACAGCAGCGAATACGTGAAATGGTGGACTAAGCAACTGGCTTCGCAGGAGCAGACCGCGCGCAAGGCTGAAACCGCTCAGCAGGCCAGCGGCGCGAAGTTCAACCAAGGGTTGCGGCTCAAGGAGGCAAGTCGCAGCGGTACGGAGGCTATCCGCAGCCGGGACATCAACGCCAATCGGATGTCCGAAAACAACTTCCTGTATGAGAACAATCCACAGGGGTTACTGACGCGCGTCCAACGTGCGCGCAAAGCAGCATTGAGTGATGTCTCCGACGCTGACATGCTCAGCAAGTACGGTACGCACCTTACCCAGATCGTGCGGGACACCCGCGCATATGAGGGGGTGGTGGCGCACCTGACATCCGTGATCCAGGCGGCCGCAGCGGCGAAACAGAATGACGCCAACGCCACAAAGGAGCAGGCGGCTTCGCTGAGGAAAGCGCGGGCTGAGGCCGAGCAGCTGTCCAAACGCTCGTACACCGCTGACGCCAAGTACTTCGCGGCGTCTCTCACACCCACCAGACAGTTGGGTATGCTGCAAAACGCCTACGGCGAGTACCAGTATGGCAAGCAGAGTGGGAAGCTGAACGAGGCCGAGTTCAGCAAGCGCCACGGTTCCAACCTGCTCAGCATCGTCTCTGACGCCAGCAAGTACAAACAGGAACTAGCCGGCATCCAGTCCGCGGTTGCCGCAGCCGAGGAAGCCCATCTGCGCTTTGGTCGAACCGGGCACGACCTGTTCCGTGGCCTGACTTCTGGTATCGGGATGATCTGGCTGTCGTGGGGTCAGGTTCTGCCGATGCTGGGTGGCTTCGCCGCGTCCGCTGGCGTGCGCGCGATGCTGCAGGTGGGTACGCAGTTCGAGCACCAGATGAAGATCATCCAGGTGCTGAGTCAGGAAGCGTCCGGCACACTGCGCGGCGCGCAGCAGCAGATTCTGGAGATGTCCACGTCTAGCCTGTTCGGTCTGAACGAGATGGTAGGCGGTCTGAAGGCGTTGACACAGGCCGGCTTCACGACTCAGGACGCGATGAAGAACCTCAAGACGGTGATGAACCTGTCTATGCTTGGTGAGGTTTCCCCAGATCAGTCAGCGCTGTTCCTCGCCGGCTTGCGCACAACGTTCAAGGACGACCCCACCATCAAGAACGGTAAGGGCGAAGTTGATCTGTCGCAAGCTGCCAACATTACCGCCATCGCCGCCGCGCGCTCGCAAACATCGATTAGCGAGATGATGGAGTCGATGAAGCAGGCGTCTACGGTGGCTGACGAGTACCACCTGCGTCTGACCGATGTGAGCGTCGGACTGCAACTTCTGGCCGAACGCAATATCACCGGATCGGCTGCCGGTACGTCGCTGCGCAACGCGATGGAAGACTTGACAGGTCGCACAGAGAAGGCACGCAAGGCGCTGGCGCTGTTGAAGGTGTCGATGTACGACGACAAAACAGGTGCCGCACGCAACCCGTTCGATGTGATGAATGACATCCGCGACAAGATGGCGGATTTCAGTGAGTCGAAGCGCAAGCGATTCATCCAAGAATTCACTGACGAGCGCGGCAAGAAACTGCTGGAAGCATTCCTGGCAAAGAGCGATGCCGAGATTCGCCAGATGCAGGCAGTGACATTCCGCGCCGGCGAGAATGGTGGGTTCGTCAACAAGGGTGCCGACGAGATCAACACCAGCCTGCAGTCGCTGTCCGGCCAGACCCTGAATACCTTCCGCAAGACGGCAGTGGAGGTGTTTGACGAAGTGAATCCCGGCCTCAAGGAGCTGATGAAAGGCTTCAAGGAGATGGCCGGCAGTAGCGAACTAAAAACCACCCTGTCGGTAGTTTCCCAAGGTCTTCTTGGCCTAGCGAAAGCTATCACGTTCACAGTGTCGGCTGTGGCGAACCTTACCCCTGCCCTGCTTGGTATGGCCGGCGGGTTTGCCGCGTTCAAGCTACTGCAAGCTGCCCCGGCTATTGTAAGTGCTGTCTCCACTGCGGTTATGGGCCTGGTAAGTGCGTCGCGCGGCGGCGCGGTGGTTGGAGCACTACCAGCAGCATTGACGGCGTTGTTGACACCTGCTGGTTTGGCCGCCGGCGCTCTTATGGCAGTCGGTGGGGCCGCTGCATATGTGTGGGCGAACACGGAGACAGCTAGTGAGAAATTGGCCGCATCCAAGTCTAAGTTAGAGAGCTTGACTGGGTCATTAGCTGCTATTCGCTCGGACGTTTATGCAAAGTTCAATCAAAGTGACAACGGTGGACAGTCCCTCGGCGAAAATATCGACGCGAAGTTAGGCCAACACCTAGAGAAGATCAACTCCAGCACCACTGCGCTGCAGAACCTGTCGGCGATACAAGACGAATTCGACAGCCGCACAGCGGGCAAGCAGCAGAAGCTGGCCGAACAGGACATAGAGAGAGAAGTGTTCCTGCTGGAGCGCAAGCGTTCGTTCCTGCGCCAACAGCTGGACGAGTTCGACCAGTTCATGCGCACCAAGGGTGCCAAGGAGGAAGACTACTACAAGGAGCGTGACAAGTTCCTGCAAGCCGCATCGAACGCGGAAGATGCACTGTTCCAGTACGAGATGCAGTTGTCGAATCTGCGGATCGAACAGACTCGGAAGGAAGTAGAAGAACGCGCGAACATGTACCTTGGTTTGGGCAAGCTACTGCTGACCAACAGCGAGAAGAAACAGGTCGAGTCACCGTTAGACTACACCACCAACGGTGATGCGTATAGCGACACGGTCGCCCTGCGGGACCGTCTTGGTGTCCTGAAATCCGGACAGGCCGCCGGGCAAGATGTATCTCGGGACGCTATTGTCTTGCAACAGCAAGCCAAAGCGTACCTAGGAAAAATGGATCAGGGTATCGCGCACCTGGATCAACTGATCGAGCAGAACCAGGACAATCCGGGCAAGTATCTAAGCAAAATCACTGAGCAACGCAAAAATGCGGCAGTTAATCGGCAGTGGTTAAACGATCTCATTTCCGGGTCCACTGCGGAGACGACGACCGGCACGGTGAAGGCTAACTCCATAGCGAATCTACTGGAGGACCAGAAACGCAGTAACGCAGAGCGTCTTGGCGTGCCGAGGCTGCGACCTAACGGACCTGACAAGAACATCTCGGCACTGGGGCACACCAAGCGTGAACCCGAAGGACCAATCGGCCCGCTGATGTCGTTGATCGACAAGATCACCGGCGAGGATTCTGGCTCGACCAAGCTGAAGAACATTCTGGGTCTGACCAACGACAAGGATGGTCTGAACTCGAAGGCCATCAACACCGTGTTCGAAAGCCTGAAAGCCCAAGGTTCGGGTGCCGGCTTCGACTTGGTGAAGAACTTCAAAACGTCCGACGATCTGCGCAAATACCTGAAGGACTTCGTCGACGAGAACATGACGTTCGAGGGCAAGCTGAAAGCCGGCTACCGCAAGATGACCGACGACCTCGAAGCCCAGGTAAAGGCTCTGCAGGACGATGCACAGGTAGGCGATTCCGAATCGTTCGTGCGCATGCTGCGGTTCCGCGCGGCCGAACTGAAGAAGCACGACGACTACTACAACGCCCAGATCAAGGACGCCAAGGGCAACCAAGGTCTGATCGACAAGATCGAAGCTGAGCGCCAGCGCACTCGCGGCGACTTCGAACAGCGCGCGTACTCCGCGTCTGTGGCGGACATGCGCAAGTTCGGCGACGACGAACTGCGCCGCGCGAAGAACGATGCCGACAAGGAAGCCGCTGCGCAGATGGCCGACATCGCCGAGCGCACCAAGGAGCTGAACCGCCAGTTCAGCGGCTTCGGACAGTGGGCAGATGACAGTGCCCACTCACTTCAGGACTTGTCGCTTAACCTCGACAGCGTTAGTGCGTACCTGAAAAAATTCACGCTGGCCGGCCTGCCCAAAGACGCCTGGAGCGCCGGCAAAAGCACCGTGTCCAGTTTCTTCGAAACCGATAACGCCACCCGCAACCTGCGTCTGGCTCCAACGCTCGGCCGGCTGCAGGACAAGCTGGATACCAAGCTGGGTAACAACGAGGTAGAAGCCCGCCGACTGTTCAACCCAGACCAGTACGATAAAGGCACGACCGAATACGACGCAGCGAACGAGGCGTACAACAAGTACCTGACACAGCGAAACAACGCCGCCCGCGACGCCTATGACCGTGAGGTGCAGTTTGCCAAGGAGTCGTTCGACAAGCAGCAGTCGTTCGCCGGCCAGACGCAGATGGCGTTGACCAAGTTCTGGTCTGAGTCGGCCACGCCGGCTGAAATCTACGGCAAATCGTTGGAGACTGGACTGAGCAAGCTGACCCAGGCGTTCATCGACGCCGGGCACGGTGCCGAGCTGTCGTTCTGGATGATCAAAAAGGGCTTCAAGGATTTGGTGAAGGACATGCTGATCCAGATGGCCGTCACGCAGATGATGAAGGCCACCACGTCCGCCATCTCCACTGGGATTGGTCTGGTAGGTGGCGCAATCGGTGCGTACCTTGGTGGGGGTGGCGGCGTGCAGGCCACAGGCGCTGTAGAGGGTGGTATGCAACTCGCTCCGCAGGACTCCACCACGTTCAACACCTACTTTCCGACGAAGGCTGCAGGTGGCAGTGTCACAGCCGGTCGCCCGTACATGGTCGGCGAACAGGGCTGGGAAGTATTCGTCCCGCAGACGGACGGCCACATCGTACCGAACCAGATCGCCCGCAACGCCACCAATGGTGCCGAGTCCTACAACGTTGCGATCACGATCAACGACAACAGCGTATCGCAGCAGACGCAGGAGCAAGGTGCCGGCGGCAAGCAGAACTCCGCTGCCGATCTGGGTGCCCAGATCAAGGCGAAGGTTATGGAAGTTCTGGTTGAGCAGAAACGCGCCGGTGGTGTACTATCGCGTTGATATAGTTGCCATTGTCAACAAATAGATGCCAGCACAAACATGGTCGTGGACGCCTGACTACGGGCTTGAGCGAGAAACCACTGCAACCGTCTCCAAGATTCAGTTCGGAGACGGTTACAGCCAGCGTGTCCGTAGCGGTATCAACACCCGGCAGTCGTCGTGGTCGGTCACGTTGACCAACCGCCCGTTCGCGGACGTTGATGCGATGGAAGCGTTCCTCGATCAGCACGCCGGGACTGAGTATTTCATGTGGCCGGACTTCAACGATCCGACCGATACGACGAAGCACCTGAAGGTCGTCTGCGACAAGTGGAAACGCACGTGGTCGGCACCGCACCACGACACCTTGACGCTGACCCTTACCCGCGTGTTTGATATTTGATATGCCGATCCCGCTCGACTCCAATTCCAAATTACCGATCTCGTCGGAAATTCAGAAGCTTGCGCCGGATGCACTGATCGAGCTGTTCGTGCTCGACCTGACGCCGCTCGGTGGCGGTCTGTATCAATTCCATGCCGGCACAAACGCGCTGACGCAACCGATTGTCTGGCAGGGTGTTACCTACACTGCCCTACCGATCATGGTCGAGGGTTTCACTTACGACGGTCAGGGAGCCCTGCCGCGACCGAAGTTAAAGGTAGCCAACGTCACCAAGCTGATGTCGTCGTTCGTGGTCAACTATCAGGATATGGTCGGAGCGCACGTGGTCCGCAAGCGTACCTTCGCCAAGTATCTGGACGGTCAGCCGACCGCCGACCCGGACGTGCAGTTCCCCGACGAGTGGTGGGTCATCGACAAGAAGTCCGCTGAGAACCGGCTGCTGATCGAGTGGGAACTGTCCAGCCCGTTCGACACCGAAGGTGTGGTGGTCCCTGCTCGTACCGTGCTCGGTGGAGTCTGCTCATGGGAATACCGCAAAGAAGGTTGCGGCTACACCGGCACGGCCTACTTCAAACTCGACAACACCGCGACGACCGACGTGACGGAAGACCGTTGCGGCAAGCATCTGACCAGCTGCAAGTTGCGTTTCGGCAGGATATTGCCGTTCGGCGGCTTCCCCGGCGTGAAGAAGTTCTGACATGGATATGATTCAGGATTTCCTCACCCACGCTGAAGAAGCTTTTCCGCAGGAAGCCTGCGGGCTGGTGGTCAAGGTCGGCAGGAAGGCGCGTGTCGTGCGTTGCCGGAACGTCCACTCCGATCCGGGCCGGGCGTTCATGATCGACCCGAACGACTACGCGGCGGCGGAAGAAATCGGTGAGGTGCTGGCTGTTTACCACAGCCACCCGAACAACACTGCCGAACCGTCGATGGCCGATCTGGCGTCCTGCGAGGCGTTGGGTCTGCCGTGGCACATCGTCAGCTGGCCCCAGGCCGGTTACCGTTACGTTGAGCCGTCCGGTTACGTTGCGCCGCTGGAAGGTCGCCAATTCGTTTATGGGGTTCACGACTGCATGTCGCTGGTGGTCGATTACCACAAGACACTGGGTATCGACATCCCGCCGTTCGACCACGGCGAATACGGCTGGTGGGCCAAGGGCCGCAGCCTGTACATGGAGAACCTGGACGCCGCCGGCTTCCGTATCGTGACCGACCTGCGGCCGAACGACGTGATCCTGATGGCGTTCGACTGGGACGTGCCGCACCATGCTGCGGTGTTTCTGGGTGACGATGTGATCCTGCAGCACTTCGACGGTAAGCTGTCGGGCAAGTCTTTCTACGGTGAGTTCTACCGCAAGGCAACGCGCCACTTCGTGAGGCACAAGTCACTATGCTGACCATAGTCCGCCTGGGTGGCGAGCTGGCGAAGAAGTACGGCAAGGAATTCCACCTGTCGATCCGCCGGCCCATCGACGCCATCAACCTGTTGCAGTGCAGCTTCCCCGATTTCATTGACACGCTACGCGGGTACGAGAAGCGCGGGCTGACTTTCCGTATGACGGAATTAGGGGTCGGCGGTCGCATCGATCTGACGCTGGACGACGCACTTGTGCCGAAGCAGCCGAGAGTACTGCGGCTGGCTCCTGTGGTTACCGGAGCCGGGGAAGACGTACACAAGGCCAATACTCAACTCGCGATAGCTGCGGTGCTGGTTATTGCGACCATCGCCTCCGGCGGCTCCATGTCGCCGGCTACTGCGAACTTCCTGTATATGACTGCAGCGTCCTTCGCCTTGCAGGGCGCGCTAGGCCATTACTCTGCGCACGAAATGGCGAAGAACAAGAAAAAGGACTTCGTCGAGAAGTCGCCTAGCCAGATGTTTTCCAACGTGGACAATATCACCGAGCCGGGCGGGCCGGTGCCGGTAGGTTACGGCACTATGCTGGTAGGCAGCACGGTAGTCGGCGTCTCGATTGAAGTCTACGACATAGCGAACTGATTGCGATGACAGACCCTAAACTGCGGAATCTCCCCAGCATCTCAGGTGGTGCTTCCAAGCCCCATGTGCCGAAGGAGGCTGACGATACCCTGCGTTCAGGTTCGACCGCGCGAGTCATCGAGCTGCTGTGCGAAGGGCCGATTGCCGGTTTCGCCGGCGATCCCAAGGAGTGCATCTTCCTGGAAGACACGCCGGTGCGCAGCGCCAGTATCTCGACAGGTCTATGGACCGGTACAGGCAGCCTGACCGGGCCGTCTGGAACCGTACAAGGGTCTATCGGCGTAGCCGATTTCCCGGATGTTATCGCGCACGTGGCAGTGGGGGATACCCTAGAAATTGCGCAGGAGCGCTACACCATTATCGATCTGGTGGCTGGTACAGGTTCTTACGGCTTCATCAACATCTCACCCTGGTATTCCGGGCCGACGCTGCCGAGCTTCACCTACAAGGTAACGCACGGCAGTTACGACAACTTCAAGGACTTCGCCTTCAGCTTCAATCCGGGCACGCCGGACCAGCAGGCGCTGGCTAACTTCGATACGACCGACAACTACGTCCAGGTCAATGCCCCGCTACTGATGCGCTACCCGGACTACGCGCACCGTGATCCGAACTCGCAGGTACAGTCCGAGACACCCAAGCCTGTTGTCCGGCAGATTGACAACGTAGAGGTGGACAAGATCAACGTTGTTATCCAGATTTCCGAGCTATGGGTGCGGAATGACAAGAACGACGTATCGCAGACGCGTGTCGATTTCACCATCGAGACACGTACCGATGCTACGAACTGGGCGACAGTGGCAACCTTGAGCGTCACTGGCAAATGTCGCAGCCCGGTGCAGAAGTCGGCGCTGATCACGCTGCCTGCAGTACCGTCCAATGGCCCTACCTACCGCCAGATCAGGGTGACCAAGACATGGGGCTTTGATAGTGGCCGCATGGACCATATTGCCGTTTACGGTGTGGCCTACGCAGGCGGCGACTGCACTTTCGCCGGTTACGTGGAGAAAGTGGACGTCCGGCAGACTTACCCCAATACCGCAATCGTGGGCTTTACTGTCGATGCCGAGCAATTCTCGTCGATCCCCTCACGCAAGTACCTGATGAACTTGCTCAAGGTGAGCCTGCCCACCGGCTACGCGCCCCGCACACCTCGGGGCTTTATCGGTACGCCGGTCACACAGGCCACTTACCCTGCCGTCTGGGACGGCACGTTCAACAACTTCGGCTGGAGTGACAACCCGGTCTGGTGTCTGCGCGATCTGTTGCTGAGCAAACGCTACGGTCTGGGTCGTTATCTCGACGCGACGCACCTGGACGATTATGCGCTGTATCAGGCCGCCAAGTACTGCGACGAACTGGTGCCGGACGGTCGCGGTGGCACGGAGCCACGATTCACGCTGAACTGTATCATCACCAGTAAGGATCAAGCGTTGACCGTGGTGCGCAGCATCCTGTCCGTCCTGCGTGGCATGGGGATGTGGAATGGTTCAAGATTCACGGTTACGCAGGACAGCCAATCGTTGGGCATCAGCATGCAGTACTCGCCGGCCAACGTCGAAGACGGCATGTTCCACTACACCGGCAGCTCGCTCAACCAGCGTCATACAGCCGCTGTCGTAGCATGGGTCGATCCCGCGCAGCAATACAAAACGGACTACGAATACGTCGAAGACCTGGAAGGCATCGCCCGTTACGGGGTGAAGAAATTGGAACTGACCGCGTTCGGTTGCACATCGCGCGGACAAGCCCGGCGAGCCGGCAAATGGGCGTTACTGTCCGAGCTGTACGAACGCGAGCAGGTATCGTTCACCGTGGGTCTGGACAGCATGTTGGTGATGCCCGGTGACGTAGTTCAGATCACCGACCCGAATCGTCTGGCATCACCGACAAACGCCGGCGACGAGTCGGATCGGCTTGGCGGTCGCTTGTTGTCAGCCACGGCAATCGTCCTGAAGCTGGACTCCACGGTCACGTTGCTGGCTGGGGAAACCTATAAGCTGTCGGTCCTGCTGCCGGACGGCACGGTGGCCGAACAGCAGTGCTACGTTCGCAACACCGGCCCGACGGCTGGCGGCACCGGGGACGAGGTGCAGGTATTGGCACCGTTCGCCCAGACACCTGCCGCCGGCGCAATCTGGATGCTGTACCGTGAGACTTTGAAGCCCCTCCTGGCGCGTGTAATGTCGGTCGGCGCGGCGGACGGAGGAAAGTACACGATCACCGCCCAGCAATACTACCCCGACAAGTACGCAGCGGTGGACTCCGACGCGAACTTCGACCCGGCTCCTACCACCAACCTGCCCGATCCGGGCTTCTGTCCGCCACCAACCAACCTGCGTGCGACGGAAGTGGTCTACACCACCAGTACCGGCCTGACGTTCGCCGACATTGAAGTGGCTTGGGACGTGCCGGCCACCGGCATCATCTCCAACTACGAGGTGTCGTACAAGGGCGGCAAGGTAGGCAGCTGGACGAAGCTGCCGCGGGTGTCATGGCCGCTGCTCGACATCGAGCAGGTGGAGCCGGCCGATTACGAGATTCAGGTGGTCGCCTACAACTTCGCCGGCAAGGCGTCGGCGCCGGTGTTCGTGACGACCACTGCTACAGGCAAGACCACACCGCCGGCCGACCCGATCAGCTTCCTGGCGACTGGTCAGGTGATGCAGATCAGCCTGCGCTGGACCTACGCCGCTGAGCCGGACATCAAGCTGGTGGAACTGTGGGCGGCGACCGTGAATGACCGCGCCCAGGCTATCAAGCTGACCGAGCTGGCATACCCGCAGGACACCTACATGCACCTCGGTCTGGGGCTGAACGTACACATGTACTACTGGCTGCGCGCGAAGGATACTTCCGGCAACTTCTCTGACTGGGTGACTGCCGACGCTGTCACCAGCCACGACCCGTCGGAGTTCCAGAAACTGCTACAGGACTCGGTCAACCGCAGCATGTTGATCAAAGACCTGCTGACCGACGTCGATAACCCGGCGCTGGCGCTTCTCGACCTGTCGCACCGGGTCAGCTGGATGTCGGACATGCTGCGCGACCTGAAGACCAAATCGGACGCGGTGATCGAGGTCGATCCGGAACACGGCACGATCCGCCTGAAGACGATGGCGAAAGTGGATCAACTGGCCGCAGCCGTGCGCATGGAAATTTCATCGCGTGTGGAGGGGGATACTGCGATCTCCCAGATGATCACCGACATCGGGTCTACCAGCGACGATCTGGCGGCTGCGATCCACGAAGAGGCGATCACCCGCGCCAACGCAGTAAGCGCGCTGGCCGACAAGATAGACACCGTGTCGGCTACGTCCGGTAACCTGTCGGCGACTGTGCAGCAGCTGATGCACACCGAGGTCAACAAGGTAGACAACTCGGTGAAGGCTGTGTACGAGCTGAAGGTGCAGACGCTGGTCAACGGCCGGAAGGTCGTGGCAGGCTTCGGTCTGGTTTCCGACGGCGTTGCGAGCGAGTTTGCTGTGATGGCAAACAAATTCTTCGTGGTCGATCCAAGTTCCGAGTCCGTGACGCCGATGTTCATGGTGGACAACAGCAGCGGCTCGCCGAGGATGGTCATGAACGGTAGCTTGATCACTATCGGCAATATCTCGGCGAGCGGGATCACTGCAGGCACGTTGTCTGCCGACATCGAAATCTCGACCGGCAGTATCAAGAGCAACAACTACGTTGCCGGCAGCACAGGTTGGAAGGTTGATGCCAACGGCGCCGAATTCTCCAACGCCCTGTTCCGCGGTACGGTCGAAGCGTCGAATCTGAAGATCGGCACTGGCGGCATATCGCTGAAGTGTGAAGGTTACGATATTCCGGCGACGGCTTTCGGGCAGGTGTTGCAGGTATCTACTGTCAGCGCCAACCTGGACGCGAATCCGCTCACCGGCGCCGGGGTCACGTTCGGCGGGCCGCAGTCCGGCGTCCCTATGGAGCGCCGTCTGCGCACCGGTAACGTGTCGTTCATCATCATGGGGAACGGTGTGGTGGATCACCACATGACTCTAGTCTACCGAGTAGGTGCCGGAGCGTGGACAGTCCTGCACCACACGGTCGAACCGCAAAATGGTTACGGTTCGGCGGCGATCCAGTATAAGGTGGACATGTGGGTCGGTTCGACGACAACGCTGCAGTTCGCGCTTGCAACCTGTGATGAGAACCTGAACAACTACGGTGAACCGGGTCTATCCCAGGCAGCGTTGACGGTCACCGCCTTCAACCTTTAATCTGTGGTAAAGTTGACATTGACAACTATAGCGGCGGCAGGGAATGAAAGACACAAGCTGGTACAGAGCAGGGACAATTTCCGTAATCAACGGAAGTAATACCGTCACCGGATCGAGTGTAGGCTCGTGGGCCAAGAATATCTCCCCAGGTGATATCCTGCTGCTGGGCCAGATGCCTTACCAGATTCTGTCGGTTGCTGACGGCGCAGTTGGCGCTGGCACGCTGACCATCGCCCCAAACTACTCCGGCGCCAACCTGTCCGGAGCCGGTTACGCGATCATCCGCAGCTACACCAACACCGCGCCGGCCGATCTGGCAGCACGCGTGGCCGAGATGCTACAGGCTTACCACGTCACGATGGACCAGATGCTGACGTGGATGACCGGCGGTGGCGACGGAACGCTGGATTCCCTGACCCTGTCGGAGTTCGCAGGTGTCAGCGGCATTTCGGTGCCGACGCTGCCTTTCCTGGCCCCTTTGCAGACTCGAACCAGCGTCACCGCAGCGCCGAACAAGATTCCGTTGGCTGACAGCAACGGCAAGCTAGACCCGAACTGGTTGCCCGCCGAGCTGGTGAACGCCATCCTGAGTGCCGGCAGCGGCTCCACCGGCGGCTCCGGTATAACGACCGTAATCAACACCGAGAAGCTGCTGCAGATCGTCCAGGGCACGCAGAACCAGCTGATTACCCTTAACACCAAAACCGCGCGGTTCTACGATGTGTTCATTACCGACGCGGACTATACCGAGCTGCGGCTGAATTACGTCAATACGGCCCCTAACCCGAACGCCCCGATACACACCGGCGTACCGAACACTGCAAACCTGCAGATGGTGATCCGGGTCATCAACACCACCGGTCAACCGGCCAGCATCACCTGGGCAGGTATGCCGGTGATCTGGGAAGGTGACGGTGGTGCCATCAACCCTGGCACTGTGCCGGCCCATGCAATCCAGACCTACACACTGCGCTGGCTCGGTTCCGCCGGTCTGGTCGGCGTTTCCTTGCCTATGTCATTCAACAACTGGATCGGCTACTGCCAGCAGTCCGGTTCCGTTTTGCAGTAGTCCCGAGCTATGTACTCCACTATCGTAACTGTAACGATCAACGGTAGCACCGCAACGCTGTCAGCAACGCCAGACGTGCCGCCGATGCAGGGTGACGCGCTGCTTGTCAACCATGAGTGGTGTGAGGTGTCGAGCGTCAACGGCGCTGTTCTGACCCTATTTTCCGCCTACTCCGGAGGCAGCTATACCGGTCAGGCGATCCTGCTGCAATGCGCCAGTTCGTATGCCTCGCCGACCTTACGTCTGCGCGCGGAGTACGAATTCAACAAGCTGGAGCAGAAGTTCGGTACCGAGCTGATCGACTTCCTGACCACCACGCAAAGCACCATCAATGTCCACGGTTACACACGGCCGGAGCCTGTTGTGAAGACGGTGGCGAGCGCCGCAGCGATCATCTCGCAGTTGCCAGCGATCTCCACCACGCCGGCGCCGAACACGATCCCGCGCGCCGGTTCTGGTGGCACCATCGACATCGACTGGTTCAACACACCGAACCTGCCGATCAGGGACGCCGGTTCGTCCACCACGTCGGCGGCTGTTGGCCCGATCCCGTCCGCCAGCCTGAAAGTACAGGCTGCTACTGGCAGCAACGTGGTAACACTGACACCCAGCCTGGATCGGCAGTCGGTAGTTGTCGTATCGAATCAGGACTCCCTGTGTCTGGAGTTGAAGATTCCGACCAAGCCAACGGCGGAATCGATGCTGCGTAATACCGAGTTCACCGTCCTGCTCCTGCCGAAGACTAGGCTGACCAGCCTGACGTTCAAGGACAATGCTGTAGAGCTTGATGGGCGCGCCAACAGCATTCTTTACAATCGCAGCGGTGGGAAGTGGGACAAGTACAACGTCTGGATCATGCGCTTTGTGTTTGTCGAAGGTGGGTTCAAACAGCAGTCGGGCGGCTGGTCATTGGCGATGGCCCGAGGCCCGTTCAACCTGAGTCTGGCACCGTCCAGCGCCGGCAACCTTTTCACATTGGACGGGGCGACAGCAGTGTTCCCGGTAGACCCGGCAATCGATCTGGATGAAGCGGTAAACGCCGACACGTACTTCCCGTCTGGGCATCGCACGGCGATTGCCGACATCGTCGGGGCAACGCCGGACAAGATGTACATCACACCATTCCTGTGGGGCATCGACGGTTGGCCGCCGCTCGACAAGACGCAGGGCCGCTTTGATCCTGCAAGTGTCGTGGCGCCGACATACCTGGACGAAGGCAACTCCCGCTTTCACGCACCCGCTGGATTCAGTTGGTATGGTGTACACAGTAAGACGAAAAAGACTGCAGGCAAGTGGTACTGGGAGACGTTCTATCAGAGTGGTCTGGCATTCCTGAATTGCAGTGCCGGCGCCGCAGCGACCTTCGACCAGTCTGGTTATGGTTCGCCAACAGATAGCGTGGAGGTGCTAGCATATCTCACGTCGCAAAATAGCGGATACATCATCTTCTACAACAAGGGGGCGCGCACGGACATCTACTGCCCGATGGCTGTCGGTGACACCCTTGGTCATGCCTATGACGCCGACGCCCACACTTACGCTTTCTACAAAAACGGCACGCTGGTCTACACCATGACCAACGTACCTGCGAATATGTATGCATGCGTGGCTGGCTACAATACCGGGGACATTACCGGCCGGTTCTACGCGGACGACTTCGCTTACACACCACCGGCCGGCTACCAGCCGTGGTCGGGTTAAGGCAGGATTATGGCCGAACTAAAGAGCAAAGGCGTACAGGGTTCGAAGCTGGTGGGTGACGCCACCAACGAAGGAAGCATAGGGTTGAATACCGCCAGCGGCGCGTCCGATTTCGTTACCGGGCACCTGTACTGGAAGAAGAACCTGCTTGGTGACTCGCTTGTCGGAAACGCCGTGGTGAGCCACGCCTCGCTGGAATTCGTGTTCGGGCGTTACGGACTCGATACCACCACATACAACCCTGCCCTGCCGGATACAGCCGGGCAGGCTGTCCTGGCCTGCTTCCGTGGTGATGGTAGAACCGCTGCTGGCACCAAGATTTCCACACCACTATTTGGCGAGGCTATGGGCGCTGCGGCGCTCGACGCGGCTTGGCTGTGGATGGAGCATGTCAAGTCGGCAAGCACGCACCAGTTGAAGCTGTACATCGCCCCATCGAATCCCGTCAGCGCAACGCCAGCGTCACTGACGGTGTCCGGTCCGGTTATTCAGAATTCCCAGCACGATCCGGATTTCGCCCAGCATGTGGTGATCGTCTTTGAACCGTCAGCAGGCGGGTACTGGACAGTGACCCTGTTCCACAACAGCCAGCCCGGAGTGACATCTGCGCCGATTGCACAAACCACGTTCAGTCACTTCATGCTTAACAATTCGGCCGGCTTCGCCACGGACGCTGTGCTGTTCGGCCCTTGTCTGACACCGCCTACGTCCGGATCGAAGGGCTACTACTTCGACAGCATTGCCTATTATCCGACAGCTCTCACAACGGACGCAGTGGTATCCCACTTCTCCACACTGTTTGAGGGGGTGCAGATTCCTAGCGGGACTGGCACACCGCAAGTCTTGACGAGCGATCTGAGGTTCACGTTCTCGCCTTCCACCAACTACAACACGTTGTCACTGCACAAGGTCGCGGTGAACGACTCGAACGGTGATGTCCTGTCCGGAGCGACCCGCACCCTGCCGGCTGGTAGTTGGGACAACGCCAGTATGGGAACCTTTGGCCCAGGGCCGAGCAACCTGCCATTCGTGGTCGAATACCGGCTGGCTAACAGTGTGACGGTTTCCGGTATCGCCGACTACCAGATAGGTGCGGGAACTGACTTAGCCCCTAATCAGCCGCTGACCATGAGCTGGACGCTGGAATACAAGAACGCCGCAGGCAATTGGGTGCAACTGGATTCTCGCAGCAACATCACCTGGACGATGCGCATGCTCAACACTTACGTCATTGGCGGTGGGTCATCCAGCCTCTCCGAGCGATTGGGTTTCGATCCTGCGTCCGTTGTGGCCCCTGCGGAGCTGATAGGGCCGGATTACAGCACGTTGCAGCTGAAGGACGTGCCGAACTGGGGCATATCGTACCTGTCGCGTGGCGGGCAGTTGCGCGGAACGCATACTACCGGCAAGTGGTACTTCGAGATCACTGCCGATGACATAATGATCCCCAACGATGCGCAGTACCCGAGGGCCATTGAAGTTACGGTGAGTAGCGGCGCCAGTTACGCTACCGGGGTGGACAGTGCGTCCGTGCGTTACGAGATGGGTTCCGACGGTTCGATAAACCGTATCGTCTATACCAAGCATTTGAGCATTCTGGGCCAGGTAATCACGTGGTTCGCTGACCGGCCGGATATCGACATCGCCCCGCTGAGCACCGCAGGCAAGACGATCTGTGTGCTGGTCGATATGTCGGGCAGCCGTGCCAATGTCGCAATCGGCGAACGTAGCGTGTCCGGTTCGCAGGTGAAGTGGTTCGATGGCACGACGATGACTTCGATGCCAGTGTCGATGGCGTCCACCCCTGTCTGGTGGGCCAAGAGTCTGGATAAAAGTGTACCGGCGACGGCCCGAGTACAGATCACCAACATGCAGGCGACCGTTCGTGTCAACAGCGGTGAAACCGCCCCGATTTTCGCTGTACCGACAGGCACTTACGGCTGGGGGCTGACGAGCTAGCGCTGAAAATCCGTGAACTATACCTCATGTTTTAGTTGACACTGGCAACGGATAGACTTACTTTGGCAACTCCAGGATGGCGCATGCCGTCCTAATTTCGTCTGATCACCTGTGGGGGGTAATCATGGAAGATTCAAGGCAGGAAAAGCCGAAACGCAAGCCGGGCGGTAAGGACCTCAACATTGACGTGGAATTCGCGATGGAGTGCAAACGCAAGCGCGAAGAGCTGGGTGCGACTCTGGAATCCTTCTGGGGTTCGCTGGGCGTAGCCAAAAGCACCGGTAGCCGTTACGAAAGCGGTGAACGCGGTATGGGGGTGCCGATCAAGCGGCTGTATCTGGCCATGTGCGGTGGCAAGTCGCAGCATGCGCTGGAGCGGTACGGGGAAGACGGGAAGAAATTTCTTCAGATGCTGAGCGATCCCGCAATCGCCGAGCTGGCGACCAAGATACTGCATCTGCGGAAAGATTCTTGAAGAAAAGGCCGGGAGAAATCCCGGCCTTTGTATTACAGCGCCAGCAACGTGTCGGCTACCGTTTCGCTGATGTCCTCATGGGTGATGACCAGCAGCTGATTGAAGCCGGCGCCGGCCAGGAAGCCAAGGGCCGCAGTCTGACGGCCGTCGCTACAGGCCGCAAACGGTTCGTCCAGCAGCATGAAATCGCAAGTCGGCAGGAACGTGCGGATCAGTGCGATCCGCAGTGCCAGACCGAGCACATCCAGCGTCGATCCCGAGTACGAATCCACCGGCTTGCCGTCCACCAGGAACGTGTCGTTTTCCTTGGTCACAATCGACTTCGCGCCGCGCATCGCCGTGAAGTAGTGGCTCACCGCACCAAGCACGTTGGCCCACACCTTGTTGGCAATCTCCGGCCGCACAGTGCGCAGCTTCTTCACCAGCCCGTTGTTGAACGTGATCTCGGCCAGCTCTTCGCGGGCCTCGGCCAGCTGCATCTCCGCTTCCAGCAGGCTCTTGCGCTTCTCGATCATCGCGGCAGTGTGGACCGTTACCTCGCTCTGCATACGTTCCAGCTCGCGGCCAGCAGAAACACTGGCGGCGGCTGTTTCGTTGATGTCGTCCAGCAGCTTCTCCACGGTGGCGGACAGCGCACTGGTGTCGGGGCATGGCGGCAGCAACGCGACGGCGGCTTCCAGTTCGGTCACCTCCTGCTGGCTGTTCTCAACCTCATTCTCCAGGTTTGCCAGCTGGCGGTTGAACTGGTTCGTGGCGGCGTTGAACGCTACCCAGGCATCACGCTCGGCCTGCAAGCGGCCGATTTCCTGCGTCGGGTCGGTCGGCACTGCGCCCTTCCAAGCCACGCGCGCCGGGAACACACTATCGTCAACGTCGTACAGCGAATCGTCCGGACTCAGCGGCAGTTGGCCGACGTTCAGGATGTCCGCCAGGCGCTTCAGCTCGACCTCGGCTGCCGATTTCAGGTTGCCAGCGGCCCTGCTATCTTCTTCCAGCCCCGCGATACGCTTCTGCAGCGCAGCGTTCTTCTCAACCACTTCAGGGAACTGGCTGACATCCTTGTCGCAGAATCCGCACACTGATGCCGCTACGATCTGCGCCTGCAGCGTTGCTATCTTATGCGGCAGACTGCTGGCTTCTTCACGGTAGCCGGCAACCTCCGAACGCAGCCCTTCGATCTTCCTACGCAGGTCGGACTCGCTACCTTCGAACAGAACTTCATAGCTGGCGGTCTTGGTGATGAAAGTCTGGTACTTGCGGTAGATCGCCCGCTGCCGCTCTATGTCGGCCAGTGCGACATCCAGCTCTTCCAGGGTGGCAGTGCAGCCGGGGGCAGCCGGTCGTCTGGACTTCAGGGCGGCCAGTTGTTGCTTCAGACTAGCCAGATAGTCCTGGGCCGCGTTCAGCTTGCGGATGACCTTGGCCCGATTGTCATTGAGCGCCACTGCCTCGTCGCGTTCCTGCTTCGCTGCAGCCAGTTCCATCTGCAGGTTCTCGATCTGCCGCGTCAGCTCGTCCACAGCCGTGGCCTGCCGGCCGATGTCATCTTCGGTGGGCAGCTCGGCCGCTTTCAGTATCAACTGTTCGATAGCGTCTTTCCGCCCGATCACCTGATCGCTGGCCGTCTCGATGCGGCTCTCAACCAGCTTGGTATTGCCGGTCGGATACTTCGCCTGCAGTTTGTCGACGATCCGGTCAATCACCGCCAGATCGGCCAAGTCCTCGATCAGCTCGGTGGCCTGACCGTTCTTTTGCTCCAGCACGCCCTGGATGTCGCGCTGCTTGGCGACCATGAGCTTCGGCCCGAGGCCCGGCTGCAGCTGCAACTGTGCCTCAATGAACTTGGTGCACTCCGTCTGCCCGGTCACAGTCTGGCCGGCGTAGTTGATCTCGGCCGCAGACTTCGAGCGGCTGATGTGCAGCTCGCCGCCCGGCAGAGTCATCCACAGCTCCACCTTGACCGACTTCTCAGGCTCGCCCCAAGAGCAAATATCGTTGTTTCGGCAGGCCCGGATGCCGAACAGGGCGAACAGGATCGCCTCCAGTACGGTCGATTTGCCTGCTTCGTTCTCGCCACGCAGCGCGGTGAAGCCCGGCTGCAGGTCGATGGTCAGCTCTTTGTGCTGACGGAAATTTCTCAAGGCTACCTTACTGAGCATCATGCACCTCCTTCACACGCGCTGCTTCTCTATCGTCGAGCATGCCAAGCAGCAGATTAAGTACGTCCAACTTCTGCGACACTTGCGCGTTCTCGGCCAGCTCAACTTCGTCGCCGGCGCCGGCCACCTTCACCGCGTTGGTGACTACGAACGCATCGGACTGCTGGCGCAGCCGCGACACCGCGCTGACCACTTCTGCAGCAGCTTCGAATGTCGCCTCGCCGGTGACCCGGACGAAGGACGTAGTGTCAGCGATAGGTTGGTCCAGATCGCGCCAATCCACTTCTACGTAGCCGGCGGCGCCATCTGGCTTCCAGGTCTGGATCGATTCATAGTTACCGCTTGGCAGCAGGCGGTGGGCGAATTTGCCCTTGCTGCCGATGCAGTCCGATATAGACGACGGCCATTGGTTGCCGGTACACAGCACGTCACCGTCGCCAAGATCGACCACGCGCTTCGGATGCTCGTGGCCGAACACCGGCATGACGCCGGCGGCGATCAACGCCATCGCCTGTTCCTGACTGACGTTCAGACTGTG
>CAZWFX010000015.1:0-40688 GCA_964633425.1 uncultured Candidatus Saccharibacteria bacterium
TCAGCATAGATATTCGTAAGTATACCGCGAATCACTCGACAGGCTGTGGAAGCGGATTCCCTTTCGAGTTTTCGCCCCGCGCGTAGGCGCTGCAATACGACATGTCATCGGTCGGAAGCCCTTCGCACATCGCGAGCGCCGCATCACGCTCTGCCGCGTTCGTGTAATTCGTTATCCATGCGGCGTACGAAACGCACGAGAGATATTGAGCGCTGTCGTTCCCTGCTGCGAGCCTGCAATCCTCCCGAGTATGAACCGGATCGTACCGCTCCCCGTCGGAGAGTTGTTGCCCGGCGCGCTCAAAACAATCGAGAATATAATCGTGCGGATCTTTTCTACACAGCTCCCCTATGCGCACCGCAATATCCGAACGCGGAAGTTTTTGTTGCGCGAGCACGACGTTCCACCACTGCGCGAGCCACGTATAGCACGCTTTCTTATACTCACCGGGCAGCTTCGTACAGGGCGCGTGCCACGCATCGCCATCTACAGCACGCGCGTGCACTTCGGGCCCCAACGTCGTATAGAGGTTGTATTCCATGAACACGCCGCCCACACATCCGTTGATCGGATCCTTGTAAAACGACGTCCTACAAATATCGAGCGCCGTTCGCAGAGCGGTTTGCGTGTATCCGTAGTATGAAAGCAGTCCGTGCCCGATCGCATGCTCACACTGATGCGCCCGGTGACTGTCGAATTCGCACCCGCGCTCGTACTCCGTTGCCAGCGATTCGACGCCATGCTCTGCGATGATCCACTTGAACACTTCGTGTAAACAACCGTATGCAAATTCCGACCCGCACACGTTCATCGAGGCGGTCCCCGCATGTTTATAGAGCGCTTCGCCGAAAATGTGCGCATTGAGATGCCACAACTTCGGTTTTGTCTCCTCCATATCCGCAACCATCTCTTTGTAGGCTGCCTCCGGCCCAATCCGCTCGATGCGGGCGGACCAAAATTGTTCCTTTTGAGCAATCTTCCATGTGTCGTCGAACGAAGGTACACGCAGGTATGTGCCGCCGATCAGGACCGCCGCAAAAATCGCTACAGCTCCCGCTGCCAGATACACCGCCCGCATACCGGAAACGAGGCGGGTGAAATGTTTTCTGCTCATAGACACCCCCTACTGGTGCTCACCCGTAACCTGGCCGGCGAAGGTTCGCAGTTCCTGCAAAAATCGCGTTGCCTCGTCTTTGCTCGGTGGTTTGCCGTGCCAGCGGTAGTCACCCTCAATCTCTTTGACGCCTTTTCCGGGGATCGTATGGGCAATGATGACGGTCGGTTTTTCAAAAATTGCCTGCGCCTCATGACACGCCGCTATAAACTGCGGAATATTATGTCCGTCTACCTCGATTACATGCCACCCGAACGCTCTGTATTTATCCGCAAACGGTTCGAGCGGCATGATGTCTTCGGTCATTCCGTCGATCTGGATATTATTGCGGTCGATTATGCCGGTCAGATTGGACAGGCGATTCTTGCCGGCGAACATCATTGCCTCCCACAGATTTCCTTCGTTGTGCTCCCCGTCCGACATCGCGCAGAAGATTCGGAACTTTTTGTCGTCCATGCGTGCGGCGTACGCCATGCCCGCTGCCTGTGAAAGCCCGCTACCGAGCGGACCGGATGTTGTTTCAACTCCCGGCAACATGTGACGCTCGGGATGACCCTGCAGGCGCGAACCAAATTTGCGCAGCGTGAGGCACTCCTCGACGGGAAAATATCCCGCGTGAGCCATCGTCGCGTACCGAATAGGTGTGATGTGACCGTTGGAGAGTAGCAGCCGGTCGCGGTCTGCCCAGTTCGGATTTTTTGGATCGTGTTTGAGTACCCGGAAATAGAGCGCCGTGAATATATCGGCCATCCCAAGCGGACCGGCGGTATGACCGGAGCCCGCGGCCAGCAACATTTCGATGACCGTCTGGCGGATCTGATTTGCTTTCAGGGTCAGATCCCGGACCTCTGCGTCGGTAAGCGG
This sequence comes from uncultured Candidatus Saccharibacteria bacterium, assembly GCA_964633425.1. GTDB lineage: Bacteria > Patescibacteriota > Minisyncoccia > Phycocordibacterales > UBA2100 > UBA10103. Next base: position 1,979 of record CAZWFX010000015.1, read on the forward strand.
TTCCATCGCACAAGTATAGCGCGCAGTTTGCGGCTACATGCCCATTTCTATGGTGACAGGGGCACACCCTTTCATAGCGCGGGCGTGGATTGCAGCGTATGCGGCTGCCGGGTCTTCTGCCTTTGAGATCGCGGAACCGACGCACAGACGATTCGCTCCCGCTCGAGTCAACATTTCCACATTGTTCTCGGCAACTCCGCCGTCGACAGACACCATCATATCCGGGTACGTTGCGTGAAGCTCTTCGATGCGGGAATAGATGCTTTCGTCGAATGGTTGGCCCTGTGCACCCACTTTTGCAATCGACATCAATTGGACGACGTCGATCATATCCGCATATTGGTCGATCTCGGATAACGGAGTATCAAGCAACAACGATATACCCACCTCCTGTGCACCCGACGCTTTCCATTCTGCAAACATCGTCTTTGCATCATCGAGCCCTTTGAGGGTCTCGATATGGGGCAAAATGCGGATGCAACCGATCTTTGCAAACAGAGTACCCAGCGGACGCGGGTCGTTCACCATCAAATGTGCCTCGTATCGAATCTTGTCGGCATGCGGGAGCTTCGTACCGGAAGCAGCCATTGACTCAAGATCACTCCACTGCCCTTCCATGTACGGCCATGATGTTACCGGTGCAAATGCACCGTCTGCCGCATCGAGCTGTATCTCCGGCGCGAAGCCCATGGCAGCGGCGGTGCGCTTTTCAAGTTCGGCAAGGTCGGGCGGGCAGGTGTTCGTGGGTAACACGTGCGGGTCGCAAAGGTATTTCATATGCCGGTATTTCCCTGCAGTGTATCCAGAATTCCGATCCTACGCACGTGCCGCTCATCACCCGTAAACGGCGCTTCGAGCCACGCTTTCACTGCCCGTTTTGCATCATTCTCCGACAAAAATCGTGCACCGAGCGACAACACGTTTGAGTCATTGTGTCCGCGGATCGATGCAAGCATATCCAGCGACAAACCGCCGTTATCGGTTTGCATACCTGTAGGACCGTAATAGACGGCGGCGCGTACTTCGTTAAAACGATTGGCCGCCATTGCCTCACCCTGGCCGGACGCACCCAGAATGATGCCGCGACATTCGATGCCGTCGTGAATATCACGCACAATCATGCGGCACGCACCCGCAATAATGTCCGGATAGTCGTCGTTCGGATCTTTTTCGAACGCGCCGCAGTCTTCGACATCATGACCGAGTTCGCCGCGCACGTAATTCATCAAGACGTTCTTGAGATCGAATCCGGCATGGTCTGCCGCGAAATAAATTTTCATTCTATTTTCGTGAAGCTATGGAAACGGCGTGCTCGACGAGCGTGTGCGTGTAGCCCATTTCATTGTCGTACCAGGCAAGGACCTTCACGAGCGTACCGTCAACGACGCGCGTCATCGCAAGATCGGCAATTGAACCGTACGGAAGCCCGAGAATGTCCGACGATACAAGCGGCTCTTCGGAGACCGCAAAAACACGCTTCCAGCGGTCTGATGCAGCAGCGGCTTTCAGGGCATTGTTTACTTCTTCGACGGTCGTTGCGCGTTTCGGGACAAACGTTACATCCACCATTGAGCCGGCGATGACCGGCACACGGATCGATATACCGTCGAACTTTCCAGCAAGCTGCGGGTATGCGAGCGCGGTTGCCTTTGCTGCCCCTGTCGATGAGGGTGCGAGATTATGCGCACCTGCACGACCGCGGCGGAAGTCGTCTGCAGCCGGAGCGTCGACGATAGACTGCGTTGCGGTATAGGCGTGCGTTGTATTGAGGAGAGCGCGTTCGATACCGATTGCCTCATCGAGAACCCCGATGAGCGGAGATGCTGCATTCGTTGTGCACGATGCGTTCGACGTAACGGACGAGCCGCCGAAGTGGTCTTCGTTCGCGCCGATAAGCACGGTATCAGCACCCACCCCCTTTGCAGGAGCAGATATGATGACGTGCTTTGCTCCGGCATCAACATGTGCCTTCGCCTTTTCGCCGTCGGTAAAGAATCCGGTCGATTCGATAACAATGTCGACATTCATGTCTTTCCACGGAAGTTTCGCCGGATCACGCTCCGCGAGGACCGGGATCTTTTTTCCGTCGACTATGATCGCACCGGGTTCCGATGACACAGAGAACGGTGCCTTGCCGTACACACTGTCGTATTTAAGGAGATACGCAAGGTTCTCGGGGGTAGTAAGGTCATTAATTGCAACGATCTCAATCTCTCCCCGTCCATACGAAGATCGAAGGAAGCACCGTCCGATACGGCCAAAGCCGTTGATTGCCACGCGAGCCATATACCGAAAGTGTAGCACCCCTCAGGCGGGCACCCTGTGTACAGCTTTGCTCAAGAATGCTTTGCCGCCTACAATAGGTCGAATAGCGTATGGAGATGCGACATCAAGCGTATTTCAGCTCAACGGTTCGGGTTGTGCTGGCTATAGCACTCTTTGTTTCGGGAGTGGTAATAGGCCAGTACAGCGACAACTTCCTACCGGGTGCACCGAAGAGTTTTCGTGATGTAACCGACCTTGCCGGCCATTACAAATTCATTGACCCGCTGCTGTTTTGCTCTGATCACGATCTCAACGGTCAAACTGCAGCATTCAGTCAACGCTTGCAGGATGATATTCAAAAAGTCATTGATCAAAAGAAGACGTCGGGTGAGATCACAAACGCGAGCGCCCTATATCGCGACCTATCGAACGGTCCGCGCGTCAGCGTAAACGGCGATCTGCAATCCGCACCCGCGTCACTCCTAAAGGTGCCGCTCGCACTCAGTATCATTCGCCGCGCAGAAAAAGACCCAACCTTCCTGCAGAAGAAAGTAGCCATGAATATTCCTGATCAAAATGCGGGTGAGCACTTTACCGCGCCGCACAAGGCGGAGGCCGGACAGGAATACACGATTCAGCAGCTGATCAACCTGAGCCTTGTCGATTCGGACAACAACGCGACCGATATGCTGATCTCGCAGCTGACCGAGGACGAACTGCGAAATTCGTATGAAGATCTTGGTATCCAGGTTCCGGTGGATAACCCGAGCAATTACACGATGAACGTTGGCATCTACTCATCGTTCTTCCGCATTTTGTATAACTCGTCGTATTTGAGCCGCGACAATTCGGAGGCAATTTTAAGAGACCTGTCGGGTTCCACGTTTACGTACGGACTGGTGGCAGGATTACCGAAAGGCGTGACGGTGTCGCACAAATTCGGAGAGTACACCAACGAAACCGGCGCCAAGCAACTACATGACTGCGGCGTCGTCTATCGGCCGAACCATCCGTATCTGCTATGCGTAATGACGCAGGGCAATGACTTTAAGAAACTCGCGGATACGATCGCTACAATCTCGAAAGTCACGTGGGATGCGACGGAACAGCAGGACTAGCGACCGAGGTTGTAGAGCTGCTGCGCTTCCCTTGCGGTAAGCGCGCGGTCGTAGATGCGCACATCGTCGACTTTTCCATCAAAGAAGTTTGCTTCCACATTGGTATTTATTTGTGCCCCTATCCTGAAATTCTGTGCCGATGTGCTTGGTGAGCAGGCGGTCGGTCCGGCAATAAGAACGCCGTCTCTATAAAATCGCTGATTCGTGCCATCGTACGTAACGACAAGATTCACCCACTTGTTGAGATCGGGATTGTTGTCCACATCAGCATTGCAGCCTCCATAGACCGCTGCTCGCCATGACTGTCCGATATTAATGAGTGCCGGATTTCCTGTGTCTCCCGCATTTCCCCACTCAAGTAGATAATTGGTTCCGCCGTTTGATCGCAGGTACACCCACATCGACATTGAGTACAGGAAATTTGACCCTTGTGGCAAAGTCGTTCCGAGTCCCTCGACAAAACTGCTCGAACCATTGAAATTCAACGCCTGTCCATGCCTGCCAATCACTTTGGCAGTCGATGTACCCGCCCCTACGAACCCTCCATGATTTCCACCTCCACTAACATCCTGAACAGAAGTGGTAATGTCGGCACCATCAAAGGTCCAATGCCCGACGAGTCCGCTATTGAGTCCACCCGACGACAGTGTGTTTGACGAGGCCCCAATTCTTTGCGAACCAAGATTGTAGAGCTGCTTTATCTCGCTCGCGCTTAACATGCGGCTATATACGCGTACATCATCAATTGATCCCAAGAAAAATCCAGCGACATTGATCGTGCCATACGCGCCTATGACCGCATCCGCACCTGCATCCGTGCGAGCGGTACCAATTGCCGGCTGTGACACATCTGCGGTTGTTGTTTGGAGGACGCCATTGATATACATGGCAGGATTATTTGACGCACTGGCCCGTGAGTACACAACTGCGACATGCTGCCACTTACCAAGGACGAGCGGTGATGTATCCACATACCACGCACCATACCCACCTCCTCCGGTGAATCCCTGAGCAAACCAGAGTCTGTTCGAGGTTGCCGGGTCATACCAAAAATCCGGGCCATCTGTGAAGCTGCCTCCGTCATTCACTTTGGCATAAATTTCTCTCGCACCCGTGAAGTTTGTGTCGGGTTTTATCCATGCAGAAATCGTAATGGTATCGAGATCGTCAAGTGATGTAGCAGATCCAACGTCGATAGATTGATTCGTACCATTAAACCTGATCGACTGACCGAGTTTACCGAGCACTTTTGCACTTGTCGTAGCACCGCCACGTAAGTACCCGTGATTCCCCAGTCCGCTTTTGTCATACACCTTGTCGGTTACATCAGCCCCATCAAGCGTCCAGTGACCAACAAGTCCGTTAGCGAGAGACGAACTGCGGCCTTGTGCGGAATACGCGCCCACGCCGGTACTGCCGCCTTTATACAACGTCACCACCTCGCTCGCAGATAACGCTCGGTTGTATACACGCACTTCGTCTACCGTGCCGTCGTACTCAAAGTCAGCACCTGCGCAGGACCCAATAGTTACGTCGAACAAATTAGTAACCGGGTCTGAAACCTGTGATGCAGGTACACTGACACTGACGCCATCAACGTATAAATAGACCAGCGATCCATCCCAAACCCCTACAACATGGTGCCATTGTAGGTCCGTGTAAACAGGTGCCAGGTCGGATGTTACCGTCATATTATCTACACCGCCTGCAATAGTGAAAAAGATTCTGCCGATATTGTCCTTACCCAGATTAAAGCCATTCACGTCGGCACCACAGTCAAATTTACTTACAGCAACCTGGGTCGTAAATTGCGTAACACTATCTTTTATCCAAACCGACACCGTCCCGACATGTGCCGGGCTCAATGCGGGCGTATTTGCAACATCGACATAGTCTCCCGCGCCAGCAAACTGTAAAGCGTTACTAACCTTACCGTATGTCCAAGTAGGAGTATTGGTAGTAGTTCCCGTATTGCGTTTACCAGACGAATCCCCCGCAACCGTTCCACTCCCTTCGTTAAACGACCAGTACCCCACTAGACCGAGTTGATTTGCAGGTTTTCCAATGACTCCGGCGTCAGCCACGGAAACGGAAAGCAGAAGCGCTGCGAGTACGATTGAAACGAAAAAAGTAGTACGCATACTACTTACCCAAATTGTAGAGTTGTTTTACTTCCGCGGACGTGAGGTCGCGGTTGTAAATGCGCACGTCATCAATCATGCCGGGAAAATGGTATGTCGAATTCACGAGATCACCATCTCGACCAATCGCTGTCCGCCCAAACCCGGTTGTTGGCGGGGCATCGGTACTAAAGGCAGCTGGCTGAGCCACTCCGTCTACATACAAGACGACAGTATCAGATGTGCGAAGTCCGCCCGCGTTATTTCGCGTAACAACAACGTGGTACCACCTGTTTAGTTGCGAAATCGGAGTATTCGTCGTAGCGGCGGCAGATCCCCCTCCAAATGAAGTCCCGTATTTGAGTTCGTTGTTCTGTATGTAAAATTCGTACTGCGCCGTATCTCCCGCGGAATTATAATTAGAAACGATGTCACAACCACTCGTACACTCGGTAAAGTCGCTCGGTCTGATCCATGCTGAGATCGTGATCGCTCCGGTGATGTCGAGACTGGTAGAGGTGCCTACATTTACGTATGTATCGTTGCCGTCGAATCGTAATGCCTGTCCGAGCTTGCCTATTACTTTTGCTGTCGAAGTGGCCGCAGTCCCAAATACGGCTGCAAAATATCCATTGTTAGCATTACCACTTTTGTCATAGACCTTGTCTGTTACATCTGCACCATCAAACGTCCAATGGCCCTGAAGGCCGGTGGTGAGAGACGAACCTCCGGCTGACACAGCGGACGATGTGTTAATTTTTTGCGAACCAAGATTGTAGAGCTGCTTTATCTCGCTCGCACTCAACATGCGGTTATACACACGCACGTCATCAATCAAACCTTTGAAAAATCCAGCTGTATTCACAGTACCGTATGCACCTATTACCACATCCCCAGCACTATCCGATCGAGCAGAACCAACAGCCGAAAGATCAACTGTAACAGTCTGCGGAATACCATTTACATACATCGTGGGATTATTTGCTGCACTAGCACGTGAGTATACGATCGCAACATGCTGCCATTGCCCTCGCGTGATCGCATTACTTGCATACCATGTCGCAAATCCAAAACCTCCAGTGAAGGATTGTGCAAACCAGAGCTTATCTAGATCAGTCGGGTCGTACCACATATCGGGACCATCAGTGAACGTCCCCCCATCTGCTGTCTTGGCGAAAAACTCGCCTGCGGCACTCATATCCGTATTGGGCTTTATCCACGCACTAACAGTGATGAAGTCTAGATCGTCTAACGACGCATCGGAACCAGCGTTTACATAAGAGGTTGTTCCGTTGAATCGAAGTGCTTGGCCGTGCTTCCCCACAGTTTTTGCGCTCGACGTTGCCCCACCCCTGAAGTACCCATTATTCGCATTTCCACTTTTGTCATAAACCTTATCCGTTACATCTGTCCCATCGAAGGTCCAGTGACCGACGAGCCCCCGCCCGAGTGCACCATCGAGCCTCGCCGATACACCTGCGACCGCGGCCCCGTTTTGCGAATACAGCGCTGCAATCTGTGATGCGGTGAGTGCACGACTATAAACTCGAACATCGTCGATGTCGCCGAACCAGCCGAACGATCCGTCACCTGTGCAGCCGGAAAACTGAAATACTTTTGCCGTACTGGAAAGTGTAATCGAGCCTATCGTCTGTGTTTTCTCAAGCTTGCCGTCTACATACACATTTACCGCACTGCCGTCATACGTCCCCGTAATAAGATGCCATTGACCATCATCCACGTTCGCCGGAGTGCCGACACTGGAGCCTCCGCTCGCAGAAAAAAAGGTACCTGAACTATATACGGTGAAGTCTGCATACGTAACAAACTGCGGCTTTGCGAGTTCAAACGGTCCATCACCGGCAATGCCGCTGCAATCTGACTTCGTCACAAAGTGCACTTCGTCGGCAGTGTTTTGAGTGTTATCCGTCGACCGCACCCATGCAGAAACCGTAATTCGCGTGAGTCCATCCATTCTATTTTGATCCCCCATTGATATGTACTGCCCATCCGTCGGATTGAATCGAACGGCACTTCCAAATCTGCCCGGGACCCACGTGGCATGCGCGCCTACGGTACCGAAGGTTCCCGTCACTTTATTTCCTGAACTGTCGCCGGCTTGCGTGCCGGAGCCCTCGTTCATCGGCCAGTACCCGATGAGCCCGAGTTGGTTTGAAGGCCTTCCGATGATACCCGCATCAGCCACAGATACGAGACAAAGCAGCGATGCGATAAGAACAGAAATGAAAAAGGTGATTCGCATACTATCGCGCCACATTATAGAGCTGCTTCACCTCGCTTGCGGTTAGCTGGCGTCCATAAATTCGCACATCGTCCATTCGCCCTGCCGGAAACCGACCACTGCATCCCGGATCTGCCCCCAGGGATAAACGATCAGTCGTGTTGTACGGATTACCTGCAACAGACGCTGTAGCCTGCAAGACGCCGTCCACATACAGTGCTAACTGACTCGATCCGTTGTACGTGCCCGTAAGATGCACCCAGCGGCTCGTCGATGCATTCCCCGTTGTTGCAACATCCTGAACCGTTCCACCGGCGTCACTCGTGTTGAATCCGAAGGCGAACTTGCTGACGCGATTTTGGTTCTCCATGCCGCCGATCGAGAGCCAATAGCTCGCGAAGTGCGAGCATCCTCGACCATGGAATACGAACATCTGGGTAGCCGTAGACGTTGCGTACACCCACGCGGACACACTGAACCCTCCCGTCAGCAATTTCAGATTCGCATTGTTCGTTGCGTCAACATAATTGCCCTTGTTCAAAAAATTCACCCCCTGTCCCACCTTTCCCGCCGCCTTCACGGTCGAGGTGCCGCCGAGACCGAAATAGCCGTCGTTGCCTTGACCGCTTTTGTCGTACACCTTGTCGGTCACATCAAGACTGTCGAACGTCCAATACCCGAGCAACCCGCTCGATAATGAGGATCCTTTTTGCAACGATGATGCCGATGTATTTTGCTTCCCCGCGCCAAGATTCACGAGCTGTTGGATCTCGTTGCGATTCAATGCCCGATCATATACCCGCAAATCGTCCAACGGACCTTTCCAGTACCGGCCTCCACAGCACGTGTCAGTCCCAAGCCGAAGGTTATCTAATGTGATAGCTGTATGCCCGCTCACAGGTACAGTCGTTGTGGACTGCAATCCTCCAGCTGTGGTGTACATATAAATAGTCGCGGAGGTCGGGTCAATCGAGGCAGCCATGAATACCCATTCGTTTACGGGTACATACAGCCCGGTGCCAAAGCCCCATGTTTCGATTGAGTTATGCCATGTGTAGCGTATTTCCCGTGATGAATTAACACTGATTCCTGTTGCCTCGCCGCCTGTGCGATTGAAAATGGGACTTGCAAAATCAGTTGGTGACGCGGTCGTCAGCTTGACCCACGCGGCAAACGTTCCGCTCGTGAACGCATGATTGACCGGCGTTTGGACGTAGTCGTCCACACCGTCGAACACGAGTGCCTGACCGAGCTTGCCCGCAACCTTTGCACCGGATGTTGCCGCTCCGATGAAACCGCCGTTGTTTCCGTTACCGCTTCTATCAACAACGCTTGTTGATACGTCGGTATTATCAAGACTCCAATACCCGACAAGTCCGCTATTGATCGACGAATAATTGCCGAGGGCCGCAAGTTTCGCAGGAGAAACGATATAGCTTCCGCCGCCGGTATAGAGCGCTGCCACTTCCGCAGCCGAGAGTGCACGATTGTACACGCGCACCTCGTCGATTTTACCGGTCGATCCGCCTGAATTGATATTGCTTCCGATGACAAAGTTTCCCATTTGTGCATTCGTCGGAAGTGCCGCTGGTGGAGTATTCCCGTACGTGGCACTCGTTGCGGCGCCATCAACATAGATGACCGCACGAGCATTGCCGGCCAACGTTCCATTGAATACGAAACAAAAATGATGCCACCCGCCGCCTGTAAGCGGAACATAATTATATTGGGAGCCGTCAGTATCGGCTTCGAAATACAAGTTACCGTCAGTTGCCCACTCAACAACAAATTGCTTCAGGGCTGTTAGATTTCCCGCCCCTACCGAGACCGGCCAGGTTCCATCGACGCGATACAGGTATGCACACATCGTGGCGCGCGTCGCTCCGTCCAATGCTGCAATTGCACCGCCATCAATGTATTGATTCAGGCTTGTCCCGAATTCGACGGCGCCGCCGCGTTTGCCGAGTGTCCAAGGAGCACTGCCGCTTATTGTTCCCGTCTGTCCGTGACCGGAGGCGTCTCCGGCTACTGAACCCGATGCTTCGTCGAGCGGCCAGTACGCAACAAGACCAAGGTTATTAATCGGTTTACCTATCACCGAGGCGGCGGACACACACGGCAGCGCGAATGAAAGGAGAAACAAGACAACCGCTATCGTTTTCATACTACAGAAACTGCCATGTAGAAAAGATTTTTTTCAGCAACGGATCGAGCCGTTCGTACGTGCTGATCTGAAACAAGTGACCTCGGAAAACAAACCACACTTCCCGACTTGCGCCGGAGAAGGCTTCGTTATCACTCTTAAATGCGAGACCGGTATGGTTCGCTCCGATCTCAACAGGCTGCGAGTCGGTAATTGTGAGATCCGGCACATCCTGCTGAATCCTCTCCTGCGTGAGCACAGCCAAATCTTCGTCGAACGGGCTGACGATGATCTGGATACCGTCCGCCTTGTCCGAACTTTCTATAAGGATCGTCGTTGCGCCGCTCTCGTCCGGGGAAAGTGCACGCGCTTCGAACGTACCGGGCATGTTGAGTGAAAATGCGAACTCCGTATTTGTGTAGGGCTTGGTGAGCATGACTGTTGAGTAATCCACCACACTTTCAGAGGCGGGAGAGGAACCGGATCGGAACATAAAAAAGACAGCAATCGCCACGAGGACACACATGACGGCGGCAGGTAGTACAACTCGTCGCATAGTTACTCAGTCGGTGACGGCGGGGGTGTTTGTTCGGCAGGCGGCACGGGCGACGGCGTTGTTGTGACTTCCGGCGGGGGTTCGGTCGCGGCCGCAGGCGCGTTCGGATCGATCACGCGCACGTGTCGCACCGCTTCACCTGTTTCCCCCTTTTCGTTCCAGGCCCGATACGTAATGTCGTACTCTCCCGCTTTTGATGTATCAAGCGAGACCTGCTGAACTTCACTTCCTTCGAAATACACATGGATCGCATAATTATTCGGCGTCGATGTGATGATTGCACCAAGATCACTGTAGGTTGCACCAAGCGGCACCTCAGCCGGATTATTTCCGAGAAGGCTCAGTTGCGGTTCGTTCGTTGTTGCCGACGGTGCGGGAACTGCGGCGCCTGCCGCTCCCGCCTGTGACACATTTACAGACGGCTGTTCCATGGACGGCGGCGACACTTCTACGAACTCTTGGTGCGGTTCAGGCTGCACAATCGGGGTGTATCCCGGTATCTGCTCAGTCGAGCTATCGAGAAACTTCCCTATGATGCCGCCGTATTCGGTTGCGACGACCATTTGGCTCACGTGCGACCGCTCGGTCGCCTGTGTTTCCCGTAAACGCATCAGTTCGCGATCAATGATATTACTCATCTTCTCGGTAACATAGGTGCCGAGGTCACGGTACGCGCCGAGCTCCGCCTTCGAAACCTGCATTGTCTCGTTTCGCTGTATGTCCTTCCAGGCATACGCATCGAGGTCGATTGTTTGCACCGTATACGAGACAAAATAATTCTCATTGTCCTCCAAAACAGATGTGATGACCGTACGAGGAGAATATGTGGTGAGATCCTTTGACACGAGATATGTGTTGTCGACGGCCACTACCTTTTGCGACTCGGAATACACCGCATCCGGATTACTCGCCGCAAACGCGCCCCCCGCCCCCAAGAGCACAATCGAAAGCGCGATGGGCACCGCGTTGTGATATTGGATGAACTGCATGATGTTGCGCATAGTGAAAATTCGGGATGTATTCCGGCCCTCAGAGCCATTTTACACCATGCCGCGTACCCGTAACCCCGCGGTATACTGACCTCGCATGAGGCGAAATATCCCCATCGGCTACCTGTTCTCAGTCGCGTTTGTCGCCGGGATTCTGATCGGGTATTGGCCCGCTGCGCAGTATTTTAAAATCGGACAAAGCCAGATCGCGAGGGACGGCACGTTCGTCGACACATCCTTTACCGTACTGCACGGCGTTATAACCGGCGTGGATCGTGAAGCGAAAAAAGTATATTTGCGGGCCGTCAGTCCGTATTCCCCGCTCGAAAGTGCTCCGTTCGGCATAGCGTATGCCGATAACACACTTGTTCGCGCAGCACCCCTGAACCCGGAATTTCCGAAAGCTTTTTTGCCGTCACTTGAAGCCAAAACCGTTGATACCAGTCACCTGGCCGCTGGAACTCCGGTAACAATCCGTGTTAGCAGAGTGACCGGCACACTTCGGGCATCGTGGATCGCCGTCCCGTCTCCTCTGAACTAGTATAGTAATCGTACAGTGCACTATGGAACACCAACACACTTCACGATTCGGATACGTAGCGATCATTATGGGAATCGTATCAGGCCTATGCGCCGTCTCTGCAGTGATCTCATACCATGCGTACTTCGCCGCCCGAAGCGATTACGACGCATTGCGAGCGCAGCACGTCCGCTTGATGGAGAGATCGCTTCTCCTCTACGGAGACATTGAATCAGTGGATCCGGTGCAATCGACCGTAACGATCCGCTTCAGAAACCAGTTTGTTACGGCCGACGATCCTGTGATACTCAAAGTGCACATCAATGAGAAAACGAAGCTGGTTAAGGAGTCTCTCATCGGCATCAATGGCGCGTATATTGCCATGACCGATTCAGTCGACGGAAAGATATCGGATCTCCTTCCCGGCATGCGCGTTTCTGCGCTCCTCGACAATGTCCCGAGTGAACGAAGAATCGATGCGCAGTTCATATTTTTCGGAAACCCCCTCTAAGCAAGGGTCGGCGGTTCAGAAGACCCCCAAAATGGAAGCCGATAAGTCGTCCATGTATAGTGTGATGCATGCATGAGGACTTTGAGATCCTGCGCGCGGAAGTGGCGGCACATGGCCTGTTTCAGCGTACGTATGTCTATTACGCGGCCTACGCATCTGCACTGCTTGCCACGACCGCAGCCTCACTGTGGCTTGTAACCGCGACCACAAACCCGACGATCCAATGTTTCAACGCGATCCTCCTGGGCATGTGTTTTGTCCAAGCAGGTATGCTGGGGCATGACTTCTCTCACAATCAGGTGTTCTCCTCTCGAGCGCTTAACAGGTTCTTCTCCACGTGCACCTGGGGCTTGCTTGCGGCAGCTAGTGAAAGTCGCTGGTACATGTGGCACAACACGCATCACGCACATGTAAATCACGTGGGTCACGATCCGGACCTGAATATCCCCTTTCTTTTTTCCGAGAAGCAGTTGAGCGGGCGATCATCGTTCTTCAAGACGCATATATTGCCGAGGCAACATGTACTGTTCTTTCTGTTCTTGCCGCTGGTATACCTGGGCATACATCGCGACAGCGTTGTGTATATTTTCCTACACCCGGCGTGGAAAACCGCCGCGGAGCTCGTTATGATCGTCGTTCATTTTGCCGTACTCCTCTATCTCCTGTTTGCGTTTCTCCCGTGGTACACGGCCGTGATGTTTTTCATCATTCACGCACTGGCCGGCGGATTGTATATGGGCGTCACGTTCGCACCGAATCACAAAGGAGAGATGATTACAGACGAGCATGAGGAGGTCACGTGGATCAATCAAATCACTTCAACACGTAATCTGCGTCCGAACTGGTTTATATTTCACTTCTTCGGAGGGCTCAATTTTCAGATCGAGCATCATCTGTTCCCCGGTATGCCGCGAATGAATTATTGGAAAGCAAACTCGATCGTGAAGGCGTTTTGTGCGCGAAACAACATCGAATTTAGCGAAACGAGTTTTTTCGGATCCATGAAAGAGATCTACGGAACACTCAAACGCGAATCAGTAGCGGCGCGATGAAATCAGTTCTCGTCGCGCTTGGCATAGGGATCGCTTCGTATCTTGTGACGGAAGTGATTCGCGTGAGACGACTCATGAGACGATCCGCGATCTTGATACGCACAGCACGGCCGTTTACGAAAACCGACGGTCGGTTATCAATGCTCGTGCTTGGTGACAGTACGGCAGTCGGTGTGGGCGCGGACAGACCGGAGGAATCAGTGGCAGGTCGATTCGGCAAACAGTTGGACGCTGCCGTAGAAAATTACGGACGAAGCGGAGCGGTCGTTGCCGATTTGATGACCCAAATATCGCACGCACAGGGCGCACGCTATGATCTGATCATTATCCTGTGCGGAGGCAATGACATCATCAAGCTGCTACCGCTGCGCACAAGTACTGAAGCGATGGACAACGCGCTCCGTATCGCCGGAGAAAAAAGCGAACACGTCGTGTTGTTGACCGCGGGACGATTGGGTCACGCTCCGTTCTTTCCGCGGACGATCGCATGGTTATTCACCCGTCGGTCGCTCACGGTGCGAGCCCGTTTTAGTGAGTTAGCCACAAAACACAACGCCTTGTACGTGGACCTACTCGGCATGTCACCCACACTCAACGCTGACCCGAGACGCTTCTACGCAGACGATATGCTTCATTTAAGCGGGAGCGGATACGGAGTCTGGTTCGAAAAGATCGTAGCGGAATTAAAAACTCGCTGGCCCCGATTATGCACCGAGGAGCGGCAGGTCTGATGAAAGAAGCCCTGTATCGTACCTGATGATCGGCGTTACGAGACGCTCGTATTTAGTGAGTACGATAGTTTTTTTCCCTTGTTCGATCGAACAATCTTCCAAGAGAGAAAATTGCAGATCGTCTGTCAACGCAGCAGTTGCAAAAGCGCCGGTTTCCGGAAGCGAGAGGACGAGGCGTATAGTCTTCGCGAAGGCGCGGTACTGCATAAGATCTGCAGGATTGAACGCATGATGCACGAGCGAGATCGAAGCGAGCGGCTCCGCACGCTCTTCGAGGTACGGAAGCAAGCTCAAAAGAGAGACAGGGTCGGTGATAAGCGAGTCGATCTGATATGTGCGCGCCGCCGCGATCGTGACTGCACCATGCTTTTCCCCGGCAAGCGGGACCATCCCGTTGAGATATGCCCACATCGACTTCTCTACCGCATCATGCGTATCCGCAAAAAAAACGAGCGGTCGCTTTTCAGGAATGCCGTATGGCTCCCGTGCGATATCGGAAAAACTCTGCGCCGAAAGGAACGGACCGCCTGATCCGCGAACCACGCGCACAATGCCCTGCTCTTTTTTGTATGTGCGACGAGATAGCGGGTACTGCGTGAAGTGATCGCGGGTTGTACATGGTAGCGAACTGAACGTATCAGCCTTCCCCCAGATCGTCCGGTAAAAATCCGCGTCAGGGCATTCCCTGATCTCTCTCACAAACGCCTCGATATCCGTTTTGTCCGTCATACGGATTCAATGAGCTTGATATTTTTGTTCGACTGCGGGAACGGTGCGTCTTTGAACACAACCGTAATCGGCTCGAAGATCCCGCGCTCGGTAAGATCGGCCAGCGATCGCGTGGGAGTAAGCTGCAGTGCGCGGGCGAAATTAGTGCCGATCTCGCGCGCGAGCCCCTCTGTTCCGACACCATCCTTCCGAAACACGTGCAGAACGATCTTTCCTTTAATCGAATTACCGGCCCGGACACCGGAGACCTCCACACGATAATCATCGAACGAGCGGAGCGATCGGGCCGCACGCTCACACTCTTCCTGTCGTAGGGTTACGCCCGCAATCTTTACATAGTCATATCCGCGCCTCCCGAGCACCTCGAACGTAACTGAAGCGCCGCACGAACACACTCCATCATGCATACGCACACTGTCTCCCGTTTTATACCGCTCAACCGGTATCTCTTGATTCAGCATCGTTGAGACGAGGAGTTCGCCTGCGCCGGTTTCATCGCATTCATACACCGAAACATCAATTCCCGGTCGCGGATGGTAAAAATTCAGCGGCTGATGATCGCAGCTTACCGTAGAGATCGCCCCTATTTCCGAAACGGCAAATAATGAGCGCACGGTCGCGTTCGGAAAGAGCTCACTGAGCATCGACATAGTCGTCCGCGTGAGAAATTCACCGAACACATTGATGCTCGAAACACGCTCGCGCGAGCTCACCGTCATGTGAGCCGCAACGTGCACGATATACGATGGAACGCCCAGTATTTTTTGCGGATCGAGATCCGCGATCAACGTTTCGACCCCGGGGACAAGGTCGCCGACGTCGATATTGAGATAGAACGTATTCTCAGTGAACTTTATTCCGTCTACGACCGTGAAAACACGCATCGTGACGGGGCCGAAGCAGCACAGCACCCGATCAGCACCGACATACCACCTTCTTGTGACCTCACTGCGGTAGATCTGTGCAGATGTTTTGTGAATGCCGACGAGGATCCCTCCGCCGGTGCTTCCCGAACTCAGTCGGACACCGTGGCGCATCACGTCTTCGGGCGCCGGCGGATGATCAAAAAAATCCCGGAGTGTCGATCCGAGAATCGTTGTAAAATCGCTTCTATCGAGAAAACCTTTTTCCTGTCCCGCCTCCATAGAATGCCGGGGACCGTGGCTAGCTATGGAATCCGCTGCAGTTTACGTAGACGTCTTTGCCGGACGATTCCGCTGCGTGCTCGTTTTCGTCGCAGTTACCGAGCGCGGCAACCCGATTCCCTCCAAGCTTCTGCTTCAGAAACAGCAGATAGGCTTCGGTTGAGAGCAGAACCAAAACGATAAGAACGAGCGACACGTTGACGATATATGAGAAACGCAGATTCATGTCCTGATTGTACTATCGGCAGTCTTGTTCTGTAAATATAGCCGGAAGTGCATAGAATATAAGCCGACTTTCGCAGTTTCGGAGCCCGGACCGCCCCATCGCTCATAGTGGCGTTACTACGGCTCGTTTCAGTATTTGAAGATCCGTTTTGAAGAGGGGGTCGTATCCATGGGAAGCCCGCCGGGGTGAGTTTCTGAGACAAGCTGCAAACAGCCTTTTTGGTACGCTCCGGACAGTGCAGTACACACCGATCGCGCCTCTTCGGAGCGGCCAAGCAGAGCTATCAGGCGAGCGGCCCCGGTACGACACAATGCATTACCGAACGCGCCCCCGCTTACATACTCGCATTTCGCGACCCCTTCAGCTGAGGTCCGTCCCGCATTGAGCGCTATAACTCCGGTGCCCTCAAAACATGAGGCCTTCAGTTCCTGATCAGAAACCGTTTCGCATAGGTCACCCATTTTTTTATACCCGGGTTCGGTAAGGATCAGATCGTCGGGCGCGATCTGACTTCGCCACCACGTCGGTTGCCAGTAATAGCAGATCCGCCCGAGTGTCCCGGAAAATTGACTGCATGGGTCAAGCCAATCCTCGCCCACCGGTCGCGGACGCTGATTATCGCCAAGGAGACGACGCATGTTGTACTCCATAAAGAGGCCTCCGTAACATCCCTCAACGTACACCGGTCCGGGAAGCGTCTTGCAGACGCCGACTGCCCGTCGGAGGTCCGGAAAGGCATACCCTTCTTGCGCGAGCACGCCGTGACCGATGCTATGCAGACAAGCGGGAGAACCTTTGCACACCTCTGCGATCTTTGGAAACGACTCCATTCCAAGATCAGCAAACGTCTCTCCTATCATCTGGTGGTAACACGCGTATTCGAACCGCTCGTCACAGACCGCAATGCCCGGGACGCCCTCCACGCGATACAGTGCCGAACCGAATATATGGGTTTCGTTGTGCTGCACACCGACAGAATATGCATCGGCAAAATCAGCGAGTTCTTCATAGGCCTTCGCGCCGCCGACTGTGTGTACCCGCTGCTGCCAATACGTGAATTTATCCGCATATGTCGCTGCGTCCGGATCGTACGGTCGACTCGAGCCGTGAAGCATGAAAAAAGCAGCCGTACCGATGACGAGACATGCTCCGAGAAGTATCACGGCGCGCTTCATAGCACGCTTTCGATCGAGAGTTTCTCCCCGAAATACGACGTCGTCGTGCTGGTATTTCCGATGTCACGCAGACAACCCTCTTGGTAGGCACCCGTTAACCCGAGACAAACCGGCCGACCGGTGTCTCGCCCATTGTCCAATTCGATGTATCGGGCAACGCTCGTAAGACACAGGGCGCGGTCGCGCATATCGGTACCGACAAATGAACACCCGGAAACGCCGTCGTTGAGCGATCTGCCTGTATTCAGTGCGCTGACTCCGATCCCCTCAAAACAGACTGCGCGGAGCTCTTTATTGCTGACCATGCGACACTGTTCGCTCATTTGTTCAATCGCGGTTTTCTCCAAGCTCCGGTCGGCGGTCCGCAGTACGCGACCCCACCATGTCGGTTGCCAAAAATAGCACGAGCGTTCCGCGGAGCGCGGAATGTCCCGGCACGATTCGAACCAATCCTGCTCTAAAGGTCTCTCTTGTCCGACCCCAAGCAGTGTCCGAACGTTGTACTCCATAAAAACTCCCCCATAACAGCCCTGCACATGCCATGCGCGCGGCAGCGTTGCGCACATTGAGACCGCTTTCTTGAGGTCATCAGACCCGTAACCGAGCGATCCGATCACACCGTGACCGATCCCGTGCCGACATCCCGGTATCTCGATACACATAGCAACGATCGCATCCAGCGATTCAATGCCGAGATCAGACAGCGCTTCTGCGACGAGCTGATGCACACATGCATACGAGAATTGATCGTCGCACACCGACACACCTTTAATGCCTTCAGTACGGTAGAGCGCAGAGCCGAATATGTGAGCCTCGACATGCTCTACGCCGCTCGCCGCTCCCTGCTGTGCACGAGCCATCTCGTCATATGCACGCTTGCCTCCGACTTCGTGTATCCGTTTTTGCCAGTAGTCGATCTTTTCCTGATACGGAGCCGAGGGATCGTACCCGCCGTGCGCCCGGTTCATCACTACGAATACGGCAGATACAGCTACGAACATAATGAGGATTCCTGCCGCGAAACGCTTCATACGCCCCCTATGGTATCGTACAAAAACATGGATATCCAAAGAGGTGTCAGGTTTCGTTTCCTGCATTCCTATCTCTTTCGCAGCGTCCTCGTTACAAGCATCGTACTACTCGGAATTGTAGGGTCGGTACACATTGCAGCCTGGAGACAACTGACCGAGGAAGAGATGCGCGGCACGATCACCATAACGGCACGACATGCCGAATCGCCCGATACGCCACCAATGGACCACGGGTCTCGTGCGAAACTCGCTGCCGTAACGCATTACGATGAGGGCGCCTGGGACGAAAAGGAATTTACTGTTCAGGAAGATATGTGGTTCACCGAGTTCTCAACGGATTTCACCGGCTCGTCCGTTCATAACTTCTATCTGTTCGTTAAGGATTCGCACGATACGTGGTGTCCTGAGAACCCGACTGCTATCTATTCCGGCGGCACAGTGAGTGCCACGCGCCCTGTCACGTTTGAACCGCCGTATGGAGTCTTTGTGAAAAAAGGAACGACGCTTGTTCTCAAGTCGATGCACCATGCCACTGAGAACGGCACGGCTGAATCAGAGGACACCTTTTCAGTGCATGCTCGCTACGAGCCGGCTGCGTACTCAACACGCTCTGTCCCCGTCTCCCTTCATTTTATTACGCCGGGACCGTGCGAATACACGCGGCCGGTATTTACCGTTCCCGCCCGTACTCACGACGTTGCGTACAGCAACACACAGAAGCCGTTCGTCTTTACCGAGGACGGTGTGATACTCAAAGCAATGGCACACTTCCACGCCTCATACGACGCAGGCCTCGCGAATACTGTCCGGCTATTACTCAATGACAAAGAGCTTGATTCGTTCACCACAACCAACATCGGCGACGGGGCGGAACGCAATCCGCGCCTCCTTGCCGGCACGCTGGTCAAGATACGCAGCGGCGATATACTCACGATGCAAGCGATTTTTAGTAACCCAAGCGCCGTGAACGTTCCGGAAGGCATGGCGATCATCGGGTTCTATTTCGCTCCGCAAAAATAATAATTCATACATATGCGAACGAAACAATTAGTGATCGCGCTTATCCTGGTCGGTTTGGGATGCCTGATCGGTATCTATGCTGGGCCTCTCATGTCCCGAGGCGAACACATCCTCACGGCAACAACAAAGCCCGTCTCCGTTCCGGCACATACGAAACCCGTCGACCTCAAAGCAGGCAAGATGAATACGATACAGGTGGATCAGGAGATCACTGTGCCCGAAGACGGCTGGATCACCGCATACAGCCCGACCGTAAACGGCGCCCCCGAGTCATCCTTGCGATTCGGGTGGCTCATGGATGCATCTCAGGCAGATCCGTATTGCACCTCAACACCGCAGCGAGTTGTGTTTGTGATGTCGCTCGAAAAAACCGCTCGGGAAACATTCCCGCCAGGATACGGATATTTCGTAAAGCGCGGCACGAAACTGCACGTAACAGGAGGTTTCGCCAATTTGACGGACACAGACTTTGACGCAGCATCCATCACGTCGAATCTCACGTTCGTGCCCCGCTCATCGGGTAAGGAGCTGGGTAACGCGTATCCGCTTTTTTTGAACGCAGTCTGTGACTCATTGTTTGTACTACCGCCGCGCGCACACGACTACACGAAACACCTCGGCCACAAATTCATCATGCCGATGGAAGGTCGCATTGTGCTGCTCGGTTCTCACGCACACGACTTTGTGACTGAAATACTGCTCACCCTGAACGGACAGGAGCTCTGGAAAACGAGTGCTATCCATTTGCCGAACGGCACTAACTTAGGGAATCCTGCCTATGTCGCACCATTTAACGGTGTTCCCGTACAGAAGGGCGACGTACTGGATCTTGTCCAAAGGTATACGAACCAAAAGGACGCCCCGGCCGCGGCAATGTCGTCTATGTACATACAGATCCTCCCTGCTGCTTCAACCACCGAAGAAGCGGCCGGAGGCATGATGCACATGTAATGCGCATATGGGCGCCCGGCGGACTACTCTTTCACGACCAAAGCGGGTATTGATTCTCTGCTGCATTGCAGTCGGTGCCGCAAGTCTCGCGGCAGTGATGAGATTTCATTTTGTTCAGACACAAACAGCAATCACATCACTTCGTACAGAGATGTCCTCATACGTCAGCCCTTTCGTCGTACCATCTACGGATCTGCAAGCACTTCGAGCGGAGCGGTACGCCATGGAAACACGATTCGACCCGCTTTTTGCGTTGGCCGGATCTGATCCGGCCGGCATCGAAAAGGCCCTTATTCCGCTCCGCGGTGAAGCTGCTGTAATACTTGGAACCTATACTCCGGAGGAACGTGCGCAGATCGAACCCGTGCTGTACCCGCATACATACCTCGCACTGCTGCCGGAACTCGAGACATTGCGTAGGACAGTGGTTCGCTCGCCGAGCCCGGACGTCGTCCGGCGATATGACGCGCAACTCAAAAAAACGATTCGCGCATACCGTGACGACATGTCCGCGTACAACAACACCCTTTCCGGGCTCGCCACCTCATCTCGAAACACCACGCTACATTACCTTGCCGGATCCACGACCATTACACAGATCATCGACAAACTGCAGAAAATCGATGAGAAGGTGGCCGGCATCGATGACATGCGCGAGCAAAGATACCGCTGTTTTACGGGCGAGCTCTCCGCGTGCACTCCACTTTCCGAAAGCTTCGAGAAGCTGGCCTCCCCTTCCTCGTCAGTGAAGGCGGCGACTCCGCCGACAACACTTTCCCGGTCGCTCGCGCATCGCGATATTGTCGACCGAGCCTTTTTTGAAATGCTGGGCACACAAGAGACACGCGGCGTTGTCGTAAAGCTCTCGAGCTCTGCATGCCTCTCCGGCAATGCGCCTGCGTATTACTATTTTTTCCAGAGCAAAGAAGAGCAGGACATCTATTCAAATACCGCGACCCCTCTCAACGATGTGTACTTTTACGACCTAGAAAAGAGTATGCGCAGTCAAAATAATCCGCCCGCATATCTGAAGGAACTGTCCGCGAGTGGACTTCGGTATAATTTTCAGAACATCGGCAACCTCTACTTTTGTCCGAACTCAGGAAATGTATTGGCAATAACAACGACGCTCGTGGCGCTTCATGACAAGCTCAAGGCGCAACCACTGTTTGAGACCGATAGCGCATACCCTGAGATTACGCGCCTAGAGAAATTGATCACTCGTTCCGCTGTCCCCAGTGATGCGGATATGGACGCATATATCCGCGCAATACAGACTGCCCTGCAGACGGATGGCGAGAAGCAACTGGAACTGTATCTCGGCAACGGTGATCTGCTCCGGGCGGAAGAATACATTCATGAGTGGAACAACAGGTCAGCGAATTTCGAGCAGCTCCTGACCGCCGCACACCATATCAACCGCCTCTCGAAAGGCATCATTGCGGTTTCGAAAGCCATGCCCTATTCGTTCCTCACCTCACGGGTGTACGCATCCGTTTTTTTCATGCCGTTCAACGAAAGCGTTTCCGGAGAGACGATGCTTTTGCTCGATGCAATCAATGAACGGCCGCCGCTTTCTAATTTCTACCTTGCATCCTATCGGAATGATCTGAACAGCGTATTCGACAATCGGAGCGTATTAGACGAGCTCAGAACCGAGCAAAAGATTATTGATGACGTTTTGAACGTCGAGCGATAGCGATCGTTATAAACACCCCGAGTACAACTCCGACGAGGATGAGCACTCCCCCCGACAGAAATCCCAAAAAGGACGCATCTTCGTCCGGTGCCGTTACCGTAAGCGGAAACGACGCCACCGCGAGCTCATTACCGTCCTTGTCACGATAGCTCGGCTGAATCGTATAGGTCCCCGGTTCAGGAAACGCATACAGGAGCGTGGTGGGCCCGAAGGGCTGTCGGAAAATGCCGGTCGCAAGCAGCGTTCGCTCGCTGCTTTTTATACGAATCCACACCTGTGCGTACGGTTCACTTTTGCCGGTAGACTCATTCGCTAGTATGAAATCAAATCGAGTACTGTCACCCGCGAAAACCTGTATCGGATCGTAGCCCACGTCTATCACATACGGTGATGTGGTGGCATACAGCGAGGCACCCGTCGCATGTGCGCTCGCGGCCGCAGGAAACACACCTGAATACAGAATACCCATGCAAAATCCGAGTGTGATCAATATATATCTCATGGATAGGATCGTGTGTTTGACGCTTTTGCACCACACCGCACCTGTATGTCTTTCGGCAGCGCCCGACAGAAACCGTCAAACTGACCGGCATTGTATCCGAAGTTAAATTGCGCCGCACCTATGAGGTAGTCAAAGCACGCGCGCGGATCAGACGCCCGTTCACAAAATGAAACCGCGCGAACGGCGTCATCACGATTTTCTTCTAGTACCGCGTCGGCAACGACTGAATAACACATACTGCGTCTTGCCTGAGGAGCAAGATCACACGCACGTGCCTGGTCGTCAGGTTGAGCCTGCAAAAGTCGGCCGACGATTGTGAACGCTGACCGGTAACAATAATCCTCAAGCTCTGCATTCGGCTGCCCCGAGCAATACTGCCTCATACCGGTTCCGTCGAGCATGCCGGGAAGGATCGGCCACGCCTCTCGCAGACACGCACCGACGTATTCAGGGTCCTTGAACGAGGCACAGAATCGTCGGTAGGTCGGTGCCGTCGGCTTTGTTTGCATCTGTTCAATCAAAGCGAAATCATCCGGCTCAAGCGGTTGGTAAATCTGCATAAAGACCCCCTCAACACACACACGGTGAAATTGAGTGCCGGTCGTCTGTTCGCATAGTTCGAGCGCCCGAGGCAGATCGGCATTCGTAATGAAATCATACAAGTGCCCGAGTCCGTGGTAACAGATCGCACGATCAAGATCACTCGGATGCCAGTCGTCACGCGCTTCGCACGCCCTCTTAAAATCCGGTAACAGTGTTCGGAGCGTGCTTTCGTCGAGCACTTCGGAGCGGAAGCGTCCGCCGACAACACCATGAATGAATCCGTTCGAGCACGTTCCACTGGAGGGGTTCAGCGGTATCGCGTCCATCCACCGCATCGGGTCTTCGGCAACGACCCGCTCTCCTATCTTGTGTGCGAGCACATGGCAAAACTGATAGGACGGATCGCTGGTACGTATCGACCGAACAATCTCAAATAATTGAGAGACCGAGAGACGAGGATACAAGGTCGGCACGAGCTGTTCGTAGCACGCCGCATGATCACCGGATTCCTTGCCGCACTCCGAAACGATATTCGTAGCGAACGCTTCGATATCGGGTCTGCTCATCACGTACCACACGCAGGCAACTCCAATAATCAAGAGCGCCATCCCGCATGC
This sequence comes from uncultured Candidatus Saccharibacteria bacterium, assembly GCA_964633425.1. Taxonomy (GTDB): domain Bacteria; phylum Patescibacteriota; class Minisyncoccia; order Phycocordibacterales; family UBA2100; genus UBA10103. The sequence goes on from CAZWFX010000015.1 coordinate 25,864, forward strand.
GATCACGGCCTTCTGAGGAATATACTTCATGGAGTGGTATGTGTTGTCCTGCGGTGAATGTAATCGATCGCCTCCCGTTCACAGGCAAGCCTCCCTTCACTCGGCATTTCTGCACAGAGTTTCCGCGATTCATCCTCACTATACTCAGCAATGAGAACAGTCTGTGTTCCCGCCCCCGAAAAACACGACATCCTCAAGCTCGGATCGGCAACACGCTCGCATAATCCGCCGACGTACGCAAACTGTGCGGCGACCGGTTCGACGGTTCTGACTTTTGATCTCCACAATACGGGGAGCCAGTAGTAACACACCTCGCGATCCCGCGTGTTTGAAATAGCAGCGCACGGCGCGTCGGGGGTCCGGTCATCAAACGCGAGTGCACCCCTATTCTCGTCGCGACGCATGGTGTTAAGGAAATGCTCCATGAATACGCCGTCCGAGCACCCGCCGGAACGATGACTAAACGCGGAACACGCACTAAGCGCAGCGTCTAGCTGCCCGTCCCCAAAAAGCACCAGGAGCCCGTGTCCTATGCCATGTTCGCAGTCCGGCGTAGACATCTGCTTACAGGCATCAGTCAGTTCTCTGATCCCGGCGGTCCCTTTTTCTTCGATCACGCGGGATGCGAAGCCGTGGTAGCACCCGTAGTTGAAGTCCCACGTACACTGAGAAAGACCGCTGATTCCGCCCAGATCATACAAAATACCCCCGACGACATGAGCAACAACGTGACCATCTTCACTGGGCATTCTGTGCACCTCATTGAGGTATTGCGAATACGCAGTGCGCACATCACGTGTTAGAAACAACATCTGCCAGTGAGCGACCATTCTTTTGTAATCTGATGCGACAGACTGAGCAGTCACTCCTGTGCCGCGCTGCGCACTATCAGATGACGAATGATGTACGAACGTTCGCCCGTATGCGCCCACGATCAGGATCCCGAGTGTAATCCATACGAGCGCGGTACGTGCACCCCGTTTCATACGCTCGGCACCCATTTATGCTGCAACTCGATCGCACGCAACGCATCGGCTTTGCACGCATCACGTCCGTCCGGCGCCATACCGTCGCACAGCGCCATCGTCGTCGCCTCGTCAAAGTTCGCAAACGCGGCAGCAAGCGCACCGGTACCGGCAAAACACGCGGATCTGTAATCGCGATTCGGGATCATTTCGCAGTATTTCCCGATGTGGATGTAGCGTTCGGTCTGATCGGGTGTCTGCTGCGATATGAAGTACCGCCAGAGTTTTGGGAGATTGTAGTGACACGCTGCCATATACTGCGACTCCGTAACGACCGCACACGGAGCTGTCGGATCATGCGGATCGAACGAGAGGATCCGCCTATCCTCAGAGTCAGTCATCGTATTGAGAAAGTACTCCATGAATATGCCTGTGGTACAGGGTCCTGATCGCTGTGTCGGACAGAATTTCAACGCATCATTCAAATGATCGTTGCCCATGTATGCAACCAGTCCATGACCGACTCCATGTTGGCAATTCAACAGTCCGTGTGCGCCGCACGCATCGAGCAGAGAAGGAATCTCCGAAGGACCCTGTCCCTCTATCACGAGGCTTGCAAATCCGTGGTAACAGGCAAAATTAAAATCATCGGTGCAAAAACGGACCCCATTGAGACCATACCGCTCGTACAGCAATCGTCCGCCGAGATGTGCGTATGAGTGAGCCTCGTCGCTCGGCACAGTCGCAGCCGACCGCAGAAAGATCGCGTATGCAGTCGCTGCGTCACGGTTAAAAAATACCGCCCTCCACTGCGCCGTCATCTCTCTGTAGCTTAGATATGCGGTTTTTTTGCCCTTCCACAGTACCGGCACGAGAACGAGGGCTGCGAGTATTGCCACCACCATTAGCCGTCGGATATTCATAATCGTACATGAGTCCAGTCAGAACACGTTGACCGGTACGGTTCGGGCATCTCACTACAGAGTGCACGAGCAGCTTGGGATCCCTCGGGCATTCCGGAGGACGCAAAGTTCAAGAGCTCGGTCCAACACTCTTCTTGAGCGACTTCCGGCGCATCCGTACATATACCAGCGGCTTTCGCAGATTGGGACCAGTCCGCCCACACCATTTTTGACGCAGTTCGAGCCCAGCAGATGTTTCGGAACTCAGCGTCGGTAAGTTCTTCACAGAAGCGCTCAATGAGCGGTATGTCGTAATGGAGCATTTCGATAACAGGATACATCATGCCCGCTGCACAGTAGCGAGCGTCCTTCGGATCTGTAAGCTGCCTGCACAACGACGTGTATATGCGAGGGTCCGTGGCACTATTTTTCACGGCCGGCCATGTTTCTTTTACACACGACAGATGGGCGAGCCCCTTGAAGGGAGCACAGAACGATGCGGTGTCGCGCGACGCGTCGAACAGATCTTTGACCAAATTTTCGTCCTCCTGATCGATCGGCTGATACACCTGCATGAACACACCCTCCATGCATGTCTGCGTAAAGTCGAAATCAGACTTCGGACCCAGCGCTTCGCATAGGGCGACGGACTTTTTGACATTCGCGTTCGTCACGTACAGAAACATGTGCCCCATACCGTGCATACAACTGGACTGATCGAGGAGCGGCGGGTCCCATCGATCCGTGGCTTCGCACACCCCGTCAAGAAGCTCCTTCATTTTTTCGATAGTCACATCAGGCATCGATTCTACTTTGAATCGTTCCTGAAACGCGCCGTGCAGCGCGCCCGAGCCGCAAATATTCGTGGGAACTCGGAGGAGGACTGTTTTCCACTGCGCGGGGTCCTTCGCGACCTCTTTGCCGGCGATCAAATGAGCAAGAACATGACACGACTGATACCCGCTATCAGCACGCAGAATGTTGGTCACTACCGCAAAGGTAGCTTCAAGAGACACCCCTTCGTCGATAAGCCTGGGGACGTTCTTTTGATAGCAGAGCTCTTTTTGCTCTTCGGTGGTACTCGCGCGACAGAGAAACAGCTCATAGCGGACAAGCGCGGTTCCCGGCAACATTCTTGTGGGCACGAGGGATATACCGAGCACACCAATCACCAGTACCAGGAATACCCCTATCGCAATAAGACGGACTCGCCTCATAACACCCGCAGCGCACACCGTGCACGACCCTCTTCAGGGATCCGATCACACAACGCAGTAACAACGTCGCGCTCAAAGTAGTACGACGCCATTTCTATGGTCTCGTTGTAGCACGTTGTACGTAACGTATCATTGAGATTCTGAGCGCCACAGACCGCGAGTATCTCTTCGACCTGACGCTCCGGAGAACCGAATTCGTAGACGCCCCCCACGAGCCCTTGCACGCAACTGTCTTGAAACGGCTGCGCGAGGTCTGCACAGTGATCCATATCGGTCGCACTCAACTGTTGCTGCTTCCGCTTCAGCATCTGAACGTAGTACGACACGGCCTCCTTCAGGGCAGCAATTCGGTACCGCTCATTCGTAATTGTGTTTGAGTACGCGATCATACGCGGCAGATTCCCCCCGGTAAGATCTGAGGCGACGGTGTTCATCTGGCTGTAACACGCCTCCGAATCGATCACGGAGAACTTCCCTTTTCGGCACAGGTCGTACGGGTCTGCCCCAGGGGTAACTTTGTACTTAGGGTCGTTGTACATATTGCCGAGCGCATTGAATACACCCGATGCACAACGACTCTGCCACGTGTTGTTGCCCGCGGAGACTTTTTTACACACGGCAAGCCCCGGCTGCACGATCGAGAGTTCATCACCCCATGCGCGAGGATCAGTTCCGTCTGTGATCCCGTGTCCGACACCGTGATAGCACGATCCTTCGGCGAATTCCGGAGGGGGCGGGTGCGGAACGTTTTTACCGACGTACGTGCAGAATGAGCGCGCCTCGGTCAGATCATTCGTATCAATAAGGAGCTGATCCAGGAAACCATGATAGTAGCCGTATCCGCAGTAGAACGCCTTACTGGTAAGTTCCGTCTTACCTGTCCTGTGAAATTCCTCGTACGCTGCTTTTCCGAGATCGTGAGTTACCGCATGACAGGTACCTGCAAATTCCGGGTCCGTATCATATGCAAGAGCAAGTGCGTCGAAGGCTGCCGGGATTCCCTGCGTGCGGATCATTGCTTCGATACGATCCGAGTAGCACAGCGGTTTGTTTTTGGCATCAGCGCAATCTCGCAGAACCTGAGCAGGACTACGATACTGGACGGCGGCGTACAGCGAAATGACAACGGCTCCGACCGCAAAAAGCGCCAACGCCCATTTGTGGGTATTCAGAAAATGAGAGGCGCGATACGACACAGGCTCATTGTACGAGACGCGGTCGTGGAATCAAGAATCACTCCGAGCACACATTTTGATACGAATTCGGCAGCCCAGCACACACCCTCGCCCGTTCTTCACCCTGGAGATAGTGGCGAATAAGGTCCGCGAGATCCTTGTAGCAGCCTTCGGTTAGTTCCGCAGGTGTGACGCTACAAAACCGGAACGCCGCGCTCGGGTCGTTCTCTCCTCCCCAAAATACCGACTCAAGCGCCTCACGAATACAGGCTTCCCGACCGTCACGAGGATTGGCCAGCGTACACCACTGAGCTGCACGTGCGTACGCGCCGCTCGGCAATTGATCGATCGTACGGATATCTCTGTCGGCAACGAAACCCAAAAAATCTTTACCAAATCCTCCGTAACACGCTTCGCGCAGTCTCGCCGAACTGAGCGGTATGGCATCACAGTACGAAAGCGCCAGCGGAAAAAGCGCGGGATCCGGGCGACCGATGTCGATCCCCGCAACTTCGAACAATCGGGGTGTGAGGTACAGATAGCAGAACCATTTTGCCTTGTCCGGAATAATGGCGGCGCTGCACGGGGTGAGCGGTCGATCACTGTGTAAATAGTCGGCCCGGGCGGCGAGCCATGCATCGTGGTCGTGTCCCCCGCCGCTCAACAACTCCATGATGGCTCCGCCCACGCACTGCGTGAATTGCTCGTCGTCGTACGCTGTGGTCCCGGTGCGCGCACAAAATTCTACGGTCTTGTTCAGGTCGTAGCCGAAATACGCAAACACGCCATGTCCGAGCCCGTGATAACACATCGTGTACGCACCAATCCCGCCGGGGGCTTTTTTACAGGCCTCGTCGATCATAGCGAGCGTCGACGAAGCGGGCCCGAATTCATTGAGAGCGCCGACGACAATCGTATGCGAGCATGCATTCCTAAATTCCTGCGTGCAATCGGCGATGCCCGCGACACCTTTTTGGGTATAGAACACATCGCCGACGGCGTGCCCGAGCAAATGAGTGTCCGTATTCGCCGGAAGCTTGGCACGCTTCAGAACCTCGAACGCGTAGACACCGCCTTTTGTCCGAGTCAGCTTCTCAAACCGGGATGACAATTCTTCAAACGACTGCGCATTAGATCCGATTGACGACGCCTCGACATACGGAATGCGTGCGGCAACCGCGTACAGTGTGGCAAACACAGCAACCGCAGCCGCGAGTGTAATACAGAGAACCGATCGCGCCGTATTCCATTTCACAATCACCCTACTGTACGACAATCGTGCCGGAATGGTAGCCGTGCAAATGGTCATGGAACGGCCACCGTCCGACGTAATTGAACGTGAAATCAAAGTACTCACCGCGCATAAGAGAACCGCACGAGTCGAACGAACTGCCGAGGCAGTCAGTCGGCTGTTTTTCGGGGTAGAGCGTATGAGTAGGATGAATACCGGAGGCTGGCCATGTTGCGGCGCTCGACGCATTTAAGAAACGGATACGTGTCCCCTTGGTAACGACGATACTCGTCGTGGCGTACCCCTCGTCGGTGTACACAATCTCCACATCATATGGATCAGGGTCGACTTTGGCGTTTCCGGTGACGCCTCTGCCGGGCGCTTCTTCCGCTACGCTCCGGTACGTCGGAACGGACGATATGTGGAACCGCGACCACACTGCGTACGCCGCTCCGGCAAGCACGAGCGCTACGAGACAAAGACCGATTACTCGCTGATTCATTTGATCGTTTTTACGCCCGGGCTCCACGTGACCGGTAGCGCGTATGAAAATTCGACCGAGGGGTATGCATCGGGATAGAGATACTCACCCTTATCGACCAGTTGATTCGGTCCTTTTTCGACCTCGGGAATGATCGGGTTGTTGATAATATACGGATCATGTCGGTTGCCTGTTACCTGCCACGAAACGCGCCCGCCGGAGACGCCGCCCCCGATACGAAACTGATTATTCTTCTCTTCGGTCTTAATATGCAGGTTCGGCATTGGCGAACCGACAGGCTTCAGTTGATACCGAACATCCGTATTCAATGCGTCAAAATAATCCGGCAGCCGGACAGTGGCCCCGCCGCTGCTATCCAGCGTTACGATCCCGTCGTACAAATTCTTCACGTCGGGAGACTCAACGAACGAGTGGTAGAGCAGCTTGTTCTTCGGATCCAGCGGGTGGTCGATCACGAAACTTCCCGATGCCTTGGATATATCGCCGGCAACAGAAAAGTTCACACGCTCCAACACATTTCCCTGAATCGTCGTTTGATATGAACCTTGGCCGTATCCGTACCCGTATCCGTAATAGGTGCCTTGTGCGTAGCCGTATCCGTAATACGTAAGCTGACCGTAGCCGTAATACCCCCCTTCCCCATAACCGTACGCAAGTACCCCACACGGCGCAGCACACAAGAGCACGAGGATCGCGTATACAAACAACCCTATCGTATGCCGGCGCAATGTTATTCGCATAGCGGTTCAAAAAGACACTCACCTTTCTTGAGGAGCGCAGAGGGACCTTTCTCGACTTCGTTCACAACCGGATTCGCGAGTATGTACGGATCGTGACGATTCCCGGTTACCTGCCAGGATACACGCCCGCCGGAGACGCCGCCTGCGATTGTAAACCTATTGTTCTTTTCTTCGGTCTTAATATGCAGGTTCGGCATTGCTTCGCTGACCGGAAAGAATTGATATCGGACGTCGGTATTCAGCGCATCAAAATATGTCGGAAGCTCTACAATTGCTTCGCCGTTGTCATCGAGTTCTGCGATCCCGTCGTACAAATTCTTCACGTCGGGAGACTCAACGAACGAGTGGTAGAGCAGCTTGTTCTTCGGGTCGAGCGGGTGGTCGATTACGAACGTACCGGATCCCTTAGAGATAGCACCGAGAATATTGAGGTTGCCGGTGATTTTAAGCCCACCGCTAAAGACAACCGCGAGCGCGCTGAACGGCACGAGCAGAACGATTGCCGCAATACCGATAATGCGTGTTTTTTTATTGATTTTCATAGAATTCCGGGAACAGGTATTCACCCTTCTCAACGAGCGCATCAGGACCTTTCTCTATCTCGGCGACAATCGGATGCGCGCGAATATACGGATCTTTACGAACCCCTGTCACCTGCCACGACACTTTGCCGCCGGAGACTCCGCCCGAGATCCGGAGTACAGGGGTTCCGAATAGAAGATATCGTTTTTTTACACCTTCCTGAAGAAACAGATTCGGCATCGGTTGTCCGATTGCTGTTCCAAGGTATCGGTACTCGGTGTTCAGTGCCGTAAAGTAGCTTGGCAGCTCAATCTCCGCAGATCCGCTCTCGTCGAGCGCTGCAATACCGTCATACACGTTCATAACATCGGGCGATTCAACGAAAGAATGGTAGAGCAGCTTGTTCTTCGGGTCGAGCGGGTGGTCGATTACGAATGTACCGGACCCTTTTGAAAGAGTGCCTCCTACATTCACCGTCCCGGTGACACTTGAGCTATTACTGAGTGTGAACGTGTATCCTCCCTGACCGTAGCCATAGCCGTAATATGACGACTGACCGTAGCCGTAGCCGTAGTACGTACCTTCGCCGTACCCATAGTACGCTCCCTGGCCATAGCCGAACGCTACAACTGGCGCACTCAGGAGCACTACCATGAGCATGAGCGGCGCACCCAGACTGATCACAGAGAATGATGGTGTCCGCATAGGAATTCAGAAACGATTGAGCTCAAGTATATCAAAAGAGGCCATGAGATTAAGACGCTCCATATCCTACTGCACACCCTCTGCCGCGGCGGCGGCCTGCACATTCTTTGACTGGATATCGAAGCCCTTGTACGACTTGTCGTGCTGATCCGGTCGGAGCATCGGCCACTTCTGGTAGTCGAAGCGGGTAGCAGCAAGACGCATCGACACTTCGCCCGGCTCATCGGTCATGATCACGAGCTTATTCTCGCCCGGAATCTTTTTATAGAAGGCCTTACCGTCGAATGACGGAGTGAGCGAGACGACAAGGTTTGCCCAGTTGTCACCGAAATCAGTCACGTTATAGAAGAGCCAGAGGTCGGTGCCGAGTTCGAGCGTCGGGAATTCGATCGTGTACGAATACTTCCCTGTCGTCGGATCGAGCTGATCAACCTGCACGGTCTTCAGTGTTTCTTCGTGAATGCCGATCGTTGCGTGACCGTAGGTCGCGTATTTTATGTCGTCGATGGTGTAAACCGGGTCGATCGTCGGCACGTCGAGCTTACCGGTGATCTTGAGGTCGCCCACGAACGTGGATGTTGCGATACCTGCCGTTGACGGGAATCCGTTCGTAACGTAGAGCTTGTTCTGAATCGTGAGGCCCGGTACCTGTGCAGTGCTTGTACCAAGCATCATGCTGCCGTTCGTATCGACTCGGAGAATGTTCTGATTCGTTGAGCTCGCGATTTGGAGGAAGGTGCCCGAGCTGCCGTTGACCGTGAGGAATGCGCCCATCGTTGTCGTACCGATACCGATCTTGTTGGCGACGACCAAGTTACCCGTTCCGGTCGGTGTACCGGACGGACACGCGTTCGACGTGATGGTGCCACCCGTACAGACCCAGAGGTTATCGTTCACGAAGTACGCATCTGCGCCGGAGGCATGAGCCTGCAGATCACCCGCAGACGTGACCATCATCTGGAAGTCGAAGGACGAGTTGTAGCCGATGGTGAACTGCGGCGTCGATGCAGCCTGCGATACAGCGAGCTTGGTAGTCGCGCTTGTCGTACCGATACCGAAGAAGCCGACCGAGGTAAGGCGGGCGCCTTCGGACAAGAGTCCCGAGTTCAAGGTGTAGAAGGACAGATCTCCCTTACCGCCACCGTAATTTTGTTGCAGCACGGAAAGGATGGATGCCGTCGTTGTGCCGCTCGTCTGCGATCCGTCGCCAAATCGGTAACGCATCGTTACCGACGATGATGTTGCGGTACTTGAGTTGGTGTTATAGATCGGCGCTGCAACCCCGCCGTCTGCCGTGTCGACAACTTCGAGTTTTGCCTGAGGGGTCGAAGTACCGATGCCGACACGATAGCCGAAGAACGCCTGACCGGTCGTTGTTGCACCGCCGAAGATTGTGAGACCGGTCGTAGTTGAGCCTCCGCCGATCGTGGAGCTCGCCGTGCTGTAGAGACCGCCGGTGAATCCCATAAGGGTTGATGTGGCCTGTGCACCGGCGGAATTGAATGATGTCGAGTAAATAAACGGCCAGATTCCGGAGCTTGAACCGGCGGATATACAGGTGCCGTTCACTGCAAAGCAGCCGGTTGTAATATTGAAGCCGACATTGCTTGTCGAGGTTGCGCTGCCGGAGATATTGAGACCACTGAGCGTCGTCGTGCCGAATCCTGTCGACGAAACGGACAGGAATGATGTGTTGGTGGAGCCCGCCGCATTTGTCGAGGATGCGATCGAGAAGAGCGCCGCGTTGGTCTGGCCATACTGCTTGAAGACGGAGAAGTTAGCGTTTGGTGTTGATGTACCCAGACCGAATGAGCCGTTATTAGTGAGACGAGCCCATTCAGAAAGACCGCTTGCTGAGTTCTTGGTATAGAAGGCAAGCGCAGACTGCGGCGACGAAGTAGAGACACTGGTCATGATTGATGCAATGCGCGCGGTCGACGTTGCCGAGGTCGTCGCATTTGCACAACCTGCGAGCGAGCAGAATGTTGTTCCATTGAAGAGCAGGCCGGTTCCGGCACCCGCCGCGGCTGATGTGGTCGAAAGATGTGTAAGCGACAATGCGTCGACGACGTTCGCACCGATGCCATCCACGTTTGTTGCCGAGAGCGCAGTGGTTGATGCAAGTACCGTGCTTGTTGCGAAGTTTGTGTAACTCATGAAGCTACCGCTTCCGCCCGCATTGACCGACTGACCCACCGTGAGTGCACCCCAGAAGATACCGTCACTCGCGCTCACGGTGTTGCGGACTGCAAGCATTCCCGTCTGAATGCCACCCGCATCCAACTGCTGAATGTATGCACCGCCCAGATCATAAACCTCGAAGGTGTTTGCGGAGCCCAAGCCACCCGCCACGTAGAGGTACCGGCCACGCACAATCATGTCGTCCGACCCACCTTGCGCCGTCGTCGTCTTGCTTACGATTGTGGGGGCCGATGGAACCGACACATCCCACACAAGAAGCGTGTTGGACGTATCATCGATCGACAGATACGCGTAGCGACCCTGGACAGTGATCCCGAGACCGTTTGCCGCGAGGTTTCCTTGACCGACACGCGTCGGGCTTGAAGGGTTGGAGATGTCCCAGATTTCGAACGCACCGGTCGTTCCGGTATCAGTGATGTATGCATATCGGTCCTGAACGTAAATGTTCACACCCGTGCTATTAAGCGTTCCCGAACCCAAGCGGAGCGGACTGACCGGATTTGAAATATCCCAGATTTCAAAGTTGCCTGTGCCGCCAGATCCGAGAATATAGGCGTAACTACCGAGTACGTGTATCGCCTGCGCCCCCTGATTGACGCTGCCGAATGCGACACGTACCGGTCGCGTAGGATTTGCTACGTCCCAGATTTCGAGTGCATTCGATGTTGCGCCGAGATCGGTGATATAGGCATATCGACCCTGGACGGCCAATGAGCCGCCATTGCTTCGGAGCGTCGCCTGACCGACACGTATAGGCAACGCCGGGTTTGCAACATCCCAGATTTCCAAGGCATTTGTCGTGGCGTTACCGAGAATATAGGCGTACCGACCCTCCACCTCAATGTCTGCGGCGTTTTGGAAGAGCGTATTCTGACTGACGCGCGTCGGGCTTGAAGGGTTCGAAACGTCCCAGATTTCGAATGCGTTCGTTGTGCCGAATCCTGCATGATACGCGTAATTACCCTGTACACTCAGGGCCTGACCCGTAAAGTTGAGCGTGCTCTGGCTCGCTCGCGTAACGGTTGACGTGCCCCCCATAACTGACAACTGTCCTATCGTGCTCGATGCCGAGCCCCCGATGGTCACCTGACCCTTATTATTAACTGCAAGATGATTCACAGTACCCAGCGCCGTTGACGACGAGAGCAGGAAGAGGTTGTTCGACGGATAGTTTGTGCCGTTGTTCGCGGTGAGTGCAAGGAGCGCCTGCGGTGATGTTGTGCCGACGCCAATGTTGCCGCCGAAGTAGGCATTCAATGTCGTCGTCGCACCGCCGTAGACAGTGAGACCGGTCGTCTGTGTACCTGCACCGATTGTCGACGATGCGATAGCAAGCAGGCCTGAGTTGAAGGTATTGAGTGCGGTGAAGGTGTTGGTCTTGTACATCGTCGGCACGGTGGTGGATGCCTGGAAGTAGTAGTTCTGCGAGGTTGTCGAGAAGCCAAGACCTGCCGAGCTCCAGTAGTTTGCCGACGTTGTCGAGAATCCGCGACCGGTGGTTGCCCAGAAGTCAGATGATGTGGTGGAGAATCCGAGACCGACAGACGACCAGAAGTTATTTGATGTGGTGGAGAATGCGAGGCCGAGCGACGAGAAGTACGAAGCGCTTGTGGTGGAGAAGGTGCCGTCTGCAGCGCCGCTTGTTGATAGACAGGTGCCGTTCACGGCGAAGCAGCCGGATGTAATGTTGAAGCCGACGTTGGATGTCGACGTTGCGGAGCCCGACACGTTCAAGCCGGAGAGTGTCGTCGTACCAAATCCGGTCGCAGATACCGAGAGGAACGATGTATTCGTGGAGCCGACGGAATTTGTTGATGATGCAACCGAGAGGAGCGTGCCGTTGGTCTGTCCGTACTGTTTGAATACCGAGAGGTTCGCGGTGGGTGTTGAGGTACCAAGACCAAGACTGCCATTGTTCGTAAGTCGCATCCACTCGCTCATGCCGCTCGCGGAGTTCTTTGTGAAGAAAGCGAGCGCAGACGCGGGTGAAGTTGTTGAGATGTTCGTGAGAATCGAGGCGATGCGGGCAGATGACGTTGCCGTTACGACACTGTTCATGGACGTCACGTCATTGAAGAGAATGCCGGTACCTGTGCTCGTCGCCACATTGGTCGACGATGTTGAGTAATGGGTAATGGACAACACATCGGTGATGCCGCCGCCGTTACGGTCAAACCCGACGGCGGTGATGGCTGTAGACGATCCGTAGCCCATTGAGCTCGTTGTTGCACTGAAATTGTACGCACTGAAGTTTGCACCACTGGCAACATCGAGAGACTGTTGGATATTAAGACTGCCCCACAGGATGCCGTTGGTCGCTGAGAAGTCGTTGCGCACGGCGAGCGAACCCGTCTCAATACCTCCGGCTTCGAGCTGCTGCACATAGGCGCCGCCGAGATCGATAACCTCGAAGGCATTCGTTGTCGCATTAGCGACTGAGTAAAGATAGCGGCCCTGGATGGCGAGGCTATAGCCGTTGGCGGACAGTGATTTAAGTGCGACACGCTGAGGCGCTACCGGATTCGCAACATCCCACACCTCCACCGCACCGGTCGTTGTTGCGTTCACGATATACGCGTATCGACCTTGCACCTTGATGTCTCGGCCGCTGAAATAGAGGGTGTTAGAGGAGACCTTGAACGGATTCGACGAGCTGGCCACATCCCAAATTTCGAATCCGTTCGTAGTCTGACCCATCGAAATGTAGGCATAGCGGCCCTGTACCGCAAGACCCTGTATCGAGGTATTGGTCGTGCCCTTCCCGACCCGGTTCGGCGCGGACGGATTCGAAACATCCCAAATCTCAAAGTCGTTTGTACCGCCGAACTGTGAGCCCAAGTACAGGTAGCGACCCTGAACCTCAATAAATCCGCCCTGGATATTCAGGGTTACGCTCGCCAATCGCGTGATTGCATACGGATTCGATACATCGAATATCTGCAGGCCGTTTGAGCCGTTGTTCGTTGAGACATAGGCGTACTTACCCTGCACAGCAATGTCCTTAACTGTAACGATACCAGCGAGCGCCCCCGTCGAAGTAAGTGTCGGATTGGTCGGGTCAGAAATGTCGTACACGCGTACCGCCGAACCGACGGCAGCATAGAGGAACCGACCGACAACGATAAGGTTACCCGTGTTCGTTCCCGTGCTGATCGTTTTGATCTTTACCGGCACATCTACAGAGACGTCCCACACTTCAAGATTCGAGCCAGGAGCGACGTAGGCGTACCTGCCCTGGAGTGCGATTTTACCGAACGTGCCGCTCAACGTTGAAACACTCAAGGTTGAAAGCGTTGTGGTGCCCGCAAGAACGGAGAGCTGTGTACTTGTCGAGACCGGCGAAACATTGCCGATCGTCACACGACCCGTGTTGTCGATCGCAAAGTGATTCACAGTACCCAGCGCCGTTGACGACGAGAGCAGGAAGAGGTTGTTCGACGGATAGTTTGTGCCGTTGTTCGCGGTGAGTGCAAGGAGCGCCTGCGGTGATGTTGTGCCGACGCCAATGTTGCCGCCGAAGTAGGCATTCAATGTCGTCGTCGCACCGCCGTAGACAGTGAGACCGGTCGTCTGTGTACCTGCACCGATTGTCGACGATGCGATAGCAAGCAGGCCTGAGTTGAAGGTATTGAGTGCGGTGAAGGTGTTGGTCTTGTACATCGTCGGCACGGTGGTGGATGCCTGGAAGTAGTAGTTCTGCGAGGTTGTCGAGAAGCCAAGACCTGCCGAGCTCCAGTAGTTTGCCGACGTTGTCGAGAATCCGCGACCGGTGGTTGCCCAGAAGTCAGATGATGTAGTCGAGAATCCGAGACCGACAGAGCTCCAGAAGTTATTTGATGTGGTGGAGAATGCGAGGCCATTGGCGGCGAATGCCGATGCGGAGGTTGTCGAGAAGAAGTTGTTCTGTGTCTTCCAGTAGTCAGACGACGTGGTGGAGAATGCGAGACCGAGTGACGAGAAGTAGGCGGCAGATGTCGTGGAGAACGTGCCGTCTGCAGCGCCGGTAGAGAGGCAGGTGCCGTTGACAGCAAAGCATCCTGCAGCAATGTTGAAGCCGTTTGCAGCCGTCGATGTGGCGCTGCCGGTCAGGTTAAATGCGAGCGCGTTTACTCCCCCGGTGAATGTGCTTGTTCCTGCGCCGGTCACGTTCAGCAATCCTGTTGTGGTTGCACCACCCGAGATCGTGAGACCGCTTGCCTGTGTTCCCCCGCCGATGGTCGAGGATGCGGTCGAAATCAATCCGTTTAGCGTCGTAAGGCCCGTTGCAGTATTTACAGTCAAACCGACGTTGCTCGCACCTCCGCTGGTCTGACCAAGGAAGATACTCTTACCTGTATTCGCGGTAATGGAGATGCTTTGACCGTTATTCCAAATCGTATTGATGCTATCTGCGCCACTTACGCGCAAGCCTCCCAAATATGAATACTGAGCATTAGCCGCCATCTGTGTAGGGTCGGATGACGTACCCACCTGCAACAGACCTGTCTGACCGGCGATCGGTGTTGTGGCGATGCCAAGCAAGCCGCCGAAGTACGCATTGCCCGTCGTGGTCGCACTTCCATTAATGGTGAGGCCGCCGGTTGCAGTGCCGTTACCAATCGTGGAGCTCGCGATAGCAAGGAGTCCTGCATTAAAGGTGTTGAGTGCGGTGAAGGTGTTGGTCT
>CAZWFX010000016.1:0-40627 GCA_964633425.1 uncultured Candidatus Saccharibacteria bacterium
GCGCCGCCACCGTCACGGGAGTAGATCGTGAGCCACTGTCCCGCGTACAGGCCCGACTCGGCGATGAAGATGTCCCCGGGCAAGATCTCGGTGCCGAACGTGCCTGACGCGAGCTCGATCGTCTTGCCGGCGTCCGTGCTGAACGCGTTGTCGCCACGTGCGACGAGGTGGCCCCAGCGCTCCTCGCCCGCGTCCTTGCCCGTGGTCCGGTTGACCTCGCGTGAGCCGGGCTCGTTGGCCATGCGCAGACCGATCACCTTCAGCGGCGTCTGTGAGAGCGTGAGCACCGCGTTCGGGCTGACGGCGGTGAGCGGCCGTGCCTCCTCACCGTCGAGGATCGCGCGCCCCGTCGAACGGATCTCCGGTTCGTTCCTGCGCCGCAAGAACACCGTCGCCGGGTTGTTGAAGCTGCCCAGCGTCAGGTCCTCGAGCATCTCCCAGTTCTGGAGGCCGAAGACCGCGTCCATGACTTGCTCGAGCGCCAGCACCGTCCCGCGCGGTGCGTAGGCCAGCGCAGCCACCAAGCGGCGGAAGATCGCGTCGGAGAGCCCGAACGGTCGCTCGACTCCGAGGTTGCGGGCGAGCGCGGTCAGGTCGTCGCCCGTCGCCGTCTCGACCAAGAAGTTGTTCCGGTAGTGCTCAACGGCGTTGTACCGCTGGCTGAAGTCAACGACCTCGGTGAGCTCGTGGAACGCCGTGTCGATCCCGTACGGTCCTTGCGTCGTGAAGCCTGCGTCCGCGACGGTGTCCTGCACGTCGATCAAGCCGAGGCCGCCCGGGACCTGATGGCGCAGGACGACGATCGGGTCGAGCACTCCCGCGAAGGCCTCGATGAGGAGCGGTGAGCGCTGGATGCCGTCGATGACGACGTCGCGAACTTCTGCTTCGGTGAGCGTATCGTCCACGCGCAACGTGATGCGATCGGCAGCGGGGAGCTCCGTCGCGGTCTTGTGGAACTCGAACGTGACGATGTGTCCCGCGCCGTCGTTGATCGTGAAGGTCTCGCCGTCGATCAACGTCGCACCGTCCACGACGTGGATGCGGCCGCCGCGCGCGTGGTGTTGCTGCGGGCGGAGCTCGTCGAGGGTCGTCAACGTCTTCGAGCCGTAGAGGATCCGCTCGGAGGCGACGACAACCTCTCCGGCGTCTTCCCAGTTCAGCGTCGTCTCGACATCGAGACTCGTCGGTCGCGCCGAGACGATCTCCCAGCTCTCGTCGGTGAAGTCGGCACCGAGCGGCGAAGACAGCGTGATCGACGCGACCGTGTCCGGCGGGCCGCCCGGTGTGACCACCGTGATGATGGCCTCTTCCTCGGTGAGGTCGGTGAAGACCTCCCAGTCCTCGCCCGTGAACTCCCGCTCGAGCGGCTGATCGAGCCAGAGCTCGGTCGACGACACGCGCTGATTCACGCGGGCCTCCGCGCCGCTCACGACCAGGACGGTCCCGGGCAGCACGCCCGCCGCGAATGAGCCCGTGCTGAGCACGACGCGCTGCCCGTTCTGCGTCGCCGAGAGCGTCGCGACACCCGAAGTGATCGACACCCGCGTGAACGAGAGCAGTCGGAAGTGCATCCCGACGGCGATGTCCGCGTCGTCGATGTCAGGGAACGTGATCGTGAGGCCGTCGTCGATGCTGGACGCGTTGTCCACGCCCGTGCGCTGCCGCTCGGACACCGCGGGCACAGCGGTTGTCCGCGTAGAGCGGTAGCCGCTCAGCTTGGAGAACTCTTCGCCGATGGCGGAGCTGAGTCCTTCTGCGACACCGACCGTCATGACTGCGCCTCACCCTCTTGCTCGATGGTGCGAGCCCCGACACGAAGCCACGAAGGGAGCAGAGCGCGCAACTGGTAGACGCCGCTGCGGAACTCTTTGGGGACGACGGTCAGGATGTTCGTCGTGGTCTGAAGCGCGGAGCCCGCACCGGAGATCCGGCGCAACGTGAGCGCGTACGGACCGCCGATGTCGAGCGGCGGCGAGACGAAGGAGCCGACGCCGCCCTCGAAGGTGACCTTCGCGCCGGAGCCTGCGACGCCGGAGAAGCACTGGACGCCGGTCACGTCTTCGCCGACGAAGACCTCGTAGACGCCGTCTGCGAAGCCGGCGCCGCTGTCGATGACCACCGTATAGCCGCCGTCGCAGGCGACGATCGCAGGCTCGAGCGTCGGCGACCACTCCGCGACGACGAGCGTGTAGACCTGTTCGTCGACGTTTCCGCCGTCGTCCGTGACCCGCACCGTGAACGTGAACGACCCGAGCGCCGACGGCGTACCGGAGAGCGTCGTCGACGGCGTACCGCTCGGTGCGAGGCTGAGCCCTGTCGGAGGCGCGCCGTCCACGATCTCCCAGGCGTAGCCCGACTCACTGCCACCGATCGCGGTGATCGTGGCACTGTACGCAGGCCCCCACGAAGGCGGCGGCAGCGTGCGCGTCGTGATGAGCACGCTCGAGAAGCGGATGCCTCGAGAGCCGTCCTCGTAGAAGGACACGGACGGCGAGTGCGCAAGGCCTGCGCTCTCGTCGAACTTATAGTCCAGTGAGACGACCATTACAGCACGTCACCGTCCGTACGATACCACAGCAGCGCAGTGGATCCACCGATCGTGCGCCACACCCAGTCGTCGAGGTCGGTCGCCTTGCTCGCGTTCCACGTCGTTCCGTACGGGGTGCCCGCAACGAGGCGCGAGTACCCGAGGACGCGCGCAGCGGTCGATGGAACCGCATTCGGTCCTTGCCACAAGATCGGCTCGATGCGGGTTGCGCTGTCCGCCAAGAGCTCACTGGCCAGGCCCCAAACATCACAATAGCCACGAACGCTCGCGCTGGCCTCACATGAGCCGTCGCTGTTCGGGGTGAGCATGGCTTGCGCCTCGAAGGAGTCGAAGTACCAGCCGGTGCCGCCGTACCAGATGCCGTACGACGAGCTGTTGTCACGCATCGGGTCATCGGCGACCGGCGCGTCCACGATCAGCGGCGCGCAGTTTGTCGTCCCGTCACCGCCGGAGTCCTTGACCATGAACCAACCGATCCCAGCGGCGGCCGAGTAGACGTACGAGATGTAGCCCGCGACGGGCGCGTCCCAATCGATGATGTCGATGTCCTTCGTCGTCTCGTTGCCCGCGCCTGCTGTCGGTCGTGCCGTGTTCGTCCCTCCTGTCGGCTCGACGTCGCCACGCACGATCGTCACGGCCTTCGGGGTGGTGTCGGCCGCAGCGTTGTTGAAGTCGAACGTGATGTAGCAGCCGTCCCGCTCGAACGTCATCCACGAGTGCGCGTTGGTCGGCGTCGCGTAGACGATGTTCGTCGCACTCGAGATCGCACCACCCGCGCTGTTGTTCTCTGCGTGGAGGTTCCAATCCATGGCGAGCATCCATGTCTTGATGGCGTAGCCCACCTGCTTGTATTGCAGCGCTTGGTCGACCGCGCTGGTGAGCGCGACGTTCGCCGACCGCGCCAGATCGCTGATGCTGCTGTGCAGAGTCGTCATGACAAAGCTCCGTCGCTCTTCTTCCAGAGCACCGCTCCACCGACGACGACGCGCCACTCCCAATCGTCGGCCGGATCGTCCTGCGGGTCGGTGTCGTTGGTCGCCGTGTTCGATGCAGGTCGGCGCAAGATCCGAGACGCACCGGCGCAGCGGCGGTCTTCTTGATCGGTTGCATCGGTGACCCACTTTACGGGATAGAGGCGCACGCGGCCGTCCGCCGGAAGCCCGTTGGTCCATGTGACGGCACCCGCGCCTGCGCGACCTGCGATCGTCGAGCCCGCGGTGCCGTCGTAGCCGCCGATCGCCGTGGAACCGCCGTTCGGGTAGAAGACATTCTTCCAGCCCGCCGCGGCGTTGATGCCCGTCGTCGCGATCAGCCAGTCGCGCGTTCCGTCGGCGTAGGTGTCACCGGCTTCCGCGCGATCGATGACGAAACCGGCCGCGCTGTCCGAACCCGTCTGCTTCACCATGAACCAGCCGATCTGCTCATCAGCGGACCACTGATAGCTGATCGTCCCAGCCGTCGGCCCCGTCGCCCACGGCATGCTGTAGAGCGTCAGGCACGCGCTCTCGCGGTCACCGACGCTGGTCGCCGGAGCGGTGACCTTCGACAGACCCGCGAGATCGTACGCCCCCTGCGAGCGGTAGATGTGGATCGTGCGCGGGTCGGCAGTTCCAGAAGCGTCGGCGTACTCGACTTTGAACCAGTTCGTGACGACACCGTCCGTGAGTTGGTAGATGACCCAGGTGTGATCTTGCACGGTGGGCGTGCCGATCTTGATCGAGGACGTCGACGTGATCTGATCAGCGGCCGTCGGTGTGTCGACGCCGTTGCTCGACGCGACGACCGTTGCTCCGAGACAGTCCGTAAAGAATACGTGGATCGCGTAGCCGATCTGCTGAAGCTGCGCGAGCGACGAAGACATCGTCAGCGCGACCTTCACGGTCTGCGCCAAGTCAGCGATGGAAGTTCCGGCGATGACGGTCATGACAGCACCACGTTCGCGGCTGTGATCCGCGCGATCTGATCGTCGTTCACGACGAAGTTGGAAGTCGGTAGCGTGAGGTTCACGTCGTAGACGCCGTCGACTTGCATGATGCGATCGATGATCTCGGCGACAACCACGTCGCCGGAGATCCCGAGCGTGTTCACGTAGTCGAGCACTGCGGAGACGCACTCCTCGACGACAGCGTCGTGGTCATAGGTGTCGAGCGTCGTCACGGCTCCCGAGATGTTGATGCCAACGACGGACGGGCTGAGGACGCGCACCAACACACCCGCGGCACGACAGCCGGGGTAGGTCGCGCGGTCGTCCGGGTCACCGTCGACGATCTTCTGTACGAGCTTCACGAGGCCCGTGAACGGGGTGTACGTCACCACGATCTCGTCGCCGGCTTGGATCCCGCCGACGGACGGCGCAGGGACGTAGAACCGGCCGCTCGCAGGGTTCACGTAGTAGTCCGTCCCGAGCGTGAGCACGGTGTCCGTCACGCCACGTGTGTGCGTGACGGTGATGCCGGCCTCGAGCGAGATCGGGTACTCATTCGAGTACATGAACTCCTCGCCCCCGAGCGCCGGCACGAGCAGCGCCTCGTCGACGATCTCGTCTGCGAGCTCGGCGGCGGTGCCAGCGCCGTCGTCGATGTAGAGGGTGACGTTCGCGCGGTTCGTCGGGTCCTCGTACACGTGCGCGAAGACGACGCGCTTGCCGGTGTCTTCGTCGACGGTGTCGCGGACGAGCGTCTCCATCGCATCGACCGTGCAACGGCTCAGGCTCGTCACGTAGGTCAGGATGCGCGCCAAGAACTCGTCGTCGCTCTCGCGGTCGCGGCCCTGCGTGCACGACGTGACGTTCGTGACCGTGGCAACGCCGGCAGGCTTGGACTGGAAACCGGTGATCGCGTCTGTTGCGACGTTGCCTGCGGCGCCGGCGGCCACAGCGACGACCGCGACAGCTTCCGAGTCGCGTCCAACACCGTGCCCCGAGACAACCTCGACAGAGGTCGCGGTGATCGAAGTCTGAGCTCGCGTGACGTACAACCCGCCCGTGCTGTTCTTCACGACGGTGCCGGCGGGGATGGTGAGCGTCGAGCCGGTGTTCGTTGCTCGCGAGAAGACGACCTTGCCGATCGCCTTCCGCGCTCCGCGCCGCTCCAAAGTGCCGGGCGCGATTTCTCGCGCGCGAGCGTCCAGATCATCACCCTTCGCGCGCGTGATGTCGAAGAGGTCGCGAAGACGGGTGAACTGGAAGTAGCCGTCATCGAACTCGCGTGCAATCGTCGCGAGGATGTGCTTCAGCGCGGAAGAATCCGTCAGGTCGGTGAGCTCCGTGCGGGCCACCACGGCTGCGATCATGCGCTGGAGGACTTGTTCTTGCGTGAGAAGCTGAAGCGTCGGCATGGATTTAGATCCTCACGGGGGCGCTGGCCGTCACCGTCTGATTCAGTCCTCGAACCTGCACAGTCAAGTCGACCGAAGCCACGTCGAGCGGTGTTGTTGCGTCGGTCTGAACGCCCACAACGCGCGCGACGCGCGGGTCCGCGAGTACGGCGTCTCGTAGACGTAGTTGTGCGATCTGTGCGTCGACGGCAGCTACGCCAATGCCGACCATGCGATCGTAGCCCAGGCTGCGGTACAGAACATCGGTGCCGCGCTCCGTCGAGAGCCGTGTCGTGAGCGCTTGCTCCAGGTTCGGCACGCCGCGCACGGTCTTGATGTCGGTCGCATCGACGGATACCACGAAGTCGCCGTCACGGACCAGCAGATCAACACCAAGCTGTTGCACCTCGAGCCCGCTGTTCGGATCGGCACCGACGATCCCGTCGTTTACACGCACCGAGGGCGGCCGCGCGGTCGACGGGATCATGATCGAGTCCCCGGGTCGTACTGTGCCTGGCAAGCCTGTGCGACTCACGTAGGGCGGGACGAGATCGTTGAGCGCTGCGATGGCGCGCCATTCATCCGCACGCCCCAAGAAGCGCGCCGCGAGTCCAGGCAACGAGTCCTCCTCGGCCACGTTGTGCGTGAATGCGCTGGCATACGACGGCGTCCTGCGCGTCGTCGTAAGAGTCTGGCGGCGCCGCAAGTCGCCTGCCATGGGCTTCGTGCCGAGCTTGGCCAGGGCGTTCAACGACGTCGGCGGGGCCGCCGCCGCAGCTTCGAGTTCACGACGTGATGTTGCAGTACCGAGCTGCGCCAGCTTTTCTTGCAGAGGTGCCTGATAGCGGTCTCTGTGATTCGCGAACCGGTGACAAGCATCCTTGGCGCGGTTCAACGAGTTGTTGATCGTGTCGCGCACGCGTGCAGGAAGTCCGTCGAGGCGCGTCTGAAGGTCAGAGATCGCATCCGCCGTATTGATGACGGCTCTGAACGGGATCGTGATAAAGTCGGCAGCGCCCTCGATGAAGGCTGCGCCGGCACTCACGATGCTGGTCAACTTCGTGAACGCGTCGACAAAGCCGTTGACGACGTTCTCGATCGACTGAAGCAGCCCTTGCACGTCTTGAATGACGGAGATGATGTCGTCGATCGCCGCCTTGACCGAAGCGACCACGTCACGGAGTCGGTCGAGGATGCCCTTGTCTTCTCCAGGCAAGATGACCTCGCTGCTCGAGGACAGGTCATAGGCCAGAAGCTCGATCGAGTAGCGGTACAAGAAGCGGCTGCGCACATCGCGGTGCATGTCGAAGCGCACCGGCGCGACGTACCAGTGCTCGTCGTCGCGCACGTTGTGGAAGGCCATGCGGGTCTCGCGCGCTGTCGCAGGATCCTTCTTGAGCTCGGAGTACGTGCGGAAGACGCGGTCTTGGAGAAACTGGAAGTGACGCTGCCCGGAGACATCCAGCGGCGTCGCAACGCCGCGACGCGGAATCGCGACGTGGTCGGTCTTGATCATCTCCGACTTGGCGAGGCCGGTGCTCTTCACGGCACGCGGCTTGAAGCCGGTGTGCCCCTCGATCGTGATCGTGCGCGCGATGATGCCGTTCTCCTCCAAGAAGAGACCGGCGTTCACCGTCGACGTCGCTGAGAGCGCGAAGGGCTCGCTCGTATTCAAGGTCTGCGGGTTCAGGACCAGCGGGAAGATCATCGAGGTCGTCTTGTCACCCGAGCTCCCCCAAAGAGCCTCGGCAGGAACGAAGAGCTCGAAGAAGTACAAGTAGTTCTGCCAGAACTTCGCGTCCTGCGCGAGGGCTTGTCGCGCCTCCTCCGCCACACGCTTGAGCAGCGACATACCTCCCCGTTCTTAGCGCGATTTCCCGTCGTTGACGAGGCGCCCGTGCCTAGGACTACCCCTTACGTCTCGTTGTCAGGGATCGAGACCATCGTCGAGTTGATCGCGGGGTCCCAGGCTGGTGCGCTTACGGCCGGCGCAGCCACAGGTGCACCGGTGGTCGGTGTCCCTGTCGGATGGACGTGCGTTGCGAGCGCGGCGTCCAGCGCGTCGAGGCGGTCTTTGAGCTGCCCGTAGAACGCCTCGAGCTTCTCCACGATCGGCACGTGCATGAGCCCGTTCCCGAGCTGGAGCTTCGCCGTCGGGCCGTTGCCGCGTGCGATCAGGAGCTCTCCGTCTTCGTCGGTGCGGCTCACCATGACCACGTCCTCGGCAGCGTCCGCGTCGTAGCTGATGCTGAACGTCAGACCTGCGCGCGTGGTGACGCTGAGCCCGCCGTTGTCGAACATCAGCGAAGCAGCTTCGTCACCCAGTCCTTCAGCAGTAAGGGTGAGCTGGGCGCCCTTCGGCAGTATGAGGTGCACGTTGCCCAGCGGCGACGCGATGTTGTCCGGGTCGGGCTCGGGTTCGGAACCGTCCTGCTCGAGTACGCCGTCGTAAGCGCGCCGTGTGTCGATCAGGACGTTCCCGAGACCGTCGATGCCGGCGACGGTACCGTTGTGCTTCACGAACCGCGGTACACCTTGATCGACGAGGTCCGTCGTCCGCGTGAGCAAGCGCTGGCTCAGCGGCGTCAACACGTCCTTGCCGCGGTCCGTCGAAGGATGCGGCATGCCCTTCACGATGACCGGCAAGAACAAGTCGTCATCCAAGTACGTGATGAGCACATGCTCACCGTCGAGGTCACCAGGGTTCACGCTGTGCAGCAAGTTGTCGTAGGCCGCACCTTGCACGTTGATACGTGACGGGCGCGGGACCCATGGAGACCCGTCGTGGATCGTGCCGCGGTCTTGTGCGACGACCACGCGGCGAAGCACACCCCGCTTCGCCAGCGCCAGCCCGCTGTAGACGACGACGTCACAGTACACGGCGTGCGCGTCGCTGTCGAAAGGGGACGCTCCGTCAGCAGGCGCTGGAACAGCTTGTCGCTCATCGACGAGGTAGGTCTGCACGACGACACCGCGCACGTGCAGCCCGCGTGCAGAGCGCCCTCCACTGAACGTCTTGGCGAAGGCGTCTTGAAGTCGCGTTCCTCGCATGACACCTCCTAGAACAACGGCTCGAAGCGAGCGGCTGCGGCAAGTACCGTCGTACGATAGTTCCCGCGCGCCGTACCGAACTCGTCAGACAACCCGTTGCGGATGTTGGACGCGACGGCTCCGGGTCCCCTGTTGTAACCTGCGATGGCGGCGGATAGTAGACTATCACCAGAGAGCTCTGGCAAGAGACTTTGGAGTGCGCTTCGCGACGTCGCGAGAACCTCGGCACCCTTCATGATGTTCGCCGTGTTGTCCCGAATCTGTCCTTCGTAGCCCGGGAGCGTACCTGCGAGCCATGCCGTGACCCACGCTGCGTGTGCCTTCGAGTTGATCTGCATCAGGCCGTAATCGACGCTGACAATTTGGCCGTTTTTCTTGTTTCGGTTCTCCGCGGTCGCGCGCCCGCGGCTTTCTGTGTACATGATGCCCGCGAGCACCGCGACCGGGACGCTGTACGCCGCCGCGGCTTGAATGAGTTGTGCGCGATACGTCATCACGCGATCGACGCTCGACTGCACGACGGGAAGCGGCGTCTGCGGTGCTTCCGGGGTCACCGGAAGTGCAGGCGTGATCGACTCCACGACCGGCGTCGTCGCAGCACGAACGGCTTCGGGGAAGTTCTTCGTTGCTGCTTCGAGTGCGGCGCACAAGCTGCTGTCCGTCCCGGTCCATCCACGAGTGACACCCACAGTCGTGCGCATCGACCCGAGCGTCCAACTATGGTCGACAGACTCGATGTAATACGTGTCCGTCGAGTCGTCCGTATCGCCGACCACGCGGAGACGCTGTCCGACGCGGATGTCGGGGCGTCCGTGCCCGAGCGTGATCGAGCCGCTCAGGTACAGATGATTCAGGCAGTGCCAGTCGCGAAGACGCTTGCGGTATGTCTCGACGCCTTCAACAAAGTTCTCCGGCGCGATCATGTACTGCGTCGTCACGTCCATGCGCCGCAGCCCGTGCAGCAACATGTCGTTCGGATCCCAGAGCGGGTGCTGGAAGTCGAAGAATCCACCGGAGAGCTGATGCACGAGTTGCGGTGACGCGAAGAACGCGTTCCGTCGCTCTGCTCCTGACTTTCCGACGTCTTCGTCGATGATGTGCTCTGGCATGACCTCATACACACGGAGTCGCGTGAAGTACGGTCCTGACGTGATCGGCTCGTCACCGCCACCGAGCTCAGGCGCGAACTTCCTCGTGAACGTCGGGAACGGTCGATCGCGGAAGATGATCGCAGGCGTGAGCGTCGAGTGGTCCGCGACCCAGTTGTCGACCGGGTCATCGTGCGTACTCGTCACAGGCTGACCGATGAGGTCGTTTTGCGGCTTCGGGTAGTCGCCGTCCTTCAGCACTGCAAAGCCCGTCGACTCTGCGACGTGTGCCTGCCCCGCAGCCGTCCGTGCTTCACGGTCTTTCTCTTCTTCAGGATCGATCAATGACTCGACGCCTTCTGCGTCGATCATGTCGATGTAGAGCTCGTTGAGGAGAGGATCCGAGAACTCGGCTGCGTGTGCCATCACGCTCGTGTTGAACGGCTGATGGAAGTTTTGTGCGATCGGACTGATGCGTGCAGGGTAGTCGACGTAGTCTCGCTGAAAGAAGACGAGGTGATCGATGAAGCGCTCCGGCACGCCGACGAACGTGGGCATGGTACGCGGCAAGGTCCAGTGCGCACGACCGACTTCGTTGAGGTCGCGCAAGAAGCCCGCGAGGATCGCGTTCACGGTGATGTCGGGAGCACCGATGAACGCATCGTACGTAGAAAAAACACGTGCTTGAGCACCAGCTCCGAGCGATCCGTCCGTGAGAAAGTCGAACCAGATCGGTGTGAGCTCGAAAACCTTGCCGGAGTCACGACCGGTGACCGTGTAAACGACTTCAGTCGCGCCGCTCGCATTGACCCGACGGCGCCGCCGCACAGCATCGACCGTCCCGCGCATGACATGCGTCTTCTCACCCCAGCGCGAGATGACGATGTCGACCCAGTCGTCGTCGTTGATCCCTCGTAACATGTCCACGGTCGCCTTCGTGCCAGCTTTCACGTCGAAGGAGAAAGTCCCCGCGGCAGTGCCGAGAGCCTTTGAGGTGTGCAAGCTCGTGATGACCGGCTCACCGTCCTTTGTGTCGGGGCCTTGAAGGATGATCGCGTTCGGCTGTCGCGTCCGCTCACCGATGCGCCGCTTGAGTCCGACCTCTTTGATCTCGAGTGGATCCAACGGGTAGATCGCGACGGCGACTCGCGACGTCTCGGAGCCTTGAAACTTGCTCACGGCTGACCCACCACCAAGCTGCGCGTCATCGACTCCATGACCTTGTTCAGGTTCAACAAGTTCGTCGCGAAGGCCGCGATCTGCGCACCGGCTTGGTCGATAGACGTTGCGATCTTGGCGACGTTGAGTCCGCTCTGCACGTCCAACGCCTGCGTGGCTTGCTGCCGTGCGAGGTTCTCCGGGACGATGCCGGCGCCGTAGCTTCCGAGGCCTGTCGCCGCGAGCGCGGCCGCGGAAGCAGCGCCGCTACGAAGCGTTCCCGCGATCTCAGAGGTAGCGGCGCGCCCAGTCATCCAGCTCTGCGTGAGCCCGGGGCCGCCGATCTGGGACTGCGCGAAGAGCGTCGCGAGCGCAGAGTCGCCTCCCGCCATCTTCATGTACGAGCCGCGGAGCTTGTCGAGGCCGGCACCGGTCACACCGGTGCGCTCCATCTGGAGCTGCGCGGCGAGGATGTCACTCGCGCTCTGCCCGCGCTTCGACAAGTCCAGACCGCCGAAGGCTTGCATCATCATCAGGCCTTGCATCGGATTCGCGGCGCCCGCAGTACCCTGCATCGCGACGTTCATGATCTGCGAGCTCATCGAGCCCGCGAGCCGCGCCGCTTGACCCGCGCCCAGCACACCCGAGAGCTGCCCGGTCGTGGAGACCATGTTGTTGAGGTTGACCTGCGTACCCAGTGCTTGCGCCTGGTGCGCGAGTCCCGCGAACGACCCGAGCGCGTTTCCGATCTCCTGACCCTGTAGCCCGGAACGCGCGAGCCCTAGAACAGCACCCGGGCCGAACGCGCCGGCACCCATGCGTGAGATCCCGCCGCCGCCCTGACGACGGAGCGCTTCCATCTGCCCGACGAGCTCGTTCGAGACGCCCATCTGAGACGAGACGAGGCCAGCACCGGACTGGAAGGCCTTGAAGAAGTCCGCCGTGCCTCCCCAGCCTCCGCCGCTCGCAACGCCGCTCGCCAGTGCAGCGGCTGCTTGAGGATTGAGCATTCGGTGCATGCCGAGCGCGGTCCTCGAGAGCTGATTCTGTAGCGCACCGGCGTCCCGAAGCCGCAGTGGATCGACACCCAGCGCGGGCATCAGCGCGGACTGGAAGCCCAGCGCGCCACCGACGTTCCCGAAGCCGCGCTTGAAACCGTAGACGCCCGTCGCACCGAGTGCGCCGACGCCCATGCCGATGCCGCCGGCTAGTGCCATGCCCGCACCGCCGAGACCCATCATCGAGCCGACTTGCAGGCCCGACCAGCCACCACCACCCGCGCCGATCAACGGGTTGCCCGAGGCGACACCTGCGAACATCGAGGCCGCGGCCATGCCGCCGCGCAAGAGCCCGAGCGGGAGCCCGGTCCCTTCATGCAGACGCTGGATGCCGGGAAACAGCGCGTTCGCACGGCGCTGCGCGAGCCTCTCTGCGCGAGCTGCCGCAGCGGCTGCGTCGCGTTCCCGCTTGCGCTCCGCTGCCGCAGCGGGGTCGCGACTACTCTTGCGCTCGGGCTTCGGTCGATCTGCGTACTCGTTCTCGTGGTCCGCGATCGTCTGCGCGTAGAGCACCGGGTCGGACGCGATGGTACGTGCAACTTCATCTGAGTAAGTAACTCCGACCCTTCGGCCCGCCTTGTGGAGCCGCTGCATCTTGTTGATGCTGCGCGCCTGCGCACCACGCTTCTTAGCTGTTTGTGCTTGCTGATTGTTGTACTGCCGGAGCGCGTACATCTGCTCCGCGTACAAAACCGGATTGTCTAAAATCTGATCTACGTCTCCGAGTGGTGGACCGTTGCTCTGTGCCGCTCGTTCGAGAGCGCCACGGCGCCCCCAACGAGCAACAGACACTCGCATAGCACGTGCTTGGTCAGTCTCAGTTTTTCGCTGCGTCCGCGCCCGTTCCTCGTCGACGCGCTTCTGGTCGACACGTGCGTCTGCTTGACTGCGAAGGCTCTGGATGACCGTCGCGAAGATGTCCGGCGCCACGCCGCTCATGTCGGCGATCTGCGACTCGTTGGCCGTCATCCCAGCTCGACGGGCCGCGGAGCGGTACGTCCCGCCACGGTTGATCTGAGCGGCGCGCTCACGAGCGGCGCGCTTCTGCGCCTTCTCGTTGGCCTTGACCTGCTCGTTCGCGAGCGTCTCGGCGGTCTTCGCGAACTGCTGGCGGATCCGAACTTGCGCCTTGAAGAAGCCCTCTTCGACGGCCTTGGCAATAGCAGGCGCGAGGTCCTGTGCGACGTTCTTGGCGGACTTGTCCGAGACCGTGACGTCCGCGGTCACACCTAGGTGTGCCTGCTTCTTGGTGTCGGTCACGGTCTACTTCTTATCACGGCTGAGGTCGGGCATGCGACCCTCAGCGAGGTCCCGCTCCCACGCATCGACCACCGGGTCTCCGGTCAGGACGGCGCCGGTGTCGATCTGCACGCTCGGGTCGCGGAGTGCCTCGTCGAGCTCCCCGAGGAGCTTCTGGAGCCGCGTCACCTCGAGCCCCGTCGCGGTGCGGAGGTCTTCGACGACCTCCTCGCGGCGGCGGTACAGGTCCTCGTAGAGCTCCTGTGTCAGCGATGCGTACGACCTCGACGTGTACAGCTTGTGGTTCGGCGGCAGGTTGTACTTCTGCGACCACCACCGCTGGAGCGGGAGGTTGTCGACCGCTTTACGCGCCCGCTCCCTCGCTCCTGCGAAAGTAGCGGTCTTCGTGAGCCCTCGCCTTCTCGTACAGCGCGCCGATGAGATCGACGTCCTTGATCCGGGACAGGTCTTTCGCCCACTCGGGCCGCCCCTCGGAGCGCAACGAGAACGAGAGCCACGCGACCATGAAGTTCAGCGAGACGATCGAGCTGTCGATGCTCGCTTCGGGTTGCCCGCCCTGGAGCCGCGAGCGCATGACGGCGACCTTGGCCTGCGTGCCGACGTCGAGGATCTCGTTCACGAAGTTGCCGGTCCACAGCTTCCCGCGCGCGTCCTTGTAGGTGAACGGGAAGGACCAGATCTCCTCGTCGGGAGGTCCGTCAGGGCTCTCGGCACTGGCCTGGTCGATCTCTTCCTTCAGCGCCTCCGCTGAGGTCTCGAGGTGGTCCATGCGGAGCCGCTCGGTGAGCGACTCCTTCGTCTTGCTGCTCATGCTGTTGTCCCTCTTTCAGTTCTCAGACGACCGCGCGACTTACTCGGCGTCGTCGACCATGCGCACCGCGACGAAGCTGATGTCCTCGCCGACGAGGCCGCGGGCTCCGATGGCCCAGTTGTGCGACGCGATCTTCACCTGCTGGAGGTTCATGAAGGTCGTCTGCGAGACTGTGTCCTCGATCGAGGCCGTCATCTCGCCCATCGCGAGGATGTTCGCGAGGAAGTCCGCCGCGGTCGCTCCGAGCTTCGGGTAGACGCCGAGCGTGCCACGGAGCGACCCATGTACATCCGCGTTCGGCCCGATCAGGCGCACGCGCCCTGCCTGGAACGACACGTTGTAGTCGATCGCGACGTGCTCCACGGTCTGGATGTTGTCCATGACCTTGATCGCCTCGTAGACGATCTCCTCCGTGCCGGAGCAGTTCGTCGCGAACCCGATCGGCTTTTCGTCGATCGAGAGTCGCGCGCGAGCTCCGTGGAAGACGGCGTTCTTCGGCAGTGACGTTGCGGGCATGGCGAGCTCCTCACGCGACCTGGCGCACCGTCGTCAGGTGCACGGTCGACTTCACGAAGTTGATCGAGATGATGGGCGCGAGCTCCACGCTCACGTCGAGCACGTCGACGACGAGCTCGATGTTCAGGGCGCGGTAGTTCGTGATCGCGTTGATGTCGAGGAGCTGGGCGAGCTTGTTCTTCGCCGTGGTCTTCGCCGCGTTCACGGTGCCGGCGAAGCCGCGCTTGCCGACCGCCGTCTCCATCGCCGTGCGGAACTCGAACACCGTGTAGTTCACGGCCTGGTTCACCGACGCCTCGCTGAAGGCGATGTTGTTCGTCTTCAGCCAGGTCGTGATGTTCCGCACCCAGCGGCGACCCACGCCGTCCTTGCGCTCCATGAAGCACAAGCCGGCGAGGATCATCTCCTCCGAGTCGTCGATCGGGTTCCACGTGCTGTGCTGCGTCACGTCGAGCACGTTGGCGTACTTGAACGTGAGCGAGGTGCCGACCGGCGCGCCGGCCTGCATGCCCGCGGCGATGACACCCTGGAACCAGGGCAGGAAGTCGGTGCGCTCCCCCGCGGTGTTGTACCGCGTGATCTGCTGTGCGAACGCGCGGATGTGCCGCGAGTTGATGTCGACGATCTGCGACTTGATCGACGTCTTGCTCGGCAGCTCGTTCGTCGGGACGTCGTCCGTGAGCGCGGAGAGCCCGACGAAGCCGTCACGCTCGGAGCGCCCGATGCCCGCCATGAACGCGCAGTGCGCGTCGAGCGCGGCGTGCACGGCCGGATCGCCGGTCAGCACGACCACGCTGTTCACGCGCACCTTCTTGAGCAGGTTCAGGGCGACCTGGTAGTCGCTGTACGACGCGGTCCCCTCGGACCCGCCGCTCAGGAACACCGGCCCGCTCGTGTCCGCCGGAGCCGACCCGACGCCCGCCGTGCTCTGGACGGTGGAGTTGGTGATGTTCGCGTCGCCCTCGGAGAAGACGAAGCCGCTCGGCTCGAGGGCGGTCACCCGCACCGTCGAGGTCGTCGCACCCTGCGTCGCGACGACGGCCTGGTTCACGCGATGGTCGTTGTTGATCGCGGCCAGCGCGGCCGCTGCCGTCAGCGCGGTCGTCCCGCCCGCGGTCCAGGGCGGCGTGAAGCCGTTGATCGACACCGCGGCGCCCGCGGCGCCCGTGATGACGAAGTCGACGATCTTCGGCGAGAAGTCGATCCGCTCTGCCTCGGCGAGCTCGGAGCTGTTCGCGTAGAAGTCGAGCATCGCCTTGAGCGTGGCCTGGAAGCCCGGCTCGGCCGGCGTCATGATGTCCGTCCCGGTCGGGAGCACCGCCGTCGGGTCGGCATTCGTCGCCGGAGCGGCGCTCGCCGTGAGGTCCATGTCCTCGATCAAGAAGCTCAGGTTCCCCGCGACCGGCGTCAGGATGAAGCCGTCGCCGTCGGTCTGCCGAGCGTTCACGAAGTCCGAGAGCTTCTGGAGCGTGTCCTGCGCGGTGTTCAGCGACTTCACCGCCGTGCCGCTGATCAGCACGTAGCGCGGCGTGACGCTGCTGAGCTCGCCGAGGACGATGACCTCGATCTCGGACCACGTCCCCGACGTCCGCACCGGCGTCGATCCGGTGAGCGTGACCTTCTCGCTCTGCACGGCGCCGCTCGAGCTCTTGCCCCAGAGGACCACGTTCGCCGTCGACGCGCCGTCCGCGCGGAGGCTGAGCTTCTCGTTCGCGACGAACATCGTGCTCCCGAGCACGAGACCGGTCTTGAGGACCGTGGTCGCCATGGTCAGCAGATTCACACCACCACCGACCTTCTGTACGTCGACCTGTCCTGCACACGAAGCGGAGAGCGTCGCACCGAGCACGCCGTTCGCCTTCCAAGTCTGCGTGCCGACGGTCGGGGTCGTCCCGTTGAGCTGCAAGGTCTCGCGAACCGGGTTCCCGTCGACATCGAGCCCGTAGATCGTCACCGTGGCCGACGTGTCGGCGATGTTGTCGGAAGCGACTTCGATGACAGCCGCAGCATCGGCGCCGCCGTTGAGGACGTTGCCGCTGAGGCCGACCTCGCGGCGCTGCGCGTTGATCTTGAGCCCGGTGTTGAGGAGCTGCGCGCGGGTGTAGTCCCAGCCGGTGCCTGCCGCAGGCGCGGCGTACTGGAGGGTGAAGATGTCGTCGCCGCCGACGTTGTCCGCGGGCTCGACCACGTCCTCGAGCGTCACGGTCATGAGCTTCGAGCCTGCGTCGGTGCCAGCGGCGTGCTCGATCGAGATCTGGTTGGTGAACTCGCCGTAGTCCTGCGCGTAGACGCGCATCGCGGTGCCGTAGGCGTTGCTGAAGGTCCGCTCGGCCTGCACAGCCTGGTTCACCTTCATCGCCACGACTTCTTGCGCCCCTGCCACGATGTCGGCGTCGCCGGACGGCTCGAAGATCATCGTGCACGCCTCACGGAGATCGCCACTGCGGAACGCGCGGCGCGCCTTCGACGGAGAGTTGAGCCGGATGAACTCCGACGTCTCCATGGAAGAGCTGACGGGCTGCCCTCCGACGCCTTCGCCGATGATGGCGACGATGCCGAGCGCGCTGAGGCTGCTCTGCTCGAGGCCCGACGCGTCGACCTGGCTGTAGGAGCCGGGGGTGGCGATCACTCTTCCGTTGAAGAACAAGGTTGAGGGCATATCTTCGTCTCCTTGCGCGAGGCGCTCACGGCCGTTCTACACGGGCTTGGCCAGAAAAGCATCCCACCGCGCACGCCACTCGGCGGCGGTCATCCGCTTCCGGGCCTCGGCGCGGAGGGCGCGCCGGAAGCCGGCCGTCTGGTCGTGCTTGAACCCGGAGGTCCGGCACCAGATGTCCAGGGTCATGACCCCGGGCGCGGCAGCCGCGCTCCGTGGCGCCGCCGCAGGCGCGGCGACGGCCCTCGGCGAGTCGTCGATGCCGGTCGGGGTGCGGACGTCGCGGTAGGCGGGCTCGACCAGTTCGGCGGCCTGCGATGCGGTAGAGGTGTTCTTCTTCACGACTCGTCTCCTTCGGTGGTGATGTGGGCGCGGACGCCGCCGAGCTCCTCGATCGTCGACCCGTCGTCGACGTGGATGCCGCGCACGCTGGTCGCGACGCCGTCGCGGGCCTCGTAGGCCTGCTCCATGACCTCGGCGTGCACGACGAACCGGCGGGTGAAGAGGTACGACGGCAGGTAGCGGAGCTCGGGGACGAGGTCCGTCCCGCCGAACCGCGTGTCCATGACCCCCTGCTCCTTGAGCCAGGTCCGGCGCAGCGTCAGGATGTTCTTGAGGATGTGGTAGTAGGTGATCGTCAGGTCAGGGTTATCCGTGACGACGTAGATGAAATACTCGGGTCGGTAGACCGAGGCTCGGGTGATGCTGCCCTCGAACCCTTGCTGAAGAAGGGTCTCGGCCTGGGACGCGCTGAGGAAGCCGCCGAAGTTGTCGAGGTAGGCGGTCGTCTCAGGGTCGTCCCCTAGGACGATCGCGTAGAGGGGGAACTTCGAGTCCTCGTGCGGGTAGCCGTGGATCACCGACGGCGGCCGCGCCTCGAACGTCTCGCGGATCTTGCGCGCCTCGACGGCGCCGACGCCTCGCACGAGGAAGATCTTCTCGACGCGCCGATCGGTGACGTAGGTCTCGATGTCCTCGGACAGCGCCGTGTAGATGAGACGCTCCAGCATCAAGCCCCCGACCGCCGTGCCATGACCTCTTCAACCACGTCGTACATGATCGTGTCCATGTCGGCGACGACCTGATCGAGCAGGAACGCGGCCTTGATGCCCGGGTGCTGCCATGCGTCCGACGGCGAGTTCAGCGAGATCGTCCGAAAGGTCGAGAAGCCGCGGAAGGAGTGCGACATCCCGCTGTAGGGGTCCGTGAAGTGCCGCTCGAGGATCTTCGGAGAATGGCCAGCGGAGAGCTTCTCACCGTGCTGGAGCTTCTGCGCTTCGCGCGCGATGGTCCGTCCGATCATCCGAGAGCCGATGATGCCGCGCGTCTTGCGCAGCGGGTGCCCGAAGGGCTGTTGCGGCCCGGTGGCGCTGTTCATATCCGCGTGCTTGAAGCGCACGACCTTCGAGGTCGCACCCTTCAAGATCTTCTCCCGCATGTCGTAGGCCGGCATGCCCTCCTCGACCATCATCGGGATCGGATTCTGCTCCGTGGATCGCAAGGTCAAGATGATCGTCCCGCCCTGAATCTCCGGCGACTGGATCCCAGCGATGTACGCGTCGCGCGTGGTCGTGAGCCGCTCTTCTGCGAGCTCGATCCAGCGCCGGTGCGCCGCAACGGCGATAGCCGCGACAAGCTCGGGCGACTTGAAGATCGTCTCGATCGAGTTCTCCGCCTCGCGGCAGAACGCCGCGGCGTCGGTCGCTCGCGCCGTCGTCACGTCGCCACCTGCGGCGGCAAGAACTCGAGCCGCACCGCTGCCTGAATCGGTAGGTCCACTGACTTTCCGTACGGGTCGACCGGCGTCATCTTGCGCGCCCGGCGTTGTACGACGCGGAGCACGTGCGGGTGCTCGATGACGAGCCACGTCGGGTGCATCAAGTAGTGCACCGCGTAGCGGGTCCCCGTGCTCGGGCCTCGGCCTGCACGCCACACCAGCGCTCCGTTCTGAAGAACGAAGTCTGTGTCGTACTCGTAGCGGGCCGTCAGCGTGAACACGACGTTCACGTCGACCGCCGGGTAGCGGAGCACGACCGGATCCGTCGCAGCCAGCGCCGCGCCGGTGCGGCTGGTGCCACGCACCAGGACCTCGTTGTAGGTCACGACGGAGTCGAGGTTCACGAGCCGGTCGTAGTACCCGATGATGTTCTCGGGCCGCACGGAGACGAGCATCGTGCCGCGCACCCAGTTGCCGAGGATGTCGTAGAACGAGCCATCCTGCGTCGCCTTCTGCACAACGCCGCGGATGACCGCCGCGCCGCTGTCCAAGATCGTCTGTTGCAGCGGCGTGAGCGACCCGACTTCGACCGGCGGCGTGTAGTTCCGCGGCCCGAAGTAGCGAGTCCCTGCGCCTTGGCAGACGGTGCACAGCGGGTCGGGCTGTTGCGATTGCACGTTGAAGCTGACGCACGTACACGCGCACGCGCGTGACCACGCGAGGCGCGCACCATTCGCCTCGATGAGCGCGACGAGCTTGTCGGACTGAAGCTCCGGCCCGCGCAACGCGCGATTCTCCCCCGCGGGGAGCTTCGTGATTCCGAACGGCGGCGTCATGCGGACGTCATCCTGATGCCCTGGTAGTAGCGGCGAAGGTCGGCGATCGACGCCTTGATCTCACGGTTGTACTGCGCGATGCGCGCTCCGTAGCCACTGTTGGTCGCGCTCTGCGTCGTCTGCACGGTCGACGTCAGCCCGTCGAGCCCGAACGACTGACCTGCGATACCGGGTCCGAGGATCATGTCGCCCACGAGGCTCAAAGGTCCGATCGCGGCGACCTTGCCGACGAGGTCACGCAGCTCGTCGGGCACCTGACCCGACTCGAAGCCTGCCGTATACGAGCAGCGGAACACGTCAGGGATCACGTCGATCGCGGAGTAGAGCGACGAGAACCAACTGCTGGTCGCGCCGATTACGGTCTGTCCGCTGCCGGGGATGATGCGCACCGATCCGGCGGCCTTGTCCGGGAAGATCCAGCTCGCGTCGTACGTGATGACCTCTTGATCTGTCGGCAGCACGAGCCGGATCTCCTCGACGGAGATCACCGGCTTGTAGTCGAGCTGGAGCATGATGTACCGCTGGTAGTCTTGCCAGATGAAGTCGTGACGCTCGTCCTCGATCACGAGGCGGCGCAGCGGGATGTCGAGCTTCTTCTCGACCCAGGCCACGGCCGCCTTGATGTAGAACTCGAACAACGAGTCGGGGAAGTCGACGCCGTCCATGTCCTTGAGCACGACGCCGGTCAGGAAGACCTCCTTGAGCTCATCCACACCGAGCACGGACAGCGCCGAGGCGCCCGAACCGAGCACCGTGTCGGAGTAGGCGCTCTCGGCGCTCGAGATCGTGTTGTAGAACGACCAGCGGTAGTAGTACGTCTCGTCGCCGTCGACGTCGAGGAACGAGTACGAGCGCTGCTTCGCGATCAGCGTGATTCGCGTCCCCGGCGCGCTGATCTCGGTGAAAGGACCCTCTGCCACAGCAGCGCGGAACACCTTGACTCGATCGTAAACCGACCGTACGGCCGCGATGTTCGGGACGACGATCGGGAGCTCGAGCATGGCTCAGGTCTACGCCAGGACGGCGCTCAGAGGCAACGGCTCAGCCGACCTCATCCGGCGCACAGAAGTCCGTCGGGACGGGCGGCTCGCGCTCCAGGCCTGCTCGGGCGCGGATCGCCTGGCGTAGTTGGTACGCTGCGGGGCCACACAGCCCGGCGGCCTCGACCGCAGCGTCTGTCGATTGCAACACCGCACGTACCCGCGCCGCTGCCGGAGCACAGAGCTGCGCGGCCGCGTTCTCGGCCTCTTCTCGAGCTTTCCGCTCCTGTTCTCGTTCTGCTTGTTCCCGAAGCGCCGCTTGGAGCTGCGCTTGGATGTTGCGGAGCTCGACGGTGTTGTCACGGATCGCCGAAGCTGTGCCTCGGATAGCCGTGACCGTCGTCTGATGATCTGCACGCAGACCGTCTTGCTGCGACTTGAACGCGACCGCGGCGGTCTCGGGCTTGCGACGTGGAAGCATGACTTGATCACCTCTTCGGCGACACGGACATCATGACCGCGTCCTTCAATGACTGGAGCGCGCTCGTCATGACCCGCAGCGCCTCATTGGTCTCGTGCGCCTGTTCGATCATCGCTGCGCGCACCTCCTTCGCCTCCTCGACGCGCTTATTTTGCACCTCGAGTAGTCGATCTTGCAGCGTGGCGTTGTGCCGCCACAAGAAATAAACGGCAACCCCCATACCGAGGATGATGACGGCCATGAGGAGGCCGATGAAGCCGCCGTAGCGCGCGAACATCTCCAGCGTCTCGCTGGGACCTGGGATTTCCGCGATCGTGGCCGTCGGGACGACGGCAGGCACGGGGAAGGCCATTTACTCCTCCGGCTTCGTTCGTCCCTTGGTGACTTGGAGCGCGTGCACCGCTGCGTCCACCCAAGAGATGCCGAGGACGCCTGTGATGCCGATCGCTCCGACGCACGCGATGAGGGTCATCAACACCGTAGGTGACACGCGATCCGCCATCACGCTGATGTAGTGGTGCCCCAATGAGGCCTCGATGCACAACGAGACGTAGATCGTCCACATGGTCTTGGACGTCAGCGGGCTCGAGCGAAAGGCTTTGATCTCCTCGAGCCGCTCGTTGGTCATGCTCCAGGCATAGCCGAGGACGGAGGGGATTGTCCAGCCGGTCAGTCGCGCGGGTACGGCCCGGCCACGATGGCAGCGAGCTCGTCGCTCGCCACGTCGCGCGCGTGGACCTCTGCGCGCCCGAGCACGAGCGCCTCGGCCGTGAGCGGCGCCGTCGTGTTCGTGCCACCGGGCGTGCTCGCCGCGCCGAAGTAGAGCGAGCCCGCTCCAAGCCGCACCGGCCGTGACGGCACCACGACGGTCTGCCCGTCGGACGTCACCACGCGGTACGAGCGATCGGGGTTGCGCGCCACGGCGAAGCGCCCCCTCACGAACTTCCCGCACGGGATGTACTCGCGCGCCCCGCCAGGAGCGGCGGCAGCGAGCCGCAAGTAGAGCATGTTCTCGCTGGCCACGATCGCCCACGAGTCCTGGTTCGGCTGGCTCTCGCCCATGACCGAGAGCCAGAGCCGCTCGTTCGCGAGCGCGTCGCCGCTCGTCGGGATCGGCGGAGAGTACGGCACCTCGCCGTCGAAGACGGCGGTCCACACGACGTTGCTTCCCTCGGGAAGCACCTTCGGGGCTTGGATGTACCGCTTGTCGCTGAGCCGGTAGCCGAGCGTGCTGATGATCGTGCTCATCGGCAGCTCGGGCGCCTGCGACGCACGGACGATCTTGAGCAGCACGCTGCTCATGCCGACCTGACGGAAGTCGTCGGTGCAGGACGCGAGCGCCCATGCGTGCGCGACACGGTTGCCGGCGCCGAGCTTCACCGAATCGTACCAGTCGAGCGAGCCGATCTGACCCTCATCGCTGTGCTGGTGGAGCAGGAACACCCACGGCTCGTGCGCGCCGTAGTCATCCATGCGGTTGCGGCGGACCTCGTTGCCCACCGCCCTCGGGAACCAATCGTAGTCACCCTCGCGGATGAGCGACGCTTCGGGGAACTTGCGTTCCAACCGAGCGCGCCGCCGCGCCATGTCGAGCGCCATGTGATCCGCGCCATGCGGATCGCGCATCACCTGCTTCGCGTAGTCGAACCGCTCGCACCACAGCTCGATCCTGTCCGCGTTGAAGAGGACGCGATCGTAGAGGGCCGCGATCGACTCGTCCTCGGGCGCGGCCGGATAGATCCGCACCTTCCGCAAGGGCTCGATCGACGCGAGGAACGGCTCCATCGCTGCGCGAAGCTGCGCTGGCGTACGACCGATCATCGCCAGCGACGCCTTATCAGGCATCTTCCCCGGCTTCCCCGCGAGCCCGTAGGCTTCGTTGTCGAGGTGGAGATCGTCGACGCCCGCTGCGATGAGACGGCGCATCGTCGCGGCGCTCTCCTCCCAGTAGCGCTTCTCGCACCAGTGCGCGGCGTGGGTGAACGTCTCGGCCGTCTTGAAGCCGATCAAGAACTCCAGGCCGGCGGCCTTCACGCGCTCGCCGAACGCGAGCGCCGCGTCCACGGAAGCCTGGTCCTCGGCCTTCAAGGACAGCGCGAATCCGGTGAACGTGGGCGCCAACTTCGGGCCAGCGAGCCACGACTCCAGCGCAAGGACGGCCTGCGAGAGGTGGAGACGTTCGAGTGCCATGGTTCAGCCTCCCCGGAGCGACGCACGGAGCGTCGCGAGGATCGCCCGCGCGTCCTTCACGGCCGAGGCGAAGTCGATCTCGCCGCCGGGCCCGTGCAGCGACACGTCGCGCACGTCGCCGAGACGCGCGACCAGATCCGCACCTTCTTCGATCGCCTCGGCCTCGGTCTGTGCATCGAGCAGGCGCTCGACCTTCGAGCCATCGATCTCGGGATCGGAGTCGATCAGCGTGTACTTGACCTGGAACATGATCAGCCTCCCGCCAGCTCGACGCACTCGACGCTGGTGCGCGTGATGACCGCCGCGACACCCGTCGCACCGTTCGCGGCGTAGTCGCGGAAGCCGAGGAACGTCGTCGTGCCGGGAAGGTTCGACGACACGGAGCTTGCAGCCGGCGTGACGCCGGAGGCCGGATCCGAGTAGCTGACGACGAAGAACACGTCACCGCCGTTGGGCTTCGCCATGATCTCCACGTCCACGATCAGCGTCGTGCTCAGGTTCCAGTCCGTCGTGCCCGTGAGCGTGTTCAGATCGACCTTGGTGCAGTTGCCGGACCCGTCGTTATGCATGAACTGGAGCACCGAGTCGGTGCTGTCGTAGCCGATCCCGAAGCAGTCCGTGGTCGTGCTCGGCTCCGAAGACGACGACAGCGCAGAGGTCAAGCCGACGATCCCGTGGAAGGCGCGCATGCCGCTCTGCCACGCCGTCCAGTGCAAGTTTTTGATCCGGTAGCGCAGACCGCCGCGCCCCGCCGCGTCGCCGCGCCAGAAGGCGGCGACCGTCGAGTAAAAGCCCGTCGAAACGTTCGCGCCCGTACCACCCGTCGAGATGAAGCGGCGCTGGCGTGTCGTGTACGACGTCGAGGCCGGGACGGTGTGCGAGATCGTGTTGGTGCCCTGCGTGCCGACCGCGAAACCGAGCGTCGTCAGCGTCGTGCCGCCACCGGCCGAGAGGCTCATGTATTTGCGCGAGACGATGCGCTGCTGGAGCTCCAGCCAATCGCCGTGGTCCGCCGCGAGCGGCGTGACGATCGGGCTCGCGACGTGGCTCGCAGCCCGCTGATAGAAGCTCAGGACGTTGCGCCCCGAGACGCCCGACGGGCGCGACGTCTCCTGCACGAAGAGGAGACGATCGCTCTGGATCTCGACGTTCGCCGCACCCGCGAGCGCGCCGCCCGAGTTGTACTGCACTTGGTTCGTCGAACCGCCGACCATCGCGCGGGACTGGAGCACGCGCCAGCGGGATGACGTCGTGTCGTAGACGAGCGAAACGGAGCCGTTCGCCTTGATCGTGAGGTCCACCGAGCCGGGACACAGAATCCGCTGCGCCGCCGTGCCGGTCGCGCCGTCGTCGTGCTTGAGCACGAGGTCGTTCGACCCCACGTTGCAGATCTGGATGTAGCGCCGCGTGCTCGCCGTCGGAGCGAAGAGCGAGTTGATCGTGCGGCTCGCATCGGTGCTGAGCCGGAAGATCGAGGCGTTGCCGTAGCCCGTCGGCCCATAGTCGGTCTGGTTGCTCGTGATCTGCGAGGGCGAGAGGATCCCGCCGAGGCCGAACGTCTGGCCGATCGTGAGCGAGCCGGCCGCCGCGAACGTCGTGCCGGTCGCCGTTGGTTCGCCGATCCGAACCTGCTCGTAGGTCGTGGCGCAGCCGGGGCCGCCGTCCTGCATGTTCTGGATCTGGACCCCGTTGACGTCGATGCCGCTGAGCGCGCCCGCGAGCGCGGCGCGCACGTTCGCCTCGTCCGTGACGTCGGCGCCAGCCTCGATCCCCTCGAGCTTGCTGTAGTGCGCCGCGCTCATCGAGCCAGCGGCGAGCCCCGTTGCCGCCGAGATCGAGACGTTCGGGACGGGGCCGCCGCTCGAGGAGACCGAGATCGGGGCCGAGCCGGTCACGCCGGTCACGTCACCGCTACCACCACCACCGCCGCCACCAGCGCCGCTCGCGTTCGGTTGGTTCCAAGACATCGCTCAGCCCCTCCGCACGTACCAGACGAGGACGACGTCGGTCGAACCGCCGCTCCCCTTCAGGTAGACGTTCTCGCGGCCCAGCTCGGCAGCGTTCGGCCCGGCCTGTCCCACGCCGATCTCGACGGGGCCACCAAAGTAGCCCGTCGTCGCGGCCAGCGTGAGATAGGCCATGTCGTTCTCGAAGTCGGGACGGGTGAAGTACACCTTCAGGTCGCTCGCACCCTCATTCGAGATCTGGAGATAGTTCGTCGCTCCCGGAGCGCGCACCTCACGACCGTCGACGTCGTCGACCGTCAACTGCGCCACGACAGGGAGACCGCCGCGAATCGACAAAGTCATAGCGCCTCCTTCAGAGCACGAACTTCAGGACGCCTGCCCGGCGAGCCGACCGACGATCACGACGCGGAGCACCTCGGCGTTCGCGCCACCGGTGATCGAGAAGCCGGCCGTGGTGTAGGTCGACGGGTCGCCGATCTCGTCGCCGTTCGGGCCGTTCACGAAGACCGCGTAGTCCTCGTCGGCCATGTCCTTGAGGCCGTAGTCGGCGAACTCGATCGCGAAGGGGGACGAGCCCACCTGCGTGATCATCTTGTACTGGATGCTGACACCTCCGGTGGAGGCACCCGCGTAGTAGTCGACGCCGGCTTGCCGGGCGTAGGGCTCGGTCCTCGAAGCCTTCTTCGTGGCGCTCATAGATCAGACTCCCTTCCCCGGCACGCTGCCGGGCTTGCTGTCGTTCTTGGAGGACTTCGCGGGGGCCGGCGCCGAAGCGACCGGCGCCACCGGAGCGGCCGGAGCAGCCGGAGCGACCTTCTCGCTCAGGTTGCGCCAGCGCTGCGAGCGGCCCAGGACCGCCGCGACCGCAGGCGGTACGTTGGCGAAGCCGTCCTTGTCGATCGCGACGATGACGCCGTCGAGGTCGACCTTCTGTCCGGCGAGGTGCTTGATGTTGCAGTGCATGCGGATCATGGAGAGCTCCCTTACGGAGAGGGGAGGCCGGCAGGCGAGGGACATCACCCGCCGACCACCCCTCACGCCGCGAGCTCACGCTCGCGGAACTTCGATCAGACCGCGACGGCGTCCGCGCTGCGGCCGATGTTCTTGAAGATCACGTTGTGGCGCGGCGTGAACAGCACGGGCATGCCGTACAGGAGCTGCATCCACCGGATCGACGCGTCCACCGTGCCGAGCGGGATCTTGATCATCGGGGCGAGCTGCTTGAACTCCATGTTCTGGCTGTTGAGCTGGAACATGAAGGCCTTGTAGGTGCCCGGGATGTTGGCGTTGTAGTCGTTGATCGTCGACTCCCCCATGCCCGCCGCATTCGCCACGCGGAGGATCTGACGGCACGTCGAGGTCGCGCCGTCCTTCGTCGAGCGGTACACCTTGAAGTACGAGACGCTCGGGCCGGCGCCTGGCGTCACGCCGAAGGTGAACTTGTCGCCGGCCACGACCGCGGCCGCGACGGCGTTCACCGCCACGGGCGCGCTCTGGCCGTACTTGTTCACCGCGACGACGTAGAGG
Source organism: uncultured Candidatus Saccharibacteria bacterium (assembly GCA_964633425.1). GTDB lineage: Bacteria > Patescibacteriota > Minisyncoccia > Phycocordibacterales > UBA2100 > UBA10103. Next base: position 27,160 of record CAZWFX010000016.1, read on the forward strand.
TAGTAGCTACCCTCGTCGTCCGCCGTGAACTGGCTGCTCGCGTTCGCGGGCGAGGTCAGCGCCGTGGTGATCGTCGGGGTCGCCGGACGCTTGGAGGCGTCGCCGACCGCCGCCGACGGCACGCTGCCGCCGTCGTCGATGAACACGTCGGGGACGATCTCGATGTCGCCCGCGCCCGTGGTCACGCCGCGGATGTCGAGGCCCACCATGCCGTCCGAGGTCTTCTGGAACTGGTCGTAGCGCGCCTTCGGGAAGAAGCCCTTGACCATGTCGCTCTTCACCTTGGGGTTGGTGATGATGTGGGTCGCGATGCCGTAGTTCGGGGAGTCCGAGATCGTCAGCGTGGCGTCGACGATGTTGTCCTCGGTGAGCGGGGCGCCGCGGAGGTCGACGATGTTCGTCGACGGGGCGCCGTCCTCGATCAGCTTCTCGAAGCCGTCCCACTGGACGGAGTCGAGGTCGCTGCGCGCGAAGAAGAGCCCGCGCTCGATCGACTCGAGCAGGCGCATGGTCCCCGCGATGGTCTCCTGCGCGATGATGTTGCCGTGCGCGGGGCGCACGAGCGTCATCACGTGGTTCACGCGCCGCGTGGTGCCCATGAACTTGACGGTCGCGAACTTGCGCTCGTACTGGGCGTCGGTCTCCTCGGGCAAGCCGCCCTCGTCGATGAAGGCGCCCATGTCCGACTGGCCGTAGCTCTGGACCTGGTTGTACTCCTCGACCGTGTTGAAGGCCGGGCTCTTGCCGATCATGCGCCAGAGCTTCACGTGCTCCGCGCGGAAGGTGGTGTTCTTGAGGGTGCGATCGAGCGACTCGACGCGCAGCGGGAAGCCGACGCCGGGCGCGGCCGTGACGGGGTCACGGTCGTTGCCGGCGGCGAGGGCCTTCGCCAGGTCTCGGAGCTCTTCGGCGCTCGAGGCGCCGCCGAACTGATCGGTGCCCGCGAACGAGCGCCAGTTGATGATGGACGTCATGATGCGTTCTCCTTCTTCTCTCTGGCTCTGCGTTCAGCGCGCGGCCTTGCCGTTGGCGTACTTGGAGCGGTGATACTCGATGAGCTCCTTGTGGAGGCCCGCCGAGATCTCGTTGAACTGCTCGTAGTTCGCGGTCGCGAGCTCGAGGTTCTCTCCGCCCTTGGAGAGCCCCTTGTTGCCCTCCGCGAGCGACTTCTCGAACATCTCGCCGAGCAGGTCGAGCGCCTGCCCCTTGCTGATGCCCATGCCCTGCGGGGTGCTCGGCGCGTTCGGGATCTCCGGCTTGCCCGGGGTCTCGGTCTTCGCCGGGCGCGCGGGGTTCCGCACGACGCCGTCGAGACGGTCGCCGAAGCTCTTGAGCAGCTTGTGGATCTCGAGGGTGCCGCGGCCGATGTCGAGCATGCCCTTCGCGAGGACCATGATGCGCTCCTGCGTCCGCGCGTCAGACTTCTCGACGTGCGACGCGACGTCGACGAGCGCCTTCGACATCGAGGTGTGGAGGTCGTCCAGGTAGTCGCTCACGTTGAGCGCCTTCTGGAAGCCCTCGCTCTGGCTCGCGGGCTCGATCGACTTCGCGACGGTCTCGGAGAGCGGCTTGGTGTTGCCGCCCGCCATGAGCTGCTGGAGCTCGGTCTTCTCCGCGTCGGTGAGCGCGCCGCTCATGCCCTTCTGGAAGAGCGCCTTCTGGCGGCCCTCCGGCGAGCTCTTGAGCACGTCCTCGAGCGCGGCCATCGACTTGACGAGATCCTCGTCGGTGATGCCCGCCTGCGACTTGGCCGCGAGATCCGCGGCCTCCTTGGCCTTCTTCTCTGCCTCGTTCATAACTTTCTCCTCACAAGCAGCCGCGCTGCTTGAGCAAGATGGTCTGGCCCACGAAGCGGCCTGCCGTCGCCGGGTCCATGTTGGGGAAGCGAGCGCGCACGCGAGAGATCGCCTCACCGAAGGTGAGCGACTTCCCGAACGGCTTGTGCTCTAGGCTCTGCGGCAGCAGAGCACGACCTGAAACGCTGTCGAGACCCTTCGTCGCGAGGACCGCGCCTGCTCGAGGGTCGGGATTGGAGGGACGGACGACGTTGCTCGGCGGCGCCGAGCCTTCCGCCGCGTCCAGCACGCCGTCCATGGAGACGACGTGCTCGGCGAGCTCGGAAGTCTCCGGTCCGACGGCGGCGCGGGCCGCGAGGCCCTCCGCGTCCTGCGGCGAGATGCCGTCGCCGATGTACGTGTCACCGCCCGCGAACAGCCCCGCCTCGGCGAGCGCTTCGACGGCGCTCTCCTTCTCCGAGCTCTCGACGGCGGCCAGCGACTTCGCGAGCGCGTCGAGGCGCGTGTCCGTGTTCACCGGGGCGTGCGTCACCGCGACGTGCCGGATGCGGGCCTTCGCGATCGTCTTGTTGTCGGCGCCCGTGCGCCGCTCGATCTTCCCCTCGACCGAGAACCCGAGGCGCCGGTCACCCGGCGTCTTCTCGAGGGCCTTGATCTTGGTCCAGATCTCGTCCGCGCGCGGATCCCCGTCCAACAGCCAACCTTCCGCCCAGTGCCCGTTCGCGGGCGCAGCCATCCCGTTCGGGAGGATCTCGCCCTTCTTGAACTTCTTGATCGAGCTCGGGTCGGGGACACCGACGATGCCGCTGACGTCCTTGCTGTGGTTGTCGTTGAAGAAGCCCGCTCGCGCGAACTCGCTGAAGTCGAGGCCGTGCTGGAGGATGACCTCGTCTTGTCGATCGCGCGTGTCGGTGGAGATGATCCCGCCGATACGGCGCTTCTGTCCCGCCGGTGCGTCGGCCTTCTCGAACGCCCAGATCGGCGCGTGAAAGCGGAAGCGAGCGTCTTGATGGTGCTGTACGATCGGCTTCGACATAGAGAGTGGTGCGACTGCGTCGCGTACCCCTCTCCGGATCCTCGCGGATCGACCGGGCCTGAGTGCAGCTTCTACAGGGGCTCGTCCGGGCCGTCAAGACCCGCTACGCGGACCCCCCGCTACGAGGACCTCGCGCCGGGTCGATCACGAACGACCGCATCGGCGGAGCGCCAACGGCCTTCTTCAGCTCGAGCGGCAGGGTCACGACGGCTTTGCAGAAGTGGCACTTCGCGACACACGTGCCGTCGCTCTTGAACACCAGCGCTCCGGCCGCGCGCACGTGCGTGCCGTCCGCCGCCGACTGCACGAGACGGTTCGTACACTCCGGGCACCTCATGACGCACCGTCCTCTCTCGGGTGGACCACGTCCACGTTCCCCGTCGCCGCCATCTCGACGCGGCGTCGGGCGCGCTCCTCATACCACTCGAGGTTGTTCTCCGCTTCCGCACGTACGGCCGCACTTGCCGCTGCGTACTCCGGGTCCAGCGTGAGCGGCTGCGTCGGGCGCACCGCGCTCTCGTTCAGGATGAAGAACTCCGGCGGGCGGCGGATCGCTTGTGCACCTGCGAGTGCGTGTGCCTCTTGCGCTTGCACCAGCGACTCGCGGAATGTCGGCTCGACCGCCGGCCGGATGTTCGGCGGCAGCGGTGCGTTCTGCGCGATGTTCATGCCCGCCGCGCCGTCGGTCACCTTCATGTCCCGACCCGGGTCGACGAAGTTGGCGTGGAGGCTCTTCCCGATGTCGTTCTTCTCGAGCGCGGTCTTGTCCTCGACCACGAACACGACATCGCGCTTGCGACGCCGCACAGGTTCCGCCTTCGAGATCTGCGCCATGTCTTGGCAGAACTCCTCGAACGTCACCTGAGAGATCGAGCCGAAGAACGCAGGATCGTCGTAGTGCTTCAAGTACGTGCTCACCGCGTCGTGCACGGTCGTGAAGCCGATCATCGCCTTGTCCTCGTCGTAGATCTCGCCGGTCGCGGGCCGTGCTTGATGCACGATCCACACGAACGGCGCCGTCGGGTCCGGGCCGAGGAAGCAGTCATAGTCGTCGCCGTCCGCGCCGACGGTGTTCTTCACGTACCCGTACGGCGCGCTCATGACGGTCTCGCCGCCCTTCCACTTCCGCACGGAGCCGACTGGGTTCTCGATGACGATGTGCAAGCCGCGCACGGTGAGCTCCCGCTCGCCGAGCTCCGTCTTCCACAACGACTTCGCGACCGCGCCCAGACGCGGGTCGTGCGCGGCGAGCTGAGTACACAGCTCCCGCACTGCGGAGACGCTCTTCGAGCGGAGCTCTCCGGCCGTGGCGTCGAGGCGGATCTTCATGCCTCGGGGTCTCCGTACACCGCGAACACGCCGGTGAGCACGTCCGTCGCGGACGGGTTGGTGATGTTCACCGCCGTCACGTCGCACTCCGCGGCGAACTTCGCGTACGTGCCCGCCACGGCGTCCGCCCGCTTGATCGCGAGGCCCTCGCTTCCGCCGTTGAACTTCAGCGTGAAGTCGTTGTCAGCCTTGATGAAGACGAAGCGGACGTCCGCGACGTCGCCGAACGGCAGGTCTTCGTCGTCGGAGGCCGCGATGGCGAACCGCCCCGAGTTCAGCTTCTGCATGTTGTCGATGACGACCTCGGCGAGGGTGTCCGACGGCGCGAACAGCCCGTCATCACCCTCCGCGTCGTCGAAGATGCGCACGTTGATCTTGTGGCGGACTCTCATAGCTGCACCTCGATGCTCTTCAGCATGTCATCGTCCTTGAGGCTGGCTTCGACGCCGACGCCTTGGATCTCGTTCTCGATCTCCCTGCGCGTCTGCCCCGCTCCCGACCCCGACCCGTCCTTGTTCACCGGCGCCCTCTCGGCGCCCTTGCCGCCCGCGCTCTTCGCCTTGGACTCGAGCTCCGCGAGGAGCGAGTCCAGATGGTCGACGCCGCCCACCGCACCGGCCTGAGCGGTCTGCGCAGCCTGATCGGCCTTCGCTTGTGCGGCAGCCTGTGCTTGCTGCTTCTGCGCATCTTCCCGCTGGATCTGGCTGTTCCGCGCGTTCATCCAGTTCGCGTCGAGGATGACCTGGCCCATGCCGTTCGGCAGCGGCGGGTAGTCGTTCTCCGCACGAAGCTCGTCGATCGTGTACAGCGTGCGCACCCGCTGCGTCATGAGGTCCGCGAGCTCCTTCGGCGTCTGCGACTCGAGACCGACGAACTCGATGCAGAAGGACGGGTCGATCGGCCAGATGATGTGCTTGTCGATCAGGCGCCCGATGTGGCGGAGGATCGGCCGCAAGCCGCGCTCACGCGACTCTTGCGCCTTCGCACGGTTCGAGCTCTCGAACATGCCCTTCTGCCCGCTGTTGCCGTAGCGGAAGTTGATCTCGACAGGGTCCATCGCATAGGTCGCCGAGACCACCTTGATGAGAAAGTCCATCCACGCCGAGAACTCCATGTCTCGGTTGGAGTTCTGCATGTTGATCCACTCGACCTTTTCGGCGTTCGTGATCGGCGTGCGGAACGCATTCGCGACGCCCGACACCATCTGGTACCAGTTGCGGCGGAACGCGCGGAGGTGCTTCTCGGGGATCGGCCCCACGAGGTTGAGCAGACCCTTGGCGACCGTGCCCTGCGAGAAGAAGTTCTGGTTGTACTGCCACGCCCAGAGGATCGCGGTGATCGTCGAGACGACCATCTCGAGCTCCGACGTCCCGTACCCGTACGAGAGGATGTCCGTCCGCGGGTTGCGGACCTCGAACGCGAGCTCTTGCCGCGTGAACTCGTTCACGATCACGTTGTTGTAGAGCTGGACCGTGTGGATCGCTTCGGGGTCGTCGTCCTGCGGGAAGAGCTTGCTCCGATCGGCGAGCCGGATGGACGCCGCGTCGACGGCGAGCCAGCGCGCCGGCCGTCCTTCGAGGTCGGGCACGATCTCGACGCAGATCTGGTCGTACGTGAGGCTGTCACGGGTGATCTTGCGGAGGAACGTCTCGAACGAGTCACGGCTCTGCACGAAGCCGTTGTCGACGCCGCTGAGCATGAGCTCGTTCTCCATGCGCGCGATGAACTTCTTGTCGGCGGGCGTAGGCTTCGCCGTGGCGTCCCGCATCCGCACCCGGAAGCCCGTCTCGAACTTGTAGTGCTGCGGCGTCGCGAACGCCGAGATCTGGTTCACGCGCGTCTGGATGATCGCCTGCGCGATCGGCACGCGCTGCGCCATCGCGTTGAGCTGCCCGTACGTGATCGCGCTCGGCTTCTCGCGGTAGCCGAGTTGCTGCACCGACGAGAACGGGTCCCAGTACAGAGCCTTGGGGTCCTCGATCCCGACGTTCAGGTCGCCGTTCGCCTTGATCAGCGCGGAGCCATAGCTCCCGTCCTGACCGGCGTCGGCGAAGCCGAGCTGCCCGACGTCCATGCCGACGGGCTGCCCGAGCGCCTGCGCGAGCGCGTGGAGATCGACGGTGGGCCGCCAATCCGGCTCGGGCAGAGCGCCTGCCACGCCCGAGCCGGGAGAGACGAGCGTCGTCTGCGTGCGGCGCAGACGGCGCCACCGATCGACCAACCACGCGAGGACGTTCATCGCTCAGCCCTTGAAGGGGTTGCGGATGACGGCGCCGCTGCGAACACGGGTCACGCTCGCCGCGATGGACTTCTCGACGAAGGCGCTCGAGCTCGGAGCCGGCGCTCCGTGCTGGTCCCCGCCGCAGGTCAGGCACGTCGAGAGGATCGACGGCGTCATGCTCTTGCAGAAGCCGCACTCGTGCGTCTGCGCCATGCCCAGGCGGTTGTCGAGCGCGGGGTTCGGGATCGGGTTGCCGCCGCTCTTCTCCATGAGCGCCGCGACCCGGTCGTCCTCGGAGGTGCTGTAGTTGAACGGCCGCGCCCGGCTGGTGCGCGCCGCGAGCGCGCCGAGCGGCCGCTCTCCGCCCTTCGAGACGGCGGCCAGGCCGGGCGCGCCGCCCTCGCCGTTGTCGAAGACCTGCGGACCGTCGGACATCTGCGAGCTCGGCTCGCGGTCGCCCTCGGCGAGGATCTCCGACGGGACCGAGGGCGCGTCCATGCCGGTGCCGCTCGCGACGACGTCGGGACCGGGGTCCGAAGCGGCGCCGCCCGCGGGGTGCTCGCCGAGAGCCGCGACGGAGAGCCCGTCCCCGAGCTCCTCGGACATGAGCGCCTTCGCGACCTTCAGCGAGTCGGCGCAGGCCTTCATCGCCGCGTGCGCGTCGTCGACGTTGTCGGCGGCCATGGCGCGCTCGAGGGCCTTCTCGGCCTCCTCGGTCTTCTCCTTGGCCTTCATCTTGTTCTTCATCCAGGGCGGCATGCGCTTGTCGTCCTTGCTGCCGGCCTCGGGCGCCTTCTCGTCCTCGTCCTCGTCCGCCGACTTGGCGAAGAGGTTCGTGCTCATGATCTGCTTGAACAGCTCGTTCTCGTTCATCGTCTTCTCCTCGCCGCCCTTGGCGACGTGCTCGTTCTTCTTCTCTTCCTGCTTGATCTTCCAATCGAGCAGCCGCACCCGCAGCTTGTCGAGCGCCTTGCTCCGCTTCATCCACCGCTTGTCGTCGTCAGGACTCGCGGTGAAGTCCCGCTCGATCTCGAGCGCACGCACGTAGAACGGCGTGTACTGGAACTCGTTGGCAGCCGGCGCGGCGTCGCACTTCTCGATGGTGAAGGCGGGCTTGGCGGGCTTGGTGGTCATGCTCTTCTCTCCTAGGTCACTCTTCGGGTGGTGCGCTTTCACGTGGCACGTGTGGCACAGCCACCGAACCTTCGAGTCCTTGTAGCTCGCGTGATGCTTGTGCTTCGCGGGCTTACCACAGCTCGCGCACTTGTGACCAGCCGCGCTGCCGTGCTCCGAGCGCGCCGCGTCGTGCGCCCGCACCCGGTCGGGGTGCCGCTCGCGGTAGTTCTCCTTCGCCTTGCGGTTGGCTTCCCGCCCGGCCTCCGAGCGCATGTACTCGCGGCGCGCCGCCCGGTTCTCGGGCTCGGCGTTCCGCTCACGTCGAGCTTCGGGCGATTCGTCACCGCCCTTGAGCAGGAAGAACTTCATACGCGCCCCGCGATGAACTCGGCGATCTGCGTCCCGGTCCCGCGCATGCGGTGGGTCTCCGCGATGACACCGTGCTCGGTCGCGCCGTTGAGGATGATGAGGCACTCGTCGCTGACCTCGACGGTCGCCGAGACCAGCCCGTGCAGAGACGCGAGCTCCCAGACGAGCGTCGGCGGCTCGCTGTACGCCGGCTCCGGCGCGCCGCACTCGAGCATGGCCTCGTAGATCTCCAGTTCTCGTGCGTTCAGCAGGTCAGTCATCGCGCGGCTCCTTCTGGTCGTGGCCCTTGCGCTCCCACGTCTTCTTCTGCGGCTGGCCGAGCCGTGACGCCGGAGCCGGAGCCGGAGCGCCGGGAACGGGCGGCAGCTTCGGCGGCGTCTTCGAGCCCGCCGGCTTGTCGACGAGCGCGGGCGCTTTCGCCCCGAGCCGAGCTTCGAGCGCCTCGACCTTGCGGATCTTCTCGATGAGGTCGCGCAGATCTTCGTGCGAGATCTCTTGGTGCTGGAGGAGCGGCGGCTTCTTCGGGTCCTCGAGACCCGCGATGTGCCCGACCACGTGCCACTTGTCGTCGGGGAAGCGCTCGACGATCCGGTTGTGCCAGACGCGCCGCGTTCCCGGCGGGAGCTTCGCCGCGTTCATGTGCCCCGTGCCTTGCACGGGGAGCGCCTTCGCGACACCGCCGCCCGCCACGATCTTACCGTCCTCGAACTGCGCGCCCAAAGAGCGCAGCGCCGAGCCGATGAGCGCGGCGCCGTGGCGTGCGACCAGCGGCCCGAAGTCCGCGGCGGGGCGCCCGAGCAGCCGACGGAGCTGGTTCTTCAGCGCTTCGAGCCCGTCGAGATGCGCGTCGGGCCGCCGCGCGTACGCCTCCTCGGAGTAGATGTACTTGTAGCCGCCGTCGGGCTTCGGCACGCGGCGGTGATACTTGCCGCCGAGCGCGGCCTTCGAGAGTGTGCGGCTCGCGTCGATGACGAGCTGCTGGACCTGCGACTTCGCGACGTTGGGCAGCCGCGAGTGCGGGAGCATCGTCTGCGTCTTGATGTGCGGCGAGCTCCCTTGCGTGCGCCCGCGGTAGTACGACAAGGCGCGGCTCATGATCGCGTGCCGGAGCGCCGGCTCGAGCGACCGCACCCGAGTCATCATGGCCTGCCGGAAGTCGATCTCGTGCACCGCCGCCGACGCTTCTGCACGAGCGAACGTCGAGAGACTCCGCTCGAGCTCCCGCGGCAGACCGAGCCCGCCGACGATGCCTTCGGCGCGCATCGTCGGTCCCGCTTGCACGTCGAGGTCGTACTGCGGCAGCGGCGAGTAGGCGAGCGCGGGATCGAGCTTCGGCACCTGTCCCGGGGTCGACTCTCGGGCGAAGTGTGGGTGGATCACGAACATCTCAGCGCCATCCTAGAATATCGAGGGCCATTGGCGCACCGTCTTTCGGGCGCCAATCGACCGTTGCCTGCTTCGGCCCGTGCTTCTTGGGCTCTCGGTGTGCGTTGCGCGGGTTGTCCAGGTCGTCGTCGATGTCCTCTTCGTCGACCGGTCGCCCGTTCATGACGATCGGCCGCCCGACTCGAGGCACAGCGCCAGGGACGAAGTCCGACCAGGGGTCGGCGGCCTCTTCATCGGCGAGCTTCTCTTCTTCGGCAGCGGCGACGGCGTCTTCGGGCTCTTCGTCGAACGTGAAGCTGAAGCCGCCCTGCCGGATGGCCTGGTCACAGATCCAGCTCGACATCGCGCAGTCGTCGTGCGCCCCGATCGACATGACCCGCCCGTTGGCGAACGTGAACGAGCGGAGCTCCGAGATCCAGATGTTGGTCATGTCAACCGAATACTCGTCGCCGCGAGGGATGCGGAACTTCCGGTTCTCGAGCAACACCGCGAGCGCCGGCACGCCGGTCTCGAGGCTGTGCTTGTTCGCGCCCGTGTAGAACGGCTTCACTGGAAGGTCGGACTCCTTCACGAGCTCGTCGCCGAAGATGCGCTGCATCTGGTTCGACTCGCAGAAGATGAGGTCCACTTTGTACTTTCGCGCCGCGTTCGTGATGAGCGACTTTTGCGCGCCGAACTCGAGACCTTGCTCTCGCAAGATGTCCATGACCCAGCGGTTGCCGAAGTTGTCGACGCCCATGACGAACACGACCGTGAAGTCGGCGCCGGTGTTCCGCGACATCGCGAAGTCGACGCCCATGAAGCGGTTGCGGATGCCGAGCTCGTTCCACACCTTCAGCGGCGAGCCGAGGCGCACGTTGAATTGCTCGACGGGGGCGCCCTGAAACATCGACAGCGGGAACATGCTCGAGGTGTCCGTGACGGCCTGGCACAGGTACTCGCGCGAGAAGCGGAGATTCTTGATCTCGTTGCGGATCTCCTCGAGCTTCTCGATGGGGTAGCGCTCCGGCCAGAGCGCCGTGCCGTCGGGGCGGACGGCGGGGTACTCGAAGGTGCGGTAGCCCTGCGTCGTCTTCAAGACCCCGAGCAAGTCCTTCGCGTGCTGCGGCGTCCCGACGGAGACGATCTGCCCGTCGGGCTCGATCATCGGCGTCACCGCGGAGAAGAAGTAGTCGTTCTGCTTGGTGCGGACGACCTCGCTGTACTGGACCTCGTCGTTGAGCACGTCGTCCAGCGCGATGAACACTGGGTGGCCGCCGCGGACCTTCGTGCCGTAGCCGCGGGCGTGGAGCGTGAAGCCGTTGGCGAACTCCAGCGTCTTCGCCGACCAGCGCGGGTTCGCCTTCATCCCGGCGGTGTTCGGCTTCAAGCTCACGAGCTTCGGGTTCGCTTCGACCTCGCGCATGATGCGGATGAGGATCTCTTCTGCCTGCGGCTGCGAGGCCGAGAAGATGAACCCCGCGCGGTTCGGGTGTCGGGTCGCCTGCCAGATCGGGTACGCGAACGTGAAGAAGAAGCTGTTGTGGTCGATGAAGTCGTCGGCGACGTAGTTCTCCGGCCCAGGCACGTGCACGGGGTACACGGGCTGAAGGCCGATGTCCGAGATCTCCACGATCTCGTCCCACAGCACGTCCGCCTGCGCGACCGCCAAGAGCCACTCGTTCCCTTCGGCGAGTGCGTGCCGGATCAACTTCCCGCGCGTCGGTGCGTGTGCGCGGGTCGGGCCCGTGAGTCCTCGACGGCGGAACCAAGAACTGTCGTGCTCGAGGAGGTCCCACGCCTCGACGGGGAACAGGTCGATGCCCGAGCGCGGCGACTTCGTCTCTTGGTGCTCGACGACGAGCCGCAGCGCTTCGCGGCGAGGCGAGCTGCGCGGGGTGACCCAAGAAGCGAGCGTCAAGATCTCCGCGCCGCGCACCGTGAGCCGCCAGCTCTCGTGCGGGAGTCCGTCGTAGGTGCCGTTCTTCGGCGCCAGCACGGCGATGACGCCCAAGCGCACGAGCAAGTGCTGCACGTCCCGCATGAGCTCCTTGCTCACGGAGAAGAACTCGACGCTGCCGCCGTCGTGCATGTTCATGTGGCAGTCGGTGTCGACCAGGCCGCTGATGAACTGCGCGATGTCTTCGTCTCGCGCGGCGAAGATCGCCTGCGGTACCCGCTTCTCTCGTGAGTCGCAGCCGTAGAGGCCGTGAGCTCGGAGCCAGTTTCGCGGTGTGTCACCGCGCTGTGCATAGTCGGCGGAGATGCGGATCTCTGTGGTGGTGCGCTCCGCGCTCCAGCCACAGCGCTCCACTTCTTCGACGATCGCGTCTCGCATCGAGGGCTCGGCCTTCGAGATGTGGGTGCCGGCCGTGATGCAACCGTCCCCGACGAAGACGCCCAGGAGCCAAGCACGATCGACGAGCTCCGAGCCGAGCGCGGCGAGCCGCTTCGGCACGGCGATCCGCTGTCCGACGCGGAGCTCTCGTGCCTCGGTCCAGCCGGCCCATGCTAGGAACGGGTGCTCGACGGTGACCTCGGCCTCCCGCCCCGTGCGGGTGCGGATGCGGAGGCACGGGACCGGAGCACTCGCAGCTTCTACATGCGCGGCGGCCTTCTGCCAGCGCATCGTGGTGACGTCGAGCGCCAAAAGTTCGGGGCGGGTGTTGGCCAGGTCCTCGATGCGGTGGCGCTGGCCGTTCGCCAGCGTGATGTGCGCCGATCGGGTGCGGCACTTGCCGTGCGACCGGGCGGCGATGATCGAGAGCCGGTCGTACTTGTTGAGGTGGTCGGCCCACTCGAGGTGGTGGTCGGAGGCGAAGAACTTCCCGTTGTACGGCGGGCCGGCGGGTCCACGGAGATACTCGGACGCGAAGAACGCACAGTTCTCTCGGGCGAGCACCTGGTAGAGCTGCGCCTCGTCCACGGCGCCGACACTACACAAGTTTGTGTCGATGCGTGAGGGGTTGAATCAAACCGACCCGTCGGAAGGAAGTGTTCCCGCGCGCATACGTATATGTACATGTTTGTGGTGTCCTGTGTAAGGAAATGTAAGATAAGCTGGTCAAAAATACCACACGTATGGGAGAGGTCCTAGACAGACGATAGGACTTCCCATACTATGGGGTACCCTCTAGTCGACGCGGTGCGCTATCCTACATGTCGTACCTGGGGATGACCTAAGAGGGTACGACATGAGAGGGCGCCCCCTATGTGTGATAATGTCCACCATTTCGGCGATCGGGGCGGATCTGCTAAGTATGCGGAATCACTAGAACGGCCATTTTGGCTAAGTACCTGAAATCACGTATGTAGGTGTATGTAAGAAGGATCGTCGTGGTTGGGCGATCGGGCATCGGGTGGGGCTGGTGTAGCGGGCAGGGCTGGCGTTGATTGTAGGGCCAGCCAGGGCCCGTGAAACGTAAAGCGTTTACCCTGTATGTTCCACGGGTCGGGTGCGTGGGGATCTTGGTAGAACGCGCACGCGTAGCAAGGCGCGTGCCAGGACCTAAGTCACTGAATGCCGCGGATTCGGCCTGACCACACGCACCTACTGTTACACTGAACACTTGCGCAGGGAGCTAAGTATGCGGATTGGCTGCGCTTTAGGGTGCAACACATCTTTAGGTGTTACAGTGTTACAGTGTAACAGCGTTACACCCTCAAAAGTGCCAAGGTTTGTGCGTGCCATGGCTGGCATGGCGTGTGCTTTAATGTCTGTCATGGCTGGCACGTAAAGCACGGCAGGCCCTACCCGCCCGGAGGTTTATCCGGGCTAGCTTGAGACGTCCCACGGGGTCGTGAGGCTACACCCTTACCCAAGGGGATACCCTCGCGGCCTGCGGCACGGAATCAGGGACCGATCTTTGACAACTAGGCGAGGCCCGCACGATCACCCGATCGGGCCTTGCATCCCCTCGGCACCTGCGCGCATCCCTATGCGGTAGCAAGGCCCGAGTGGTCGGGTAGGACGATTGCGGCGCGCGTATCGGCGAACCCGCTAGGGGGGATAATACCCTAGAATCGGTGCAAACACTGATTGCCTAAGCACTTTCCTAGCTTGCGGGCTAGCGGAGGAGTGTGAAGGTGCGTGTAACCCCGTCCCTCGGGCTAACTTGCGGGTTAGCTACATACAAACGAGCTAAAGAACTACATAGCCTACATTGTAGGCATGTAGGTTGACCCTGAAGCCTCGGGTTTCGGTCAACCTACATGCTGTCAACGTACAGCATGAAC
>CAZWFX010000017.1:0-39213 GCA_964633425.1 uncultured Candidatus Saccharibacteria bacterium
GCCGTAGTTTTCGACGATGGTCTTTTGGACTTCATCCGAGAAGAAGATGGAGCGCATCTCGCGAACCTTCTCCGCCCAGGCGACGAAGTGCGACATCTCGGCGATGTGTCTCTGCATGGCCGACATGGATCCGATGAGCGAGAGCGGGTTCTCGTTGTTGACGCGCGAGATCGTGCTGGCCGGACGGATCCCGGCGCGGGTCTTGATCTCCTGCATCATCTCGCCGAAGCCGGCGGTGACGTCGCGCTTGAAGTCGAAGCGGCGGATCGGGCTGTAAAACTCATTGAACGGAAGGTTCACGCCGTACATCTTCGAGTAGACGTCGTTCGCGAGCGGATAGATCTTTTTGTAGATTTCGAACTGCGCTTGGCCGAACGCCTTGTCCTCTTTGGTGAGGAACTTGTCGACGGCATTGAGCATCTCCGGCGTCCAGGCCATGCCCTCGGGCGACTCGAACGTGGCCTTGAGCGTCGGATCCTGGTATTCCATCCACTTTTTGATCGCCTGGTCGCGCGTCATGATCATCTCTTCGGTGACGCCGTCGGAGCGCTTGAAGGTTCCGAGTTCCTGCGGCTCCTGCATCTCGCGGAGCTTCGCGTCGGTCTCTTTCTTGGATTTCAGGCCGTAAGAGTTTTGGATCGCTTCTTGGGCGAGGTTGTTGAACTCGCGCACGAGGTTCTTTTGGGCCTGTTGCTGATCGAAAACGTCGGCGTCTTTGGAGATGAAGGATTGGCCGGCCTTCGACTTTTTGTCCTTTTGGGAGATCACGTCCATCAGATCATTCCAGCCGAAGATCACGCTCCGGAAGAATTTCTTCACGGCGCCCGCCGGCGTGTCCAGGGCGTCGGCTGGCTGGGAGGCGGTGCGCTTCGGGGGCTGGCCGGCGCCGCCGGAGATCGCGTCGACGTAGCGGCGGATCTTCTCGTCAATTGCCTTCTCGCGAAGATGGTTCTCGAGCTTGGTGGACGCCCGGCCCACGGCTTTCAGCTCACGGACGGTGTCCAGGATGTCGGCCAGTTGGGCGGAGGACACGTTCTCGGCGTCGGCGACGGCCTGGAGGATCCGGTTCTCGAGCGCGAGCGGATAGGTCTCGGAGGCGTCGGCGTTCTGCGAGATGAGGTCGTTGATCTTGTCGACGTTGGCCTGGATCTTCTTGAGCGCGGCTTCCGTCCGCATCCGGGAGGCGGTGCGCGCGCCGTCGAGGATTTTCTGCACGTCGGCGCCGAAGCGGCTGGTCGGTTTGCCGCCCTCTTTCTTCACGGTAGTTTTTTGGAGTTCTTTCTTGAGCCGGCGCTGGAGGATCCGCTTCGAGGTCTTCTCGCTCATGACGAGGGCTTTTCGTTCGAGTTCCTCGGAGACCTTGAGGAAGTCCTCAACCGACTGAATGTTTTTGATCTGACGCATGAAGCGCGCGCGGTCGGCGGCGGTCAGACCGGCGGACTCGACGATCTCGAGTGCGGCTTCCTGGGCGGTCTTCACGTCCTGGAGGCGTTCTTTCTGCGCGGCCTGGTTCTCGGCGTCGCGGACTTTCTGCTGTTCCTTCTCGGCCGCGGTGCCGGCCTTCACCCCTTGGCTGAATGATTGCTTGGCGGTGCGGATCACCTGGGAGGCCTTGAGCCGAACCATCTGCGAGTCTTTGACCGGGAGTTCACCTTCCGGCTGGAGAAGCTCGGCCATCTGCGCGTCCATCTCGTCGTACTGCTCGGTGAGTTCGTCGAGCTTGGCGTCCAGCTTCTCGAGCGCCTTGGTCGTGGCCGGCTTCTGTTTTAGGGATTCGATCTCCCGGATCGCGCGCTTGGTCTCGGCGAGTTCGGCTTTCAGCTTGTTAATCGAATCCTGGATTTCTGACTTTTTCTCCGCGCCTTTGGCCTTCTCGCGTTCCCGCCGCTTCTCGAAAATCTCATCCTCGATGTCCTTTTGCCGCTTGAACTTCTCGGCAACCTTCTCCTGGATCTGCTCGTCCGAGAAGGAATCCCCTACCACTTCCCGGCGCTTGGCCTCCAGGGCGTCGATTTCGTCCAGGATGTTCTCCTGCTTCTTCGCGAGTTCCCCGACCCGGCCTTCCCGGACGGTCGCGGCAGCTTCCTCGGTCATGAGGGTCTCGGCTTCGATTGCGGTGAGGATGCCGTCTTTAACCGCCTTCTCCTTCGCCGCTTTGACCATCTGACCGCCTTCCGGCGCTCCGGACGACTCCAAGGCCAGGATCTCGTCGATCGCTTGCTGGCGGGCCTCCTGGGTGGGTTTTTGGGGCTGTTGCGGGCCTTCGATTCGGATCCCGGCGACTTCGGGGTTCACGTCAGGGGTCGCGGGCGGGTTCAAAATGGCGTTCTGAATGGCCTTGATCAGCATCTCCGCCTCATCCG
This sequence comes from uncultured Candidatus Saccharibacteria bacterium, assembly GCA_964633425.1. Taxonomy (GTDB): domain Bacteria; phylum Patescibacteriota; class Minisyncoccia; order Phycocordibacterales; family UBA2100; genus UBA10103. The sequence continues at coordinate 2,364 of CAZWFX010000017.1, forward strand.
GCGGGAGGTTCAACTCCTTCGCGCGCTGTTTGGCGTACTTGGCGACCTTCGCTTTCATCTGATTTTCGGGCGTTCCACGGGTGTTCCAGGCGAACCCGAAGTCCATGATGAATTGCGGGATGATGAGCGCGGCCGATTCGCGGTTGATCCCGCCGGCTTCGCGGATCGCTTTGAGGTATTGGGGTGAGGACAAAAAGGCGTTCAGCGCGCCGTTGACGGCGGCGGCGGTGAGGCCGGTCGCTCCGGTGGCGTTGGCGATGTAGGGCGTCATGTTGTAGGCGATCATGTAGACGGCGGCTTTGGCGCGGTCGGTGAGGTCGCCGCGGGTCGTGAAGAGCGCCAGGGTCGAGAGTTTGGCGGACGACTTCGCGAAGCCGGCCAGGAAGGTCTCGTCCATCGCGGCCGAGGCACCCTTGCCGATCGCGCCGGCGCCGGAGAGTTCCGCCGTCACCATGAAGGCCATGAAGTCCGTGATCGCTTCGGTCGTGTCGCCGGCGATTCCGAGAAGGTAGTTCCGCTCGTAGTTCATTTCGCGGAGCCGGCCGCGCATCGCTTCGGCTGGCGGAGTCACCACGCCGTACTTCTCGGGCTGGGAGAAGTAGTCGATCGCCCGGTCAAGGAAGCCGGGCGCGTGGTCTTTCAGGTCGTTCGCCATCTTGGCGTCGACGTCCATTTGCTCGGCGAATTTGTAGACGGCCACGCCGGCCAGGCCAGCGGACGCGCCTTTGGTTGAGACGAGACTCCGGAGGATCCCTTCGGTCAATGCCCAGGAGGGTTTTTCGAGGCCTTGGGAGAAAAGCCGCTGGAACGGGTAGGCGACCTGCTCGCCCATCGTCACCGGCTTTTGTTCCGGCCCCTGAATGGCGACGCCGGCGGGCTGATCCGCGCGCTTGTCCGCTTGCATGATGTCGCCGATGTAGCCGGGAGTCTTCACGGGGATCGTGTAGTAGTTATCCCAAATCGAATTTTGGACGTCTTCGTCGGACATCGTGTCCGGATGCGCGACCGAGATGCCTTTGTCCGAGAGGTAGGTCGAGCGCTGTTGCGGCTGGGCGGTGGCGGACTGTTGGCCGTCTGACTCCTGAAAATCAGCATCCGTCAGGACTTGGGATCCTGACGGTTCGTCTTGGAAATCAGCGTCGGTTAAGACTTGGTCTGTTCGGGTTGCGTCCGCCATTCACCGTTGCTCCATCTGTAATAGGTCACGTCGCCCTTTTGTTTCGTATCTCCGGGCTTGAAAACCTTTTGAGCCGGCGGCTTGGCGCTCGTCTTGAAGTCGGGCTGGAGCGCGGTCTGTCCGGAGTAGAGCTTTTTGAACCCTCCGGCGGCGGTGATGCCGTTGTTAGGGATGTCGTCCAGGCCGGCGAGTTCCGGCATTTTGTTGATGATGTATTTTTTGACGAGTTCTTTTCCGATCACCGGGATCTGATCCTGGGTGATGTCGTTCTCGGCCATCCGGTCGACGATCTCGCTGAAAAAGAGAGACTTCGCTTCGTCCACGTTGAAGACGCCCTGGGCCTTGTTGTCCTCGACCCATTTCGTGAGGCCATCCCAAAGGGCGAAAAGGTTCTTCGAGTGGTCGCTGACGTACTCGTTGATGCCCTTGTCGTAGACCTTTTCGGTCAGGATCATCCGGTTTTGAAATTGCGTTGGGGAGATGAGGCCTTTGACCTGGTTCGCTTCTAAAAGCGCCTTGCGGTACGCCACGACTTTTTCGAACGTGGTTTTTTGAGGCGTGACTTTCATCCCGCCGAAGAGTCCTTTTTGGGGATTTAGATCCGCGAACTTGTCGGCCAGGTTCCGCAAGAGTTCGGCCTTTCTTTCCTGCGGAACGTTCTCGGCCTTGGGTTCGGTGAGCATCACCTTCAAGGCGGTGTAGGATTCGGCATCGATCCCGCCCGGCATCTGCGCGGCGCCGGCGGCGCGCGCTTCTTCGATCTGATCGAGCGTGGGCGGCGCGATGCTGGGATCCTTTTCAGAGGCCATGTACTGCTGAAAGAATTTTTGGGAGTTGGCGAGCTGTTCCTGCTCGACCCGGTCTTTCGCGTCCTGCTTGAGTTTAGCGAGCCGGGAGTTGGCCTTGCCTTGGAGCGTGAGTTTTTGCTCTTCGGTGAGGTGCTGGAAATTTCCCTGCTTCACCATCTCGAGGCCGCGGGCCGGGTCGTTGAAGATCACCTGCGAGGCCTTCTTCATGTCCATGTCGTTCGCGAGAGTTTGGATCCGCTTAGCGCCTTCTTCGCGCGTGATGAAGCCGGCGGCGACGCCCTGCTCGATCGTGCGGCGTGTGCTGTCCAAAATGATCGCCTGTTGGGTCGGATTGTCCGTGGCGGTGTAGTCGCGCTCCGCGTTCTTCACGGTGTCGTAGAGGCCGGCCTTCCCAAAGTCGATCTGCTTCGTCCGGTATGTGTTGCGGATGTCGTAGTTTGCCAGGGCGACGTCGTTCTGCGCTTCGAAGGCGTAGGCGTCGCGGGCGCGCGGTGACGTGATGTTGGATCCGGCATTGGCGAGGATCTTTTGGAGTTCGGCCTCGTAGGCGTTCGAATAGGGATCCGGATCGTTCGCGGCTTTGAATTTGAGGTCTTGGATCTGCTGGGCCGTCGCGTTCTTCGCGGCCATCGTCTCGCTGAAATCCCGTGCTTTTTGAAGCTGATCGGCCACGTCGACCATCGTCTCGCCGACCTTGGCGGTCATGCGGCCCGGCGCGCCGGCCAATGATTCGTCTTTGCGGCCGAGGTTGGGCGCCTGGTCGAGCCGGACGCCGCTCGAGTATTCGGGGATTTTAGCCATTGGTGTTTTTCTTTCTCAAACTCCGGCCGAAGTCATAGACGTCGGGAGTGGATTTTAGAAGCGTGAGCGCGGGTTCCAAGAGGCCGGCGGATTTATAAAACCGTGAACGGGTCATATTTTGCTCGGCATCCATCTCGCTTCGGTAGATGTTCGTTTGGCCTTTGTACCGCTCGGCGATCGCGTCCATCTCAAACTCGGCCGCGGTGCTGGCGAGAACTTCGACGGGCGTGCCGGTGAGACGGACGCCGGCCTTGGCGTACCCGGCGATCTGCTCGCTCCGGTAGACTTCGGCCTGTCGACGGATCCGGTCAACATTGAACTCTGTCGCCTGGCGCGTCATGTCGGCCTCGCGCGACGCCTGGCCGGCGTTGAAGGAGGCGATGTCGGCCTGGGCTTTGTTCGCTTGGAATTGGCCGAAGGCGGTCAGTCCGAAGCCGATCACTTTTGTCAGTCCGAGAACGTCCATTTAGTCCTCCGTCTCGAGTTGCGAGATCACGCAAAGCACATGCAAAGGCGTCGGGTACGAGTTCACGATCACCGGCTGGGCCGCTTTGTTCCAGCCGCCGGGCATCATGATCTCGAAGTCGTCCGATCTCATCGGCGTGATGTCTTCATCGTCCAAGTCCGGCGGGTTATCCCCTGCCGTGCGGAAATCGGTCGGGTATTGGATCTCGTCGTTGCCCACACTCATGTCGAGAGAATCGTTGACGCGGAGAGTCGAGTTCGTGATCCGCTTGTGTTTGCCCTGGCTGGATCCGGTCGCGGCGCCGACTTCCGGCCGGAGAAGTTTTATCCGGCTCTCATACGAAAGACCGATCACCGCTTCGACCGCGGCGGTTTCGAGTGTGAAGACTCCGCTCCCGACGGTTTTGTTCGATTGCCGCTCGGAGTCGGCGTAGATCGAGACGGACTTCGCTTCGAGGTGTTCGAAGCCGCTCATCGCGCTCTCGGCGACGTAGGTCGTTTCGCCGTTGAAGTGGGAAAGGAGCTTCGTGTAGACGTCCTCGGTGTAAGCGCCGGTCGGAGCCGTGAAGGATCCGCGGTACTTTTCGAAGTGAGCCAAAAGCAGGGTCGTCGTGTCCTCGGTGAACTCGTAAGTCGGCACGTCGTAGGTCGTGCCGTGGATCGTGGTGTTTGAGATTCGGATCTCGTCGATGTACCCGTTTATGTAGCCGCCGCCTCCGCCGGACTGTGCGCCAATCGTGAGACCGGCCGAGGATCCGTCCACACTTACCACGCCGACGACGGTCGTGTCGTAGGTTTGGCCGTGGGTGTCCGACGCCTTCGCGGCGCCGGTGGTGTAACTGTTTTGGGAGTTACGCTTGATGAAGGCGTGATACCAAATCCCGGTCGTGAACGTCGTGCGTCCGCCGATTCCAGCCGGATAGCTGTTCACGGTCGTTCCGTTACGGACGAACTCAATCGTCGGGGTTCCGCTTGAGTTGAAGTAGAGGCCAGCGCCGCCCGAGTTTGGATCTCCGATGCAGATCAGCCAGCCGCTCGTTAATGCGCTCAATTTGAAAAAGCATTCCGCGACAAAAGCTCCGGTGCCGAGGTTGAACTCCGCCGCTCCGGCCGCTGAAAGGTAGTCGCCGGATCCGTCGAGCGACATGCACCCGTCGCCAAACGCGAAGTCGGCCGTGTAGAGCGCGGCGTTGCCGTGAAGCGTGAGCGTCCGGTTGTAGGAGCTGGAGTCTTTCAGGCCGTCCGTAGCCGACGCTTCGCCGTGCCGGGCGATGCCTTTGGAGATCCGAAGCTCATCGATAAATCCGTCGAGTTCGTTTTGGATCGTGCCGCTCTCGTTCAAGGCGCCGACCAAGAGCGGGGTGTTGGCGTCGAAGATCGAACTCGTTCCGATGGTTTTTCCGGTGCCGATCTGCGCTCCGTCGACGAAGGCGCGAACCACGCTTCCAGAGCGGTTGATCTCGACGTGATAGAACTGATCCTCCGCCGGCGCCCACGGGAAATAGAATCCGACGAAGGTCGCGCTCGTGCCGTCGGTCGAGTAGTTGAAGCAAAGGCGATGTGTTGAGGGTTCATAGAAAATCCGCCAGCCGCGGAGGTCGCCGGTCTCGAGCCAATGTGCGAGGATCCCGATCGAGTCGGATCCGATCGTGTCGAAGCGGATCTGAAAGTCGAGGGTGAAGTTCTGATCCTGGAAGTTGTAGTCGGCGTGATGCGGCAAGCTTAAATAATCGCCGTCTCCGTCCAGCTCAAGCGAACTCGTTCCGAATTTTTTGATCGAGGCGTTGAGCGTGGCGCCGCCTTCGGCGCTCATCGAATGGGCGTTCGAAGAGTCGTCGACGATGTTCGGTGACGAGATCGTTGCCGCGGCCGCGAAGCGCTTCGCGCAATCCACGAAGAAGGCGTCTTCCTGATCCCCGAAATTCGAATTTTGAAGCACTTCGATGTACCGGCGGGTGTTGCCGTTGATCGTTCGCTTCACCACGAACCAAACCTCGTCGTAGTCGGTGCCGGGGATGCAACAAATCGATTCGAAGAGTCCGTCGGTCTCCTGGACGGCCCAGCCGGCGACCTGCTCATTCACCTCTCGGGTGAGCGTCGCGATCTTGCCGGATCCGAGGACGCACCAAAGGATCGAGTCGGGGTTGTCCTGGAACGCCATCTCCGTAATCCCGCCTTCGGTGATGTGATCCGAGAGAAGCGTAATGTCGCTGGCCTTGTAGGAATTGCTTTGGAAGTCGTAGCCCAATTCGCGGAGTTTGAGTCCGCCGCGCTGGACGAAGTAGGTCAGGTTCCCGATCTTCTCCGGCGTGATGGAGTCCGAAGCGTTGTTCGCTTGGCGTTTCACGGTAACGTTTGCGGGAGTGAGGGCTTCGTTTTGGGATCCGCTGTAGATGGAGAAAACGCCGCCCGACGTGCCGGCGAGAAGCACCTGCTCGGCCGATAGCCAGGTGATCGCGTTCACCTTCTCGGTGGCGATCGTGTAATTGAGCGCGTCGTCCGCATTGGAGCCGGGTTCGAAATTCTCGAAGTCTTCCGGAACCGAGAGCCAAACCGTTTGCGGCTGTTCGTAGGTGCCAGCGTAGGCCGCGCGCTGTTCGTAGAACGTGATCGCCGCCGGCCAGCCGAACTCATCCGACCACGCGCCGATCTCCCAATCCGTCGTTGCGGCCGGCCCGGTGGCGAGTGCGGTGACGATGGTGACGGTGACGACGGTCGAGCTTGTGAATCCGGTGATGCGGCACCATCCGCTTTTGACGCGGATCAGTCCTCCGACCATGTCAGACGTGAAAAAGGCGGAAGACGCCGTCAGCGTGACGCCGGTGCCGGGCGAGTCGGATCCGGGTGTCATGGTGCGGGTGCTTTCCGTGCGCGGCAAATACGGGCCATTCTCGAAGGTGACGGTTCCGATCGACCAAGAGGCATGTCCGGAGCGGATGAGCTGGCGCGGCTGATAGTCCGGGTGGACGATGTACATGAGATCGTTGATTTGCGCGAATTTGAGATCCGGAAGATCCGCGGCCGCATACGGCGAAGCGATTTGATAGACGCGCTGAACCGTTCCGCCGGACGCCCAGGCGGTGTATGACGTCGTGTTGATGTTGGCGGCGGTGTCGCGGTCGGTGAGTTCGAAGGTGTTCGTGGCGACGTTGGCAACGATGAAGCGCCGGCCGTTCACTTGGGTCATTCCGACCACGCCCGAGATGTAGACCTCGTCGCCGTTCGAGTAGCCGTGAGAGTTCGCCGTGACGACGCCGGGGTTGGCCTGGGTGATCCCGGAGATGTTGACGGCCGTCTCAAGGATCGGCGCCTGGTTGCGGTAAAAGCGGATTTTGCTCGCGTTGAACTCCAGGACATAGGTCTGATCCGAGTTGAAGATGAAGGGGATTATGCGAGCGAATTGGCTGTGGGTTTTGACCGGAGCCACGAAGAGGGTTCCCGGCCGGCGGTACGCGCCGCCGAAGGGCGAGATGAGAAAGTTTTTCATCGTCTCGGCGCCGTTCTCGTATTTGGCGATGTCGACCCGACCGATTGCCTTCGGAGAGACTTCTCCGGCGGTGAAGTTCGTTTTGATCCAGGAGGAAAGCGACATTAAGTCAGCCGCCCATTAACCCAGCCGTCTTGCTTCGCCCGGTGAACCGATCCGCGTGACTGTGCCGAGATGCCGCTCAAGTTCGCGAGTTTTTGGGTGAACTTCGTGTAAAGATCGACCGCGCCGGTGCGGGAGCGCGCGATCGGGTAAGCGAGATCCGACGCGAGCTTCAAGGCAAAAAGCTCAATGAAGCTGGCGGTGAAGCTGGCCGGATCCGTCACCTGGTAGATGTAGACGATCGCCGCTTCGATGCTGTTGGTGTAGAGTTCGGATCCGAAAATCTCATGCTCGACGAGTTGAAGCTCGTTGTCGTTCAGTAAAAAGAGCCGGATGAGATCCGTCGGAAGTGTGAAGCGGTAGAGGAAATTGAACGCGGGCGCCGCGGCGACCTCGCCGAACGTGCCGCCGGAGACGTAAGCGTCGAAGTCCGTGGTGTCCACGTCGACGCCGTTTAAATCGGTCAGTTGGAACGTGTTCGTCGTGGCCGAGGTGATGAGGAAACTCTTTCCGTTCAGATCCGTCATGCCAACGACGCCGGTGATGCAGATCTCGGTGCCGTCCGAGAGTCCATGCAAGGCCGAGGTGAAGACGCCGGGCGAGGCCTGGGTGATCCCCGTGAGCGACTTGGAAGAGACGAGAACCCGCGATAGGATCGCCTGTTTTTTCGCGAACGGCCAAAGGTAGAGGCCGAGGACGTCGTCGCGCGTGATCGCGTAGATCGCGTTCATTTTCTTCGCCGCTTCGGAGTTCTCCGAAAACGACGTGATGCGGATGTCGCCGAGCTTGGACAGCGCCGTGTTGGCGATCTGAATATCGGTGTAACTCATCGGATCCTCCAGTTTGAGCGTTGTTCGCAAAGCGCCAGGTACGCCACGATGAGCCAAATCGTTTGCGTCATGCGGGTCGGGAAGTGGACGAGCATGTTGGTCGAGATGATCACCATGCCGGCCAAAAGTTCGTGTTCCTGGGATTGGTAGAGCCGGACGGCGAGCCAGCCGACGTAAACGAGGATCGCCACGAATCCGATGAGGCCGATCTCCCAGGGCAGTTGAAGCCAGCAGTTATGTGCTTGGCCGAAGGGATTGGCGTCGTGCTTGTAGGCGGCGAAGATCGAATAAAACGAGTCGGTGCCGTGGCCGAAGAGAAACGACTTCAAGCTGAACGGGCCGGACTGATCCGGATTCACTCGGGTATCGAAGAGCCAGGATTTGAAGATCACGCCCCACACCGGGAAGCGGCCTTCGCGCCATGCGACCGCGAACGAGTCGCGTCCGAGATAGATCGCGTAGCCGATTGCTCCGAAGACAGCGGAGAGGCCGGCGACCTTTTCCCATCTCAAAAACTCTTTCGAGAGAACGAATGCCGCGCGGCCATAGCGGAGCGTCAGGTAAACCAGGATCCCGGCCAGGATCGAGATCGCGAATCCGGAACTCGTGCAGAGTACGACGGCGGCGGAGATCGGCACGATGTACCACTTCGAGCGGAGCAGGAGAAACGGCGAAATGATGCAAAGGAGCGAGGCGAATTGCATGTGCTGATTGATCGTTCCGAAGAAGATCCCCTCTTCCCGTCCGAAGTTCATCAAGGTCTCCATCCCGGCCAGGCGGAAACAGGCGAACGTCAGCTCCAGCCAAAAGGCCGCGCACAAAACGCGGATCACTTCATCGAAGTCGCACTCCCGGAGCCAAAGGAAAAGCGCCAGCGTCGGCGCGATCAGGAGATAGGCGTTGAACGAGCGATACGGAACTTCGCTCACAAACGCTCCGACGAATAGGTAGACGGCCAGGAATTTGATCGCCGGATGGAACTTCTTCGAGACGAGATAAAACCCGAGAAGGCCGGCGAAGACGACGGCACAAATCCAGGCGAAGCTGTTCACCATGACGGGGATCCGGAAGTCTTCTTTGAAGATCGGATCCTGGGCGCCGAGCGTCAGAGCGAAGTGGGAAGTTTCTTTGAGAAATTCAGGCGGGGAGACACAAAGGAATCCAAGGACGAAGGCCGTGATGATTGAAAAGGTTTTCTTCGCCATCGGATGAGGCGAAGGGAGGGGTTTCCCCCGCCCTCCGCTTTTCACCTTAGTTTTTCTTCGGTAGGACGGTCGTGCCGCTCGTGCTGGAGATGATCCAGCCCTGGGTCGAATCCCAAACAAGCGTGGCGTTGTCGCCGCGCGTGTCGAACGTCAGGTTCGTCCATCCGGCGCCGATCGTCGGCGTCACGATCCACGTTCCCGACGGGCCGCATCCATTGATCAGGATGTAGAGCGTCTGACCGTTTTTCGTGCCGTTCGGCAACGTCGCCGTTTCACCCGCCACGTTCCCAATCGACTTCAAAAGCAGGGAATACGGAAGGGTGGACGGGTTGATCCCGTTTGAAGACGACGGAATCGTTGACGAGGCCGTGTACCGACCGCTGGCGAACAAGTCCGTCTGGAACTTGAGTTCGCCGGTGGCGTTCACGTCCGTCGGGTTGATCACCGACTCGAGCGAGATCGTGTAGGTGTCGCCGCCCGTGAAGGTTCCGTCGAGGTCGGTCGAGAGGTTGATCTTTACTGCTTCCCCCTCTTGATTGCCGTCCTCCGAGACCTGGACTCCGGCGTGTGCCAGCGACGGAATCGCCAGGAACGCCGCGAGGATGAGCCAAAGATACTTTTTCATGCTTCCTCCTTGAAGCGAGGGGGAAGGTTTTGACGCCTTCCCCCTGTCCTGGTTAGTCGATGGTGTAGAGCGTGACGAGACGGATCGAACCCGTCGCGGATCCGCCCAAGATCGTCATTTGCACCTGACGATCGGAGTTGGCCGCATCTGAAATGTCCGCGGCGTCGGTCGTGGCGATGACGTAGGCCGTGGCGTCTTCCGCCGCTTCCCCGTTGCCCGCGCGCGCCGTGCCGGCCGAGGAAGTGTCCTCGCCATCGATGTAGCGATCCGCGTCCGCCGCATCGCCGACGTCGATCGACGTGCCGCCGCCCAGCGCGTCGTGATCCAAGATCACGTCCACGATGTTCGCTCCGACGGGCAGTTTGCCGCCCATCAGAACGACGCTGTTCGCGGCGAGTGCGTTCGCCTCGTAGGTGTCGATCATCGCGCGGACACGTCCGCCCGACAATCCTTTTGCGAGAGTGTGATCGGGAGTTCCCGAGTTGAGAATCGTCCGATTCACGCCGTAAACGGTTGCCATGTTTCAATTCCTCCGTTGGTTGAGTTGGGTTTAGGCCTCGGCGCAGAGGACGGAAACGACTTTCGTCTCTTCCATCCGGGTCGCACCGATGGACATCGAAGCGTACACCTGCTTCGAATATCCTTTGTCGACGCGCTCATCGATGCGAGTCGACATGTCCTTCCCGATCGCCAACATGAGGCCGCTCTTGCTGTAGGCAAGACACGTCCGCACGCCGCCCGAGTAGGCGAGGCGCTGGGAGCGGATGAACTTGAAGCCCATGAAGGTGTCGATCTTGCCCATCGCAAGCGCCTTCACGGTGTTGTAATCCGCGGACTTCACTTCGGTCGAGTTCAGAAGCTCGCGCATCTGCTTCGCGGCGAAGATGAAGTAGCGGGGATCCTCGGCGGGATCCGGAAGATCGTTCTCTTCCATGATCTCGAGCGTGTCTTCCAGCTTCGAGATCGTGAGGCCCGTGCCGCCCGAGGCGATCTGTTGGTTGGCCGTGTCGAAGGACGTGGTCGAGGAACCTTCCTCGCCCGTGTAGGCCGCAGCCGTCGCGGCGGCGATGAGGACGTCGTCGATCTTGCGACCGAGACCGTAACCCATCGAGATCGCGAACGGAGACGTCGGGTCGATCTGCTCTTTGAGCTGATCTTCTTTGTCGTGGAGGGTGGCGATTTCGTAATCGGCCATGATCGCCCAGCGCCGACGGACGTCGACGTTCATGATGGGCGTGTCGGCGTGCCGGGCTTCTTTTTGAGCCGCGGTGAACGTGCCGACCTGGTCTTCGGACGTGCGCTTACCGACGACGCCGTCTTTGACCATGACGGTGTTGCGAAGACGCGAACCCATCTGTTGCACCAAATGGCGCAAGACGGATCCGTACTGCTGAACTCGAATGGTATTGATGTCTGACATGTGTGTCAGGCCTCCCTGGTTAACTTGGTTTTGCTTGATGCCTCAAGCCAGCTAACAGGGAGTCCGGCTATTTGCCGGGCCTGACACGTTTAGGTTGGGAACCCTACGGATTTTGTCCGTAGGGTTGAATCCGACTTTTACGGTTTATCGCTGGACGCCGGATGTGACTCCGGTTTCCGATCAACGACGAAATCATATAACGCCGAGCAGGTCTTGTCAAATTCTTCACCCACTCGCTGATTATGTGATCCGTGCGCGAAAACGATTTCCGCGATCTTGAGCCGAACTTCGCAGGTCTTTTCGGGTGTGAGCTGAATCACTTTTTCCCGGCCTTCTTCAAGTCGTTCAAGGCCTCATAGAGACCGTTGAGCTTCTTGATCGTGAGGGCGTGTTCGGGGTGATTCTTATCGCCCCACGGGCCTTTCAGATCCTCGAGCTTCGCGATCTCGGCCTGGATGTCGTCGGCGGTCATGCCGGTTTTGGGTTGACCGTCACCGATCACATCGTCCGAGAGTTTGTCGGCGATCGAGGTGATGAGAGTCATCGCCAAAGGATCGCGTCCGAACTTGGCCGCGAGAGCTTCGGCGTTTTCTTTCCCGGCGAAGGCCGCGAAGATCCGGTTCGCGCGCGCCATCTTGGCGTCGTAGTCAGAGCCGAACTTCGTGCGGAGCGCTTTCTCGGCTTCGGCGGCTTCGTTGGTGATCCGCTCGACTTCTTTGTTGTACGCGCCCATCGCGGTGCCGGCGTAGAACTCATAAAGTCCTGCCGCCTGGGCCTGGCTCAATCCGAGTTCGTGCGCTTTGGCCTGAAACGCTTTGATGCCTTCTTCCTGGAACGCGAAACCTTCCGGGAACTTGAGCGCCTTGCCGTCTTGGAATTGATATTCCTCGGGCTTCGCCGGCCGGCCGAGCTTCGCGTAGGTGTTGTTCCACTCCGGATCCTTCGGATCTTTGGGGAGCGCGATCTTGTCCATGCCCACCGTGCGGTAGGTGTCGTCAAAACGCTTGGCGAGAGTCGCGACGTCCGGGATGTCCTGGAACGTCGGGTTCGTTCGGTACGCTTCGGGAAGTGAATCGAGGAACGCTTGGTTGGGCTTCGGGTCGGCCATGTCTGTCTATCTCCTTGTTTTATCGGCCTTCGATCAAGGCGCGCAGTTTGGCGAGATCCATGTTGGACATCGCGCGGATGTGATTGAACATTTGGCGTTTGCCTTCGTTGATCTTGAATTGCGTCTCGTCGCCGGAGTACATGGCGGTGTCGCGGAAGGAGCGGCGCTCAAGGTCTTCGAGGACGATCCGGCCGGACTCGCCGGAGAAGCATTTGCGATAGGCGCTCTGGAGTTCTTTCAGGGTGTCGAGCTGTTTGAGGCGGGCGGATTTGAGGTCGCTCATTTCGTTTTAGGAACTCCTTTGTTCTGTGCTTTGGAGATCTCGGATCCGGCCTGGGCGCCGGTCTTCATGGTGTTCGCTTGTGCCTGGGCAAGCGCGATCTCGCGGTCTTGCTGTTGGGCTTCCGCGCGCGCCTTGCGGATGTCTTGGATGGTTTTGTCGTCGTTGAAGATCCGAGGATCCACTCCGAGGATGTCGGCCAGTAGGTCGACGACTTCGTCGATGTTGATCTTGTCCAGCGCCTCGGGCTTAAATTCCGCGATGCCTTTGACCGCCATGAGGAACGCCTGGACGGATTGGTTCTCGGTGTAGCGCTGGGCTTTTGCGAGACGTGAGACGTACTCGATCTTGTACTCTTTGCCTTTCAGGATCGCCGGCACGATCAGGCGTCCGGACGTGATCAGCTTGTCGACGGTCGTGATGATCTTGGGCGTCAAGAGGTCGGTCGTGATCACCGTGAGCGAAGGGCCGAGAAGCGCCATGCTCTCTTCGATGCGAGCGGAGATCTCCGCCGCCGTCCGGGTCTTGTCGGCCATGCTGTTCAGGATCATGAAAAGATCGTTGAAGAAACCTTTTCGGATCGCGGTCTGTTCCTTCTCGAGCATCGTCTCGCCGGCCGGGAGATTGCCGCCGGTCTGGAAGAACTTGACCCCGCCTTCGGTTCCGGTGCCGAGAGGTTTCAGCCGGTAGTTGAGTCCGCCGGCGTCGATGTCGAGCGGAAGCAGGTAGGCGTCGTTCTCGACTTCCATCGGAGGATCAACGAGCTTGGATCCGCCTCGAAGCATCGTGCGCTTGATCTCGTTGGCTCCGCGAATGGACGGCTCGACATCCATCGCCGGAGAGAAGCCCCACTTGTCGGAGCCGTTGCGCTGGAAGGTGACGATGTTGAAGGGGTTCTTCATGTAACCGCCTTCGGCCACGAGCTTTTTATATTTGACGTTGATCCACTTCGAGGCCCACGGCTTATTGAGCGCGTCGGCTTTGCGGCTGTCGTAGACCGGGCGTTTGTAGACACAATGGATGAAATCGATCTTGGCCGTCGGGTTGTTTCCATCCATCGCCTTCTTCACGTCCTCGCCGGCCGCTTCGCCCCAGCGTTCGAACGCTTGTTCGGCTTCGAGCTGGAACACGCGGAAGACTTTGACGACGCGGCGCTTCTCGTCGACGAAGAAATGGATCTCTTTGATGTTGCGGGTCGAGAAGCGGATCAAGGTCTCTTCGTCGTCCTCGTCGTACATGCAGGTCGTACCCGGCACGGCCAGGTCGAGATAGGAGTCGTAGAGTTCCTGGTAGAAATTGGACACGTTCAAGGTCGAGTTCGAAAGGACGCTCGCTTCCTTGCAGAACTTTTTGACCTCCGGCCGCTTCATGAGCGCGAGATCCGAGATCCGGACTTCGTACCATTGGGTCGCGGGATTCGAGTAGTAGCCCATCATGCCGGCGGCGAAGACTTTGACGGCGTCGCGCGCGGTGTCGTCATAAACGTCGTGGAGCCGGTGCTTCGTGCCGAGTGAGACTTCTTCGGTGTAGGTCGCTTTGTGCGGGATGCAGTAGTGGGCGAGATCCTGCCACCATTGATCGAGCAGGGCGCGCCCGGATTTTTCTTTGTCAACGATCGAGCAGATTTGGACGGGTGTCAGATCGCCTTTGACTTGCTTATTTGCCATTTTTCAAATCCTTCATCCAATGTTGTTCGAGCGCCTTGAAGCCGCGGTGACGGTAAAAGCTGGGAAGTGCGGGGGTCAGATCGTTCAAGCTGACCATGATCATCTTGTCGATGCCCTCGCGCTTGCATAGCGCTTCGGCGGCGACCAAGAGATCCAATCCCCTTCCGCGGTATTCAGGGAGAACGTACCAGACGATCTCCTGGAAAATTGTCTGCTTGTAGTTGAGCAGGAACGGCATCACGACGCCGGCGAGGACTCCGACGATCTTCTCGTCTTTGGTCATGAGGAAGATCCGCCCGGTGTCGCCGAGCATGGCCTGGGTGCTTTTGATCGCTGACTCTTTGTCGAAGGTGAAGCCGGTCTTGCCCTCGTCAACGAAGGCGTGAAGGAGCGGGAGAATGTCGTGGGTGTCGGCCGACGTGGCCTCGCGGATGATCATGAACCGAAGAATTGCTTCTTCTTCGCGTCGTCCGAGAGTCCGAGAGGTGTCGTGTAAACGGTTTGGGTTCGCTGGAGCGCCCGGCGTTGAGCGTCGGCTCTCGCGGCGTCGGTCGCGTCTTGTGGGTTGGGCGGAGGCGGAAGAGCCGCGGGGGCGGCGTTGGCTTTCTTTTGGGCGTTGGCGTTGATCGCGGATGAGGCGATTGTAGCTCCGGATGCGGCGAGTCCACCGATGAGCAGAGCTGCTGCGGTTGCGATTGCCATGTGCGCTTATCCTCCCATTTTTGCGCGTCTTGGGAGGTTTGCCACATTCGCCTGGGCCGTCGGAGCATATCCGATTTGTTCGATGTAGGCCAAGGCGTCGATCAGATCGTCGTGCATTCCTCGCGTCGTACCATCGAGAGAAATCGCTTCAAGTTCTGCTTCAAGTTCCGCCAGCCACGGCGCCGACTCCGGGAAAAGGATCGAGTGAGCGCGGAAACGGGGTTGCAGTAATTTGATGCGTTCCACTTTCTTCGTCCGGGCGTCCAGGTCGCGGATCGTGAAGTACTGGTTCCGCTTTGTCTGCTCCTTGAGGATGAAGGGTTCGTAGACATCCTTGAGCGCTCCCTTTTCAATCCCGAACATTTGAAAGTTTCGACGGGGATAAGATAGCACGAGGCGGAACATCTCGTCTATGCAGGTGAACGGATCGAAGCGGCCGTAGGAAATGTCCAGGACGTACCATTTGTTTTCCGAATCGATGCCGACGATCACCATCGCGCGGAAGTCGGAGCCTGGGTTCATGCTGGCCGCTGGGTCAAAAGAGCCGAAGATGTTGCAGGAGCGGACGATCTCTTCCTTGAGCGTGTTCTGATAAATCCGGAAGTCTCGCTTCTTGAAGAGCTTCGTTTCCTCATCGATCGCGAGGCACATCTTTTCCCGAAGCCAAATGGGAAGCTTGCCCATCGCGCGGTAGGATTCCTTTTCTTCCTCGACCTCTTCGATCGTGGTGCGCGCGGCCCAGCGGGGCTTGCCTGTCTCGTCCAGGACTCCGAGGCGGATGAACTTGAACTTGAGTTCCGCGGCGAAGGCCGAGACGCGCTCGATGATGCACTTGTCGCCGAGGTTGTTGCCGATCATGAAGACTCGGACTTCTTGCGCGAGGAACTTCACGTCCGAGAGGAACCAATCCCAATCCTTATCGAGAACGGTCGGGGATTCCATGTCTTCCAAATCTTGCGGGTCGTCGATGATCACGATCTTCGGCCGGCGGGCTTGCTTCGATAGTCCGCGGATCGAGCTTCCCTTGCCGTAGGCCTCCATCCGGACGCGGTGCGGGTTCCCGTGGGCGTCCTGGACGGTGACGTCGAAGACTTTGCCTGATTGCTCGTGAACCTTGAGAAGCCGTGCGCGTAAGATCGGACTCGCCATGTACTCATCCCAAATATCTTTCAGCTTCGCCGCGGCCAGGTCTCCGGTGTTTTTGATGAAGACGACGTAATCCCGGCGCTCGTCGGGGAAGACGAGACAATGGATCGGGAACGCTCGGGCGATGTATTGGGATTTGGCGGATTCGCGGTAGGCCTCGACGGCGAAGTTATCCCGTCCGTTCAGGAGTAGGTCTGACCATTCGTGATGGAACGGCGCGGCGTCGACTTCTTTTTTGGGTTCGTTGACGAGAAGATTCTTGCGGAACTCTACGAGAGACTTCTTTGACCTGGAGAGAATCTCGAGAGCTTTCGCTTCATCGAGTTCCAGGATGTTCAAACCTTCGCCTCTTTGCGCTCGGCCTGTTCGATCGCGTAGGAGACCGCGCGAGTGATGCCGTGTTCGGTGTTGCGGTAGATCCGGAGTTTCAGGTTCCGGTACTCGACCTTCGCGACAAACTTATTTTGATTCGGGTCGAAGTAGGCGTCGCCGATCAGTTGATTGTCGAGAAAGATATCCCATTGGCCGGGCCGGCCTCTTTTTGGTAGCGCTTGGACGAGTTGAGTCAACGCTGGCTCCTTTGGTGCGGCGTTTGATCGGTCGTTTTTTGTCCGTGCGCGCTTTGCCACGAAGCGATGAGAGTTCAAAAGTGTGTGAGTCGATCTGGACGACTTGGTAGGTGCCTGGCTCGAAGTTCTTCATCCGGCCTTTGAGCTTGATCTCCCACTCGAAACGATCGCCGTTCGTGAAGCCGTGAGAGATCGTCATAGCTTTTCCGCCCGTGAGAAGAGATCCCGGAGGACTTGAGACAGGCCGGTCTCTTCGACCTCGACCTTTTCTTTGACGCCATACTTGTGGGAGAGATGGAGCTTCACCATCGTCGAGTTGAGATCTCCGTGGATGCCGCCTTGCCAATTCCGGCTCTCGATGATCGTTTCGAGGGCTTCAATGGTTTCCGAAATCTTTTGGTAAATCGGAATCAATTCTTTGTTCTCGGGGGTCGTTGAGTATTTGGATCTCCATTCGGAGAAGAGTCTTTTTGAGATCCCGCGGACGGCGTAGAGCTGGCCGATGTAGACGTATTCGTATTGAGCTTTCCGCCCGGCGCCGGTGTTGTAGATGGTGCGTCGGTCAGAGATCACGAGGTCGAGCATTTGTTCGAGTTCGGAGAGGATGCGTTCGTCTGTCCACTCGACGGGGCGAGTGTCGTTTTTTCCGTTGGCGTTTTTCCGCCGGAAGGTATGGGGCTTGCGGCCCTCGGAGTAATTCTTCACGAGCAAGATTTTAGCGGAGTTGCTCAATAAAGGCAAACTTTGGACGGTTTTGTTTTAGGGGATTCTCTTATTCCGAAAGGGCTTCGATGAGCCGGCGGGTGATGTCCGCTTGGAGGTTGATCGCTTTGGCGTGGGTGGTGAGGGCTTCGTTTTGGGCTTGGAAATAGGCCTTTGTGACTTCCCGCTCGATCATGAATTTCCGGTCTCGCTCGGAGTACCAGGCGAAGAGAGCCACAAAACAGGCGAGTTGAACGAACCAGGCGAACTTCCAAAAGCGGGAGTTCATCCTTCGATCCTGCAAACGTGGGTCGGTAGGCCGGCGGGTTTGGCGCCGAGGCGTGATTTGAGATAGGCGATCGCTTTGGCGATGATCTGCTTCCGGTTGCAGACCTTGTCTTTATTTTGGAGTTTTTTGAGATCGAGCTTGCCGTCGTGGACGGCCTTCACGAGCGCGTACTGGATCTCGGTTTTGTTCTTCTCGAGGAAGATGAGAGATCCGACACAATGTTGAACCTTGCCGGAGTAGGCGGACTCTTTGAAGAAAGGACTCTTCGGGTCGGTTTTGTGGCAGGTGTGGGCGAAGGTTCCGCTCTTGATGTGTTCAAAATATCCGGGGAGAGCGGCCACGGCGCCGTCGTCCATCTTGAAGTCTTTGCGGAAAGGACAGTCCGCGCACGGGCTTTTTAAATCGAACCCGAGATTTTCGTATTGGAGGATTTGGGTATTCCAGCTCTCGTCCTTCATGAGACCGTCTCGAACCCGTCGCGGGTGTTGTAGATCCGGAGGTAGAGCCGGCCTTTGTGCAGGAGGTAGGTCTGCTCGCAATCGACGCATCGATAGAAGTGGATCACGTTTCGGATCCCGTCGAAGTTATCCACGACGACGAAGACTCGGGCGGCGTGGTCTTTGTGGAGGCGGTGCCAGGTCTTCGGGTGGATGATCGGATCCGGGCGGGAGAAGATCTTGACGCGTTTACTCATTCCGGAAGAAGCTCCAAAGCGACCGTGCAGATCACGATCGCGGCGAGGTTGTAAAAGGCCAGCTCTTCAAGCCTACGCGCACAAGCCGCGGCCAGGAAGGCGGTATTTGAGAAGAGCGTTGCTTTGAGACAGACGCGCATGAAGGCCATCAACGGATCACCGCCGTGCGTATCTCGACGTACCGGCCTTTGATCTTGTGCGCGTACTGGACGGTCTTCCAGCGCCGGTCTGTGTTGCCGAATTGGCCTCCGGCTTTCTCGATCGAGCGGCGCTTCGGTGCTTGGTTCCTCTTGTCGTAAGAGAGCTTGGATTTATTTCCCATCGTGCTTCCTTTTTTAATCGTCCGTCTTTTTGGTTCCAAATGGCTTGTCGTTGTGGTAGGCCGTTGGGCCGATGTGCTTCAAGCGGATCGCGCGGGTGACGAAGAGTGAGGCGCCTTTTCTCTTCGCGTCTCGCGAGAAGAGCCAATCCTCCGGCATCCCGACGGCGTAGAACTTCCCGTCTTCCTTGATGATCGAATCTTCGAATCGGAAGGAGACGTTCTCGATCCAGGTGTTTCGGATGTCGATCAGCATGAGTCCGGTGTTGATGAGAAGTTTCGGATCCGTGAAGGTCTCGGCCTGTTTGTAGATCTCGAGCATGGTGAGGCGCCGGCGTTGCCAAAGGGCGAGCGCTCTCGGGAGCTTGCTCGGACGCATCTCATCGACCGCCGTCGACGTGAGGCCGGTGCCGTTTTTGATAGGTGAGACGACGGAGAGGACGTCGGCCCGCACGTTCATCATGATCTCCAGCATCTCGTCGAGCCATCCGCGATCGAGCGGCACGATGTCGGCGTGGATCATGCAGAAATGGGTGACGCCTTTGTCGCGGTCGTTCAGAGCCGAGCAGAGCAGGGCGTTGAAGTTCTTCGTGAGCCAGGACTGATTCGCGTTTTGGAAGGCGTAGATCTGATTCTTTGGGCTGGCCTGGACGATCGCGTCCATCAGTCCGTAGTGGATTTGGCCGTCGTAGCTGGGGATCCCGATGTAGACTTTGTTCATGTTTTATACGCCTTCTTCATCTCCTGGAGTTTTTCGTATCCGTCAGCGCAAAAAGCGAGCGGGTATTTGACCGAATGAAGGCCGAACCCCCAAAAAAGCTTGTGGAAGAAATTCCTAACGGGGTTGATGGGGAAGCGGAGATCGTAGCCACAATGCCGGCACCATTCGGGGATCGGAAGCTTCTCGTGCGGGTATCGGACGATCATGTCGCAACGTGGGCAGAGCGGGCAGACTTCGCTTTGTTCAATTTTAAAATCGGGATGAGTTCTATCCATCAGTCCGTCTCCGGTTTTTGGTCGGTGGGTTCAAAGCGTTTTGGTTCGTCGGTTCCGTTTGCGATGTAGATCTCGACCATCACTCCGCACCAACATTTTCCGGAATCAACATGGCACTCCGGCCGGCCGCAACACGGCGTTCTAACTTCCGGACGGCATCTGCACATCGGATTTGATCTCCGGTAAGACTTCCAGGCGCTTCGGCTCGCCGCCGGCGAGGATGATCGCGCCTTCGATCTGTTCTTGGTGAGCGTCGCACATTTTAAATCCGAGGAAGGAGCGGAGCTGTTCCAAGTCGTAGACGGTGACGTCCAGGTTCGGATCTCCGCTCGGGTCTTCACAAAAGAGGCAGGGTTTTTTGCTCATCTTATCCACACGTCAAAGACGATCAGATCGTTTTGAAGGACAATGATCTCGACGAAGCCCCAATCGATGCCGGGGCGGTAGCGCGGATCACAAATAAGAGCGTGCCAGGAGATCAC
This sequence comes from uncultured Candidatus Saccharibacteria bacterium, assembly GCA_964633425.1. Taxonomy (GTDB): domain Bacteria; phylum Patescibacteriota; class Minisyncoccia; order Phycocordibacterales; family UBA2100; genus UBA10103. The sequence goes on from CAZWFX010000017.1 coordinate 22,239, forward strand.
AAAAACTCGACCCCGCTGGCACTTCTTCCGGTCTTCGAGACGTGCGTCGCCTTGCAGGTTTCGCATCGCTGAACTCGCATCGAGTACCCAGGCGCTTTGACGATCCTCTCGGTGATCGAATGGCCTTCGTGTTTTCTAAGCCAATCAGCCGTTGAAAGGATCTTCGGTGCGAGAGGCCCGGTGCAGTTCATTTTTTTTAGAACTTGCCGTTGTGCGTGATCGCCGAGTTGCAATCCATCCGCGCTTCGCGGAGTTTCCGAATGGCGACGGTACGATCCGGCGAAGGCGGAACATTCTCGATGATCACCTTGAGCGCATCACCGAGCGCGGCGCGGACTTTGTCGCCCTTGGCGATCTTGTCCGCATCCCACGGGTGATAGTTCATCACGTCCGCCAGTTGGTCGTCGGTTATGGTCGTGTCGCGATTCAGGTTCAGCGTGGGCAAAACCCCGATTTGAGCTTGTTCGTTCATGCGATCTCCTTTTTGGTTGACGAGAATTTGGATCTTCGATCTGACGGCTTATTGGTATGGCCGGTGAGCTGGACTGATCCTTTCCAGCGTACCTCCGTGGCATGCACGGCGCTCTGATTCTGAGCTATCATCAGCCTTCCCGCCAGGTCTACAGTCACGGATTACTTTTTTATTTTCACTTCTTCCTTCGCGGCCACGGAGTGACGTTGAAGGGTGAAGACGTTCCGGCCAACCTGGATCTTGATGTCGGCGACGCGCGACTCGTCGAAGAGTTCCACGAGCTGACGCCCGACGGCGCGGCAATCGGAATCGATCTCTTCGGAAGCCATGTTCAGGACGACGTAGTCCTTCGCGAGCTTCCCGAGCTTGGACGCCGGCACCTTGAAGTCGTTGTTCAGGAGCTTCTCGTCCTTGGGGTAAATGAGGCGGTAGTTCTTCGAGGCCTTGACGTTCACGAGCTCCGTCTCTTTGTCCTCGGTTTGGGCTTTCCGCCGCTTGGTCTCGGACTTGGATCTCGGAGGATCCATCGTTTCCGTTTCGGTCGATCTGTCGTTCGCCGCCGCCATCCGTGCATCGCGCATTTTCTATCTCCTTGGTTTAAACGCCGACCTTTTGTTCGAGGGCGACGAGTCTTTTTCTGTAACCTGAAATTTTGGCCTCGAGTTCGTAGGTTGAAAACTGGTAGGTGCGCTTCGAGAGATAGGCCAGGTCTTCGCGCAACGCCTTGGACTTCTCGACGCCGAGTTCGTGATCCAGGAATCGGACGTAGGCCGCGCGGTTCCCGCCGTTGAAGTAGTTGCACTTCACGCATTGGGGGTAAATGCCGCGCTCGTCGAAGAGGATCATGTTCCCGCGGCCGTCCTGGTAGTGGCCCGCCTGGAGTTCCTTGTAGTGACGAAACTGCTTCACTCGGAAGTCGGAGTCCGCCCAGCAGGTGACGCAAAACGCGAGGCCGTTTTGATCGCACGCGGTGAGCCGGACGATCTTCGAGAGAAGATTCCAGGCGCGGGTTTTAAGAACGTTGATAGAGACTTTTTTCATTTTTGACCTTGTTGCAGTAGACATCGACCCAATAGTCCGAAGTCCGTTTGATTTTTTTAATCTCGTACCTGTCCGGAATCGAGACGGTCGTGTCGTTGATTTTGATCGACCTCTCTCCGACAAGATCGACTGACTTCACCGGCCCGTCGGGCGTGAAGGTGTAGACCGTGTCCCATTTTTCCAGGATTGGGGGAGAGGCCGGACAAAACGCTCGAAGCGCGATGTAGCTAAAGAGCGTGAGAAATCCGACCAAGACGACGAAGTCGAAGAACTTCAATTAACTCTCCTTTTTTTTGAAGATATTTTTACCCAAATCACTCCCGAGAGAGTCCTTTTTTAGACCACATTTGTCGACAATTCCGACACACGAGTTCAGTCAGCCACTTGGTGCAAGAGATGGTTTTGTGCTGACATTTATTTGCCGGCATTTTCAAACTCGATTATTTTTTTACCGATCCACTCAACAACCTGAACGACTTGGCCGTTTCCAAGTAATTTAAGTCTGTCCGCTCTGGATGCCACCGTTTGTTCGCATTCAAGCGTCCGAGTATTTCCAAGCACTCTCGTCCGCAGGTCTTGGTCCGACTGTGGCAGAAGCGAGAAAACTCCTTCTCGCAGACAACGCAAATCCTCGGCTTCCGACTGCCTTTTCCCCAAGTACCAAGGTGAGCATGGTCCTTCGCATGGCACGCCTGACACAGGATGACCACAGAAAGAGCATTTTCCAGTCCCTTGTGATGATGTCTTTGAAGATTTTTGGTACTCCCGCAAAGTTCGCAGGCGGTCAGTTTGGGGAACGCCCTTTGCGCTCGCTTTCTGTATGCAGATTTCGTGAGCATCTACGCCTCCTGTGTGTGACCCAATGGAATACCTTGCAACCACTCGACCCACATCGGGTTCAACTGACCAGTAATTTGAAGGAGCTGGACTGTTTCTGTTGAAGATGCTCCTCGGCTGGCTCTTGGAGTTGGCCGGTGCCTTTCCCGCTTGCTCCGCGCAGCGCGGTGTGACATGGCCTGATACTCTTCGTGTGTCTTGCAGGTTCGTGCCAAAATCCCCAACTCCCCGTCGCTGCGGAAACCTTTTCGGAACATGAGGCCACCGGAGTGCTAAAACCTTCTGACAGTAATCGTCGATCTCCACCTGACCGACAATCTCCATCCCAGCCAGCTCCAAGCCGTAATCTCCAAGACCCCCACCTGAAAATAGTGAGAGAACCTTCAATTTTTAAATGTGCTTTCGTTCATTTGAAAAGCCCCCTTAAATACTCGACTTCTTTCCCTGGGAAGCAGGGGAAGAGAGATCAGGTATTGCGGGGATCGTCATAGCTTTCGCTTCCCAGGTCGGGAGGGAGAAGTCGTCAAGAACCCTTAAATCCCGTTTTTCGTTGTCTTTAATCCTGCGGTTGATCCTTATCGAAGGATATCCCGAAAAGAGTACGCCCGGAAAGAAAAATCCAAAGACCTTTTTTAGATCGATGGATTTGAAAGGGTTCCGGGAAGGAGTAAGGTCAACAACGTGGTTGAGCGCCCACCGGCAAGGATAGTCTCCTGTCCCGGAATATAAGAATTGGATTTGCTCATTGGATGTTATAACCTTTCTTCCTTGCCTGGCTCGCATCTTCTCAAATCCCCGATCGTGTTGCAAGTAAATTCTCCTACTGTCTTTTAAGAGATATTCTTAATCGATTTTGCTAAGACGTAGCGCGCCGGTGCTGACCATCGCTTAATTTGAAACGGCCATCTCGTGTTCATGTAGAGCGTGAACCGGATGTCGGCGAGGCGCTGACGCATGGTGTCCTTTTCGAGAGCGGCTTGTTGTTCCGGCGTGAGGTTTTCTTTTTTCATCAGTCCATTTTCTCCATTCGAACGATCATCATCTCTCCGGAGTTTGGGTGGCAAAATTCTATAACTGCTTTTCCGCCTTTTGAGAGAGGGTATTTTGTGGTTTGATCCGCAACAATTTCGTAGTTCCTAATCGAGCCGTCCGCAAAATCAATTCTTATCTTGGCTTCGGTATAAAGACTATTCGCCTTTGGGTCACACGCCTTTTTGCATTGAAGGCAGACGTAAAAGTAAGTCGGATATTCGCCTTCGGTTTTAATTGAGGCCTCGCAACAATTCGACCGTAAATTTGGAATTGAATTACTCATTGTTGAAAAGATCTCCATTTTGACGAGCGTTAAATTCTGATCGAGTGATCGAAGCGGCGTTCACTTCCTCGCGCGTGATTCCGCTGTCTTTGATTTGGTAGACCGAGATCATCGGATTCGGTTCTTCGACCGGATCCCGCTGAACTTTGTCGTTGAAGATCCAGCGGTACTTCGGGAGTCTCAAGTAGCCGAGCAAATAATTCTTCCCGACGTTCGTGACGACCCAGCGTTCCTCCCCTTTGACCGGCTCAATGAGATCCCAATATTTTAACTTCGTGAAATCCGCGTAGCCGCCGCGCGTCAAACCTTTTAAATCTGACACGCGGAATCCGGCCGCGCCGGCGTTCAAACAATAGGCCTGGTAAAGCGCCTGGATGAGTTCGCCGCGGATCGAGCGGCGCCGCACCATGACGATTTGCTGACAATGCGGACACCGCTCCGAGACTCTTTTATCGGGCCTCATGTTTTGACCTCGCGTTTGAGAACGAGAAGACTTTGGATCCCTGGACACATTGGAGCCGGTCAGCGCAATAGCGGACGTTCTCTTCGACCGTGCCGGCCGGAAGATCGTACTTCGCGGATGAGTCGATCTTCCGAACCATGATGATCTCGTCCGGTCTTTCGTCGCCGCAAATGTGGCAAGTCCAAAACATGATCTTCATCAATTCTCCTTTGGGTTGGCGGTTGTCATGGTCACGTCGTCTTCGATGCACCGTAGCCGGAGAAGGAAGCATCCAGGGATCGGATCCAAGATCACATGATGCCCTTCGTGCGCTTTTCGAAACTCCTTTTCAGGATCACGATTTTCCATTGGTGTTCTCCAGGATCCACGCATCGATCGCGGCTTTTTTGAAGCGCCATTGAGACCCGACTTTAAAGGCCGGGATGTAGCCGCTCTTTGCCCACTTGTAGATCGTGATCTGCTTGCATTGGAGATAATCGGCTACCTCCGGGAGTTTCATCACCCGATCGTCCGGCGGAAGGACGACTTTGAATTGGTCAGATTTTCTCTTCGCTTCAAACTGCTTCATCGTTGCTCCTTATAAAAGTGCGTGGATCCAATGTAGGCAGTCTCGATCATCGAGAATCGCCAGGCGGTGAGCGCGGGTTTGGCGTTCTTCAAATCCCAATCGGAGAGCCAATGCCCGGCGCCGCGCACCGGATCTTTCCCGCCCTTGGAATCGAACCATGCCTTGAGCGCGCGCGTCTGTTCCTGGTCGGTGATCGTTTGGTTTCCCCGCCAGGTCATGCGGTAGAGACTTTCACGGTCGGCGTACCAGGCGATCCGGCGAAGTCCGTAAACCCCGCTGAACGTGCCTCGATTCCGGATCGCGTGAGCGATCGCGTTCATTTCCTCGTAGGTAGGCCCAGCTTCGCCCAGGACGGCTCGGAAACCCTTGTCGTCGTATGCGGTCAGGTCTGATCCCGCTCGCGCCGTGGCGGGCAAGCCGAGGCATAAGGCGAAGGCGATAAAGGCGAGGATCGGGATCTCGAGGCCTCCATCGAACATCCAGCGCGGGATCCCCCGCTCCGAAATGATCCGGTTTGTCCGGCGCTCACGGAGTTTCATGAGCCACTTATCGCGTCTGCTCGGTTCCACTTGCGGCTCCTTTCTGTTTGGGCGGGTTCTTCTCGAGCCAAATGGCGCGGAGCCGGCCGAGGATCTTCGAAGCGAGGTTCGTTTCGAGGACTTGCTCGGGCTTCTCAACGCCGTTGTCGCCGAGAACCTTGTAACAATCAGCTTCCCCGAGATCCTTCACGGCCTTCGCGAACTGATTCCGGAAGACTTGGATCGCCGGCGGCACCGTAGGCGCTTCGGGTTGCGCGGGCTTCGGGTCGACCTGGACGATCGGCTTGGCGGGCGGCGCGGCCTGGGTGGCTTCGGTGTCGATCACACGATTCTTCCTGGTCAGGATGTCCTCGGTCTCGGGTTCATCCGCCGGCTCCGGAAGCTCGAGCGTGATCTTCTCGGGCGAGATCTGCGCAAACTTTTGGAGTTCAGCCAAGGCGAACTGCATGTTGATGTGGAGGATGTAGTGACTCTGCTTCCGGCCGTCGTGGGTGATCTCCTGTTCCCGCCGCTCGAGCGTGAGCGGAACCATGTGACACCGGCCCGCAACCGCCCGGACGTAATCCAGGCACGAGAGGACGTTGACGATCGAGTTCCAGGATCCGGTCGGGATTTGCCACACGCCGGCGCCCTCGATCTCGGGAAGGATCACGTTCAGGGTCGCCCGGCGCGCGCACTTCTTTTCCTTGAAGTAGACGCACTCTTCGCCCTTGCAAGTCACCTTCGGGAGACCCATGTCGTTTTTGCCGATCACTTCCAGCCGCTCGGTGTATTTTTCATCCGAGCAGACCGCCGTCTCGCCGTCGCCTTTGCATTGAAGCGCGGATCCGGATCCGTAGCGCTTGTAATAGGCGGGGAAAACCTTCTCGAGATCTTCGAGCGGGATCATGATCTTGATCTGCTTCGGCTCGTCGCCGTAGAGCCGCTTGAAGTCCTGGATGAGTTTTTTGTTCTCGAGTTCCGATGGGGTCTCCGGATCCAGGATGAAGTAGTCGACCTCGCTCGGGTACTCCTTGTTTTGGGCCGTGAGCTTTTTGATTCCGAGCCGGATCTTCCCGAGGCGCGGGAGCCGCCGGACGTCCGTCGTTCCTTTGATGGGCATGTCTGTCTCCTTTTTTCGTTCTTCCTTTGAGAGCTTGCCAAGCGGGCAGAGGTCAGCGACTTCGCAAAACCTCGCACATTTGACGTGATCCCAATTCTCCATTTCGTTGCACGGGTATCGATAAAGTTCGCCGGTCTTTTTGTACGCATCGAGGGCGCCGAGAAGCGCTTGGCGTTTTTCCTCGAAATACTCGATCACTTCGGCGTCGGGGATCCGGTTGATTTGGAAGTAGTAGACCTTCCGGAACACGCCGCGGGAGTGAGCGATGAAGGTTCCGCCGTCGCGGACGATCACCTGGATCCGGAGTTCGTCGACGGGCTTGCCGAGTGCCTTCTCGACCTTCATCCGGTACATGTTGAGCTGGAGTTCCCACTCGCGCCGGTCTTCTTTGGCGACGTCGCGGATGAGGATCTTGCGGGTTTTCTGCTCGCCTTTTCTCGGGCCGGATTTAAAGAAGGTGTCGGGAACGAGTTCTTCGATGGTGCAAAACCCGAGCGCCTTGGCGACCTTATAGGAACCGCTCGTTTTGTAGTCGGTGAGAATGATCTTTCCGTTTTCGATCTCAATGACGTCGGTGATGCCGGTGATCTCTTCGTCGGCGCCGGTGAACTTCTCTTCGAGGAAGGAGAGTTCGTCTTCCGCACCTTCCAGGATGGCGTGACTCTTGGTTCCGTGGATCATGAACGCGCGGTCGTCCGGCGAGATCGCGTAGTCCTTCACGATTTTAAGGAAGGCGTACATCGTGCCGGCGATGAGCTGGGTCGTCGACGGCCGGCCGCTCCATTGGCGTTCCTTGGAAACGAGCTGGAGGTAGGAGCGCGTCGCGCACCGCGAGCGCATCCGGCACCCGCCTTCCTTGAGACAGTCGCAAATCGGGATCCGGACGTTGTCGGGGCAAATGAAATCGACGGCTGGCATGGGTTAGTCCTCGTCCGGCTCGGCGTAGCGCGGAACATTTTCTCCGCACCACTCCAGGATCGCAGCTTCGACCGCGAGCTGGAACTCGTTTGATTTTCTGTTCAGGGGGGAGTAGACATCGTCGGCTTCGGACATGATCTCGATCTCATCAATCGAGTCCGAATCGTGGTAGAAGGAATCGGGGAACTTGCCGCCGTCAGCGTCGCCTCCGGCGTTGGATTCTTTGTTCCAAGAAATGTAGCGGTCGAAAATAACTTCGTGATTGGATCCGTCGGGAAGGACGATTCGGGCGTGGACTCGGCGCTGGGATTCTAAAACACTCATTGGCGTGACCTCCTTTAGCTGGTCAATTTGTGATAACTCGTATCAGGAACGAGTAGAGTATATCGAACGGTATCGGCAAAGTCAACACATGCACTAAAATAAAAAAACCTGCTCCGCGGGAGATAGGCGCGGAGCAGGGAAACGGATCCGGCTCAAGGCCGGGCGTTTTTAATCGAGCTGTTCGACTTTTACTTCGTGGATCCTTCGACGAGTTGGCTCGTTCTCCGTGAACTGCTCCATGAAGTTCTGTTTCGCTTGGACGCGATCACTCGCGAAAAGCGTTCCGAACCTGGATGAGTTCTTCTCGAGCTTCCCGGTCTTAGGATTGATCCGGTCGAATATGACCGTGACCTTGAACTTCACGAGATAACCCAACCCTTTTTCTTGAACGCGGCGACGGCGGCGTCGATCGTCCGGCTGATGAAGCCCTCGATGATCTTGTTGATGAGGCCGGCTTCCTGGTCTTCGTTCAGGAACGGCAGATCCAGCGCTTTGTTGACGAGCGGCGTGATCGCGTCCTGGGCGGACTTGATGACGGCCGCTTTCTTGTCTTCGCTCGAGACGACTTCCCCGGCCTTCTCCATCTCTTCGGAGAATTTCTGAACGACGAGGACGGAGTTGTGGATGAACTCCTTCCCGGCGGCGATCAGGTTCGGGAAGTGCTTGGACTCCGCGGCGGCTTTTAACTTCTCCAGGGCGGCGGTGACGTTCGGTTGTTTTTCGATCTCTCCCATGACTTCGATCTCCTTTTACGGTTTCGGCTTTTTGCCGAGGTTGTTCAGCGTGTGCCAAAAATCCTTCCAAGGATTCGCGGCGATCCGCTGGGTTCTGAAACGCTCTTCGTCGGTCTTTTTTCTCTCGCCGTAGTGGGCCTGGTCGTCTGGCTTCCCTACTTGAGATTCCCCGTGGACGTTGGGGCCAATAGGTTCGCCCGGCGCCGGTACTCGTCCGCCAGCTTCTTCTTGTCCTCGCATAGACCCTCCTGCATTTCAAAAGTGATGTTCAGGAGCGGGCCTTCCGCGACGGCCGCGACCGCCGAGGCCGGCGCGCCCTTTGCCGTGAGAAGCCCTTTGATTTCCTCGACCACTTCCTTCCCGTCGATTTTCTTGTCGAGAGAATTGACGAGTTGGAGAGCGACGTTTTTGATGACCGAATCTTTGAAGCCGCCCATCTTAGTGCGTCTCTTCGTAGAGCCAGTTGAAGACGTTGAGCTTCACCTTCGCCATGAAGTTAAAGCTATCGTTCTTCACATCCTTCTCGTAGTCGAGGACGACTTCGGGCTGGAGTTTGTGCTTCGGGTTTTCCCAAACCGTGAGTTCGGTTCCGAAGCCGGCTTGGTTCTGATTGTCTTCGGGATCCGCAAGCGCCGGAATGGCGAGTGCGGTCACAATGAGCAGGGCGAGGGCGAGCTTTTTCATTGGCTTCTCCTTTTTATTTGGCCTTGCACTCCAGCTCGTCCATCCGCGCGTTGATCGCGATGATGTGCTGGGCGGCGACTTCGGCCTTGTCGTTGAGGGCGATCATCTTTTCGAGCATTTGGGTGTGTTCCGCGCGCTGATGCCCGCCGGCGCCCATGAGCGTGTCGTAGCGGGCTTGGGCGGCGGAGTCGGCGGAGGATTGAAGCTGTTGGAGGTTCTGAATCGCGGTGAGCAGGGATTGAGAGGCGGTGTTGAGACTCCCCAAACTCGTGTTGATGATCTCGAAGAACCGCTGTTCCCGTTTGTCCGAGCGCTCTTCCCGCCGGTCATTGGATTTCAGGATGTACCGGATGAGGATGAGCATGACGCCCAGCACCACGACGGCCATGAACATGCCCAGGCCGTAGGTCTGGACGAGCTTGAGACTGTCTTCGGTGATTTTGGGCGGCATTGGCTTTTCCTTATAGGAGGTTCGAAACGGTTGCGTCTTTGGTCGAGTCGAGCGTTTCACCGAAGACGGCGAAGTCCTCGATGATTCCGTCGAATGAGTTGGCGCCGGCGTTGTCGGATCCGAGCCACGTCCACATCGCGCCGCTGGAGATCGGAGTCCAGGCGTTCGAAGTGAAGTCCGTGTTCGTGGATCCGTCGGCGGAGGCGTTGATGTAGTTGGCGGCGTTCTGGTTCCCGCTGGCCTGGAGCGCGACCGAGAAGATCTTCGACGTGTTGCGCGTGATCGTTCCGGTCGACGTGGCGACGCTTCCGGCGTCGTCCGTGTTGTTCCCGAAGGACGAGAAGGTGCCGTTCGTGTTGACCTCGATCCGGCGGTCTTTCGTGTCCGTCGACGTCAGGAGTTGATCAGCCGTCGGCTCGTTGGCGGCGAAGAACGGCGTCGCGCGCATGAAGAGCGTTTCGTTGGCCGCGCTCCGGTTGACGGTGCCTTTGTTGGCAATCTGGTACGAGATCGTCGTGCGCGTTGTCGCCGTGGTCGTGGTGGGGATGAAGCTCGTCGGATATTTGATTCCGATCTCTGTTTGTGGAAATGCTAACTCTAAATCTAAATGATCCCCATCATTCAATCCTAAAGTGCTGTTCCCTCCTACCGCGCCACAATAAAAATATGTGCGACTACTGCTCGCGTGAGTAGCTGTTCCAGTAAAAAAGAACCTCTTCCAATCCGTTGATAATCCAGCGGCCGATAAGTCTAAATTAAAAGAGGTTAAACCGCTCGATGCTGAATCCGTAATTATTACTGTACAAAATGGAGTAAACCCGGTGCATCCAGTTTGACTTCTTGCATAGAAGGAAGAAGTCACGAGATCATTTTGAGCCACACTACCAATCGCGCTGATCGCGGTTCTATAAATTAAATAAGCGTTTGAATCTGCCACTACACCGTCGTATTGAATCCTTTGAGATGCGGCGTTTGTAGCGGATGAAAGTTCAGGGATGAGAACATTTGAATATGTGATCGTTCCCGTGGCCGTGGTACTCGGGCCTACCCAGCTTGTCATTTGACCGCCTGAATATTGAGTCATGTCGCTTCTTAGAAGGATGTTGGTCGAGGCGCGTTCCTTGATCCAGCCAGGCCGATTCACCCAGCCGGAGGTGCCATAGTAGCCGTAAGTGTGAAGAGGTGTGTCGGCGGTGGTCGTGGTCTTCATCACTCTATTCGCATCGAAGTAGGTTGCCGGCGAGCTGGCGGTGCGCGCGGCGGTGGCCTTCACGATGCGGGCGCCTTCGTTTAAGCGGGCGGTGCGAGTGGAAAATACCTGACTCGCAAAAGCACTTAATCCAGGCGTGTCGATGTGGGTGTAGCTCGGAGCTTCGTTCGAGAACCTATAAGACGTGTTTATATCCCAAAGGTTTCCTGCGTCGCCTCCGGCGCGCGTGACGTTCACCGCCGGCCGGATGTCGATATATTTGGCCGTCGGATAGCGGAGCAAAAGGGTCTGGATCGCCGTGTTGTAGCTGTCGGCGAGTTGAGACTTCGTCGTGTTCAGGACGTCGGCGCCTGGGGTCGAGAGGACGATCGGGCGGATCCCGGCCGCGACGAGGGCGTCGAGCATCGTCGTGTAGCTTGCGATGAACGAGTTGACGCTGACGGAATTGCTCGCGTCGTTCGTGCCGTACATCAAAATGCACTCGCGCGGCTTTAAGTTGACGGCGTCTGTCGTGATCCGGGCCGAGCCGACCGCCGCGGTTTCTCCGTTGATGCCCATGTTTTGATAGGTCTTACCGGTCAGATAGCTAAGATATGCCGGCCAGGTGCCGGCGTTGTTGCCTGAACTGTCGCGGTACAAATTGAAGCGCTCTTCGTTCACGTCTTGGCCGGTTGTGGTTCCCAAATTCCGATTCGCGGAACTCATGCTCCATTGAGCGCCGGACGTGATCGAGTCGCCCATCGCGACGAAATAAGGCGCGGTGGAAGTTTGGATCTGCACCGGGAGCGCGATCTGTCCGTACCAGGTGTTCGATCCGGAGTTAGTGCGCCACGCCATCGTCGAAGGTGCGGTTCCGCTGTATTGGAAAAGCTGGGTGCGGTAGTAGCCCTGTCCGACGTACATCGTTCCAGAGCCGGCGCCCGTAATGTCTACGACGCTTGTGAGTCCGGAGTCGCTGTAGACCTCGATCGTGTTGGCGTCGATCACCTTGGCGTAGTAGATCTGATCGTAGTCGTCAGTCATTCCAGCCGGCACGCCTCCGCCCAAACTGTAGACGTCGAAATATTGTCCGCTTGAAAATCCGTGATCTGTGACGGTGAGTCGATTGTTGGCCTGGTCAACGGCGGAGATGGTCTTGTGGAAGTCCTGGTCGACGGTGATCGCTTCCAGGGGGGATCCGCTGTTCGTGGTTGTGATCAAAACGCTGTACGAATCTCCGACCTTCGCGGCGATCGGTGTCGCGAGTGTGAAGGTGTAGGTGGCTTTCGCGCCGGGCGTGATCTGCGCGACAACATTTTCAGATCTTGCGATAAGCGTGAAGCTTCCGTTTCCAAAATAAGAATCCAGCGGAAAAGATCCAAGGTTCAATCTTCCTTCACGCCAAATTCCGAGTTGGATGTTGGTGATCGTTGAGGTGGTCGCATCGACGTACATTTGAAACGACGTGACGTTGCAATCCTGGCGGATCTTGTACTGCCGGCCCGCCTGGAAGAACTCGAGCGTCGTGTTGTTGACAGGGATGTTCCCCGCCGATGCCGGGATCGTGACGTTGTAGGGCGCGACGTTCACGGTGGTCGAGTTTTCGGTCGTGTCCAAGGCCTTCGCATAGTCGGCCGTGATGCTCGGGCCGCTCCGCAAATCCTTGAACCATCTCAAATCCCCGACGGCCAGGAGCTTTTGAAGAAGCGTTCTCGCGCCTCCGGACAAAGCTCCGCCCGAGGCCGTCTTCCTGATCACTCCGGAGGACGGCGTTTTGAGACGCACGTCTTCTCTTGAAATCCCGGCGAACGCCGCTTGGGAAAGGAGGGCGAGCGATAAGATTAGCGGAGTGATCTTCTTCATTTAGAACACTTCCAAATCGCAAACGACGCTGGCCGTCGTGCTTCTTAAAGTGAGGATCCGGGTCGTGGTGCTGGGAACGAGCTTCGAAGGAAGAAGCCGAGTTTCCCATTGATCCGCTTTGGCGATTCCGCCGATCGCGAAATCGGTCGCGGCCACGGTGCCGTCGGAGTCGGTCGCGACGGCCGCGAGTGTCCGCGCGGATGAGGACTGATAGACCGCGAACCGGACATGGTTGCTCCGCGGGTAGAGCTTGAAGCCCTTTGCGGTGTCGGGAAGCGTAACAGTCGTGAGCGTTCCGGGGGTGCCGGAGAGCGTGATCTCGATCGACTGTTCCGCGCCGGTGTCCACGAAGGACTCGGCGTTCATGCCGCTGTCGGAAAGACTCAAGGCACAAAAGCCGTTGGTCGGGTTTAAGAGTAGCAGAAGAGCTACCGCGCTGAATTTCAGGTATCGCATTTTGACTCCTTTTTTGGTTGGTGAACTCTACGAATTAAAGAGGACGATCCATCTGGATTGCGTCGTGTCGTAATAAAGCTGTGCCGAGTGTCCGGCGGCGATCGCGATGTCGGCGCCGGTGTAGCAAATAATTCGATTTGCCGCCGTACCTTCCGTTCCCGACTGGTGCTTCAAGGTGACGGTCGCGCTCGAGACGTTGTGAAGGATCAGAACCTTCGAAAAGGCGTCCGCATGGATCCCATGAAGCGCCGTCGCGGTCGATCCGGTGATTCGGACGATCGAGGTTCCGATCGTCATATTCGTGATGTTGGTTGAGCTGGAAATATTTGAAGTCGTGATCGTGAAGGTGCCTTCAAAAACTGCGGCGGTTTTATTGGTGATCGTTGGAACACCCACGCCGGTTCCTTGGTCGAAAGTGATCGGCTCAAAGAAGTGTCCGGAAATGGCATTTGTCGCGCTGATGCCGGACGCTCCGGAGGTGAATCTCCCGCCTTCGATCGTTGTCACGCTTCCGCTGACACTCCCTCCGCCGGCCGCATCCGTCGTGTTCCCGTCGAACGTGCCGCCGATTAAAAGAGTGGCCGCGCCGCCGTAGCCGCCATGACTTGAGCTGAAAAGAACCCCGGTCGCGCCGTCCAATGTCCCGCCTGTCGCGTTGTAATCGGATCCGCCGAAAGCTCCAATAGCTGACATGGGAGCAGTACCGGATCCGAGCGCGAGTCCGCCGTTGTAATTTTTATTCCCGATCAGCTCTTGGTGAAGGCCGGAAGCGGCGTAGAGCGTCACGCCGGCGCCGCCGGTGTTCGTGTTCGCCGACGGGTTCACGACTTGCTGGGTGTCGTTTGAGATCTTGATCAGATCAAACGGGGATGCGCTCGTGCCGAGCGAAGTCACCGTGTTCGCGACGCTTAAATGGGTGTCGGAGGTGGTGAAAAATCCGTCCGTGTTCCCGATCGTGACGTTGCCCTTATAGTCGATCCAGGTATTCAAAACGCCGACGTTGTAGGACTCGAGTACGTTGCCGGTGAAGTTCTGCGCGGTGGCCGATCCTTCCCCGCCGTTCGTCGCGTAGTCCTGGTTCGCGCGGAGCTGAACCGTTCCGGTCGTTCCCGTACCGTTGTTGTAGAGTTTGATGCCGGAGGCGGTCGTGCCGTCGATGTCCATCAAGAGTCCGACCTGACGAGGGCCGTGCGCGCCCATGATCAAGGCCCAGGCCGCATCCGCGTTGTTGGTCAAATTCACATGGAAGCCGCCGCCGAAGTCTCCGTTCACATCCAGGAAGGCGATTTGGTCGATGAGGTTCGCGGTCTGATCCGTGTACAAGGATCCCTGGTACATCGAGAAAGGGATCCCGGAGGTTTGACCCAGCGATGTTTGCTGGATCCAGGCGTTGCGCGGCGCGCCGACGTTCGTTTGGATGATCTGACCGTTGACCGTGGCCGACGAGAAAGTCGCGTCAGCCGCGGAAGCAGAACCGATCTTCGTTCCGTCGATCGTGCCGGCGTTGATGTCGACTGTGTTCGCGGTGAGAGTCGTGCCGTTGAATTGGAGATCGGCGTCGGTGGCGAGGTTGCCGGAGGCATCGGCGTAGAGGACGCGGTTCGTTCCCGCTCCGTCGACTTCCGATCCGACCGTGCCTCCGGATCCGGCTCCCTTATAACCGCCGCTGTATTGAGTGTCGGCCACGGCCGGGCCGGCGACGAGCAGGAGGGAGAGAAAAGAGGCGAAGAGTTTTTTCATGATTCGGAGATCCCCATGATGAGTCGTGTGACGGTCGTGGATGAGTGGTTCGAACCTTGACCCGTGATCTTGATGCGGCCGTATTTCGCGGCGATCGGCGCGACTTCGATGATGTGCGCGACGGTGTCGGAGATCCCGCCGGAGATCGTGTCGGTGACGGCCCACTCGTCGGCATCCGAAGAGTTCTCCGTGTCCGGCCGGCTATTGCCTTCCTCGAGTTCGAACTTCACGTCGGGTGTTCCGGATGAAGACAGGAGGATATCCAGGCCGAAGAAGCGGTTCTTCGGAAGCGGGAAGGATTTGGTGTAGTACGTCGTAGTGGATCCGACCGCGATCGATGTGGATCCCTCGTGCTTGAGCAGGTCGAGCGTGTCGTTGTCGGCGTTGATGTTGTCCGCGGCGAAGGCGCTCGAGCAGAAAAGAAGCGCGGCCAAAAGAACGAGGCGAAATTTAGTAAACCGCATTGATGTCTCCTGCGATGGTTTGAAACCGGCGGACGTTTTTAAGGCCGAGCCGGGTCGCTTCTTCTCGAAGCTGGTTGGTCTTGACTTTGAGGGATTTTTCCCTCTCGGCGATGTTCGCCAAAATTCCCTCGTTATATTCCTTCGTTTCCTCGATGTCCTTTTGGATCCGGATGACGTCGGCCTTCGCCCGCTCGGATCTCTCGAGAAGCGCGGCGGCGGCACCCATGTCGTCCTTCGCTTGGAGTTCCCGTTTTTTTACGTCCTCGAGGATCTTCTGCGCTTCGGCGAGTTTGGTCTCTGCGACGATTTCGCGATCCTTCAATTTGGTGTAGAAGCTGTCGACGTCGTCTTCGAGTTCGGCCTTCTCTTTTTTGAGGAAGGCAATCTCATCCCGAAGGGTTTTTTGATTCTCGTCGTTCCGCCGGCGGTGTTCGGCGTTCAGATTGTGGAGGACTTCCTTTTGATCGAGGACGGCCTTCTGTGCCGAGGCGAGCTGATCCTCGGATTCTTTTAGCTCCTTTTTGACTTCGGCCAGCCGTGCTTGTAGTTGGCTGATATTCCGCTCGATCTCTTCCGCCGGATTCTTCCTGTCTTTCATCTCACGCGCCATTGTTTTATATCTCCTATAAAACCGAGCTGTCTTCGTCGTCTTTGAGTGCCGAATCCGGCCAGCCGAGCGCGCCGAAGATCGCGCCCTTCCAATCCTCTTCGTAAATCTTCCAGAGACTTTCGATCATCTTGGCGCCCTCTTGGAGCGGCGCGCCGGTGACGTGGTCTCCGATGTCCAAAAGCGAGTTCAGGCCGTGGATCGCCTCTTCGAGATCGATGCCTTCTTGGAACGCCTTCACGGTTTTATTGACGACGTCGGAGACGGATCCGCCGATTGAGTACATCGGAAGTTCGTTGTCGTAGGTTTTTTCACCGAACGCTTTATTGATCATGGCTTCGACGAAGTCCGAGACGATGAAGATCCCGTTCATGCTTCCCATAATCGCCGCGCGGGCCTGGTGCTTGGGCTTGAACCCGAGATCGGCGACCATTTGGAAAAACATGGGCATCACGAAATGGTAGAGCGCGATCGTCTTCGCGGCCTGGGCGGTGCTGATCCGGCCGGACATCATGTTCCGGACGGCGAACATCTCCCGCCGGAGGTACTGGTTCGGCGAGGACATGAACATCGTGAAGAGTTTGGCGAGCGGTCCGCCGCGCTGGAACTCGCTCAATTCGGCCAGGTCGCCGGATTGCTGGGTGCGATTGGCGATCTTCGAAAACTCCCGGAGCGCTTCCTCGTGCGAGATCCCTTTCGACCGGAGATGGTTGTACAGCGGCCAGCCGCCCATCACGATCGCGGCTTTGTCGCCGAGTTGGACGTTCAGCATGAGCGCATTCCAAAAGCTTGGATCTTTGCGGAAGGCCTTGTAGGAATCGGATTTGAGCGCGTCGGCGATGTCGCGATCGATGGACTCCCAGCGGGTCTTGAGGAAGTCGGACTCCGTCAGGGTCTTCATGTTCTTCACCGGATCCGCCCAAAACTTCACGAGGCCGGCCGCGAAGTCTTTCGCCGGCACCGTTTCCGAAAACGCCAAAAAGCCGGTGAGCTGTTTCACCGAGATCGAAGGCCGGAGGCCGGTCTTGGCGCGGGTGAACTTGACGCGCCAGGCGTCCATGAAGTCGCCCATCGCGCCGGCCCGGTGCGCTTTATAGGAGCCGTTCGCGGTGAAGTCGTCGATGAATCCGTTGATGATCTGCGCGGTGCCTTTGCCGTAGTTTTCGACGATGGTCTTTTGGACTTCATCCGAGAAGAAGATGGAGCGC
>CAZWFX010000018.1:0-3010 GCA_964633425.1 uncultured Candidatus Saccharibacteria bacterium
GGGACGAACAAAACAGCGTCCTCGAAATCATGCTTACCGAGGGCCGGCCATGACCCGCCCCGACTGGTACCTCGTGGGCGAGCGTTGCGTAGTGATCGTCTGCGCGGCGGTTGCCCTGCTGTACGCGATCGGAACCATCGCATGAAGCCCGCCATCCCGCTGCACGACCCGCGCTTCGCCTACATCCCGGCGGCAACGCATGACGCCGACAGCACCGCCTTCCGCGAGCGCCAGCGCGCACGGATGAAGGCCGCGCAGGCGAAGCCCTCCAACGTTAAGCCGATCAAGAGGAACGCGCTCCGTGGATAGCGAATATAGCCGCCTCGCCGACGCGGCCGATGAACTAGGAGAAGGTATGGAAGGCAAGCCGAACGTGTACCAGCGGGTCCATCAGGTCATGAAGGCCGTGGGGTACGTCCAGAAGGATGCCCAGGTGGAGAACTACAAGGCCGTGTCCCACGACATGGTGACGGCAGTGGTCCGCCCGCACTTCGTCGATGCCGGCATTGCCGTCTCGCCGCGCGTCGTCGAGGCGAGGATGGTGGACACCGGCCGGAAGTCCTCGCGCGGATCTCCCGCCATGCGGTACGAGGGCACCTTCGAGGTCGACTTCGTCAACGTGGACGACCCGGCCGACAGGATCACGGTCAGGCTGGATGCTCACGCCGATGACTACGGCGACAAGGCCCCCGGCAAAGCCTTGTCCTACGCCACGAAGTACGCGGTACTCAAGCTGCTGATGCTCGAGACCGGCGAGGGCGACGAAGGCCGGCTCGAACCGGAGCCGCCGGAACTGTCCGAGTCCGCCGCCACGATGCTCGTCGGGCTGCGCGAGAAGGCACTCGAAGGCACGGCCGCGCTTGAGGCGGCATGGAAGTCCGCCGGCAAGCCGCTGCGCCTCGAACTGGCCGGGCACCTCGACTCGCTCAAGGAAGCGGCGGCCAAGGCTGACGCCTCCACGAAGGCGGCGGCATGACGCTCCAATCCTCCCCCGGTTGGGTCATTGAGCGTCAAGGGCTGCTCACCGCCTCGCGCATGAAGGACGCCATCGACTACCTCAAGAGCGGCAAGGAGTCCGAGGCCCGCCGCAAATACAAGATCGAGCTAGTCGCGGAGCGCGCCTACGGCCGCGCCGTGGACCACTACGTCACGCCAGCGATGCAAAGGGGGCTCGACGAGGAGCCGAACGCGCGGAAGGCATACGAGGCCACCACCGGCACGCTCTGCGGCCCTGCGCGGCTTGTCACCCACCCCCGCATCGAGTTCTTCGGCGGCACGCCGGACGCTTTCGTCGGCGCCGATGGGCTGGCCGAGTTCAAGGTGCCGACGCCGACGACGTTCGTGACGTGGACGCTCGGCGGGGTCATCCCCGAGGACCATATGCCGCAACTGCTGACCCAATTGGCGATCACCGGCCGGCAGTGGGTTGACTTCTGCGCCTACTCGCCGGAAAGCGGCAAAACGTTCATCCGCCGACTGGACCGGGACGAAGAGGCAATCGCCAACATCGAGGCCGGGGCGCGCGCCTTCCTTGCCGAAGTGGAAGCACTGTTCGAGCAGTTCACGACCGCCGCCGCATGAAGCGCAAAGGCCCTCCGCCGATTCCCCCGCGCGACCGCGCCATCACGCCCCGGCAGCGCGAAGTGTGGGCACTGCTCGCCCAGGGCTTGCCGAACAAGGTCATCGCGCGGCGACTCGGCATGTCGGTGGGAACGGTAAAGGTTCACCTCTCCCGGCTCTATGTGCGAACCGGGGCCGTAGGTCGAACGCAGGCGGCGCTGATGTATCGGGACGCGGCATGAGCAACCACCGCTCTCGCGCGCTTCTCAATCTCGCGCATCGGGTAACCGAGTGCCAGAACTGCGGCCGGTACACGGAAGGCTGCGAGCCCGCCCACCAGAACGGGCAGGAGGGCGGCAAGGGAATCGCGGTCAAGGGCGCAGATCACCGTCACGCGGCGCTATGCCACGACTGTCATGCATGGTTGGACCAGGGCGGCAAGGCGAGCCCGTGCGGCCAGTGGCGAGCCACGCGCGACGACAAGCACACGATGTGGATTCGCGCCCACCTTCGGACTTACGACTACTACTGGGGACAGGGATGGCTGAAAGTCGCATAACGGACGCCACACTATTGCCGAAGGAAAGGGGCCTGCGGCTTCGTTACAACTGCTCGGAACTTGACCTGTTGGCCGACACGCTCGAAGTACTGGCGTAACGCAACTCACAAGGAGATACACAATGAAGGTACACACGATTCGACAAGGCGATGTGCTGCTGCTCGCGGTGACGAGCATTCCCAAGGACGCCAAGGACGTGACGCCCGATGGCGATGTGATTCTCGCCTATGGCGAAGTCACGGGCCACGCGCACCGCATCACGCAGACGAAGGAAGCGCCGAAGGTCCGCGTATGGGACGCCGGGGCGGAACGGTACCTGCAAGTCGTAGTGGACGGCGCGCAGGTGACGCATGAGGAGCATGCGTCAGTGGTGCTGGATGCGCCGATCTTCCGGCAAATCTATCAGGTCGAGGAGCGCGGCGAGGAAGTGCGCCGCGTGGCGGATTAGATCATGGCGAAGATCATTCGTAGGTCGGATTTCGCGGGCGGGGGTATCACCGAGGCCGAGCGGGCAGCGATGGCCGAGCATGTCAAACTGTGGACACGCCGCGCCTTTCGTAACGGCCCTATCGAGCGCGACAAGATCGAACCGGCGGTCAAGGCTCTCTATGCAGCGGCAAAGCTCAAGAATGATCCACGCGTGGTGATCGTGCCATCGCCTCGCGTGATGGCTCTTGCGGGCGGGTTCGCGGCAGGTGTGTGGTGGCTGCGGAAGAGTGGCCGTGCCGTGGACATGCACGATGTCATGGACGTAGCATCGTCCGTTGTCACCACGGACGCTGCCACGGACGCTGCCACGGACACTGCCACGTACGCTGCCACGGTCGCTGCCACGGGCGCTGCCACGGACGCTGCCACGGACGCTGCCACGTACGCTGCCACGGACGCTGC
>CAZWFX010000018.1:3110-35580 GCA_964633425.1 uncultured Candidatus Saccharibacteria bacterium
TGCCACGGACACTGCCACGTACGCTGCCACGGTCGCTGCCACGGACGCTGCCACGGACACTGCCACGTACGCTGCCACGGGCGCTGCCACGCGCGCTGCCACGGTCGCTGCCACGCGCGCTGCCACGTACGCTGCCACGCGCGCTGCCACGGACACTGCCACGTACGCTGCCACGGACGCTGCCACGGACGCTGCCACGTACGGATGGGCGCACGACCTCGCGCTGCATTTCGGAGGCACGCCCGATAACGCGCGCCTCCTCCTGCGCTGCGCCGAATCGTGGTGGCGCATGTACCATGGCGGGAATATGTGGGCGGCATGGGACTGCTACCTTACCGCCGCGCGCGACATTCTCGGCCTTCGTCTCCCCGCGCACGAAGCGTATGCCGCGTGGGAGCAGTGCGCCATAGAGGGCGGGTTCCGCATCATGCACGAAGAATTTTGCATGGTGAGCGATTTTCCGGAGCGCATCCTTGCGGACGATCAGCACCGCCCGCATTGCGATGACGGACCCTCGCATCGGTGGCGGGATGGCTGGTCGCTCTGGCACATCCACGGCGTTCGCGTCACAGAGCAAATCGTGATGCGCCCGGATACGCTTACGATTCAGCAAATCCGCGACGAGGACAACGCCGAAGTGCGCCGCGTGATGATCGAACGCTTCGGGCAAGACCGCTACATCACCGAAAGCGGCATGCGGCCCATTGCGCATGATGAGGTATACGGCACGCTATACGAATCGCCGCTGAAAGAGCAATGGCCGGATGCGCGCGTGCTGCGCGTGGTGAATCGCAGCCCGGAACCGGACGGCAGCTATCGCCTATATTGGCTTGACGTGAACGGCGCGCACTACAAAGGGGACGCGGGGCGGGTGCCGCAGGCGGCGGTAGCGTCTACGTGGCGCACGCAAGGCGGTGCGCTGGCATTTACGCGGTGGCAGGACTACGCGCCGAGGGTGGAGACGTGAGCGAACAACTACTTCCGTGCCCGTTTTGCGGTGGCGAAGCCGCGTTTGTTCGTAACGAGGAATGCGGCGACGACGGCGAGCCGCACGAGAACTTCGGCGGCGAATGGGTCGAGTGCACCAAGTGCCAAGCATGCACGAACATTCGGTTCCCGCTCATGGAGCCCGTCAAGTCGCAGCTGGCCGAACAATGGAACCGCCGCGCCCCGCCTTCGGACCTCCTCGCCGCCAACGCTTCGGTGCCGCGGGAGCCGACCGTAGCCATGCTGCGAGTTCACGTCAATCACGCGCTATGTGGGCACCAGATGAGCGGCTGCACGCTCGGCGCGGTGTGGCGAGCAATGTGGGACGCCTACGCCCTCGCCTCCCCGCCCTCTGCGCCCGCCCCTGCCGCGAGTGAGTGGGAGATTGACCACCGTGCCGACGCCTTAGCCAATGCGGTGATCGCGGGCACCGATCACATCAGCAATCTTACCGCCGCCCTGCACACCGAGCAGGACCGCACGCACCGCTACCTCGCCCGCGCCGAGCAAGCCGAAGCCGCCCTCGCCGCCGAGAAGCGCAAGGCGGAGGATGCGCGGGAGGTGATCGGCAAGATGCTCCGGTTTATCGACGAGCGCGCGAGCGTGAGCGGGTACGGCTTCTATCGCCCGGCGAATCCCCACGATTTCAGCCCCGACCACGATTCGTGCTCTGCTGACGAACTGGCCGCGCACAAGGCTGCGTGCGAAGCATACGACCGCGGGGAATACACCGCGCCGAAGGGCAGCGAGTTTCTGCGCGACGATGACGGCAAGGTGACGCTGCACATCCTCCGCGCTCCGTGGGGTATCGGCAGTTACAGCGAAACCGACCCGGACGCGGTGCCGCTCATCGATGCCGCCCGCGCATTCCTCGCCAAGGGGGACGGAGCGTGAGCGCCATTCAGCAGATTGTAGTGTTCCCTCGCGGGCAATTGTCTCCGAAGGACAAAGAGAGACTGACCAAAGGCGGCGTTTGCGCAATTGAGGCCGATGACCCGAAAGCTGTTGTCGTGATCGCGCCAGCGGCAACGACCATCAGCGGCGATGCGTTGCTCTACTCGGCAATGGCTGCGATTCATGCAGCCAGATACGGCGAGACGCGATCCGACTTCGCGCGCGAGCTGGCAACCCGCCTGCTTGCACAGGAGAAACGCGAATCAGAGCACCGCGAGGCCGCCCCATGAGCGAAGCGGCGAGAGAGGACGGCGGGCCGGCGTTCGCGCGCCCGTCAACGTTCGATATACAGGGCTACGGCGAGGAAGGCTCCGAGGGGCTGAGCCTACGCGATTACTTCGCGGCGCAGGCGCTGGCCGGAATGTGCAGCACCCGCGACGAAGCGGGCACGCTCATTGCCCACGGCTATGAATGGCTGGCGCGGGAGGCATTCCAGATTGCCGACGCCATGCTTGCGGAGCGCACCCGATGAGCAACGAAGCGGCGGCGAGGGAGGTGCGCTGGCAGGAGGCTATGTGTCCCGACTGCAATGAGCCAGCTACATCAGTGAGCGGGTACGGCGGCTGGCGCTTCCGATGCGCTCACTGCGAATGCGCATGGGGACACCCGCAACTAATCAGCTACGAGGAAGCCCTGCAAGCCGCTTCGCTCGCTGAGGAAAGACGCTGCGCTACCGCATGCCGAAAGGCGGGGGCGTAGATGCGATTCGGTAGCGTCTGCTCTGGCATCGAGGCCGCATCGGTTGCGTGGCACCCGCTCGGCTGGCAATGCGCCTTCGTGTCCGAAATCGACGCCTTCCCCTGCGCCGTGCTGGCGCATAGCGCATCGCGATGGTTGACGCCATCCGCCTAACCCTCGCCGCCTGACGATGACCCACCCGACCACGAGGGGCGGAGAGTGAGTGAACGCGTGCAGATTGGCGACGCCACGCTGTACCACGGCGATTGCCTCGACGTGCTGCCGACGCTCGCGAGTGTTGATGCTGTCATCACGGACCCGCCGTATGGCATCGCCTACGCGCACAGCGGGTTCCATGACGGCCGCATTGGCAATACCGCTGCAGCTAACGCGCGTGGTTGTCCACCGATCCACGGCGACGGCGAGCCGTTCGACCCACGCCCGTTCATCGCTTTCTGCCCGAACGTGCTGATGTTCGGCGCGGACCACTTCTACTCTCGCCTGCCGGATAGCGGGCGCTGGCTCGCGTTCGATAAGCTCGGCGGCATGGAGCCGTGGGACACGTTCTCCGACGTCGAATTCGCGTGGCACAGCCAAGACAAAGCAGCCCGCATCTTCTCCATGAAGTGGAAGGGCCTCGCGTGCGACAAGGTCGGGGAGAATGGCGGCCTGCGGCAGCACACTACGCAAAAGCCGATCCGGCTAATGCGCTGGTGCATTGAACAAGCGGGCATGCCTGACGTCGTCCTAGACCCCTTCATGGGCAGCGGCACGACCGGCGTTGCCTGCGCGCAGCTTGGCCGCAAGTTCATCGGCATCGAGATCGAACGCAAGTACTTTGACATCGCCTGCGAGCGGATCGACAACGCCTACCGGCAGGCGAGGCTATTCGCATGACCTACCCCTCTTGGATCTGCTCCGACTGCGGCCACCGTCACGGCCGCTGGCCCGAGGGGCACGAGTGAGTGCGTTCCTGACCATCGACGCCACGGCGGAACGGCTGTCCGTCAGCACGAGCACCGTGCGCCGGTTGATCGCCATCGGCGCCCTCCCCTATATTCGCGTGCTGCGCGCCGTCAGAATCCCCGAGGCCGCCTTGGAGGGCTTGGAATGGCAGTACGTAGCTACCCCGACAGCAAGGGCCGCAGGCGCTTCCTCGTCTCATAGGGCAACCGCAAAGCGCGATGGGATATTGAGGGACTACGGGATCCGCACGTCCACCCGGCCTTGCAGGGTCTGCGTGGCCTTGGAGTAGACGACGAGCCATTGCCCCGTGCGGATCGTGGCGCCCATGAAGGCGTCGTAACCGTAGTAGGGCAGGTCGGCAAGGGAGATGGTTTCGGGCACGGTGTCGAACACTCCGCCGTAGACCCCGCCGGAGTTGCCGACGACGGAGGCCGAGCCGAGCCCATCGACGGAGGCTTGGAACGCCGTGGCAATGGTGTTGTCCGGGAATTGCAGGTCCAACGGGCTGTGGTTGATCGGGGAAGCTGAGGCGACGACTGGCACGCCGGGGGTGAATTTCTCCCGCCAGTAGTTCACCGCTCCGATGGAGTCGGTCACGTTCTGCCGGTGCGCCGCGAAGTGGGCTTTCAGGCCATCCCAGTCGCCGGCAATCATCAGCTCGTAGCAACGCGAGGCGTCGGGCCATTTGTCGAACGGGACTTGCGCGGGGAAGCGGACGGGTTCGGTCATAGCAGGACTCCAAGGATGAAGGCGGCGAGAGCTGAGGCGGCGTACACCCACAGCGGGGCCGTCACGGGGCGGGTGAGGTATTCGCGGATCACGGTGGCTCCTGGTAGGCGCTGCGTACTCGCTCGTAGGCCGTCACGCAGGCAGCGTGCTTGATGCGGCACGAGGCGTAGGCCGCTGCCGCCATTACGCCCCACTCGGCAAGCTCCCCCTCGTCGTAAGTGACGAGGCGGGCACTGGTCGAGGGGGCATCGGGAACGGCGGCGGGGGTTCCTTGATCGACGGCGGCAGCGGGGGAATTGGCGGCGCGGCTGGCGTCGTCGAGCACGCGGGCAGCGTCAAGAGACAGGCGAGCAACACGGCCTCGCAGAGCGCGGGCGCGAGTCTCAAGGTCGGCAATCGTGGCATGGGCTTTCTCCTGTTCCGCGCGGACGGCTTTGTCAGTGTCCGCGAGTCGTTGCGCCGCGAGCATCGCCATCGCGGTAGCGCGTTTCTGCGCCGCTTCCTTCTCGGCCTTGAGGGTGGCGACTTCCGCCCGCGCGTCCTTGCAGGCGCTGTTGCAGCGCTTTTCGAGAAAGGCGTAGGTAGCGCCCACCGCGAGGACAGCGGTGATGACGTACACGAGCACGAGCACGGCGAAGCCGCGTTGGTTAGCGATCATCGGGGATGTCCACCTTGCGTGTTTCGCGGTAGCTGTACCGCGACGGGCGATCGCCCCACTTGTAGATACCGAAGCCGCCGAGCATTGCAGCGATCCCGGTGCCAAATTCCTGCGCGTTGAACGGCCTGCCGAGCATGAAAGTGTCGTATCCGCTGGATACGCACATGTAGACCGTGACCACGACGATGAGGATCGCGCCAGCATCGAAGTCGCCATTGCGATCCGTCAGCATTGAGCGGAACCAGTTGTCGGGCGCCTCTACTATGAACACATGTTCCCTATGAAAAATGCTACGGCCGTCCGCTATAGTCGCCGTAAAGGTACATAGCGCGCTCTGCCTCGCGGCGACGCAATAGTCCGCGCACCTGCTTTCCATTGACAAGTGACCACATCAAGAATCTGTCGGCGCATTCCATGTCTAGTCGCGCATTAAACCTAGCCATCAGTCCACTGTCGCCAATGGCGGCAACGCCGCAATTGAAAGCCGCGCTAGCCAAGGCGTCGTACTGCTGTTGGCTCGGCTCGCGGGTCATGTACCGCTGGAGCCGCTTGCCGAAGTCGGTCAGCGTCTCATCGAGCCATTCCGCCGCCTGTTCCTGCGTGCAGGTGTCCCCCGGTTGCACGTCCTGCGTCCTGCCGTAGCCGATGGTCCAGACCCCGGCGACATCCTGATAGGCATGGGTACGCAGGGATTCCCACGCGGCCACGAAGTCACGTAGCTCGGGTGAGTGCGTCACTTCCCATGCCATACGGTCCACAGGACGCCTCCGATGGCAGCGAGCCCCGCGCCGATGGCAACCGCTGTTTTGATGATCGCCAGCCCCATGCGGGAGGCTCCGAGCATGTCGCGGATTTCCCGCAGCACCCGGTCCTGTTCGTCCAATCGCTCGTCAACGTGTTTGCGCCACAACTCGAACGCCGTGGGTGCGCGACGATCGATCGTGGGCCAATCTTCGGGAGTGCTCATGTCGCCCTATGGTGATTTGACGGCGCCCTGAGATGGGCGTAAAAAACGCCACTCAAGGTGGCGTCCACGCGGCACAGGCGCGGGTAGTCTCTACTGCGCCAGCGCTCCCAACAGTCCGCCGGTAACGCGCGGCGCCGAGTAGTCGAGCAACCCCGCGAGCGACGGCGAGCCGCGTGACGTGCGCGATTTCCGCAACAGGTCTTCCATCTGCACCGTGGTTGCGAACACGACAGCCACCTGTTCTATCGTGAAGTCGGCGTCTGTCACTCGCCTCTCCGCGGGGGGCGCTCGGGCCACAGATGGGACTCGATCCGCGCAATCCGCACGTCCATGGACCGCAGCTCCGTCTGCATGAGCTTGTGCACTTCGTCCACCTTCTTGGTAAGCGCCGCCTGTCCGGTCTTCAACTCACGGCGCGCATTCCACACAACAGCGGCCAGCGCCAAGAGAACGGCAGGCAGCAGCCAGCCCTGGAAAGACGGCCAGTCCATTGACGAAACTCCTGTAGGGGTGTGAAATGACCGTCCTTGGACAGCCCACAACTTCTAGCTAACTTCCTCGCCCCGATGCTCTGGGCGGGGTTGTTATCGCTCTTGCTCTGGCTGACGAGAAAAATATACCCGCCGGCCGTTGACTACCTGTTTGGCCCAATCTCGAACATCGGGTACCTCATTGGTAAGCTTGCAGGCCGCCTAGTCCGAGCAATCCGCCGAACCTCCGCAAAAGCTCGGGGTTCTCGGACAGTGATTTCAGTGCCTTATCGCCCGCGCCAAGACCGTAGTTCGGAGCCTTGACCATCGCGCCCTGGTAGGGACCGGACAGAATCCCCGCCCGCACGACGGGACGGGCCGAGATCGCCGCCAGTCCCGCAGGAACACCAGCAGCGCCGCCGGTAAGCACGGCACCCATGTAGTCCAAAGGACTAACCCCGGGCATGCTCGTGTTGACGTTCTGCAACGCCTTGGGGAACGCCTGTGCGGTCTCCGCGATCGTGCGCAGTTCGCCCGTCAAAGGCTTCTTGCCGAGCTGCTTGGCGAGCTTGCTGGCGACAACCTTACCGGTCGATTCCTCCAGCGCATCTTCAACGGTGTGCGTTTTGGCGATCAGCGCGCGGGCATTGCGAAACACCTGTAGAAAGCCGTCATTGCCGCTGGCCACAAGGTTGCGCTCCATGAGGTCTTCCAGGGCCTTCTGCGCACCGTCCTGCACTCGGGCAAGGGCTTGCTTTTCAGGGTCATCAAACGCCCGGAAATTGGCTCGTGCGTCGCTACGCAGGCGCTTGACCAACTCGACCGCGCTAGAGCTGTTGAATTCCGGCTTGGAGAGCGTCTTGACCAGGCCATCAATCTTGGCGTTGGCCATCTCGGGGAAGTCGGCCGTCAGCGCTCGATACTCGTTCGTGATGCCGCTGAGAGAGGCGCGGAAGTCGTCGTCGGCAGTGATCTTGCCGAAGCCCTTCAATTGGTTGTAGGCCGTGCCAGCAACGCTGCGCACCTCGGACAGCGTTTCTTTGGTGAGGGGCACGTCATCGGGCAGGCCGAGCGCGCTCTTGGCAAGCTTCGCCGTGACCGCCTCGTTTTTCATCGCCGCACCCTGCGCAACTGAAGCCTTGCCCGCCAGCCCCTCCAGCAGGTTGTTCGCTGGGCCGGGCGCGATGGACGCGGGCGGGAACACGTATCCGGCATTCTTCGCCGCGCGGACGGTCGCGTCCTTGGCAGCATTGGCCGCCTGCGACTCTCCGAGCTTGGCCGTGCGGTTTGCAACGTACTTGCGGATGGCGTCGGTTGCCTTCTGGCCGGCAAACTCGCCCAGCTTGCCAGCGCCATACGCCATGCCGCCGCCCATCAGGCGATCCGTCACCGACCCCGGCTTGATGCCTGCCATGACCGCCATGGACGCAGGGTTGACAGACATCGCTGATGGCACGAACTCGCCCGCGAAACTGGCCACGGGCTGATCCTTCTTCACCGGCTCCAAGCGCTTGTCGATCGCGCCGCTGGTGTACTCGCTTGCCGGCAAAGGGGAGGCAACTCCCATCGCACGGTCAACGGAATCAAGCCCGCGGGCAATGGCACCGCCTCCGGGAACGTAGTCCTGCACGGCCGAGCGCAGGCCCGACGCGGCTTCATCGAAATAGCGACCCGCGTTGATCCGGAACGCCTCTCCGGCGCCGATCTTCTCCCTCTTCTTGGGCTCTTCGATAACGGGATCGTTCTGGCCCCAGGAGGAGACGATGGGGTCGTTCTGCCAGCCCACTATTGCTTCCTCCGGCGCTTGCCGTCAGGGCCGATGTACTCCGCGCCCTTAGGCAGCGCGTTGTACTCCGCCTCGGACTTGGGCTGCATTACTCCACCCATTGGAGGGAGCTTATCCGTGCCGTGGCCAGCGGCCATGCGCACCGATTGCTCCATATCCATACGCGCCGCGCGCTTTTGCTCAATGACTTCCGGCGAGTCTCCGGGACGCGGGAAGTAGGTCGCGGCGGTACGGATGACTTCATCCTTGGGAGCATTGGCGCCCGTTTGGAAGCGCAGCGCGGCCTCCGTCCATTCCAACTCAGATTGGTTAAAGGACTGGGCGTCGTCGCTGGACATGCTGCGAGTGATCGCGCGCACAAGAGGAATGCCGCTGTTGTAGCCGGCCAACTCGGATTGGCTTTGCTGCCAGAAGCCCTCCCCGGTAAATCCGTTCTTGGCCAGCTCCTCGATGCGCTTCGTAGATGCGGCCATCTGGTTGGCATAGGCCGTCGCGCGCGCTTGGCCATCGGTCAGGGGCTTCTCCGGCTTCACGAAGCCCTGCGGAGTCGTTGCGATGCCGGTAGGCGCACTAGCGTTGGGCGGGTACACCCATTGTCCAGCGGTTGCGTCCCACGTCGGCTTAAGGTTCGTCTCGCGCGCGCGGGCGTCCGTCATGTTCTGCCCGCGAAGCGTGATGTCCTGCCCGCGCTTGGTGATGTCCCCGGAGTACACCGTATCGGGCGATACGGTCTTGGCGAAAGAAGTTCCCGCGGTGGGCAACGTGTTGCGGTTGACGAAGCGCTTCTCGCCGCCAGTATCAACCTCCGCCCAGTCGGGCTTCGCCCCCGCGCTCAAACGCCGTTCGTTGCCGTTCTGATCCAAAACATACATGTATGGATTGCCCTGCGCATCGGTTCCTTGCTGCGGCGTCTGGCTCCACTTCGGCCGATGGTCGTTGGCGAGCTTGGCGTAATACTCCGCGGTCTTCTCATCGCCATAGTTCATCGCGCGTTGCGACGCCTGTTCGTACAACTCCCATTTCTGCGGCACCTGCGATGCGTTCGACACCGTGGGCGAGCGATCCGCCATGCGGCCAGTGGGATTGTTCAGGATGCTCTCAATATCACCGCTCATCCGAACCCGCGCGTCTGCCACGCGCTGTTTGTCGCTAAGCTGCTGCTGCAGCCCGTTGATCTGCGCTTGGCGGTACTTCCCCTGTTGCGCATCTTCGACGGACTGCCGCCCCATCTGCGCGCCAGCCATCGCGCCCTGCGCAAGTCCGCCGATTTCGTTGCCGCGACGAGCGCCACCGAGGCCAGCACCAATACCCAGCAAGAGGTTGGCCAGCATGATCTTGCGGCGCTCCTCGTCGGGCATCTGCAATAGCGTGGGATCGAGCAATCCATCCATGGCCTACCCTCCCAGCCCCTTGATGAGCCACTGCGGCAGGCCAGCCGTACTCCTGATGGAGCTCGCCTGCTTGGTGTCCGCCGTCTGCAGCCAGTTGCGAAACTCGAGGTCGCCCATGACGAGGCGCAACGCTTGGTCCAGCTCGCCGCCGAGGTTCTGACCCTGCGTAAGCCCGTACTGGCTGATCGCGTTGAAATAGTCCATGCGCTGATCTTCGGGCAGCGACATGAAGTATTTGGCCATCGCTTCGGGTTGCGTTTCCGGCGTCGTGCCCATCGCCTGAATGTCGCCCATCGAGTATTTCGCGGTGGGGTACACGAAGGGTTGGCCAACAGCGCCGGCCGGTGGAGTCAGCAGCCCAGCGCCAGAGCGTTGATTGGGCGCCGGCTGCGTCGAGCCGATACCGGACCCCGCCCCCGGCCGCGTGCTGCCGATTGGCGCGCCAGCGGCCTGGTACGGTTGCCCCGGTGCGCCGGTGCCGGGTTGCGTCCCCGGTCGCGTGGTGCCCGTCACCGGCGCACCCGGCGCTTGGTAAGGCTGGCCCGGCAGAACGGGAGCTGCACCCGGCAACGTGCCCTCGCGCGGATCACGAGTGATCGGCGCTGTCGGATTGGTGGGATTGGTGGGATTGGTGGGATTTGTCGGGTTGGTCGGGTTCGCGGGATTCGACGGGTTGAGCAAGCCCCCTGTGTTGATGCCGCGCCCAGCGTAGGGGTTAAAGCCCGACGTAAATGGGTTGGCACCGCCAGAGTAAGCAGAGGCCCCCAGCAGACCGCCACCAACGAGCGGCTTCTGCTGCGCGATGCTGCCGAACTGTGGCACGTTGTTGTTGGCAAACACCCCCGCGCCCTTCGCCCATGCGTTCTGCGCGTCCGTCATCTGGTCCGCGAGCCCCGCATACGGGAACCACGGCATGTTGGCGAAGTTCGGGATCACGAACGCCGAGCCGTTGCCGAGGTAGCCCGTTCCCGATCCGCGCGGAACGCTGCTGCCAGACCCGTTCGGCGTATCGCTTATGGTGACGTTGGTTGCCATGTCCCGCTCCTATGTCGTCGGCGGCAGCCGCTGTTGCAGCGCCTGCAGCGCCGCGATCCGCTTCGCACGCAGCGCATCTATCGTAGCGTTGTTGGCCCACGGGTTATTCGGGTTGTTCAGGTCGTAGCCCTGCCCCGCGATCGGGTTGCCTGCCGTGTCGTAGGTGTTCGCGTTGATCTGCTGCTGTATCCACTCGGGCGAATAGCCGCCCTTGATGTACATGTTGTACAAAGCGTCGGCGTTGCCCGAGTCAAGCACCGACGCCCAATCCTGCCCAACAGCAGGGTTCGGATTGGTCATCGGTGCTCGATTCGGGTTCGACGGACGACCGTAGGTGCCCGGCTGCGGCCTGCCGGGTTGATGCCCACCGAGGAAATTTCCCCCGCCGAAAAGGCCACCTTGCATCCCGCCCAAACCGCCGGGCATACCTTGTGCGGTGTTTGCAGGCGGGGCAATGCCGTTAGCGTTCATCGTCAACGGCGATCCCTGCCCCGCCGTATTGGTCGGGGCGGTGTAATAACTTCCGTCCATCCCGCTATTCACATTGGAATAACTCGGCGTCGTGGTCGCCCCCGCTCCACCGCCATAATCCCCCCAACCTCCAGGCGGCGGCTGAATCGGCGGCTGCTTCGTCGCCGGTGGAATCGTCTCGCTGAAATTCGGATTCCCGCCTGCATACATGTTCGTTCCGGCGGTATTCCAACCATTCAGCCCGCCGATTTTAGTCGCGCCGCCGTACTGCGTCTGAATCGGCGGCGTCTGCCCACCACCGCGCCCGCTTGGTCCGCTGCTCATGACAAGCCTCCGTAAATTCGCTTCAAGTAATCCGCCCCGTTGCCCTGCGCCATCTGCCCCACGCGGGGCGCTTGAATCGTCGCCACTCCTTGCCCGCCGCCACCAGCCAACTGCATCAACCCATGCGCACGCGCCAGCGCGTCCAAGCCCTTGCCCGCACCGCCCAGCAAACCGGGCAGGCCCAAACTCTCACCCAGCATCGTCGATCCCGTCGCGCCCACGCTGGCAAGCTCACCCATCCCCGCCGCACCCGTTGCCGTGCCCAAGGCTGACGGCCCCAACATTCCAGCCAGCGGCCCCACGCCCGCAAGCCCGAAGCCGGTAGCGCCGAGCCCCAAGAGCCCCGCGAAATTGAGCCAATCTTTTTTGTGCCAGCTCATCAGAACAACTTATAGATGCCGGCCGCCGTCGCACCGAGACCCAAGAGCGACGCCAAGTTCGATTGACCAGGCTGCGTCGATGCGGTCGAGCCCCACGAGCCCGATGCACGACCCAACACCGAACCCAGATACTCGTTCATATTGGCGTCGTACTGGTTCTGCGTGTCCCACTGCTTGTTGAGACCATCCAGCAATTGCTGGTAATACGAATTCCAAGTGTTGCCCGCGTTCATCAACCCTTGGTAGGCAGTGAAGTCCTGTTGACTCAACGAGCCGGCGAGACCAGCACCGGACAAGATGTTTCCGATGTCCGAATTCCACATGCCCCCGCCTTGCGCGTTGGCCTGCAGTTGGTTCGCCACGTCCCCCATGTACGCTTGAGAGTAGCCACCCAGCGCGGCCATCTGGTTAGCGAAATCCTGATTCCACATGTTCCCGGCGTTCAGCGCCTGCTGCGAGTACCCGCCGAGTGCAGACATCGTGTTGGCGAAATCCTGATTCCACATGTTCCCGGCGTACTGCTGCTGCTGCGCCAAGGTCTGCGACGCCATGTTGCCGATCTGTTGTGCCAACGCCGAAGCGTCCGCCGTCTGCTTCTGTTGGTGCCCCGTCCCCCCATAGGCCCCAGCCATTGCCGCCGCCGCGTCGTTCTGCGCCGCCGTGCCAGCCGCAAACCCTTGCGCCATCGTGTTAGCCTGCCGCGCAATCAGGTCGTTCACATACTCAGGACTGGTGTACGGGTTGGCTCCGATCTGCGCCAAATTGGCGTAACCACCCAACGCGGCGTTCATCTGTTCAGCGTAAGGATTCGCACCGCTCTGCGTGAGGTTGTAGTACCCCTCCATCGCTGGGTTATAGGCTTGCCCCGACGCGATCCCCGACACGTTCTGCGCCCACGGGTTAGCGTAGTTGCCTTGCGAGGCATTCATCGCCGCGCCACGGGCCGCGTTGAGGTCGGGCGCCCCATACAACGCGCGGTTGTACATCAACTGCATCGCCGTGTTCTGGTAGTCGTTGATCGGCGCTACCGTTGCCAAGCCCGACTGCTGATACGGCGTCTGCGAGATGACCTTCCCCGCGTTGATGTAGTCCTGCCAGCCCGATTTCGTGTACTCAGGAGGCTTGAATTCCTGAGTGACGGTCTGATTGCCGCCCCCGCCGCCGCCAAAGCTCACAGTTTCACCTCGTACACGTATCCAATCAGTTTCGCCCAGCCGAACGCATCCCATCGCCGCGGGCTACCGAAGCGAATGCGCGCGACTCCCAGTGAACGACCGAGGCTTTCTATGCCTTCCTCGATCTGTGACTTGTTGGCGATCAAATCGCCGTAGATGATCCACACGAACAGCAGCCCCGCTCCATCGTCACCGGGCAGCACCTGGTAGATGAAAAATCCACCGTCCAGAAACACCACATGCGCAGCATTCGACCGCAGAGCGTGGTACACGTCCTCCGGTATCCAGCCATCATCCGGGGCCTTCCGTTGCACTTCCTCAAGCCCGACCCGTATCTCAGGCCAGCGCTTACGCAGGTCTAGCACTGACCCATGCACCTGATCCACGCCGCGACAAATGATCCCGTGCCGCTCTTGGACACGCCGAATTGATGCACCATGAACGTGGTATTGGTCGGGAGGTCGCTCGATGCCGAGCCTGTCACCGATACCCCGGACGTATCCAGCCGCTCCACGAAGTAGTCGATAGCCGAGCCGTTGGCCGAGCACGAGAACCGCGCGCGGACCACCGTTGACGTGCCCGGCACTTTGGCGAAATTGCTGCCAAGGTCGGTCTTGGTACACGTCCCCGAGCCGTCGTTCACCATCAACTGCAGGTTCGTGTCCGCCGCATCGGCGCCCACGAAAATGCAATTGGTCTGCGCCGAAGGGTCGCCGGCAGATAGGGTGATCGACGTTGCCGTGCCCACCAAGCCGGCAAGCAGTCGCGTGCCCGCTGACGCCCCCGATTCCAGCCCGAACACCACTTCGAACGTGAATCCGCCACGACCCGTCGCATTGCCGCGCCAAAAAGCTGCGGCCCGCGAGTTGAACCCGTGATCCAACGCCGTAGCCGCCGTGAACCGGTGCCGGTATTGGCTGGTGTAGTAGTTCGTCGAGGTCGGTGCGGTCAGCGTCCCGCCGCCAATCGCGGTAAAGTCGAAGCCCAGTTGCTGGGGGATCGCCCCGACAATCGAAATCGCCTGCCGCACCCCCTGCGACCAACTCGGGAACGACCCGCTGCTACTTCCTGCCGGCGGTGGCGCAACGTTGCTGCCGTAGTCCTGACTCGACCCCGGCGGGAACGTTTCGATCAATGCGTAACCTCAACTACGTTGATGCGATACGTCACCACGCTGGCCGAATCCGCCAAGCCCCGTACCGTCTCGCCGCTGTCCAACATGCAGCAATCGTCCGGAAAGGTGAGCACCGTCGTTGTTTTCGCGGCAATGCTCAAATCTTTGAAGATCGCTCGATTGTCGGCCGCTGATCCGCCCGATTCCACGAGGTAGAGCGTCACCGTCCGCGCACTGCTGTCGGTATTGCAGAGGACGATGGATTTCAGCAATGCCCCCTGCGTCGAACCTGTGGGGCTGGTATCCGATGGGGCGGTGTAGAGCGTGCTACTGCTGGTGCCAAGTTGCCCGCGTCCGCCGCACTTCGGCGTGCGGATGATCTGCTCGCGGGGGATGTATACCGGGCGCGTGTCTATGATGGTGGAAACCATGCGCCTTTCCATCACTTGGGAATCGGCCATAGTCCAATCTGTCATCGCTTCCCCGCCGCCTTCGCATCAACCCCAAGCCCCGCCAGCAATACATACTTCTGGGAGGGAAACGTCATAGCGATTCTGATATACCTGCCAGACACAGTGCCATCAATAGTTTCATTAACATCGTTCCACACGAAGGAAGCCACACTTTCCGCGCCTACCGCAATGCTGCGCTCGTTGTTGTAGGTATAAACAGTCGCGGTCTGCACCGGCTCACTAAGCCCGCTTATGATTCTCGGATAGATGCGGGTAAGCGACGCATGACCATCATTGCTGCCGATAAATCCGGTCGTGAAACTACCAACGCCATCAGCATCAGTGGCCAATGAAACTCTGGTCAACTGCGGGGTCGCCCCATTGTCCAGATACAAGAACCCTACGAAGTCGGTGTTTGTTGCGGCGTCAAACGAGATGCGCTCAGCGTTACTAGCGATCACAGGTACGGGTCTTTCCCCGCCGCCCGCTATCGTTTGCGATGTCGTGATATGGTCGGAGAATGCCCACGCCTTGGCGTTTACGTTGAACGGATGGGCGTACATCCGCCATGCGCCAGCGCTTTGACTAGACGTAAGAATCCAAACTGTCCCGTCCTCGTCATCGACACATGCCCTGAGGTTATATGCGCCACCATCGTAGTACCGCGCCTTGATCGAACTCCATACACCATACCCAACATTTTCGACAGACGTTCCGTCGAACATGAACACGCCAGTTCTGTGCGCAAAGAACAGCCGCCCACCAACCTCAACAACTGACTTTGGGAACGAACAACCAATTAGGCTGACCAATTTCCACGAGAATACATAGGGCGGTCCTACGTACTGCCCGAGGAATATGCCGCCATCCTTGAACGCAACGAATTTGTCACCGAACGCTACAACCCGCGTGATCGGCCCAGGCACATCAAGCAAGCGAATCGCCCCGGCCTGTGTCGCCTGACTCGGGGTATACGTATTCGGATTGCGGACCCCGGACCACCACACCATATCGCTGTAAACGTTGGACCCACCGTCATTCACATCCGCGAACATGACGAAATTGACGTTCGCGGCAACATATCTCGCCTTCGGGGCTCCGCCCCCGAGCCCGGAGAATGCGCCACCGGTGCTGCTCTGTGTGGCGTCCAGATAGTTGCACGCAATGATCTGGTTGCCCCATGCCACAGCATCCCAGTCTACCGTACTAGCGTTGTATCCTGACCCTCGATTGGTGCGCGTTCCGGCGCTGTCATACTCATCAATACTTTGTTTGCGGAACACGAGAAATCGAACGCTTCCCGACGTTTGCTGGAAAATTTCAGCATGCAATGCATCGGTCCCAGTGACGGTAAATCCTCCCCCACCGTTCCGACAAATGGTTGATAGGTTGCCTTTCCGGTCTACCGCCATCCCAGACATAACACCACATACGCCTGGGTTAACCGCCCAGTTTTGATCAATGTCCGGTGCGTAGTGCAGCCGATAGACCAACGGCACTAGCCAGCCCTCACAGCCATGCCATTGCCCCAACGGCTACGCGCATCTGCACTGCGCAAATTCTCCATCACGGCCTGAAACGCGCTCGCCCACTGGCTCGCCGTCGCAGGGTCTTGCAGGTACGGCGCGGCCTCCAAAAGCGTCCCGTACAGGTACACATCGGGATGGCTCGTCAACAGCCAATTGACCGCTGATCCGCCCGCACTCACCGAAGTCAACGCCGTGTAGTAGGTCAGCGTCGATGAGTACGTAGCATCCGGCACCTTGGCAAAGCGAAAGTTACCGCCAACCACGCAGAAGAATCGCGGCGTTCCTGTGCCCGCGCCATACGCATCCGTCTGCGCATCGTCAGGTAGGTACGAAAGCGACTTCTTCGGGTTCGTGTTCAGATAGAACGACTTGGTTTCCAGAAACCCCGCCGGTACAGCGACATATTCACCCGTGATGGAAAACGTCGCGTTCTTCGTCTCCATGTCACGGGTCCGCAGGCTCCGATTCAGCTTCGCTTCCGCCAGCGCGACAAACTCAGGAATACGCGACGTAAGGTCCGCCCGCGCCAGCCAGTTAGCAGCAGCCGTAGCAAGCTCGGCGCCGGTCGTGATGGCCATTTAGACGAAGTACAGCGCGTACACCGTCGCCGTCGTCCCCGTCGCGTTCACCCGCGACAGGTTCAACGGAAGAATGCCCACGGGTGCCGACGTGATCGCAATCGACCCGCCGGCCACGTCAACCGCCGAGATGTTCCCCGCCGCCGCGACCAAGATCGCGTCACAGGCCGCCGCCAAGGACACCGTATCCGATGGCGTGATCGCCGCCGACCGGGAATAGTTGTTCGCCGTTACCGTTGATCGCGCCATCTACTGCCTCTCAATCTCGTTGGCCATCACCAACACCATGAACCCGTCCTGCGTCTTCTGGAAAACGTGCAAGTCCCACCGCTCAAGAATCTTCGGCAACCACCACGAGGCCGGCTCGACAATCAAGTGAGCATTGCGCCCGTCCGGCAGCACCTTCATCGCTTCCACTGTGGACACCGTGAACAGGCCAATACTCTTGGTGACGCGCTGCAGATCATCCAGCACGTTGTCCAGCAGCGCTGGCTCGATGTGCTCCAGCACGTCCAGGCAAGCCACCATCTCGCATGGCTCCGGCATGTCCGCCCACTCCACCACGGCGGGCTCGTAGTGCTGAATGCGCATCGGATGATCAATGAGCCGATCCCGGATCAACGTCTGCGCCAACCGTCCCTTCCCCGCGCCGTAGTCCAACATCTCATCTACGCCGTACTGATTCACCACCTTCGCCACCAAAGATGCAAAGTGGGTAGACGCAACGCCGTAGTTCTCGTCCTCGTGGAGTTCCACCTGCTGCCGGCGGTACTCGTCGGAAATCAGCCGCTCGCGCCGCTGGTCATCGGTCAGAATCAGCACGGGGCGTTCATCCTCTTGTGGACTGCGTGCCATTCGTCCGCGCGGTCACAGGTCGCGTATTCGGAGAAACACGGCGTACCGATGGTGTAGTGCAGAATCTTGTCTGCATCCATCACGTCCTGTTCCAGCACCAACCGGTTCCACTCATCCGGCAAGGCTCCGATCTGCTCGTCCTTCAGCCAGCCGAAGCGGTGTAGATGCGATCCCGGCTGCTGCGCCACGTACTCCGGCGTCAGGATGCGATTCGGGAAGTACCCGCAGTTCCACAGGATCACGCTCGACCAGTTCTTGCGCGGGTAGTCCTCGTTCTTGTTCCCGAGGTACTTCACCGGGTGCTTCGTCAGATAGTCGTGCTTGACCACCAGCGCTCCTACGCCCCAGCGTTGCTGCGCGAACAGGTCTTCGATCGGCGCTCGCACCACCATGTCACCATCGAGGAACACGGCGAAGCCACTGAAGCCACACAGGTGCGGCACCAGAAACCGTGCGTAGATGAACGCATTGGAGCCGTCCCGCAGCGGCCCCGTCACCGGCGTGAATTGCAAGGCCAGCGGGTCGCGCGCGGTCTCGATGATCGACTGCACGCAGGCGTGATAGGCAACGGCCTCGCGGGGGTCAAACCCGACGAAAACGCGCACGCAAGTCCTCAGCCGCCTTCACCAGCGGCCATACATCACCGTCCTGCCGGTACAACCTCACCGACCGATACCACGGCATCGAGTCACCCGACGCCCCATAACGCCATCCCGGATGGCTGTTCACGAAGCACCAGCAGTCCTTACCCAACGCCCCCGCAAGGTGAATCACCCCGGTCTGCATCGAGAACACCAGATCACATTCGGCCACCAACGCCGCTGTATCGTCGTAGTCCTGCGTCAGCGTCGCATAGGCGTACTGCCGCAAGTCAATGTCCGGATGCCGCGCCCTGAACGCCGCAATTTCCTTCCCGGCATCCTTGTACTGAAGGCTCACCCATACCGCATCCACCGATCGAAACACCGGCAGGAGATCATCCAGCGTCCACTTGCGGTACCGGTCCCCGGTCCACGGGACACCGCCGGTCCACGCGATACCGATCACCGGCTTGCGCTGTCGATCGAACAACGCGCGCCACATCGCCCGCCGCTCGGGGTCAGCCTCAAGGTACGGCGTGCGGGGGAACGACGCCGCATCATTGCGGAACCACCGGCCGAGCCCGCCCATGCTCACACTGGCGTCTATCTCGGCGTCCTGCTTGTCCCAGCCCAGCCCCGTTTCCCAGCGCGTCCCGTACACGGTCGCCTTCGGGAACGAGCGCCGAAACAGCCCCGCGAGCTTGTCCGTGCAGTCGATCACCACCGACCGCGACCGCTCCAACGCATCCGGGATCATCGAGGCGAAGCACACCTCATCGCCTAGCCCCTGCTCGCCATAGATCACGATGCGCTTACCTGGCGAGCCATCCCACACCGGCTCGCCCCTGTACTGAACCTTTCGCCGCGAGTTGTCGAAACCGATGATCGCGTCGTACAAGGGCCAGCCTTCGGCCCATTCACCACGGGCCAAACACACCATGCCGAGATTGGCCCGCGTCTTCTGGCTCTCCGGCCGGCGGCGGTAAGCTTGCCTGGCAATCGGTTCCGCAGCTTCCCAATCGCCCTTGTTCACTAGGGCCGACGCCCAATTGAGATACAGGTTCCCCTTGGCGTCGTCCGACTTAGCTACCGACAACCCACGCTTGAACGCGGCTTCCGCCTTATCGAAGCGGTACAACTGTTCTTCCAGCATGCCGAGATTCGACCACGCATAGGCGTTCTGCGGGTCCACCTCGACCGCTCGTTGCGCAAACACATGCGCGACTGTGATCTTGCGCTGCTTGAACCAGATTTGCGTTGCAACCGTCAACGCCGCTGGATCGTCCGGGCTCTCATACGACAGATACCGATCGACGAGCGCCCACGCCTGATCTAGCTCGCCAGCTTCAGCGAGCCTCTGGGCGGTCCGTAGACCTTGCCTTGGCCCTTCATCCCGTGGTGCTTGTGCGTCGTCTTGAGGTACGGATAGTGCTCGTTGACCAATGAAAACAGTTTTGGCCAATGCTCTTTCTTGTGGACGTTCACGCCGTACTTCACCAACAGTTCGTACTGCACCGCCGGCGGGATGCTCATGTAGTGCCATAGGCCCTTCTTGATCCCCTCGTTTGTCGCCCCCGTGTTCGCAACCTCCTTGTTGCGATCCAGCAAAGGTTCCACGTCCTGCACCTTAGTGACATGCACCACCCCGGTAAGCTCATCCGCCCGGTTGTGCTCCGTCATCCCCGTGTCAGGGTTGTACTCGACCCACGTGTTGCTCATGGAAAACGGGGCGAGATTGCTCCCGCCCCGCCTGCATTACGCGCAGGCAACAACCTTGCCGTTCGCGTTGTGGTTGCGGCTCACCAGCGTGGCTTCCATCCGCAGCGCCACCTTCTCGCCGTCGGAGGTCTTCGCCATCTTCTCCATGAACGGCTTGCGCAGGAACGCCAGCGCCCAATACTCGGGGTCGATGGCGAGCACCACGCTCGCGCGTACATACCGGTGCATCACGATTTCATGCACGCCGTACTCGGACACGTAGAACTCAGCCGATGCCTGAATCACCGCCCGCACCTTCTGGTTCGGGATCTGCGTGGTCTTCGTGGCGATGCCAGAGAACGCCGAAATGGCCGTCTTCTGCGTCGGCTCCACCAAGATGGTGTTATTCTTGCCACCGTCCATCCACGCGAGCTGCAACATCTCGCGGAACTTCGCCTCCGTCAGCGCGCCCGTGGTTGTGCCATCGGTCGGCGCCGACACCACACCCGCGCCAAACGCCGCCGTAGAGGCCGCCGCCGAAGTCGTCGCGCGCACACCGTTGCCCGAGTTGTCCGTCGTCGGGATCCACGACTCGATCGAGCCCATCGACCGGGCCGTTGCCGAGCCGCCCGACGAAGACGCCTGATTACGCACAATCGCGTACTCAAAGTCGTTCTTCAGTTCCTTCATCTGCTTCTTCGTCTGCCGCATGATTTCCGACTTGCGGCCAGCCTTCGCTACCACTTCCTGCGTGCCCGACACCAGAAACTGCTTGTACAGAATCTGCATGTAGTTGCCGGCACGGGACGGGGACGTGATCGAGGTGTACGACTCCGAATCGCCTTCGATCTGACGATTCGTGGCCGGGGCCACCAGGGAATCCAGTTCCCACTCGTGGTACGTCGCCTGCCCATCCACACGGTCAAACGTGGACTGACAGAACGTCTCCAGCGGGTCCAGTTCCCAAATCACATCTTCCAGGTCTTCACGATTGCCGCCGGCCGAGCCAACGCCATACGTGATCGTGCTGCCAGTGACGATTGCCATGGTTCGCTTTCCCTTACGGCATCACGCCGTTAGTTACCCAAACAGTTTTTTGGCCAAGAGGCCGTCGAACGCGGCTTTCTTCTTGCCGACGTCCGTGGACTGCTTGAGTTGCTTCTGCAGGATTCCCGTGGTGTCGATGCCAGACCGCTGCGCGGCCCCAGGTCGTGCGACACCCGGCACTTTCGCAAGGCTCTTGGTCTTGCCCGCCGCAACCGCTTTGCGGTAGAGCCACGCATCCCGCAGGATGGCAATGGCCCGGTGATCTTCCAGAACCGGCGATCCGGCCAGTTCTTCGGGGGCGTAACCGTATTGCTGGATCAGCGCGGAGTGCATCTCCGGCGCCTCCTTCGCATACCTCGCGTGGTCCTTCCATTGCGGCACCCGCTCTTGCAGCTTTTGCGTTTCCAGTGCCCGCACTTCGGCAGACACATGGCCAGCCGCATGCTGGTGCTGTTGGAACGCTTGCGACATCTGCGCAAACGCGCCATTGCGCTGCTCGGCAAGAGCGTCGTACTGAATCTTGAGTTGCGAAGCCCCGATGGGGTCCGCTTGCGCCAGTTGCGCCCAGTTGATGCCCTGATACTGGGCCAGTTGCATGTCGTATGACCTGACCACCGCAGCA
Organism: uncultured Candidatus Saccharibacteria bacterium; assembly: GCA_964633425.1. GTDB lineage: Bacteria > Patescibacteriota > Minisyncoccia > Phycocordibacterales > UBA2100 > UBA10103. The sequence goes on from CAZWFX010000018.1 coordinate 24,558, forward strand.
TGGTCCAGCAACTGCGCTTGTACGTGCGCCTGCGCTTGGAGCGCTTGGGCGGCACGCTGAATGCTTGCCTTATCGGCATTGACCGACTGCATCTTGACGTTGTAGTCATAGCCCATCTGCGCCAGGTTCTTCGCTTGCTCTTTCGAGACGCGAACCTGTTGCCCGTTATGGGTCAGCTCTACTTCATCGCCTTGCGGCTCGGCTTCTTGTTCGGGTTCGAGTGCCAGCGTCTCGCCGTCTTCACCCTCTACGGTTGCCGCTTCCGGCGTATCCGAGGGCTCATCCGACTTCGCTTCGGGTTCGAATCCCAGCTTGGCTGCGATCTTGTCGTCCAGAGAGGGCGACGGGGCGACATCCTGCGGAGTAGTCGCTACTTCGGCCATATGGCCTCCTGCGTATGTGGTTCCCTACGTCCTCACGACGTTGGCAAACCGTGACCCGCTCTAGGCGGGAATCCCTCTACCCGACGACGCGCCTGATCCGCGCTCGCCGCTCATCCTCGTGCTGCAGGGCAATCGTGGCCGCGGCAACTTTGCCGTCGTTCACCATCGCCTCAAGATTCTGCTTCGCCTGCGTCGCCGCCCACAGCAACCGTCGATGGTGCTGCACGTCCTCGATCGAGAACTTGGGATCTTGCATCGCCGCCAAGATCACGTCGCGGAACGTATCCCACGCCTGCTCCCACTCGGGGCTCGTCAGAAACGTATGGACCCGCTGGCCCGACTCAGCTTGCTGGCGGTCGTTCATGGGTCATCGCCGCCGCGTGAACATGCGCACTCGCCCTGATCTGCTCCAACAGAATCGCCGTCTGCTGCTCCAGCCGCGCCTCGAACTGCTTGGCCTGCATCTCCATCGCCAACCGATGCTCGTCCGACTGCTGTTTGATCAGCGCCTTCGTGCGCTCGGTCACGATGTCCGCCTGCGCTTGGGCCGCTTCAATCTCCCGCTGCGCCGCCGCCTTCGCGGCCTCTGCTTGCGCCTGTTGGCCGAGTTTCATCTGCTCCCGCTCCTTGGCCCCCTGCTCCCTGATCTGCGCCACCTGAATCGCGGGATCAGGCGGCGGCGGCTCCTTCGGCGGCGCTTGGGCGGGGTCAGTCAGGAACCGTGACGTGTCCCGGTAGCCCATTTCCTTCCACAGCTCTTTCGCCGTCTCGTACATGTTCTGCGGCTGCACGATCGGCAGACCAGACGCCAACGCCTGGCCCTGCTGCATTAGCGCTTGGTTGAGGAATTGCACCTTCATCTCACGGCTTCCCGTGCCCAGCCCAACCGATACCGTCATGTCAGTCCGCCGCACCCACTCGCGCGGGTCCACGGTCTGCCACGTCTGATCGATGCGCACCCGTTCCTCTGCGTCGGCGTGCTTCAGCGTCAGCGCATGGATGATGCGGAACAAGTCCTTAACGCCAGTCTCAGCAAAGCACCGCGCCACCGCCTCGATACGTGTCTGCCACACGCTGATGGCCTGGCTAATGCCCGTCGCCGTGCTCTTGTTCAGCACGTCTGCCGACAGCACCTGCGCATCCAGCACCACGCCAGTGGCCTGCTTCTTCCACTGATCGAGGTACGTCATGGCCGCCAGCGCCGATTCGCCGGTAGACGGATGCGTAAGCGGCATGATCGCGTCACCAACCGACCCCTGCACCCGCACCAGCCCACCGGGACGACTTACCAACAGGTCATCGACGTTCACCCGATCCGAAATGGCATAACGCCCATTCACGCTCAGGTAGTTGTTGTCGAAGAAAATGCGCAGCAGCGCCGTATGCGCTAGCTCGATTTCCTTGAGGAAGTCGTAATACCCATACCCGATATGCCGATGCGGTTGGATCACCGGAGTGACAACCGCGAACGGGATAAGGTCCGCCTCCTCGTCTATCACCACATGGCGATTGACCATGCAGATACGCCGTAGCTCGGCAATGCCGTCGCCATCCTCGTCAATGCGCGCGTAGATTTCCTTGTACGTCACGCGCCGCGTAGCCGGATCGACCGACTCCGACGATTGCCCGACTTCCTCGAACCGATCCCGCGACTGCACTTCCTCCGACGACCGCGGATCGTAGTCCTCGCCCGCCCAATCGTCCGGGCAGTCGATCCCCATCTGCCGCACTTCGGATAGCGTCTTGCTCGTCCGGTGGGCCACGAAAATGCAATCCTGAAGACCGACATCGCGGTGCGAGCTATGCACCAGCAATTCTTCGCCTGGCACATTGTCTACACGGACGTAGCCCTTCTGATGGACCCGGCGCACCTCCACGTCGTGCAACATGGCCGGCGGTTGCCCCATCTGCATCGCCTGCGCAGCTGGTACGTTTAGGTACGGATCGGGCTTGGCCGAATGCCCCGCCACCTGCACGCACGGGTCCGCCATGAGCACCGCCAAGGCATCGTCCGATAGGTCGTAGTAGCGCTCCACCACCACATCCGAGCGCGTCTCCCACCACGCCTTAACGTACCCATTTTTCTGCAGCAGAGCGTCGCGGAACCAGGTCGAGAAAATCTGGAACGCGGGATTGCGCTGCGTCATCACAAAATTGCAGTAGTCCGATTCACGCTGGGCGGCCGCGTCATCCTCGGGGCCGCGGGGGTCGAACCGCACCACGTCATCACCCGACAGGAAGATGCGCAGCAACTGCGGCACCACCGCCTCTACCGTATCGCGCAAGTCCGTAGAGATAGCGGCCGAGCGCCCCTCTACCTCATTGCCCAACAGCGCGCCGTTATAGCGGTCCAGCGCCTCGGACCGCTCGCGCGAAAGCTCACCGTCGCTTTCGCCATAGCAGTCCGCTTCCATCGTCTCAATGAGCGCAACCAAAGAGGCTTCGCTCATCTGCAATGCCATGTCAGTAGATGCCTCGGTTGTCGTAGCGCAGCGGCTTCCACTTCGTCATCAATGATTGCCCCTGTGCGAACGTCAAACAGAAGGCGTCGGCCAGATCAGGGCTCGTTACGCCACGCTTTTTCAATTCGTCCTTGCCCTCTACCTTGATCTTTCCGCTACTGCGGATTTGGTACGTCGGCAGCGTGAGCTCGGCTACCAAGGAGTCATCCTCGACCATCGTTACATCACGCCCCTGGAACCACTCGCGGGCCTTGAACCACAATTCGTCTCGCAACCGCTCGTAGCGATCCTCGACGCTCGGCGACTCGGCCACGTTGACTCCCAACACAGGCAGCCCAAGCTCTTTGCAACGGTCCACAACCCCAGCCCCGATCCCGATCACATCAATACAGATCGCCTCGGGCTTAAACGGTGCCGGCGTGCCGTCGTATTCGACCTTCACCAACCCCGCTACCTGCATCGTGTCCTTGCCCGTCCACCACTTGACCGGACTTAGGAGCTTGTTCGCCTGGCGCTTCGCAAGGGCCGTTCGGTCCTCGCCGAAGCGCGCCACATCCAAGCCCCAGCGAATCGGACCATAGGGCTTGATGTCGCGGTTTACTGCGGACTCGATGATGTCCAGCGGAATGACGCCATCCGGGTTCCCTGCAAAGTCGCCCCGCACCCGGATGCGGTAGATGGCGCTGTGCTCGCCATACTTGGCCGCCATGTCCGCGATGTACTCGCGTGACACCAGCGGCGATTCTTGCCCGTTCCAATGCAAGGCTGACCAACGATCCCGCATCTTGTGGTGCGAGTCGAAGAAGTAGCCTTCCATCCGCGTCGGGTTCGCCGCCATCACTACAAACGACCCTTCCGTGGATAGCGCGCCTTCCGCGACCTGGAACACCTGCTCGGGGATGCCCGACGCCTCGTCGATCACGAACAGCAAATGTTCCGCGTGAAACCCCTGCAGGGCTTCCGGGCGCTCCGGCCGAGAGGTCCGCGCCACCGCAAAACTCTCGTTCGGGGCCGCCTTCATACAGAACCGCTCGGCCGACCACTCGAACTCGTTGCGCATCTCGGCCGGCATCTTGCGGAACCACATCGCAAGCTCAGCCCAAAGCACATCCTCAAGCTGGTGCGCTGTCGGCGCTGTCGCCGGCACCTTGCACGGCAGATAGCAGCACATGAACCACAGGATGGTCCACGCCATGAACGCCGACTTCCCGGTGCCGTGACCGGACCTGATGCTGACTCGCCGCGTCGCCACCAGCTTGCGACTGGCGTCCCACTGCTGCTCTGTAGGCTTCGCGCCTAGCGCCTCCTCCGCGAACAGGGCGGGGCCGCCCTCACGCCACCGGAGGATCGTCTGCTTTGCTGCTTCCTGCGCGTCCAAGCGAGGATAGGATAGAGAGGAGATTGCCGCCGACGTCGAGGTCGGTCTTGTTCTCGGTCATGTCGGGCACGCACTTCTTGAGTAGGCCCAGTGCCGCGGTTACTTGGGTAGGCTTCATCTCCACTTCCCCAAGCACATGATTTTCCAACCGATTGACAAGCTGACTCGCGCGGATCTTCTCTCGTATCTCGTCTTGGTGCTTCGCTCTCAACCGTGCTGCCAACTTACCCTCCCTTCCGTCCCTTCGCGGGAACGGTAACGGGCGCGGCGGGTTTAGCCGGCTCGCTCAGGTACGCGCGCACGGGCGCGAGGATGGCCCCCAGCACCGGCTTTTCCTGCATCGCTTGGTCCAGCGCGGCGATCGCTTCTTCCTTGGTCTGCACGGACGTCATAGCGGCTCCAGAAATGCGAAAAGCCCCGGCGCGTGAGCACTCGGGGCCGCTCGGCTGGCGCACGCGCCTCCCTGCTGGGATGCGCTGCGGCGCAAGCCGGATCATCGAATTGGCCCCGATCATGCCATGTCATCCGCCGGCAACGCAAGCATTTTCTTCACCATCCGCTCAGCCCGTTCCTTTCGCACCACGGCGGGCAGTTCCAGCTGCTTGGCGAGCATGGCGCGGCCCATCGCCACCATGGCGTCTACGTCGGCCATCGTGGGGTGTGCAAAGCCCATTTGCCGCGCGAGGCCGAGCATGCGTTCCGGGCGCCCGCCGCCGCAGTAGTGGGCGCGCAGCACGACGTTGTATTTCAGGGGCAGGGCCGATACCGCGGCGTCCACGATCCGCGCGTCCGCGTAGTCGGGCTCGCTGCCGGGCATGGGTGGCGCTCCGGGGGCCGTCCAGTGGCCCCGCTGGGGGCTGCGGTACTCGCCCTCTTTCGAGGGCGTCTCGTGGGCCTGCCGGCGCAAGCGGAAGCATCGCCGCCAGTTGTCCAGGCGCTGTTCGATGGTCCTCATTCGCTCACCCTCGGTCGCCGCTGGCGCATGGTGTCGTGCCGGTCGATATGGCCAAGGTGATAGCCCCCACAGTGGCGGCAGCGGTAGGGCTGCCGTAGGTCGCGGTCCTTGCGTATCCGGTCCTGCTTGCGTGTAGCCACCGATACCGCATCCGCCCACGTCCCAAAGCGCTTTTTGCCCATGCAGGCGATTGTTTCGCCCGCGATGGGATTACGTGCGGCGAGGTCGCGGGGGCGTTTCATGAGCCGACGAACGGTATGTTTTTGGCGCACACAATCCTTGACTCCGCCCGATTACTGGCGTACATTAATAATCATGGGATCGCCGATCCCAACCCATCAGAAGGAGCAGACCATGAGCAACAACCAAAGCTACCTGGACAACGGCACGATCCGCGAAGTGCGGGTCGTCGCCTTCGACGTCGAAGGCCATATGGAGTACGGTGAGGCGCTTGGCCGGGTCGCCACCTACGCCGAAGCGCTGGCGATGGTGAAGAATGCCGGCTACACGGTAGCCCCGAAGAACGAGGGCTACGACGTCGGCCATATCGCCACCCCCGATGGCCCGGACGCCTACGGCATCCCGACGCTCGAACACGATGCCGCCTAACACCGACCCCCCCAAGCGCCGGGGCCGTCCGCCGAAATCCGGTGAAGCAGCCACAGCGCGAGTCCACCTTCGCCTGACGAAGGCGGACCGCGCCAAGTACGACGCGCTCGGGGGGGTGGCGTGGCTACGACAAGTTCTGCGGCGGGCAAAAATCACGGCCTCTCCCCGGTCTTGACGTAGTACGCCAAAGGTCTCCAAAGATTGCCGGCCCACGGATCGCGCGCCACGAAGTACGGAACGTTGGCCTCGCGCTTAGCGTCGCTCGGGGTCGGCATAGATCGTGGGGGCGCTTCATTTCGCCTCGAACCGCGTCACCCGCACGGCGCCAAACGCCGCCCGCAGCCGGTCCACGAAGGCAGCGAACTCGGGATAGCGGCGGCGGTTTTCCTCGGCCGCTGCTAGGCGACGGCCGGTTGCCTGCGCCTCAGTGGCGCGGGCTCGTGCGGCAATCGCGGCGGCACGCTCGGCCGGGGTCATCGCCCATCCCCGAAGATCGCAGCGGCCCACGGATCGCGCACCATGGGTGGACGCAGGGGCACCGCGCGCGTTTCGTCCGCGCCGCGCGCGAGCTGCGCCATGCGCAGAAATTTCCGCCACTCGGCTTGATTGGCGCGAAGGTTCGCCAGACTTTTCGGGTGCTCTCCGAGTCGGATCACAAACTCGGTCGTGATCGCGCGCCACCGGCCCCATTTGCCATTGCCGCTGTACACGGCATCGCCACGGCGCGCCAGGCGCTGCAGGGCATTGCTCGCCATCATGATGGGTACGTCCATACGCTCGGCCACCTGACGCGCGGTCATGCCCTTGGGGGACTTGCGTAGCGCCCGCCATGCACGCTCTGCCATGCCGTTGGGGCTCATTTCACCTCCACCAGTTTCGGCACGATGCAGGGCACGCGCTGCACGCCCAACGCGGGCCGATCGTTCCCGCCTTCGGCCACAGCCCGAGCCCGCGCCGGGTCTCCGATAAGCACCGCCTCCCTCGCCCGCAAGCCACGGCGCGCCGCGTCCGCCTCGCTGATTCCCGCGAGGCGTCTGGGGTAGTCGGGGGTCTCGCCGCGCAGGCGATAGCCTTGGTACCGCTTGACGAATTCATTGCCCACGAACGGCCATTCGTCGCTGTCCTTCGTGCCGAGCGCGATCCATCCGCCCATGTCCTGCAGCACGCGCATCGTGAGCGGGTCGTCGAAGGTCACGGATGCGTAGGTGCCGACCGTGCGCACGGCCCTATCGACCTTGGCCCATGCCACGAGCGCCGCATCCTGCGTCGTACCCGCGAGCATGCGCACGATGTCCGCCGGCTTGGGCATGAACTGCCCGCTGTCGGGGTTGGTCATGTGGCGCTGAAAGGCCGTCTCGATGGCCTCGATGTCGTAGGCTTTCAACGCGCCCCACCAGACCCCGGCGACGGCCTCGGACACCTCGCGGCCATAGACCTCGGAGGCCGCGAGCAGGCAGGCGGACAGGCGCTTACGGTCCGTGCGTTCCATTGGGCATTTCCTCGTCGTCAGCGAATCGGCGCAAGTTCTCGGCAGTACGCGAGCCCACAGCCGTCAGCGATGCGTGGCGCCCCCTCGGGGCGTCCTTCGGCGGCCAGAAAGTGGCCCACCCGCTTTCAATCGCCAAGTCGATCAGCGCCACGGGGTCATGACCCTCGGCGCGCAGGCCATCGAGCTTGCGGATTTGCAACGGCACCGCAGCCGCGGTTAGCTTCTTGCCGCGGTGTTGCGCCCATCGCGCCCAATCCTCGGGGGGCAACCAAGGGGGGAGCGAAGCGACCTCGCGCGGCACGCGCGTGCTTTTGTTTTTCCCTGGTTCTTGGTTCTTGGTTACTGGTTCTTGGTTAGCTTTCGGCTGGGTTAGGTCTGGGTTACCTGTGGGTATCCCAGAAATAACCCGGTCGGTTTTCTCTGGGTTCTTTGGCCTGCCGCCAAGTCGGCCATTCGCGCGTGCGATGACGGCCTTTGATGCGTACTCGGCGAGTTCGGCATCGCACCGTTTCTGGTGCCAGCCGTCGGCCTCTCTTGTGAAATAGCGCCCGAGCACGTAGGCGACCGCCTTGCGGTCACTCGTGCCCCTAGCGCCGACGATGCGATGAATCTCTGACACATCGAGCGGCAGCGGCTTCTCGGTCTGGTAGTAGTAGTCCAGCATGCGGTCGTAGCAGCCGAACTCGGCGGGCGCCAGCCCGAACGTGTCGCGCGTGATGTCGCCGACGTGGCGCTGGTAGTAATTCACAGCAGATCCATTTGCGCCGGCGCGAGCCGAAGGGGATGCGCGTTGATGCCCGTACACCGACACGGACGGCGCGGGCCTTCCGACAGCACGTACAGCGCGAGCAATTCCGCCGCACGCCCGCAAACGGACGACAGCCGCAGGCCCGTGGCGTCGGCCAGTTCGGCGCGCGTGTAATCGCGGTGGCAGTGCTTGGCCATGTAATCGAGGATCGCCCGCTGCTGGCGGCCGAGACGCGGCCCCATCGCGTGGTAGGCGTCGAGGCTGGTGGACGCGACGGCGGTACGCATCACGTCTCCTTGATCTTGTGCCCATGCACCAGGTACATGAGCTTGCGTTTGATCACGTAGGCGTCCGTGCGGTACCCCTTGCAGTCCTCCACCACCGGATTGCCGCGCTCGTCGTCATAGACGAAATCCGCCACGTAGTGGCAGGCGCGCTCGATGCACTTGCCGTGCGCATCCTTCGCGGCGGGGATCAACAGGTACTTGACCTGCTCCCGCAGATTGCTGATGCGCCCCTGCACCTGCAGGACGCGCAGTTCCGCCGCGCGGCGCGCTTCCTTCTTGGATGCGTAGCCGTCCGTGCGCTCGTTGCGGTACTTGCTATGCACGTCCTTGCCGACGTGCATAGATTTGGGCTGTTCCGTGTCTACGACTTCGCCGCCCACCTGCGAGGCGACGCGGTATCCCGGACGCGCCAGTAGGCGGGACAGGTCGGATTCGGAGCGGATCACGCGGGTCATCGTTCCAGCATCGGCGATGAGGCGGACTAGGCGCGGACCTTGCGCACACTCTTGACCGCGTGCTTCTCGCGCTGCTCACGGGCGCGGCGCGCGGCGCGGTTCTCGAAGTCGCGGTAGTCACGCTTCTCAGGCTCGGGCCTCTCGCCCACGACCTCGTAGTCGCCGAGGAGTTCGCGCATCTTCTGTTGTCCGTACTTGAAGTCTTCCATGACGGCCCCTAGAAGAACGTCGGCTGCGCAACGCCGCGGGTGAGGGCCATGAGGCCGGTCTGAAAGTCGGTCGCGCCGATGCTGATCCAACGCTGGTCGAGGCCTTCCGTCGCGCGCAGCTTGGCAACGAGTTCGCCGAGTTCCGCGCCCTTGCTCTTGATCTCGTTCATCAGCGCGATCTCCTCGGCGCTGAGTTCCCGATAGCCCTTGATCTGGCGATGCTGGTTCTCCATCACTGTCCTTTCGCGTCGGGCATCATTCGGCCCTCGAAGTTGGCGACAAGCTCGCGGAGCGCAACGATCATGTCGGCGCGCTCCGCGTTGCTGATGTAGTTCATGCGACTGCCCGGCTCGAAGTCGAAGACGAGCAGCACGAACCCGGTCTTGGTCACCCCACGAGGATTGAGCGCGCTATCCAGAATGGCGGCGATCTCGTTCATCTCCTGACGGTGAAGGGGTGCGATTGCTGCGTGGCTCATGGCAACTCTTTGAAATTGCGCCAGGTAATCTTTAGCCGACGTTCTCGGCGGAGGTAATCCTTTCGGCCAGAGAATCCACGTGCATGCTTCGGCCATACAGATCCCGACGGATCAAGCGATTCAGGTACTCGCTCTGCGAAATGTCATCCACCGCACACACGCGCCCCATGTCGATCAGCACGCGATCGGTCACCTTCACGCAGACGTTGTTCGTCCGCTTGGAGTCATCGGTCATTGGTCACTCGAAGAAGGAAGCCCCGGCGCGCACCATCACGAGCGCGCCGGGGAAAGCCGCGGCGGGGGAGGAAGGTCCGCCGCGGAGGGAGAAGGTCGTGGGCATGGTGGGTCAGCCCAGTTGTTCCAGTGCGACCGCTTTGTCTTGGCCGTACAGCAGCCACCAGCGGAGCTGCGCGAGGTCTCGCCACTTGTTACGGCTGTCCGTGAGCCGGTTGATCGTGGCTTGCTTGCGGTTCACCAGCCGCTGTAGCCGCTCGATCTCTGCGCGCATCTCGGAGGGCTTCATGCCGCCTCCGGCGTGGGAGCGGCGGGGCGGGCGGCGCGCAGAGCGCCCTCGGTGAGCACCTCGAGCTGGTACTGCCGCCCGAGGGGCACCACGTCGCCCCACCCCGCTACCGAGGGCTGCGTGATTCCAAGCGCCCGGGCCAGCGCCGCTTGGCTGCCGAAATGAGCGACTGCGTCCTTGGTGAGCATGCGGGGATTATAGGCAATCCTAATTCCCCGTCAATAGGCATCCCTCACCGCTGGTCGGGCAGGCTCATAGGCATGCCTACACAGACCATCGGCGCCCGTATCGTCGCCGCACGTAAAGCGAAGGGCCTGTCCCCGGCCGAATTCGCTAAGCTCTTGGGTATCAAGCTGCCGACGCTGTGGCAGCTTGAGAACGGGATCAGCAAACGGCCCAGGGCCGACACCTTGATGGCGATGAGGGAGGCGGGGATCAACCCCGAATACATCATGAAGAACAAGGGTCCCATCCTGCTTTCGGAGTTCGAGCGCACGGCGCGCGAGCAGGCTGTCGTGGAGTCGATGCGGCAGATCACCGAGGAAGAGCGCGCGCAGGTGGAGAACCTAATTCGCCTGTTCCGACGCAACTCCGGGAAGCCCGGGGCCGATGATCCGTTCCTGCGGCCCGCCCCGGACGCCCCGCCCGGTGGCAAGGGAACGCAGTGAGGGCCCTGCTCCTGCTGGCTGCGGCCGTCGTCGCGCTAGGCGGCTGCGCCACGCGCGCGGAGCGCCAAGCCGCGCAGATCGATCGCGCGAAGTGGGCGTGTGCCGACATGGGCTTCCAACCGGAGACGCCAGCGCACGCGCAATGCACGCAGCAGCTCTACATGCAGAGCGCTGGCGCTGACCAGGCGCGGCGGGATGCCGCGCTGATGCAGGGCTACCAGATCCTCGCGACGCCGCCCGCGCGCCCCGCCCCGCCCCCGGCCGCCGTGACGTGCCGCCAGATCGCCGGCGGCATGGTCTGCCAGTAAACGCCCCGGCCCCTTCCAAGCCGCCTTCGGGCGGCTTTTTTTGTGCATACCGTTCGTCGGCACACCATATT
>CAZWFX010000018.1:35680-37143 GCA_964633425.1 uncultured Candidatus Saccharibacteria bacterium
CAAGCCGCCTTCGGGCGGCTTTTTTTGTGCATACCGTTCGTCGGCACACCATATTTATTAGGTTTGCCTATTGACACATAACTTAGGACCGCCTATATTCACTTCAACGCGCCCCCCCCAGCGCGAAGGAGTGAGCAGATGGCAAAGCAAGATTGGTCGGTCGGTGAGTTCGTGAAAGTCGGCTTCCTCCGGCTCCGCGTGCTCGCCAAGGTGGCGACGCCGGGTAACTGGCTGCCGGACCAGTACGCGCTGACGGATGCGACCGGCTCGCGCTTCTACCGCTTCGTCCCCCACAACGGGTTGACGCGCTGCGCGTCGCTCGACGAAGCGATGGTGCCGGCGTGATGTACGACACGAGGCATCCGGAGGAACGACCCGTTGGCAGCGTCAGCCTCGATGGCCCGCGCTACGACGAGAACACCATCCAAGAAGCGGCGGAATTCGTCGCCGCCCGCCACATCGACACTCGCTCGCCGGAGTGGATCGATTTCGTGTGGGATCGCATCGACCGCGCGACCACCGCCGCCCTCCTGCGCGGCGATCTGACCGTCCTGCAGCCGCTGCGCGAGGAGTTCACGGAATGGATCGTGGACAGCTACCGCGACGGCGGCACGTTCTACAACGAAATGCGGAGGGAACTGTGATGACCGAGCAAGCGGTAAGCGACGCCATCGTGCGTCATTTCGACCACCACGCCGCGACCCTGCAGCGCAAGGCGCGCGAGTACGAGGCTGCTGGCACCGCGGGGCACGCCAAGGACGCCGCGCTGCTCGCGGACGCGCTGCTTACCGCTGCCGCCCCGCATCGTGCGCAGTGCCCGCACTGCAAGGGGCGCCACACGGGATGGGGTAGCGGCACCGTGTCGGGCATCGACACCACCTACCGCGTCTGCGACGACTGCAGCACCACCTGGGACGCGCAGTGATGGACCGCCTCGACTGGTACCTCGTGGGTGAGCGCTGCGTAGTGTGGCTCTGCGCGGCAATCGCGCTGCTGTACGCCATCGCCGGAGGACGGTAATGGAAGCCTGGCATTGGGTATCTGCCGACAAGATGACGCGCTACGCGCCGCGCGTGCCCGTCATCGTGGGCGAGACACTGCGCGTCGACCCGCCGGTTGTGCTATGCGAGCGCGGGCTGCATGCAAGCGTGCGGGCGTTGGACGCCCTGCAATACGCGCCCGGCCCGATCATCTGCCGCGTGCAGCTCGGCGGCGAGATCAAGCACGGCGACGACAAGCTGGTAGCGACAGAGCGCACGGTGCTGTGGATGTACGACGCCACCAACGTGCTGCACGAGTTCGCGTGCGGCTCTGCCGAGACGGCGCTGCTGATTGCGCAAGTCGAGGACGCGCGCTGCTGGGGGGCGATCGAGGTCAAGCGCGCGTGGCTGCGGGGCGAGGCTTCGGATAGTGATTTGGCCGCCGCGAGGGACGCCGCGTGGGCCGCCGCGAGGGACGCCGCG
>CAZWFX010000019.1:0-37066 GCA_964633425.1 uncultured Candidatus Saccharibacteria bacterium
ATACAAAAGGCCACGGGAGTGGCCTTTTGTATTGAGCGACACAATGGAGAGAGAAGGATTCGAAGGCTAGCGCTGGGGCCCCGTGAGCACACGGGGATGCGCGAGCGTGGTCAGGCGGAGAAAAGTTCTGACGAGCACTTTTCGAGCGCTTGACCGAATCCCTCCCTCTCTGCACAACATCAAAAAACGCCCTGTGGGCGTTTTTTGATTGGCACCAAGTGCTATAGTTTTTTGATGACTTCTTTTGAAATGGGTCGCAATCGTCGTGCGGGAGAGCGCACAATTCCCGAGGGACTGCTGGCACAAAAGGCACTCAATCAGGATGCACACGAACGCGAAGACAACGCATTACTCCTCGCCGCACATAAACGCGCGGTAAAGATCCTGAACAATCCCCAACATCGCGTATCTGCGGAGTCGTACATAAAGACCTACGGCAAGGAAACGGTGGAGAAAGACCTCGCGCAGGCTCGCGAACAACGTGCCCGCTACGAAGCCGAACGCACCCCTGAACAAAAAGAATCCTACATGCTCGCCGAGATATTCGAGGCAATGATGCTCACCGAGGGTCAGGAATCCGGATGGCTCGGCGAAGACGTCAAGTTACAAAAAACTACCGACTACGACGACATGTTCAACCACACCGACATGATCGCGGAGTGGCATTCCAATCGCGCCGAGGCACACACGCTTGGCCTTGCCGTCGACGTCACATTCGGCGCTCGCTCACTCGAAAAGAAATTTGATCGCCTCCAGGCAGACATCGACAACGGGCGTCTGAGCAAAATCAAATATGCACCCAAGGAACAAACGGGCGTCCCCCGCGTGATCATCGGAATGAGTCGCGAGACAGTACACGAACTCATGGACCTCTGGATGGAAGAAGAATACGACGCGCTCGGCAAGCATCCGATTCAGCGCGCCGTCCTCGAACAAATTCTCGCGCAACTGCAGTCTATCTCGCGATATGCCGAGCACCGGAAGTCCCACCGCGTCGCAGAAGTGTATAAGAAATCAATACAGACCGTCCGCACACTCCTCAATAGCAAGTCATCAGTCAGCTCCGGCAACGAGCGACACGACACCGTCTCTGCCGGAATACAGTCGCAGCTGTCGAAACGATTCACGGTATAATTTCGGCATATGGCCACATACCTACTTCGGGCTTTTTTTATACTCACGATTATCGTTTCATTCTTCACGACCGGCGTCGCGTCTGCCGCAGTAACATGCCCCACCATCACGCGCACCCTTTCATATAATTCAAAAGGGGCCGATGTTTCTGCGCTGCAAACCTATCTCGCATCCGACAAAACTCTGTATCCGGAGGGTGTGACCAGCGGATACTTCGGGCGGGCGACGGAAAAGGCCGTGCAGCGGTTCCAGGCTTCCCGAAAGATCGTGAGTTCCGGCACGGCGGCGACAACCGGCTACGGTTCCGTCGGCAGCAAAACACGCACTGCTCTCGCGGCGTGCAATACGGGCAGCACCGCCGCACCGACAACTGCGACAACCACGCCAACAGCGGCGACAACTACATCGTCCGCGAATCCCGTACCGACGCCGGTACCGCCTCAAAACCCGCTCGTCACATTCACCGACGGCGCCACAACCACGGTTACACTCGGCTCGGGACCGGTGCCGATGATCACCACATTCTCGTTTGCGCCGCGCGCCGTCGACCTTACAAACGATCCGGTAACGATGTACTGGATTACGTCCGGTGCGCGAATCTGCTCCGTAGAAAAACTGAACGGCAGCACCTATGAGGTCGTAAACCCTGATGCCGGGGTGAACGGCAGCGTGACCTACAAGATCACCGCTTCCCCCACGACCTACTCGCTCAAGTGTATGGGCCTCGGTGACAACAGCACATCTACCGCATCATCAATCCGTCGAGACGTGCGAGTGGTCATCAACAACCCTGTCCCGACATGCACCCTAACAACCGATAAATCGTCATACGTGTACGCAAAAGACACCATCAAGGTTTCCTGGACGTCTACGGGAGCGGATTCCATCAACTGGGAACACGGAACCGTGAAGGATCCGATCGCACTCCCCTTCGGCAACCAGTATCCGAGCGGTTCTCTGTTCGCGTCTTCGATTGCGGGTGATTCGCAAACGATCAAACTCAACGTTTCAGGCTACGGCGGAGCGACATCCTGTACAGCAACATTCTCTATATCGAGCGGCATCTGATATGAAAATCGGGATCGTTCTCGCGATCATTACCGCACTCGTCGGCGTCTGCATTTTTCTCGCATTCACACCGCGAAATGCCTACGCGCACGGTAGCGGGCTCACATTAAGCGCAACGACAACCTCCTATTACATTGACGTCGATTACAGCGACTACGTAGTGTATGCCGGTGAATCGGGCCGGTTCGATCTGAAGCTCTATACAGATCCGGCCCGAACCAAATCGGTTGACTTTGAACGCGTTTGGGTACGCATTGTTCAGAAAAATGAATTGCCCGAGGGTGACACGATCTTCTCCGGATGGATCGCAAAAGCATCGTTCGGACCGACCGGCTTTTCGATAGCGCTTCCTTCGGCCGGTCAGTATTCGATCAATGTGCGGTACGTCCGCGGCGACACAACGATTGAAAACGGTACACTTCCGTTTAGAGTCGAGGCCCGAAAATCATCGTACTGGTCACCGTATTCGATCGTAGGCGCAGTCGGCGCTCTTCTTGCCGCCCTCGCCGGAGTTGCATTCATCTCATTCCAGCTCACTCGACGTCGATCGTAAAGGCGGCAGGGATCACGCGACCGCCCGCACTGAACTGCGCCCATACGGTGTATCGCCCCGAGCTCGGGAACAGAACGTGAGCTTCAAACGCCGGTCCGAATGACTCCGGCGCAGTCATCGAGGTCATTGAGTGAATAATCTTTCCGTCCCGCACTACGATAGGCGGATACGGTTGCCCGGGCGGGTGTATCTCACCGTGTGTGTGAACAAACGCTGTCAGATCGTTCTTAACGACCGATATATGCGATACAGCCGACAGATACGGCCGCATATCGGAGACCGGCTTGCCGTCTTTCTCAACAACAAACTTAAGTGTTGAAACTTCACCGCTATATACAGCGGACGCGTCCATGGAGACGGTGTACCCGCTAAAGACCCCGGGAGACGGATAGGTAACGGCCGACGCTCTCTGCTTGACCGCTCCGTCAACATTCACGACGAATTGTTTTGATTCAAGCTGTGTGCCATGCGCGTAATCGACGGACACCAGGTATTTCCCCGCTTTCGGGAATGCGTAGCGGACCGTGTAGGTCGACGTGTCGATTGCTGTCGGTGAAAGCGGACGCTCGTCGTCGGGGTGAATGTGCGCGAAGACCGACTCATCTTCACTCACAATAACGACGTGCATGTACTTCTCCATATCGATCAAGAGAGTCGCCGGAGACCCGTCGGCATTTTTGAGCGCGACCGTCATATCTGTCGGCACACCGGCACGCAGTTTCGCAGGCACCGTCTCCAGCGTCACGATTGCAGGGCCGAGTGTACTGAGATACTCATACTCGCGTCGGTCGACGAATTGATATGCATACCGCCCCATTCCCCACATACAGCCTTCTTCTGAACCGGCAGCGACAGGCACGCCGGCCTTTGTCGGTTGCATCATGTGCCACATATTGCCGTCGGCGATGCACGCTGCTTGGAACCGATTTGCTATCAGGTCGGATGCGAGGACACAGATCGC
The DNA here is from genome assembly GCA_964633425.1 of uncultured Candidatus Saccharibacteria bacterium. Classification (GTDB taxonomy): domain Bacteria; phylum Patescibacteriota; class Minisyncoccia; order Phycocordibacterales; family UBA2100; genus UBA10103. Next base: position 3,717 of record CAZWFX010000019.1, read on the forward strand.
AGCAACACCCACGCATGCAGCCGCTGCTCCGGTGACTATCATGCTCGTCATACGCCGGTCAGGAATGCCGGCGGGTACGGACATTCTGCCCGCGAACGAAAGTGCTATCGACAGCACCACGCCCGCAATCGCGATCGCGATCATGCTTACAGTGAATACATCGAACCGCCGCCCATGCACGTCCGTGATCGCAAAATCCTGCGGCTTGACCGCAAATGTCACATCCGCACTGTATGCATTTTCTTGCGGAACGATCACCGAGATACTTTCCGGTTTTGATATAAGGCCGCTCGGGAATACAAAGCCGCCCTTAAACCGCTGCTCCGTTTTAACTAATAGCCCACCGTCACGATCGCCGATAATGACGGTCGGCACGCTATAAGAACCTGTGATGCGGAGCAGCGCTTTGTCGTCCTCGAACCGATACCGTGATAGCTCGAGATGCACTCCGTTTGAATCAGTCTGCAATACGTTCGGCGTCGGCATGGTTGATGGCGGCGACGTGATGATCACGATTGACGTAAAGAACACCACGAGTGCCGCAGCCGCCGTTTCGGCGCCCAGCAATGCCGGAAATACGCTCGATACCGAGCGCGGTTTGTAGCGTATATACACGACGAGCGTTGTATGGATGGTGATCAGTGCAAGCGCCGCGGCAAAGAGCGAGACTGCGGCGGTGCCCCACGCGCTCGACCACATATTTTCAAACCGATGCAAATGCAACCACACAATGTATCCGGCACTCATCGAGAGCACCGCGAGATTCGCGCTCAGGAGATTCACAGACGCGTGTGCGTATTCACGAGCCGCTGAGGGCCGGGCAACGAGCAGCGCACACAACACAAGCAACACGCCGAGCCACAAATCCTTCTCAATCACATGCACAACATTGACGGCGATCGACAGCATCGGATAAAACGGGTTCGCGGTTGCATGACTGATGATCGCGCGGAAGTACGCGAATAAAAGAAGCGCCGGTACAAGGATAATCGTCGTGGTTCGCACGCTCCGGAACCCGGCAAACGCAACGATGACGCCGCCGAGTGTAAGCGCCACCCCACGGATCAATGTAGAGAGGCCGGCTGCGGTGTGTCGATACAGGTGAAACGCCTCACCGAATCCGATCCCGTGTAAACCCGCAAGTTCATATGTCTTCAAAACCAGTTGTCCCGCCGCTCCCCCCGCCGCACACAGGGCGGCTATTGCGGCGAGCCACGTGAGCGGTTTACGAAGTCGTGCATCACCGCGGGAGAGCATGACAAGCGCAATGACCCCCCACAGCAAACTATTCCCGAGAAATTCGACGAACATCAGTCCCGCCTCTTTTGTTGTGGCGATCTTCACCATCTCCTCGCTGGCGGCAACGGAAACCGTCGTGGAACCCACCGCAAATGCATACGAGCCGCGGGTAAAATGACCGTCGTCTTTAGAAACAACGCTCCACGATACTGTGTACAGACCGTCGGTCGTCCGCACCGGCACCGACAACGTTCGCCCGTCAGCAGCGACAGCCGCCCCGGTTGCGTTGATCTTGTTGCCCGCCTGATCGGTCACAGTGATAAGACTGGACCCTGGTTCGAGATGTTCACTGAACATAATCGTGACATCCTGCGGCGCAGCCGTAAGCTGGGCACCCGAGGGTGGCGCCATCTCGACCGGTGTCGCATGCGCCAGAACACTCGCGGGAGCGAGCGCACATAGCATAGAAATCGTGATGATCAGTCGTCGCATATGAGTAGGGACCGGCGGGCGTCTAACCCGCCGGTCCGAATCGACTACTGACGTCGTCGCGCAAAGGTCGCACCGAGCGCTATAACAGATAGCGCAATAGCGGCGGTTGCGAGTCCGTTGTGGGCCGGCTGCGGTACGAGCGATCCGAGGTCGTGTGACACCTCGGGAAAGCCCATATCAGCCTTCGGCTGCGGACATCCGAATCCCCCTGTTTTCAAGGTTCGCACAACACCTTCCGAGATCGTAACCTTGGTTTTGTCCTCGGTCGCACTCTCATGACCGCCGGTATTGCACGTAAATGTTACGTTGAACGCCGTGTTGTTGATCGTGCCGAATACACGATACGAAAGCTGTGTAGCGACGGTCGGAAAGTACACCGCTTTATAAGAGCCCGGCGTTCCCCATACCGTCGTGAACGGAAGCTCCTTTTTCTTATCGCCCGCAATAAGTTCTACTTTCAATGTCTCCTGAAGGCCCTCGACGGGCTTGCCGGCGGATGTCACGCGTAGATCCACGCCCGACTTATCGTCGACGATGAGCGGTTCACCAAGCGAACCGATTACGAATTCGTATGACTTGCCGTTAATTTGGAATTCTTGTTCCTCGTGTGCGCTCGCAATGAGCGGAAGCGCAAGCATAAGAACGAATGGGATGAGTGCAATTTTTTTCATTGAGTTAGTGTTAGGTGAATAGGAAAATATTCCTGTTCAACCGAATACGCGATGCGGGGCAATACCGCGCCGCACATAATCAACACGCGAATCGACAACGGCAAATGCGCGCCGTGTCGGTGTATACGAGATACTGATAAGTACAGCAAGGACCGGGAGCGAAAGAACGGCAGGTACTACCCACTTCTGCTCATGCAGAAGTGCATTGTGTAGGCTCTGCCAGATCACGCTTTCTCCCGCATGATGATGGTCCGAGTGTTCGTGCTGTACGAGCGCGTGCGTTAGGCTCCCGCCGATCAGAGCGAGCGAAAGAAAGAGACCGAGCATAATCGCGAGTCCGTGTCGTTTCACCATGGCAGCAGTATAGCCGAGTCGGTCCCCCACTTGTGCAAACGTATTATTTGTGTTCAAATCTCGCCACGCACCCTATGTCAGGGTGTTTGCTCTTTGGAGGTCATTCATATGCCTGCGATATTTCTGATCGCGCTCGCGCTACTCGCGATTCCCGACCCCGCGTTTGCTCAGGCTGCGTGTCCCGACATGACTGCACTGCAACGCTGGGCCGGCTACCTTTCGTGGCTGGGATTCATCTATGCCCTGGGCATCGGTTTCGTCTCTGCCGGCATCATCTTCGTGTTCTACGGTGTCATCAAGCAGATTGCGCATTCACTGCGCTACGCGATCGAAGTGTTTGCGTATGTCGCGAGCGCGCTCCTGATCGCCTCCGGTCACATCTACAGCGTGCCCGGCGAATTCGTGCTGTGGCCGGTCATGACCGGGTGCATCACGTTCGCCGCAAGCGTCTTCTACACGCTCTGGCTGCACAAGATCAAGGGCGACGATCCGCGGATGCTCTACACGATCTTCCTGATGGTGTGGGCGCCCGTCGCGATCTTCTACGGGCAGAGTGCGATCGGCTTCCTCGCCGTACTCGCCGTCATCGGCATCCTCGGCTTCAGCTTCGCCGTCGGTCGGCTCAGCTACGCGTTCGGCTACGAGCGCAAAGAGCAGATCCCCGGCGGGACGATGGCTGCATTGATGCTGCTCACGGCATACGTCGTCGTGCATCTGTTCTGGAAAGATGCGCCCATGTTCGTGCGCGTGTTCATGCCGGGTGCGCTCTGGCTCGGTTCGTTCGTCGCCTTCATCGGCATCCTGATCCTGTCGAGCTCGTTCTACGACGAGGACGACGGTCGGTTCTGGGTGATGCAGCTCGTGGCATGGGTCGTGTACGGCGTGTTCGGAACGCTCGGCATGATCTACGACATCACGCCGCTGCCGGCGATGACGCTCGTCATGTTCGCGCTGTACCTCGCATCGAAACCCCTCGATCTCGAGTGGGAGAAGAACGCGATCACCGTCGGCATCTCACTGATCATTTCGGGCTCGATCTTCGGCGGCGCCTGGTTCGTTGCGTCGACGAACGCGGCGATGGCCCGACACTTCATCGCGATGGTCCAGTAGACTTCGCAGATCGGGTGCTCAAACAAAAATGCCGCGGCGTGACCGCGGCATTTTCCTTTTTATATCAGCGCCACTCGGAAATGACGCGTGATTTTATATTGATCGCAACACCGACGGCGATGAGCGTTATACCGAACACAATGATCGGCCCCAAGAACGGAATGATCCCGATGACAAAGTACAGGACAGTACCCAGTAGGGCCGTTTTCCAGGTTACCTCGTACTCGTGTTGTCGAAACACGTATTTGTAGACCGTACTGCCGATCAGGATAGGCGCGATCATCGTCGCAAGTATCATGAGCGCCGTGAATCCGAGCAGTCCGAGCGCTCCGAACGCTATGCCGATCACGGTAAATAGCAGGAGCACTGACACAATAGGCGTCACGATAACGAAAATGACGCCGCGGCCGAATTCTACAAGCGGTCGCGAGACCGCGCGGAGCACGAGCTCATCGGCAAAGCGCTGGAACACATACGCGATAACGAGCGCCCCCGAGAACACCATGAACATCTTTGCGACAAACCATATGGAAAAGAACGCGACGAGTCCGAGCTTTGCAGCTTCGCGCACATCGGGGCTTTTCGTGTATGTTGTTTCACCCGCCACGACCGCTCCGCTCTCCAAGACTGCCTGCTTCGGAGACTTGTAGGTAAACGTGCCGTTAATATGTGCGTCAGGACCGAGCGTGACATTCTCGGCTTGAACCGTAAGATTTCCGTTCACGACGGAATCAATGTGCACATCGCCGCCGACGAGACGCACATCGCCGACAATGCTCGGAACGTCAATTCGCACAACCCCTCCCGCCACGGCAACATCACCCCCGATCTTCGCACCCGTAAGCGTTACCTGACCACCCGCGACAAGCACATCCCCCACGACCGCGCCTTGAACAACAACGGTTCCTCCGGAAGCCCGGATATCATCGTGCACGTCGGAGAGGATCGATACCGTGCCGCCCCCGGCCATAACATCGCCGAGTACGGTTCCGTTAATCAACACGTTACCTCCGAACGTGTACAAATCACCGCGCACGGGTCCGCTGCTCGAGACTCCCCCTCCGAGCAAGTAGATGTCGTCATTCAGCGATTCGTTCTTAAGATAGGTTGCTGCCTGCCCTGTGCGGAATTCAGCGGCTCCCGATAGGGTCGGTACCAATAGGCCGACCGCGAGCATGATCGCAAGGACCGTCGTTGTGCGTGTCATCATGCGACTCATTCTACCCCTGCGCGTCCGCCCCGCAATCAAATGATTTATACGATACACTGCTCGCCATGCGGCGCCTTTTCATGCGACCGGGCTACACGACTTTCGCAGTGTCTGTGTTCCTCTCGGCATTCCTGCTGTTCGTAATCCAGCCGATCGCGAGCAAGCATTTACTCCCGTATTTCGGCGGATCATCGTCCGTATGGGCAACATCGCTCGTATTCTTTACAACCATCCTGTTTCTCGGCTACGCATACGTGTATGTCATAACGTCCTTGCGGTCATCGATACAGGCCTCAATTCACGGGACCATAGTCGTTACAGCTGCTGTCGTTTCTCTTGTGGCGGTCATATCGTGGGGTTCGATCTACCCACCGCTCGATTGGCTGATCGTAAGCTCATTCTCTCCCGTACTGCGGGTACTCACCGCACTCACGCTCGGTATCGGCATTCCGTATTTTTTGTTGTCGACCACCGGCCCTTTGCTGCAGTACTGGTACGGTGTTACATCCGACCGTGAGCCGTATAAACTGTATGCACTTTCAAACGTAGGGTCGCTTCTTGCACTCCTGTCATATCCGTTCCTCATCGAACCGAATATCTCGTTACCCGGGGCAGAGACGACATGGGTAGCTCTGTTCTGCCTCTACGCAGTACTCGTTGTGGCAGTGACATTGTCCATCCGCACCATGCCTCAGCTCGCTCGTGCAACCGTCGCAACCGCGGGAACGTATACCCAAAAAGTCACATGGATTGCATATGCATCACTCCCCGCGTTCATGCTGGTCGCGACAACCACCGTACTCACGCAACTCATTTCGCCGGTGCCGCTGCTATGGGTCGTGCCTCTCGCCATCTATCTGATCACCTTCATTCTCGCGTTCAGCGGGTACGGCTCGACTCGCTTCATGCCCGTCTACGTATTCATAGCCGCCGCGAGCGCATACATCTACACACCCGCCCATCCGATGCAGATCGTAAGTCAAGTGACCGCATATTTGATCCTGTTGTTCTTCGTGTGCCTCCTGTGTCACGCGCAGCTTTACCGGCGGCGGCCCGAAACATCGGCACTGCCGTTCTTTTATATGTGCACGTCGCTCGGCGGAATGCTCGGAACCATGGCGGCGAGCTTACTGCCACCGGCACTATTCAATGATTTTTACGAATTCCCGTTCGGCCTTGCAGTCAGTGCCGCTCTTTCGATCCTGCTGATTCCGTCGGAGCTGTATCCGCGGATTGTGCCGGAGCGGATCATACGAATAATCCGCTTCATCGCACCGTTCGCGTTCGCCGCTCTATTTTCCGTAACACTCCTGAATGCGACGCAGACAGGCGTCCGTTCGGAACGAAATTTCTACGGCGCGTTCCAAATTAATTTTACAGAAGAAGCGACGGTTCTGATGAACGGGACGACGCTGCACGGTCTGCAGCCCACCGCAAAAGAGTGGTCATACGTGCCGACATCGTACTACACGTCGAACAGCGGATTCGGACGCGCGGTGCGCGCGGTGCGCGACTGGCGGACAGACAAAACGATCCGCGTCGGTGTGATTGGCCTCGGCACAGGGTCGGTGTCCATGTACTGCGAGCCGCACGATACGTTCACCTTTTACGAGATCGATCCTGATATAGAGCGGGTCGCACGATCGTACTTCAGCTACCTCGCACGCTGCCCGGGATCATCCGTGCGGATCGGCGACGGACGGCTCGTGCTCGCATCCGAAAAACAGGAAGCGCCATACGACCTGCTCGTCGTCGATGCATTCACTGACGATGCGATCCCCGCTCACCTGATCACGACGGAAGCCGTGGGCCTCTACACGGACCGGATCACGGACTCCGGCATTGTTGCGATCCATGTATCAAATCGGTTCCTCATCTTGTACCCGATGATTCTGTCGATCGCGCGCGCTCATAATCTCACCGCTATGTTGGTGTTCAATCCGGGAGACGACGGCCATCTTGGCGCGGCGTCGCAGTGGGTGCTGCTCTCAAAGCACCCGAAGATTTTCGAGGCGGACGCATTTATCGGCGTACCGCAGTGGAGCGCCCCGCTACCTTTGCCTGCACCCTGGACAGACAATTACACGAGCCTGTTCTCGGTGCTGAGTGTACCGCTGCCAACCCTGGGCCTGTAACGTGCTTAGTGCGTGTTGTACTCAAGCGCCGAAGTCGAGGTTGCGCCGGTATTCGGCACTAGGGGTGTCGTATCAATCGCCGTATACCACCAGACTGCGACTGAAACAGCGAGCACTACAATAGCCGCTGCCGCCCAATATGTTGACGTGCGTTCTGTATCCATGCCTGCATTGTCCCGAATACAGACGAAGTTCAGATGAAGCCCCTCATTCTGTATACTCGCACCATGGCACAGCCTGATTACACTGCGGCACTAAAGGCGCTTAAGCGAGACCCGAAATTCGCCCCGCTTTTGAAACGGCACGGCCCGCCGGATTTGTCCCGATATCATGGCGGCATCAATGTGTTTCAGTCACTGCTCCGCTCCATCGTGTTTCAGCAAATATCAGGCTCCGCTGCCCGGTCGATACACGGCAGGGTTCTTGAGTTATTCCCACGCAAACATCCGACTCCGCAACGATTGCTCGCCATCCCCGCAGATCAACTTCGGACGTGCGGTCTTTCAGTACAAAAAATCGTGTATGTCCGCGACCTCGCCGAACGCTGCCTCGACGGCACTATCGATCAGAAAAAATTCCCGACCATGACAACGCACGAGATCGTCGAGCATCTCGTCGTCGTCAAAGGCATCGGTGTATGGACCGCACAGATGATGCTGATCTTCAATTTACACAGACTCGACGTACTGCCGGTCGGCGATCTGGCAATCAGAAAAGGATTCAAACGCGTATATAACCTGCGCACGGATCCCACACCAAAAAAGATGGAACAGCTCGCAAAACCGTGGCGCCCATACGCATCCGTCGCATCGTGGTACCTCTGGAAGGAAATGGACGGAGCAAAATCCGCCGCTTAGCAAAAAGCCCCGCAAACGCGGGGCTTTTTGATTGTGATCCTCGATTAATTCGCCTTAAACGAACCGCCCACCGGACCGCCGTCAGCGGTGATGAGCTGATCCTTTTTGTAGTCGAATTTCTTATCGCCGTCATCAACATAGATGACAAGGCGGTACGACGTGCCGGCCACTGTTTCGCGCTGCAATTTAATCGATCCTGCAGTTGCGCTCGACGGGAACCACGCTGCACCCAAGATGCTCTTGTCGTCGCGCACAGCAATCCAGCTTGCGCGAGTGAGCGAGATCGAAGAAAGCATAACCGATTTGCCCGCTGCCTGATCAGCTGCAGCCACCGATTCACCGTCGCTTGTCGCGGTTACCGTCCCTTTCGGTACGTTCGTCGTCGCGTCAACGGTTGTCGTTGCCGGAACCGTCGTCGTTGCCGCCGCCGTGTCGGACGCCGGTGCCGGCGTTCGTCCGCGAAGCGCGAGCCATGCGCCGCCGACAATCAACACAACGACCGCAGCCGCAATAATTACCCACTGAGTCATGTTATTCGTTTCCATATCGTTCAACATTATTAGTATTACAGACTATGCCCCAAATAGTAGGACAATTGCGTCATGTCTCATATGCAATGGGGTGGGGACAATTATCCACACCACATTTCGGCCAAAACCACAGCAAATCTTCATCTTGAAAACCTATATTTAGAGCCATGGAGATCTGGTACACGCTCACCGGCGACATCGACAAAAAAGGCGTGCAGGAATCAATCAGTTGGATCAACGGGGAGCTGTATTCAAAACCGGTCACCCGGATGAAGTTTTTGCTCGCAAGCGGCGGAGGCGACGTGGGAGCAGGCGTCAATCTGTATACGTACCTAAAAGCGCTACCCATCGAGGTGGAAACGATCGGATTCGGTGAAATGGATGTTGCCGCGATACTCGCCTTCCTCGGCGGCAAGCGACGCACGGCGATCGAGGAATCGTATTTCTTTTTTCACGAAGGTCGTTACACGATCGAAGACCACATCGCGCCGGTGCATACGCACGAAGAAGCGATATCTGTTTTTAAACGGGAGTTGCACAACATGATCTACATTATTGCGCGGGAAACTGACAACGACACCGAAGTGGTCGCGACAATGCTCCGCAAATCAAAAAGCATGCGCACCGACGAAGCAAAAGATTTCGGGCTGGTCCACGACATCGTCGCCACATTGCCGCTCCGGCAACAACAGGAAAAGGGATTCGGTTTCGGGCCGAAACAGTGATACTACGCACCGAGCACGCGGTGAATGTCGGCTGCCGGGATCGCGCCTTCGCGCAGGATGGTCGGCACATCGCCCGAACAATCCACCACAGTCGACGGCAGGCGTTTTGGTAGTTCACCGGCGTCCACTGCGAGCGTCACCGTTAACGCAGTATCACCGAGCTGCTCTGCTATGGCGGCTACAGTTGTCATCGGCAGCATGCCGGCGCGGTTTGCGCTCGTTGTCGTTATCGGGCCGCCGAACCGCTCGGATAATTCGCGACAGAATGAATTGTCAGGGATGCGGATACCGAACGTATCGATCCCCTTTGCGACACCTGTCTCGATCCCGTCTCGCTTTCTCAGAATAAGCGTCAGTGCTCCCGGTAAAAATGCTTCGGCGAGTTTTAGTGCGGATTCGTTAACATGCGCATACCGTGCAGCCATCTGCATCTCGGAGACAATCGCGTGTATGGGCTTGCCCTCATCTCTCCCTTTTATCTCGTAGATGTGTTTGACCGCGGAATCCGAGAGCGCATCGGCACCGAGCCCATACAGCGTATCGGTGGGATATATGATGACGCTTCCGGCATCTATCTGCGCAGCGGCATAGTCCGCGACATGTTCGTCCTGTACCCGCATGATCTCCATCCGAGCACTATACAACCGCGGTATACTTTTGGCATGGAATCCCTTCAGCCGCGTGGGCGGCAATCTCGTCTGCGCGAAAAAGCACTGGACACAAAGGTTCTACTTTCACTTGAGCGCCCCGAACGGGATCGCGTTATGACCGAAACGGCACAGGAGCTCATCGGAGCCCTGCGCGATTCCGGCGCCGTCGAATTCAAAAATATTTCTGACATGTACGCCGCATTGCGCGGCACCGGCAAGATAATAGTACGACGCGAAGATCCGGAGCGAGTATTGGACCTGGCGGTCCATCACGACCCCGTCGCGATCGATTTTCCGCCGGGAGACCGCTACTCAAATGCGGTTGAATGGGAAGCGTCTTTGGGTTCGATCGGACTCAGTAATGCATATATGGAAGGATACGGGCATATCAACGGAGCGGTGACGGTCGCCGGTTTTAAAAAAGGCGCCCTCGATATTGTGTCGCTCCCGGATGCCGAGCAGCGCTTCCACGGGCTCGACCGCACGTACGTGCGATCGGTTAAAGGAGAAGTAAAGCCTGAAGACATATTATTTGTTGCTGCCCGAGTACCGATAGCCGCGTACCCTGAATCTGATATGACCGAAACGGAACTTGATCTCCTTGATGCGTACCGCGAGTTTGAGAAGAACGGAAAGAAGCCGCCCGCTTTTTTTGTTCAACGCGGGTTTTTGTATACAAAAAATTTCGACAACGTCGAACAATAAAAGCAGAAAGTCGTCGCGCCTTAATGGCGCGACGACCCGTTTTCAGAGATCTCCTGACACGAAATGCAGCGCAGTGCTGCGGGAACAACTTCCAATCGCGAATGCGAGATCGGCTGTTCGCAGTCCATACAGATCCCGTATAACCCGTCGTGCAGCCGTTGAAGTGCCAATTGCTGTGACGGGATGATGTGGTTGGCTTTGAGCGGCGCATCGAGTCGTTTCGTTTCGACGACTTTGAAGCACCGTGCCATCCGATCGAGGATCCGGGCTTCCTGAATTTTCAGGTACTCGGCTCTGTCCATGAGGATGTAACTCCCTGTTACCCGTCCGCTATTAAATATAGCACTATTATCCCACATTGTCAAATTCCCCTCTCACCAATATGGCAATCCGGGGCTAATCTGCTACACTTGCGCCACGCGCGATTAGCTCATTTGGTAGAGCGACCCCTTGACGTGGGGTAGGTGACAGGTTCGATTCCTGTATCGCGCACCTGATCAAAAAACAGCCCCTCGGGGGCTGTTTTTTGTTTCGGGCGAGCCTCGCTGACTCCCCTGTAAAAAAGCACCCTTGCCGCGCGAGCGACAAGGGTGCAGTTCAACGCACTCAGGCGTTATTGATAGCAAACGACCGCTTGAACTGATCGGCAATCGTGCTGTGCACGATCAGCGTATCGTGTTCGCGCTTCGTGACACGGATCGGAAGCTCGGGCACATACTCTTCCCACGCGTGCCCTTCTGCGGGTCGCATGAACACATACCCGAGTGCCTGCGAAATGCCGATGACCGGCGTCGAATCCCAGGGGGTTTCGTTGCCTTCGGGCATGAGGAGCGCGCCGACTTCGCGCTTCCACAGCCGGGCCGCCCACGTTCCGATCGAAGAACCCATGATCTCGTAGTTCTTGAAGTGCGGCAGAAGCGAACGTGCGTGGTTGCCGTACTCTTCGGGCGGATCACGCAGCATCACGTAGAGCTGGCTCATATCGGCCGGCTCGGGAGCTTCGAGCTCTTCGAGATTGTCGAGTCGCGAGATCCGATATACACGCTTCGAATCCGGTCGGTAGCCGTAGACCTCGTCGGCCATGATGTCGCCGATGTACGCCGAGATTACTGTGCCGTCGAGCACGAGCGCGACCATGGTCGCGATACCGTGCGACTGCCGCCGGATGTACGCGCGCGTGCCGTCGATCGGGTCCACCGTAAAGTACGCGCGGCATCCGTTCTTCGGCTTCACCCACAGCTTGTCTTCCTCGCCGATAACACCGGCATTCGGAAAACATTCACTGAAGGTGCGCAGATAGATCGCCTGCGCTTTCGTATCCGCACTCGTGAACACATCGTTCATCCCGCCGTCGTAGCCGAGCTTGGTCGTCGCTTCAAAAACGGCGCGCTCGAGCTTGGCAATGACCATCGCACGACGCACCGCTTCTTTGACAACCCGCCCTACGATGTGGCCGTTCACCTGCCCCATTCCGAGATCCGTAAGCATGCTGTTTTCCCTTTCCTGTCGAACTGACTCAAACCTACACAATGGATCAGACGCGTGTCAATAAGTCCGCTTTCCCGCATCCCGAACCTATATAATTGTCTGTAATGATTCCGCACAACGAGCCGCAGCGACTGTCGCAGGCGGCATTCTGGTATTCCGCATATCCGGCGATCATACTCGCATTCATCGCGGTAATCGCCGGGGCATTTATGCGCGACATCGTCATTTCCGCATGCATGGAAAGCGCGTGTCCGGTGTTCATGCCGTATGTCGTTCCGGCGATTGTGGTTACATTCATCATCGCAGCGCTCATTCAGCCGGTGCTCAATTTTGTACTTTTTTCCTACTCACTGACCGGGAGTACGATCACCATCAATTCGGGAATTCTGTATCGCCAGTACGAAACAATCGATTTTAATCGCATTCAAACGTTGGATCTTGAGCGCGGACCGCTCTTGTGGCTTTTTGGTCTCACCGAGGTTCGTTTGTGGACCGCATCGGCAGATCAGGTAAACCAGGAACAAGGAGTGTCGCATGCGACACCCGACACAACACTCATTCTTGATAGCGGCGACGCGGAGCATCTGCGCGACCACATCCATGCATCAAAAGCGCCGGCTCCCGCGCCTGTCACACAGACATCGCCCGCACCACAGCCGAGCGAACCCACGCAGGAGCACACGGATACTGCACCGACTGCTCAGTCGTAAATCCTCCAGCGGGCGCGCTAATCCTGATCCTGTATGAAGCCGCCCGCCTGGTGGGCCCACAACTCTGAATAGATGCCGCCCTTGGCGACAAGCTCATCGTGTGTACCCTCTTCGGTTATCTGTCCGCGGTCAATGACGATGATGCGGTCCATCTGACGAAGCGTAGAGAGGCGGTGTGCAATCGCGATCACCGTCTTTCCTTCCATTAATGACTGCAGTGCCTTTTGAATCTCCACTTCACTCTCGCTATCAAGCGCACTTGTCGCTTCGTCGAGCAAAAGGACCGGGGCACTCTTGAGTATCGCGCGGGCAATCGCAATGCGCTGACGCTCTCCGCCGGAAAGTTTTACACCGCGCTCTCCCACCATCGACTCGTATTGATCGGCCAGCCGCATGATGAACTCGTGCGCCTGTGCTTGTTTCGCAGCGCCGATGATCTCCTCGTCAGAGGCGTCGGGTTTTCCATAGCTAATATTTTCACGGATCGTCCGGTGGAACAAAAGCGGCTCCTGCGGCACGATCGATATCGCGCGGCGTACGCTTTCCTGTGTCACACTCGCAATATCGATACCGCCGATTTTGATTGTTCCCGCCTGCACGTCGTGGTGATGCATCAGGAGTCGGATCAGTGTGGATTTACCCGCACCCGAGCGACCCACGAGACCTACACGCTGTCCGGCCGGAATCGTAAGCGAGAGATCCTTGAACACTTCCTGCCCCTGAAATCCGAACGTCATCGATTCAAACGCAATATCGGCACTCGCGATGCGTAGATTGAGCGCTCCCGGTTTGTCCGGGATCTCATGCGGCTCAATAATTTCTTCGAGACTCTCACTGATCTCGCCCCACGTTTCGGCGAACTTATTGAAGTTGGATCCGAGCGACTGCAATTGTCCTTCGATACGGAAGATGATTGCGATAACAAGCACAATGTCTCCTACCGACATCGCGCCCGCCTTTGCGAATGCGACGGCCATATAAATCAGCACACTCCCGAACACAACGAGCAGCACGCTATTGAGTGCACGCGTCCACTCACCGAAAAACCAACTGCGCAGGTGTGCCTGACGGCGAAGCTCGGCCATACTCTTGAGTCGCTCGATCTCGAATTCACGTCGGGCGTATTCCTGCATCGCACTCACGTTCGACAACAAATCAACGGTCGCACCATTAATCTGCGTCTCCAGCGTGTGCGCGTAGGTTGCAAGCGGCACCCGTCGCTTGCCCAAATATATGTTGATGCTGAACATGAGGATCACCCACACGATAAATACGAGTGCGATGATGGGGCTGACGAACCACGCGAGTATAAAACTCACAATGACACTGATCCCCACTTCAAGAAATTCCCACAGGATCATGTCGATCGTCTCGCGCACACCGGCGGTCGCGTGACGAATCTTGTTCATGATTGAACCCGAAAACCGATCCGAGAAATACGATCGGCTGTGCAATGTCACATACGAGGTGAGCGCAAAACGCGCCGTAGCCGATGCGCCGGTCGCCCAGCGTGCCGCGGAAAAGCCGGCAATACGCCACATGAGCTTTCCGACACCGAGCACCACAATATAGGCGACCGCCCACAACACCACCGCGTTATACGAACCGCCGGCAGGAATCGCAGCAGCGGCGTTCGTGATCAGCTTAAAGAGGTACGCAACACTCGACGCAAGCGCGCCACCCGCCATGGATATAAGTATTGCGACCGTTGCGGCCTTCCAGTGCGGACGTGAGACATACAAAAAGAATCGCAGAGGATTTTTTGTCTGCGGCACATCGCTGCGCCACATTTTCGGATTTTCCTTGTACAGATTCAACATATGTCTGTTTGATTCTAGCCGAATGTCGACGCGCGAGCTATTCTATGAGCACTGATATGAAAATTCTCGGCATCGAAACATCGTGCGATGAGACCGCGGTGACACTCATCGAAGCGTCCGGTCATTTCGGCGACAACTTCAAATTCGACATTTTAGGCAATGCACTCTTTTCGCAAGCATCGCTCCATGCGGAGTACGGCGGTGTATTCCCCAACCTCGCTAAACGCGAGCACGCAAAGAACCTCGTACCGCTTTTGCGCGAAACACTCAGGCAATCCGGCGACCTCGAGAGCGGTCGAGCCGATCTCACGGTCATCGCGAACGACCTCAAATCAATCCTCCACCGGGAACCTGAACTCTTAGAGGCCATCACCGGATTCGCACTTGAGAGCGGCAAGCCGAACATCGATGCTATTGCCGTTACCGTCGGACCCGGACTTGAGCCGGCGCTCTGGGTCGGCATCAATTGCGCGAAGGCACTGTCGCTTTTATGGAACGTACCTGTCGTTGCGGTCAATCATATGGAAGGCCACATTCTGCTCTCCATGATGGATCTCGGGTTGCAGCGACACGTCGATTTCCCCCTACTCTCGCTATTAATCTCGGGAGGACATACCGAGCTCGTGTTATCGCGTTCATTCGGGCAGTACGAACGCATCGGCGAAACGCGCGACGACGCGGCCGGCGAAGCGTTCGACAAAGTCGCGCGCCTGCTCGATCTCCCGTATCCGGGTGGTCCCGAGGTGAGCCGCTTGGCAGCCGAAGCGCGCGAACAACATCTCTCCGGTCACATCGCCTTCACGCGTCCGATGCTTCGCGATGAGTCGTATGATTTTTCGTTCTCCGGTCTCAAAACCGCAGTTCGCACTGTTGTCGAACAGCGACGACCGCTCAGCGACGAGCTCAAGCGCATGATCGCCCGCGAATTCGAAGATACGGTCTCTGATGTGCTTGTGCATAAAACCCTTCGAGCCGTCGACGAATTCGGCGTACAGACCGTCGTGGTCGGTGGAGGTGTTTCCGCTAACACACACATTCGCGCGCAACTGAGCGAGGCACTTGCGCAGGCGGGCAATCCGGCAAATCTACTCATTCCGCCCCCGGAACTCGCGACCGACAACGCAATCATGATTGCGATCGCAGGCTACTTCAAAGCGCAGCAGAAAAAATTTGCCGAACCCGATTCCCTTGTCGCGACCGGCAATCTGAAGCTCGCATAAAAAAGTAAGCCGCGGTTATGCCGCGGCTTCTCCTTTCAGTTCATCGATACGGACAAGGACCCGCTCGATGAGGCGTGTCAGATCTTCGTTTGAATATCTGACGGGAATGATGGGATGCCATTCGTCGTTCGGGGGTATGTCGAGATGGGGAATGCTCTGTCGTCGCATCCACACGTCGCCCTCGCGACGGTACTCGATGAGCGCCCCATTGGGCACATCACCACTCACCGCGTTGAACAAGCCGAACTCCCACGCGTTCATGCCTCCCATGATCACGCGGTCGAGCACACGAATCACATGACCATGACACACGGTCAATCGTCGACGACGAATTTCTTCGAACGACGGACGAATGCGTCCGTCGACATCAAGAAACGATTCGCCGTGTTCGGGTCGGAACCGATACGGGTCGTGCTTGTGGCGAATGTGACCGCGCGCTTCGATGTGCAGGCGCACTTTGCTCGGTGTCAGCGTATTGAGAACGCCGCTATCTTTTTCGCAGAGCCGTTCGTCCACCTGCCACTGCGCTCCTGCGATATCGAGCAGTGCCGCGGTGCGCATGGTCCGCAAGAACCCTGACACCACGTACTCATCAAACTCAAACCCGTGTTTTCGCAGCCAGTGGCCGGTCATGATCGCCTGTCTTTTTCCCTCCTCGGTCAGATCGTGACACGACGATGGGACTTCGATAGCGCTGTCGTATGCGCGAGGGTCCCCAGCCTTGAAGTTCTCCTCGGCCTCGTTGTTATACGCATGACCGTGTCTGAGCGCGGCAAAATAATCGCAATCCATCAGTTCTCCTTCCTTTCTCTTCTCTTTCGAATGTACCGCTCCCTCCTTAAATAGCAACCGCTTTGTATTGTCCAAAATCGGGCAAAAACGGCTCAGTTCTGCTACCATATCCCGATGACCGAGAAAGAGCCCTTCAAGGCGCCAGAAGCCTTCCTGAGCCCGTATAACCCCGCAGAGCGGGAGCCTGAGGCGTTGGATCTTTGGGACAAGGGCGGTTACACCAATCCCGACACCATGACCCAAAAAGGCCTCATCAGTTCGGATGCCCCGCCCTTCTCGATCGTGCTCCCCCCTCCGAACGTGACGGGCACTCTCCACATGGGTCACGCGGCCATGCTCGCAATTGAAGACATCCTGATCCGCTACCATCGTATGCGGGGATACAAAACGCTCTGGGTACCCGGCACCGACAGCGCCGCGATCGCGACGCAGTCAAAGGTGGAGGAAATCATGTACAAGACAGAAAAGAAGACCCGTCATGATATCGGACGCGAGGAACTCCTAAAGCGCATCGACGCCTTCACCGACGAGAGCAAAGCAACGATCATCAACCAGGTCAAAAAAATGGGCAGCTCGCTCGACTGGAGTCGCTACGCATACACAATGGATGAACAGCGATACAAGGCTGTGATGGAGGGATTTGTCCGCATGTACAACCTCGGTCTTATCTACCGCGGCGACCGTATCGTGAACTGGGACCCGAAACTGCAGACGACCGTCTCCGACGAAGAGATCGAATACGTGGAACAAAAAGACCCGTTCTACTATTTCCAGTACGGACCGTTCGTGATCGGTACCGTGCGCCCCGAAACAAAGTTCGGTGACAAGTACGTCGTCATGCACCCGGACGATGCGCGATATGCCGACTACAAACACGGTCAGCAAATCGAACTCGAATGGATCAACGGACCGATCACTGCAACAGTGATCAAAGATGCAGCGGCCGATATGGAAACCGGCTCGGGCGTGATGACGATCACTCCGTCACATTCCGCGATCGATTTTGAAATCGCACAGCGGCACAAGCTCGATATTGAAAAGGTCATCGATCAGCGAGGAATACTTCTTCCGATCGCGGGTGAGTTCGCGGGGCAACATATAAAGAAAGCACGACCGATGATCGTCGAGCATTTACAGAAAAAAGGCCTTATCGTGAAGATAGACGAAAACTACACGCACAACGTGGCGACAAACAGTCGAGGCGGCGGCACGATCGAGCCACAGATTATGCGCCAATGGTGGCTGGGTGTTGATCGCGAATTTACCATCCCCCATTCCGAAATTGCGGGCATCCCGTCGGGCTCAAAGACTACACTCAAGGCAATCCTCCGTTCTGTCGTCGAGAACAAAGAGGTGCAGATCATGCCCGAACGGTTTGAAAAAGTGTATTTCAATTGGGCAAATAATTTGCGCGACTGGTGTCTTTCGCGTCAGATCTGGTTTGGCCATCGAGTTCCGGTTTGGTACCGCGCTGATGAGATTTACGTCGGAGTTGATTCGCCAGTCGGAGACGGATGGGAGCAGGATCCCGATACGCTCGACACATGGTTCTCATCAGGCATGTGGACGTTCACCACACTCGGATGGCCGGACAATACGACTGACCTCAAGACCTTTCACCCCACATCGGTACTCGAAACCGGATACGACATTCTGTTCTTCTGGGTCATTCGCATGATCGAGATGAGCGTTACCCTCACCGGCCAAGTGCCGTTTAAACACGTCTATCTCCACGGCCTCGTACGTGACGGACAGGGCCGCAAAATGTCCAAGAGCTTGGGCAACATCATCGATCCGCTCACCATGATCGATAAGTACGGAGCCGACGCAACCCGCTTGTCGCTCATATTCGGCGCTCAAATGGGCAACGACTTAAAACTCTCCGAAGACCGCATACGCGGCTTCAAGAACTTTGCGAACAAAGTATGGAACATCACGCGCTTCGTACTCGAAAATACTTCAGAGCTCGACGAGAACGCGACACTCGTGGAAGCCGATACCGAACTCATCCGCGAGGCGAATCGCATCGCGCAAACAGTGACCGAACATATCGAATCGTTCCGCCTCGATATAGCGGCAGACACGGTCTATCACTATGTCTGGGACCGCTTTGCAGCAGAAATTCTCGAAGAGTCCAAGCCGATATTCAAAGGTGAGGACGAGACCGCAAAGAAATCCCGGGAACGCGCGCTGTACGAGATCCTTACGATATCAATCCGACTGTTGCATCCGATGATGCCGTTCGTTACCGAGACTATCTGGCAGCATCTTCCCCACAAGTCGTCCGACCAGCTCATGGTCGCGAAGTGGCCTACTGTACAATAGAGCCATGAACGGCCTCGAAGCCATCCTTGCAGCCGCTGCAGGCGGTATTTTGCCTGCACTCGCGTGGCTGTGGTTTTGGCGACGCGAAGATGCAGTGCACCCCGAGCCCCGATCACTCATCGCACTCGCCTTTTTTGCGGGCATGGTTACGGTAGCGGTCGTGATCCCGATGGAGCGTTTCGTTCAGCCGATCATCAATGATTTCACGATGCCGGCGTTCTTTCTGTCGTCTCAGACGCTCGTATTCACGGCATGGTCATTCATCGAGGAACTGATGAAATTCTTTGCGGCACGCATCACCGTGCTCAAGCGCCGCGAAGACGACGAGCCGATCGACCCCGTCATCTATATGGTCACGGTCGCGCTTGGTTTCGCGGCCGCAGAAAATACGCTGTTCCTGCTCTCGCCGCTCGGCGGCGAGACGTTTGTGCAGACGTTCATTACCGGCAATTTGCGCTTCATCGGAGCAACGCTTCTGCACGTACTCTCATCCGCAGTCATCGGCGTTGCCATGGGTCTCTCGTTCTATGCCTCCAAACGCATCAAGCGCCGCTATATCTTCCTTGGAGTTATCCTCGCTTGTGTTTTGCATAGCGCCTTTAACTTTTTTATACTGAACACAGCGGAAGACAGTTTATTCCGCACATTTTCTTTTGTCTGGCTTGGCGTCATCGCGCTCTTGGCGGTACTTGAATATATAAAACGAATCCATCCGCAGTGGCGCAGGAACTGATACGAAACATGATAAAAAAACCTTCTTTTTTCTCGAAAATAACAGGCGGCTCCGACGAGTACGATGATTACTACGCAGATCAACCGGCTGAGCGCCCGGCGGGTTCTGACGAACGTCCGCGTCACCTCCAGTTCAACAAGGATCCGGATACAGAATCACACGAAACTGATCCGGGAGGCGAACTTGCCGTCGATGTATACCAGACCAACGACGCAATAGTCGTAAAGGCCCTGATTGCCGGTGTACAGCCGTCAACGATCGACATCGCACTCACTCGCGAGATGCTCACCATCTCCGGGTCCCGCACCGATGACAAAGAAGTCGAAGAAGACGGCTACTACCAGCGCGAATTGTATTGGGGCACATTTGCCCGAACGATTCTCTTGCCTGAGGAGGTCGACGTAGACATGGCAGAGGCATCAGAAAAGCACGGCGTACTCATGATCCGCCTACCGAAAATCAACAAGAAGCGCCAGACGCGCCTCAAGGTTCGGGCTCGCTAGCCGCACATACACACAAAACAAACGCCGGGATCACTCCCGGCGTTTGTTAGTTAGAGGCCCGCTTCCGCGAGCTTCTGTGCGACACATTGTATTCTCGTAGCATGCCCACATGCAGATGAACGCAAGCGCTACGCGCGCTCAGTGAGCTCGTGCAGCGCGCAGTATTCGCAGTCATCCTTTTTGCATCCCTGCTGCATGAATGAGAGCGTGAATATTTCGCCGGCGACTCGCCTAATTGTTTCTTTCAGCTCTAAGACCGCGGGTGCGTCGTACAGGAAGTCATGCACAACCGTAGTACCCTTTGTGTCCGGCTCAATGAATTCCAGTGAGAGCCGCGTGGGCGCTTCCATTTCGGCACGCTCGAGCAGGATGCAGTAGAAATCGAGCTGTCGCTTGTAATCGCCGGTCGCGTTCTTTGTACCGCCCTCGATCTCATTTCTGCTTTTATGCTTGCCGGTCTTATAGTCGATCACGCGCACGTTGCCGTCGCCGCTAAACTCGATCACGTCGATGAGTCCTCGCAGAAGCACCGTATCGAGCGGAGCGGACTCAAGCGGCATATAGACCTCGAACTTTTTCTCGCAGAGTACGTTGAATTGGTACCCGTCTTTATTCCGCTCGTGCCATTCCGTGAGTGCGCGGACTCCTTTTGCGTGCGCCTCTTCGTACAAAACCGGGGTGAATCCCTGCGTGTCGACGGATGTCTTCAGGAAGTCGAGCAAAACCGGCAGCGGCTGGTATACGCGTGTCGAGGCGCACACGTCGCGGAACAATCGCAGCGCATTATGCAGTGCGTTTCCGTACAGCGAACTTTGTGTCGGCTTTTCCGGTACACGTACCAGGTTGCGGTAAAAGTATTTCCACGGACAGTCGAGGTAGTTATTGAGCGCGGTCGCCGATATACCCTGTTCAATGAATGCGTCGCGCAGGAATTCCGCATCGCTCATAGAATCCTGCGGCAGAGCACGGACAGCAAACGACGCCTCCGGCCTGATCGAAGACTCGAACGCTTCGGTCTCGCACACCCGAACGAGTTCCGGATCAATTTCGAGCATGAACTGCGTAATCGTACTTTCGCGCGTTCGGGTTGCCGACGTTGTACCGTACGAAACCGAGACGTAGTGCTTTGCTCGCGTGAGCGCCACGTAAAAGAGACGTCGTTCGTCTTCGAGGTCGCTCTCCGGAGCGGCCGCGAGCGTGGAGAGCGGCAGGTTGTTGCGTAGCGACCGATTCCCCCAGTGAGCATCGCGCGCATGCACGATATACACGTATTCGTATTCGAGACCCTTGCTGCGATGTGCGGTCACGAGGTGCACTGCGCCGGTCCGCTCCTTCGGCTCGATGTCGGGTTCGATCTCGATTCCGTATTCTTCGTATAGCCCGATGTCTTCGACGAAATCCCTGCCGGTGTACAGCGTCTTGGTCGCACTCAGCGTTTCGAGGGTTCGAGCCAGTCCGCGGACTGCGCTCAATATAGATACGGCGTCCGTTCGTTTGAGCACGTATGACAAGAGACCGCTTTCGTGCAACACGCGGTCAAAAAAATCCCGAGCGCTTTCTTCGTGTGCCATTTTAGATAATCGGCGCAAGCTATCCGAGAACGCGCTGACCGCTGCGACGTCGTGCACACGCGCCTCCGAAAGAAAGTCACGCGACGCGATCACGTCCACATACGGAATACGGCGCCGGTCACCGAAAATCAGTATTTTGTATACATCATGCGGCGTTATGCCCGACCACGGGAAATGCAGCACGTGCGCGAGGTACTCATTGCTGCCGATATGCATACAGAGCCGCAGGTATGTAACCAGCTGCGCGATTGTGTGTTCATGGAATATCGTACTTTTCGAATCGAGCGCGTGAAGGATTCCGTGCAGCGACAGTGCACGCGAAATCGCTGTGGCATCCGCATTCGTGCGGTACATGATCGCAATATCGTCCGGCGAAACGCCTTTCGCGATATTCTCCGCAACCGCCGCGACAACCCACGCGATCTCGGTCTCCTCGCTCGAAAACGTGCGCTGCTCCAAGTACGCAAGGTTCGGATTGTCGAGTTTGCTGACAAGCTTCGGATGTCGCTCCTCGGGAATGGAATCCTGCATAAGCCCGTGCGCGGCATCCAACAGCGCGGTACCGGATCGATACGAATCCGTGAGCGGAATCAGCACCGCCTCGGGAAAGAGCTTGTGAAAGTCGGAAAAACTGTCGAGTGTCGCTCCCTGAAACCGGAAGATCGCCTGTTTTTCATCGCCGACGATGAACAGGTTCGGAGACTCATGGTACGAAGCGAGCAATTCTAGGAGCTTGTTCTGCGAGCCGTTTGCGTCCTGATGCTCGTCGGCAAGGATATACAGATACTTCTCCTGCACCGTGAGCCTGAACGATTCATCGGCCTCGAGTGCACGTACAACCTCGCCGATCATGTCGTCGAAATCGAATTTTCGCATCGCAGCGAGCTTGTGCTCATACCACTCGAACACCAGCCCCAGTTCGTGCTCTTTTCTCAGCCGGTCCATCTGTGTCTGTGCTGCGCCTTTTACCTTTCCCTTGTGGGCACCCTTTTGATGCACGGATTCCGGATCATTCTCGATCTCCCGTAAAAGACGTGAACTTATTTCGATGACATCCTGCGGAGTTCTGTGTTCGCGCTTGAGCGTCGAGATCGCGCTTTTGATCGGTTGGACATAAAAATAGGGATCGCCGAAGGGTTTTAGCTTGGAGAGCGGCAACTCGGTCAGCGCCTGTCGTATATACAGGATCGATTCGATATCAGTCAGCGCCACCGAACTGATGATCCGCGGAAAATACTCGGGATGCGAGTGAATCACGTCGTTACAAAATCCGTGGAACGTGTAGATGCCGACTTTGTACGCGGTCGGACCGATCATTTTCAGCAATCGACGCTTCATGGCGTCGACGCCGGCCTCGGTAAACGTGAGCGCGAGCACGCCGTCCGGAGGCGTGTCAGTCGAGCTCAGAATGTTTGCGATACGCAGTGTCAGAATGTGTGTTTTTCCGGTACCCGGCCCTGCAACAACCATCACCGGACCCTCAATCGTGTCGACGGCCTTCTTTTGAGCATCGTTCAGCGTTTTGTAATACCGAGCGAACACTGCATTCGCTTCCGCGCGCGATCGCTTGTCTTTTTTCGGAGGAACGGAGCGCGTTGTCATCGCAGCAGTGTAACACCGCACGATATGCACAGATATCCGACCATTGTCAGGAATGAAACTCGTGGTATGGTACTGAACGGGAAAAAAGTGAAAGGAACCGATGAATGCTGGTAACGATCCAGGCAATGTGTGACCGGATCAGGCGCAGGAGTGTGCGCATCGCGCGCCCCGCCCCGAAAGGAAACATATCGAAGCGTCTCAAACTCTTGGATGAGATGCAGCAGAAGCTCGACTCACTGCTCAAGCAGCATCCGTCTTGGAAAAGCGACACCCTCGTGCGCGTCTTCAAGGCCGAGCTTCGGGAAGCGCGAGACCTCTACGCGGCACGCCGCTATCGCGCTGCACGTAAAAGTCGCGGGCATGCGGCGGCAACGCTGATCTGCATCGAACGCAATATGAACGCCGCGCGACTCAAACAGCGCATTGTCGTGAACTGACACAGTGAACATTTCGGGCCGGAAATCCACAGCGATTTCCGGCCCGCTTCTGTTCATTGCGGAAAAATCGGTTAGGATACACCACGGTCGTTTGACCATCTCCCCTCTACCAAAGAGAAAAGGCACTACACTGATGCTTTTGAAAGCCAAAGACCTTCACATGTTGCCGTCATACTTCATTGCGGCACTGCTGATCGAATTGTTCTCCGCGTCACCGCTGCCGCATGCACTCGGCATCGGACCGCTCGGGCAGGTCGGTCTGTCGGTACTGTTCGTGATCGCATTCATCATCTGGCTGGTCGTCAGCGGGCGCGAGCAACGTATCGAACGGAAGCGTCGTCAGGAGTCGGGACAGTAGTTCTTGTTGCG
The DNA here is from genome assembly GCA_964633425.1 of uncultured Candidatus Saccharibacteria bacterium. GTDB lineage: Bacteria > Patescibacteriota > Minisyncoccia > Phycocordibacterales > UBA2100 > UBA10103. The sequence goes on from CAZWFX010000019.1 coordinate 27,965, forward strand.
TATGAATACGCGTACTCGGCTCGGGTGAACCCCGAGCCGTTTTCATTTGACAGAAATTGCGAAATAGTTCGAGAACATCTTCCTGAAATCAAGGGCTTCACGGACCGTCTCATACACAGGATTAGCAGCTAACATTTCTGCGTATGATCGTGTTTCTCATTGTCGGAATGATTGTGGGTGCACTTGCGGTTGATTTTGCCTTTATGAATACCGCACCGGTCACGGTCGCAGTATTTGCCTGGCAGTTCACTGCCCCGCTCTCGGTCGTAATCTTGAGTGCAGTTGCATTCGGTTTGCTCATCGCAGCACTTGCACTGCTTCCTACGGCAGTGCAAGAGTACCTTGATACCTTAGCGCATCGCCGCACCGTCAAACGGCAGGCCGCGTACGAAGTCTCAAACTCGACGAGTTCGCAGGTAACCACATAAACCGTCATTCCGCATTCCGGCTCCGCACTCGCGGAGCCGTTTGCTATACGCACCCGAGACGATTGCATTCCCGGCGACGCGGGCGTAGGATTTTCGCGGGACAAGAGGACCTGCAATGAGACTCACCGATACCGCCGAGACCGCCGTGGTCGCGCTTGCGTTTGCTGGCGCCGCAACGGCAAAGTTCATGACCATGATCGACACTTCGACGACCGTCGGCGTACTCGCATCACTGGGATGCGGTGCGCTCACGAGCGGGATAATGATGACTGTCGGACTTGCAACCACCATCTACTACCGGAGGGCTACGAAGCCATGAAGAAAGCGCACCGACGCCTCCATGCGACGGGTGCCGTATCACAGATGATCGCCGCGATCAGTGAAGCGTACGTGGATGACCCCTGTAATGCGTGCGGGACCTGCACTGTAGTGAAGTATGACAACACCATGCACTGCGAGAGATGCGGCCACGAAGAGGCCGTCACCCAGAAGCAGATGCACTGACGAATGTGACGGATAACGGCGAGGGCCTTGCGGCCCTCGCCTTTTCATTTACTTGCTTTTTTATACGAATATTGCACAGTACTGGCGGCATGCCTGAAAGGGCCTCTGCTCCTTGAAACGCCCTGAAAGGGGCTCACAAACCGTCTCTGAAAGGAGATTCCAATGGACGTTCAACACACGGCGCGTGTGAATCGGCTGCTCAACGCACATCCCTATCTCGAAGGACCGAATGCCGATTTGCAGCACGATCTCGTCGTTGCCGCGATCATGGGCAGCATGGCGCACGCGCACGACCGCGCACGACTCGTCGTCAGCTTCGAGACCTACGCAATCCTTCGCGAGGAGGCGTATCTGACCTCGATCTTCGAGGCGCTCATCATCGGACATCTCGACAAGCACGAAAATATCTTTCAAGAAATCAGGAAGAACCAACGGTCGAAGTCGCACGAGGAAATGTGGATGGTCTATCCGACACTGATTCTCGCGTATATCCGTGCAGCACTCTGGTGCGATGCACATTCCTCCGTTGACCACGCCGATTTCGTGAAGATGGCGCCGTGGTACATCGGCGGTCTCGTGCGTGATTATGTGATTGCGGCAGACGGAGCAATTCCCGAAAGCCAGTGGTGCTCCAAATGGGCGCTCGGTGAAATCAGCAACAACCTGACCGCGTACCTCGGCCCCGTGCCGACACGGGAAACGATACGTCGGGCCCGCGAGATCATGCACATGATGGACGAGTGCGAGCAATACGTTCACCGGCCGGTGCACAAGCTCGTGAGCCAGTTCACGCACCGCGCCTTCAGCATGATCAACATGCGTGCGCAGATCGCGATCCTGAAGCGCGGGTTCGACGAGTACGGCAACGAACTCGCTGTTCCCGAACAGCCCGTCGCCGCGTAAGTTCATTCGAGACGCAGAGTGCCGGATCCCACATGGGATCCGGCACTTTTTGTTAGACGCCGACTTCCCTTTTCTGACCGCTCCCGACTTTCGAGAACAGCTCCAGAAATTCGAGCGTCGGACAGCGTCCGCAAAACGGACGCGACGGAAAATACCGGTCCAGATTCTTGTCCGTTGCCGGGATCTTGCATGCTGCGAGTGCTTTTACGGCATCGTCGTTGTGATAGAGCGAGCGGTCTTCGATGAGTGCCAACCACTCACCGTCCACCATCCGACTCACCGCCCACTGGCCGCCGCGCACACGCGGTAGATATACATCTTCCATTGTCACCTCCTGTTAAAAGAACAGAGCCCGCTTGTGGCGGGCTCTGTTCTGGAGAATTCTCGCGAATCATCCAAAACGCAGCTCGCCAAGCGGGCTTCGAAGGACGACCACAAGAATGTTGTGTCTCATGCATTCTCTATATCACGACGCCATACTCACGCAAGGGGTTGCAATTCGTTCGTACATACGTAGTCTACCGACAGGAGAAACGCACATGGAAGAGCATCGGCTCAGTGTTTTTGCCGCAGCGTACCGCATCGCATCCGGCATGATCGCAGGCGCTCTCATCGCGGCGATCCTGCATGTAAGCATCGGCGTAGGAACCAACCAAGGAGGATTCATGCTCGCGACGGGTACCCTCGTCGGCAGTATGGTCGGACTCCTTTCAACATTCGGGCGGGCACCGTGGATCACATTATTGAACTTGTTTCGACAGACCCGATCATCGTCAAAATATCGGCCTTGATCGCAGTTGGCTTCATCGGATGGCTCGGAAGCATGTGGCTTCTGCGCCGACTCATCGGCGATCACTGACGGAGGCGAAAATGAATGACGGAAACGCAGACATTGTGTTCATGATCGCATTCGGACTGACCTTTGTTGCGGTTGTAAGTTGGTCGATGGCCATCTTCTCACGCAATATCGACTCAAAAGTCCCGTTCGTCGTCGTCCCGGCACACGTGTTCGTATGCGCGTACTTGCAATGGCTCTTGTTCGACAACCAGCCCGAGAAAATCATCGCACTCCCGCTGATCTCCCTGTTCGTCATCTGGATGTTCCGCGGCATCTTTCGGAAACGGCTCCGCGAGCAGGCCGAAAAGAATGCATCGGCATGATCTTTCAGTCACGACAACGACCCGGCACCAGCCCGGGTCGTTTTGTTATGATGTGTCTATGGCAACCAAAACTTATCACGGCAGCTGTCACTGCGGCGCCATTACCTATCAGGCAGATATCGATCTTTCCAAAGGCACCGGACGGTGCAACTGCACCTACTGCACCAAGATCCGTTCGTGGAAAGTGTTTATACAGCCCGCTGCATTCAAACTCCTCTCCGGCGATGATCATGCCACCGGCTACAGCGGTAAGAACCCGACCGCGATCCGTTATTTCTGCAAAACGTGCGGTGTATATACGCACGAACACGGGGATGCCGAGTGGATGGGAGGACCGTTTGTGGGCATATTCCTCAATTCACTCGACGACGCGACGATCGACGAGCTCGTTTCGGGTCCGCTCTCATATGCCGACGGCCGAAACAATAATTGGATGGAAACGCCCGCAGACGTGCGGATTTTGTAGAACGACCCGAAGCTTACGCTTCGGGTCGAATGCGTTCCTCTACGGAACCGAAAGATCTGACGCGTAATTCAGCGACACGCCGCACAGGGATCTGCTGAGAACATATCTGCAACACATCGCTCCGAATCGTGAGCACGTACCACAAGTCGCGTACCCGCCACAGGAGCTCTGCCTCGTGCACGTCCGACACACGATAGTGTTCTCCTCCTTTTGTAACAAACACAACCGCGGCGTTTTGCACCAAAAAATAGCGGGCGCATTCCGACCGAAACCCGGCGATATTTTTACGCCCCTTGCGTGACCGGCGCGGCGGAACGTACATCGCAACACCGTTGAGCGAAAGGAGCGCTCCGGCGATCGTTTCTGCGATAGTGCTCATGCGGATCTCCCTGCCGTTGACTCGGTGAACGATACACCAGTAAACGGTACGCTCGATGAAAAGAGGCGCACTGGCGCAGTTTTTTGCTGCGGTGTAGGGTGCGTGCAGAACAAGGAGAAACCCATGACTGACGATACCGTGACGCGACTCGCAGATGTTCGTGCCGCGCGGGAGCAGGCCGACGCGCTGGCCGCGTTTATGCGCATACCGGCGCTCGAGCCGACATTCGACCTGACCGATAAGAAAATCATGTTCGACGGAAGCTTGGCCAGCAACGGCAACACCCACCAGCTATTCATCGTCCCCTTCGATATCTCGTCGGGTACGGGTGTGCATGTCTGCGGCCTCGTATTCACAAAGGAGCAGTGGCAGGATCTTAAGCGCCTCGGTGACGGATTCTTCACTGCCCTCGAGCAATCGAAGAACCGGACCACGGGAGAACAGGAATGATCGAACTGTCGTCGTTACCGAACGCACCGACACCCGTCGGAGCGAGTTCGTGCGTCACACACATCGCAGAGGCGTTGCGCCATGCGCTCGGCGACAATCGCCGATTCGAGTACTACGTTCCGATTCGCGGCGCGCCGCGTTCGGGACGATTGTTCTCTGTGAGGCCCGAGCCGACCGGCGAATCGATCGCACTTTCGCTCTCGCCGGAAAACGCCGCGCGCGAGCTCATTCGGTACACCGAGGATGCGCGGTACGAACCCACCGCCCCGATTAACCGCGATGCACGAAAAGGTTGGGAGATCCGCTCGCTCACAATCGATGGTGCTCGTGCGGCTATCGCGTGGGCGACATGGACCGCCGACTAGCACCAATGACACGGCCGGGATACTCGCGATCCCGGCCGTTTGCTTTTGCAGCGGTAAAACGCCTCCAGGGCGGTAACAGGCTGCAGGAGAGGACTGTCGTGCGCAAGCCCCTCAAAGCCCGTATTTGCGCCCAGAATGCGGTCTATTGAGCGACCATGAGTGCGATACCGTATGGTTGCGATTCCCTTCCGTACGGCACTTGACACGCGATGTTTTTATATGCATTGTATACGCGGTTTTGAGGGTCACCCGACCCTCTGGAAATGGAGCGAAAGCATGATCGATTTTCTGCTGTCCGTCAGCGTCAAAGGCAAGCACAGCTACCTGTATCGCGTGACCCAGTGGCCCGTCCTTCCGGCCGTCGGCCACAACTGGGGTCTCACGGTGGGCCTCTGCACGATCGTCGACGTCGACCATCACGAAGACCACGCGGTGCCGCACATCACCCTCGAGATCAACGTGACCGCGGCGCAGTTCGATCTGTTGCGCGCCGACGGCACGTGGGTCGAGAACGATGCGCTGCGTGCGCTCACGGCCGAGAAGAAGCTCGCGGCCTGATCATTCCCTGTTCTCGCGAACACTGCGGCCGGAGCTTCTCCGGCCGCTTTGCTTTTGTGGCGTGTTTGAGTAGTCTGCACGCAGGAAAACGGAGGACCACACAATGAACGGACTCAGGATCCGCAATACCGACAGTGACCGTGCGATCACGCTCAAAGGCGCGATCATGTGCATGCTGCTATTCACCATGATCGGCGGCGCATTCGTGGAATGCATCCCCGGGATCGATCTCGAGCGTGCCTATCGCATGCTCGCCATGCTCGGCTTCTACGCCGGACTGCACACCAACCGTGCGTTCTGGCTCACGCCCTGGGCGTAACAAAACCGCACATTCGTACTATCGGCCGGGATCCGCATGGATCCCGGCGATTTCTTTTAAAAAGGGTGTACGATAGCGGGGTGAAAGCGTTTAGTAGCATCATATTCAAAGTGGGTATCAATCCCTGCGTCGTCCCACCGGACGACGTACTCCGATATGTGTTCAAGCAGGCCAAACGCAACAAAGGCCCGATCCCGGTTCGCGGCACGATAAACGGCGCACAGTACAAACAGACATTGGTGAAATACCTGAATTACTGGAGGCTCTACATCAACGGTCCGATGCTGAAAAATTCAGGCTACAAAGTCGGCAGCGCAGCATCAATCACGATCGAGTTCGATCCGAGTAAACGCACCGAGCGCCCCCACCGAGAGTTCGCCGCCTCACTGCAAAAAAGCGCCAAGGCAACCGCTGCTTTTTTTAAACTCTCACCGTCTCACCAGAAAGAGATTAATCGGTATATCAATCACCTGAAATCCGATCTTTCGCGGAAGCGCAACATCACAAAAGTCATGCAGTTTCTCCGCGGCGAAAAGCCCGACGGCCTGCACGCGCTACTGCGTGTCCCGAAAGCGTAGCTATGGAATACCGCGTGCAGGTAAAAGCGGGAGCCCGCAACGATCGCATCGAACGCACCGGAAACACGTTTGCAGTATCGGTTCGCGCAAAAGCCGCCGGCGGCATGGCAAATGCTTCGGTGATTGCACTCATTGCCCGCGAGCTCGGCATCCCGCCGAAAAAACTGCGAATCGTCCGAGGCCTGCGCGGCGCCGCAAAGACTGTAGAGACCCAGGCGTAACGACAGGACCGCTGTACGGACGGCAGTGCCGTATTTGACATATTGGTATATTCATGGTAATATACCACGAGTACCAAACCCTTCCCAACCTGAGAGGCCGACATGGATTTCTCCCTCGCTGACTTCCATCTCCTGCTGACGTTCGTCACGAGCATTGCCGCCACCTTCATGACCCACGACTCGCGCATCCGCGAGGAGGTGTTCGGCGTCCGACTCTCGCAGTCGTGCGTGATCACGATCGGCGCGTTCGCGATCCTGAACGCCCCGATCTTCAACGAAGCGTACTTCCACTTCTCGGGAATTCCCGGACTCGTGGTCGTCTCGGTGCTCGTGTGCACGATCTTCGTGTACGTTCCGCACCGGCTGACTGACATGTTGTGCGATCGGTTCCTGTTCAAGGGCATCGCGATCGAAGAAGTCTGATACCGGAGGGAATCGATCTTTCATCGGCGGCCGAGTCTACGACTCGGCCGCTTCCCTTTTGACACATGAACAACCGCGCGTAGGATAGATTGAGAACGACAAGGAGGACACAATGCGGCGCATTCTTGGAGTGCTTGTACTACTATCCGGTATCGTTTCGGCCCGGGCCGACGAATTTCTGCCGTGCTCGCACAACAGGCTGATCAACGAGCATCACAGCGAATTCCGCGATGAACGAGTTCGCGGTATCGTATCGGCTTTTGTATCGCGCGCCACCCGCCCCGAATTCCACATCAGCCATTCTCAGGTTGAAGTGTGCGTGTACGACAAATTTCTCCCGAGCCTGGTCATCACAAAGACCGAGCGCGGTCCGGAATACAAATTGTTATTCCCGCCGTACATGGCGCGTCTTTCCGAAATGGAGATCGTGGGCATTGTGGCACACGAGATCGGTCACATACCGCACTTGGCATCGACGGCGACACACATCCTGCTCGAAGAGATCACGGATCGACAGGCGGCAAAGTGGGTCGGTGCCGAAACGGTAACGGTCGGCCTCTACGCACTCATGCGGCATCTGGAATGGTTCCCTGAACACGACCAGCCGCGCGTAGCGGAGGAGCTGACACATCGTATTCGCAAGTTGAGAGAACTCACCGTCTCTCGGCGGTAAACAAGGCCGGGGTTCAAAGGAACTCCGGCCGTTGCTTTTATAAAATGCTGGCGTAGGATTCCCCGCAGTCAATCAGCGAAACGGGAGCAAATCATGTATGAAATGAGTGCCGTGACCATCAATTGGACGGGGCCGCAGCTCACGCACGAACAGCAAGTGATCATCCACGACGCCGCGCTCAACTTCGATTCCGAGCACGCCGAGGAGCGCCTGGTATTCGCGCATCCCCTCTGCGACGGCGTCATCGAATGCAAAGGACGCATGCTGCACGGCGCATTCCACGGGACGCGATTCATCGCAACCCTCGATGGAGTCGACGGCGAGCGGCGCATCTACGAATTCCTGCTGACGGACTACTACAAAAGGTCGTCGCGAGAGAAGGTGAAGTCGTTCTGGCGCCATGCGGTCGGAACAGACACCGCCGAGGTTACCGACGCCGATGTGATCAAGAAAACGCGTACGAGTTCGGCCAAGCGCTCACGACTGAACTGAGAGGGCGAACATGACACACATAACCCACGACGTACTATTCATCGGCATGCAACCGGCACTGTATGTCGAAGCGATCAGCGCAGTGGAACAATGGGCCGAAGCGCACATGCCGCCGAGAGAGTCACTGACCTACTTCGACGTGTCGTTTCTGCGAGCCGCACAGTTCTCGGAAAGCCTGCCGAATCTGTCGGTCATCTACATTGCAAACGATGTCGGCATGCGCCGCGACGTTGCGCGCGCCTCGTGCAAAAGCCTTATCGAACGGCTCCGATCGCGCCCTGAAAAGCCGGTGATCGTCGTGAGCGCCGACATGCTGGACGTGATCGACGATTTCAATGCCGACGGATTCATCGTCGAACTGAAATCTGAAGACGGGACGATCGAAGAAGCGCTCCAAACGCACATTCTGTGAACACGAACGAGCGGCTCCCCTACGGGCGCCGCTCGTTGCTTTTGTATATGTCGCGCGTAGGATGGTGGCAGCTAAATGGGAGAGTTCCTATGACAACACGTCATCAGATCGCAATCCTCTGTGCGCTTGCGTCTCCGTTCACGATTCTCGTCTTTGCGACGATCGAGTGGTTGTTCGCACCATCTGGGTTCTACACGAAGATGCTCTGGACGGTCGCCTGTCAGCTCACGCCGTCGCTCTGGTTCCTGTATTGGATCTCGCGCGTAACCCGTAAGGGTGAGCCGATCTGGTTCAGGATCACCCGCGTCGTCTGAAATCGCATCACATCAACTGCAGAAGGAAACGATCATGACTGTTGCCCATATGTCCGTCACGGTTTCGGCCTTCATGGCCTTTACGATCCTGTCGTTCGTACTCGGTGTCTGCAGTTTCTTCATTCGGGGATTCGCGCTACCGAAAGCATTCTACGCACCGTTCGTCACGTGGCTCGTATCGCTGGGGGCTGCTGTTCCCTTGTTCGAGCCAGTCGGGCTTACGATCGGCATCCCGGCCGCTCAGGCTACGAGTGTCGGATCGCTCGTGGTGGTGATGTTTTTGTTCGCGGTCTACATGCTCGGCGATTACGTCGCGAATCGCGAACATTCCTCGCCGCTGCGGCGTTGGCTCCCCTGATCGCTCAGTGCTCTACAAAGGCCGGAATTCACTGTGGAATTCCGGCTTTTCATTTTTGTCGGGCTCGCGTAGGATGCCCTCGGGTAAAAACGGAGGAA
>CAZWFX010000020.1:0-37038 GCA_964633425.1 uncultured Candidatus Saccharibacteria bacterium
TCTTAAACGTGGTTTCGTGCGGCACGCGCTGCAACACGTCGTTGCCGCCGAGTAATAGCAGAACCACCTTGGGCTTGTAGCTGTCGATCGCACCGATGCGATCCAGCCCGCGCGCAGTGGTATCGCCGTTGACCCCCAGATTTACGATCGGTCTCCCGATCTTTTTGGACAAGAGCGACACAAAGTCGTTGCCCTGCGTCGAGCCGTAGCCCGCGATATAGCTATCACCATACGCAACGATGTCGGTTCCGGCCGAGGGATAGTTGAGCACGCTGCCTTTGGAGTTCATACCGCGCAGCATAAAAAAAGCGAGCACAATAATGACAACGGCGATCGCAACCACGATGTAGCGTTGTTGCATGATCGAGTTACTGATCGTTGCTTCCGAGCACGTCCTTGGTTTGGATAGGGCTCTGAATACCCGGCGTCCATTCTGCCTGTATTGGACCGAACTGCTTTTCGTAATCCGCCACGTTGTGCGCAAGGTTCTGTGCGAGGCGCTTCATGTGCTGCGGCGTGAGCGCATAGGTTACCCCCGTTTCGCCCGTGAGCATGCCCATCACAAAGAACTCCTGCGAGAACGCAACCATGATGTTTTCGCAGAACTGTTTCGGAATTTTGTTGAGGTCCATAAATGTGTCGTTAGCTAGTCTATGCATCATAGCAAATCGGCCTTCTGCGCATGCAGAAGGCCGATCATTGTTCTACGGTGCAACCGTAACTTCCTGGTCGCGACGCGCGGTAATGCGCGCGTTCACGGCGTTATAAAAATCGAGTCGGTGATCTTCGTAGGGCGGCTCGTTTTCGTTGAGCATGGTGCTCACGCGGCTAAATGTGTACCTCGCACGGGTAAGCTCCATCCGACCCCGTGCAGTGTAAACAGTGCGACGCACACGACGATCACCCATTGCAATAACTCCTGACTGGAAGGTGCTACCCGCATCCTAGCCATCCTGTATGCCACGCGCAAGCTACAGCCTTCTGCTGTCGTAGGCCCAGTGCAATAGCGCCTGACGGCGAACAGGCTGACAGCTCAAGTCCCCCGGCATGCAGGAGTTTCGCAATTGCGACACGTGGCGTGTGATATTGCGCCAGCGCTTTATCTGTCGCGCGTCGTCTTCCATTCGCCTCCCCATGTAATAGCGGCAATACCACTGGAACCACCCGCGCGGATCGGCCGGATGAATCCACCCTTTGCGTTGCCATTCGGCAAGCGACTGCGACGCTTTGATACCGAAAAAGTTGAGCTCTTTGTGATACTTACCGTCCACTGATAGCTTGGCACCCTTGAACCAATCGGCGGGAAATTCTTTTTTGTCGGCCTCGAAGTACGACCCGCCAAACACACCGAGATGCAGCATTTCCTTGGGCGTGAGGTCCGGCGTGAATTCGGGATCGAAATCTTTTCTGTTCACCTTCTTCGGTTTCTTCATTGCCCGAGCGTACCACAAACAAAACAGGTTGATGGCGACAGTACCTTGCCTATTTGAGCCTCTTTACTGCCTGCCTTTTACTCACAATTATGCCAATCGAAACAACGACAAAAATGAGCACCATTCCGATATCAAGCAAAGCCTTTGTGCTGGGAGCAGGTAGCGACTGACTTTGATCACTCGATGCAAAAAATACACAGAGCATCGTCAGTGGCACCCACCATAACGCGTATCGTAGCCATGCCCGGAATACCTCGTCGCTCATTTTGTATGTCAGAAACGAAAAAATCAGAACGGGGATAAATATATCGAATATCGCCGACATTCCCTGCACATTGTTTGCGCAACTATAGCTTTCTCGCGCACAAATTCCGAGCTGCCACGGATACAGCAGTAATATATCGACCACAGAAAGCAGGGTCGCAATAATGAGAACGTTTCGCTTCGTTAGGTACTTATACATATGAGACATACGGCTCACTAATAAGTTACCATCATTGTACCTTGTTTCGTTAACGACCTAGGCACTATCAACCCATTAAAAGTTTTAACCTTGTTTCTTAGTAGAAGAAGGGCGGACTGGAGTGCAAGATTCCCTGTATCATCTGCCACGCATGTATTTACGATGTAGGTCTTTCCTATTACCGATGTATAAATAACGAATCTGGTGAGCAGAAAGCCGCAAACAAAGAACGCGGCTGAAATAATTTCGGCGAGAACAAGAAAATACACGCCAAGACCGCCGTCCATATCCAAGACACTGAGACCTAAAATAGGTCTATCGAGTTTAAGAGATATATTCCAAGACCGAGGAAAAGTAGACAAAATACGAGCTGCCAAATGAGAGAAAAAATAGTTTGTCTACGGGCCCTAGAATCAGTAGCTCGTATTAGATTGTATACAGTCAGCATCAGTGCGATCGCTGCAAAAAAAGGAAAGATGTAGAAAATACCTATGTTAAAAAAGACTAAGTCTAGTACATGACATAATCCGACCGACATTACACCCAGGGCTAACAAAAGATACGGAAGTGTTGATTTATTTAAAATCATAGTCATTTGATTAGTGAGTAAAATAATTCTAACGAACGCTGGTTGCGTTAATTTGGTCGAGGATCGAAATTAATGTATTTGCTTCGTCGACAGTCAACAGTCCCTTCTTTTGCCACTGCGATACTTTTGACCTTAGGTTCGATATCAAGACAGATAAGCGCTGCTTCTGCCTTTTTTCAGTCTTAAATTCCTTATCAAGGATTTTCTGCAATTGAGCAATCTTTTTATCCAGTTTTTTGTCCTTTTTGGCGGGCAAATTCAAGGTGTCTGCCAGACCATGGAGCAAACTAAGCAGCTCATCTGTGCTTATGCCCTGACCTGAGGAAATTGTAGCATCGGTCTGGCCGTCACCATTTATGTCTACGCTCAGAGCAATACTGCTCGATCCCGTATTTAAAAATACGGCCGTTGTACTAGGGGTCACGGGCACATCAGAAAACACTGTACTGGTCGAGGAATTCGCACTCACGGTATGCAGGTCTATATCGAAAGCCCCAACGCCGGTCCCGGTTAGTACAACCTTGTCCAAAATATCATTCGGTGCACCCGCATATTGCCCCTCACCCAATTGCCAGTAGTAGCTGTTGGGTATATTTTCTTCAAATAGCCTTAGATCCGAAGTCTGCGACATATTCGGAGTAGGTCCTGTGTGACGACCCTGTTTGTCATACAAGCTCAAGGACACCGGGGAATGGACCCCTACGTTGAGTTGATTTGCGACATTTGCCAATGGTTTTGAGTTGGAAATATATTGGGATGTATGGATGGGACCACCAGAAGATATGTCGACTAGCATAGCTCGCAGCGGACTCGTTTCTAGAATATCGTCATGCTTAATATTTCGATTAACCCCGAGCGATGCATTGTTATAGTCCCTCAGATTCACCCAATATGTCGTGCCGATGGAAGAGTACGCTGAGAGATAGACCACGGTTCCGTCACCTTCAATCATTTGATTGTCGGCTAATCCCAGCGGACGGGGATCAATTTTTCCGTTTTTTTCTTCATATCGAATTCCACGCTCCGTCGGAACACCCCAGCCAACAATATTTATGATTTCAACGTTGGAAGGAGGTTGCCATGTAAGATCGTGATTATCATGCCAACTTTCCGCGTCATTTAGAAAGGTTGATTTCAATTTATTCGGGGTATCGACATCTGTCGCCTGAGGTTCTGCCCGATTGTCAGCCTCCCCGAGCATGAAGCTCCGCAAGGCAGAGTAGGTCGATATATCGTTACCGTATGCTTGTCTGTACGATGCGGTAACTGAAGTAGTAGTGCTAAATTCGATTATAGGATCTGCCCCGCCACCGATTGCTGCAAAGTAGCCGCTCGACGGCAAGAGCTGATATCCACTCTTCATGTCTTCTGCAACTTCTCGGACGCGAGCTTCGTCAATGTAGCCCTGTGGCCCAAACGATTGCCCGTGCAATAAACTCTCGACACCCTTCGGTGCCCCTAGTTGTGGTGTCGCTACAAAGATAACTTTATCCACCAAATTTGCCTCACCTTTCGCATCTAATTCGTCCAATAGCGCTTTCGCAACTAGTCCGCCCATAGAGTGCGCGATAATCGTTACTTTACCGGTTCTAGAATCATGTGCCGATTCCTCTACTTGATTGACCATTGAAAAATAGCCCGTCTTCGTTTTAATCGGATTGCTTACGACATCACGTACGTCATTTCTCCAATCATACGGAAGGATTTTGAAATCTTGAATCTGATGGCCTACCAGACTCTGCATGTCAGATAAAAAAGTCTTGTAAATGTTCTTACCTAATACAGGAACGGTGATTTCGTCCAAAACATCATTAGTGTATATGTCAGGGTTAATACTTTGACCTGTACTAGGAGAAAGAGCCAATTTGGTCACATCTGCATTTGTATTTGGTTCCCACAAGCGATTCTCATGAACGAGCCCAAGCACGTCCGTCGATGTCGCATAAAGTCGTGATGCTTCGACCCCCGGGATAAAAATCACGCTTGAATTGCAGTCGACGGTGCATTCGGGGGTTGTGGTTGCCGGCGTGGATGTCGGCACATCCCCTTCGAGTCGGAAGAACGGGTTAAAGCCTCCTGTCGTCGTGCTGTACGCGCCGAATATTTTGGACGTATAGCTGTTCGGCTGAAACACGATTTCAAGTCGGTATCCCCGATTCGGATAGAGCGGCACGCCGTCCTCGTAATCGGGTCCCTGGAATCCAAACGATGTGGCGTGCGTAAAATCAATAGAAAATTCTCCGCCCTCCGGGTCCCAGTTAGCCGGGTGTATAACGCCGCTTTCCTCCCACCCGAGCGCCGTGTCTTTTGCCACAACTCGTCGGCACTGACTAAGGTTCGGGTCCGGAGCAAGCGGACATTCATACAGATACGCCTGCATCTGATGATCCGCAGTCGGCCAATCAAGCATGTCGAATCGCACGGTCGCACGGCGGACCGTGCCCGTCGCCGTGAACAGTGATTCGAGCGACGGCGTCCGTTGTGACGCCCCGCTAAAAAACTGCGGCACATCGCCCACGACCTGCTCAAACTGCGAGAAGTCGGGCTGCTCCAGTATCACTGCCGCCGACGCAACCAAAGGAGCGCAGAACGCTGCGGCGATGCTCATAGCGATGAGCGGGCCTTTCATGCGCAGCATTATGCATATATATGAATAGCTCATCAAGCTAACGACGAACGTCGCAGCCCCGCCCTATTTGACTGCGCAATCGGTTGGGCATAGGGTACAAAAAGCCGGATAACCAATGGGGAGTGTTCGATGCTGAAGCGACTGATGTGTATCGCGATCATGCTCTGCGCCGTGTCTCCCGTTTACGGACAGGAGATCTGCGCCGTCACGCCGGAAGGTGCGGCGGCGATCAACAAACTGATGAACGAGGTCACCGCGGCCTCCCGTCCTACCGTTCCCGTGCAGTCGTTTGTTCCGTTCGACGAGAACCTCTGGCGAGGATGGGACTTCCGTCAGTTCCCGCCAAAGCCGGTGATCACACCGTTCGGGTCCGACGCGACGCCCTACATGTACGGCCAAGTAATCCCGCAGCCCCCGCGCGAAAAGGAAACGCGCTTTAGCTGGTGGGGCTACGGACACGACGATCTGCATGCCAAGGATCCAGACGATCCCGAATCATTCAGCGTGATCGAGGAACTCGAGTCCAAGTTCGGCAAGGGTAAATGCTGCAACGGCGTGCGCTCGGGCGAGTGCAGGATCACGAAGTTTGAAGAAGATCCGAATCCGTCGTCCAGAAACACGAAGAGGCGCGTGATCATCGACGGCGAGGCGTGCGACGTGACACACGACACAAAGTTCACGGCACTCAATTCGTTCAAGAAGCCGGGATTCATTGTGGTGTGCGCCGCAAAGACCTACCGCAGCTCAACCGCTGCCAAGGGTAACGCCACGTGCAGCACGTACTGCATCGGCACCGCCGGCGGATTCTGAAACCCGATTGCTCCAAATACAAACGGCCGCTCCATGAGCGGCCGTTCTGTTTGTAAATTTATTTCTCTTCGAGGTCGAGACAGAGTCCATTGATACAGTATCGCTGCCCTGTCTCGGTCGGACCGTCATCAAACACGTGGCCCAAGTGTGATCCGCATTTTGCGCACGTGATCTCGGTGCGGTTCATGCCGTGCGACGAATCATTGTGCGTGATCACCGAGCCCTCGATCGGTTTATCAAAACTCGGCCAGCCGGTGCCGGAGTCAAATTTGGCACTCGAATCAAACAAGGGATTTCCGCACACCTTGCACCCGTAGGTGCCGTCTGCCTTTTCGTGCACAAATTCACTGCTGAACGGTGCTTCCGTTCCCTTTTCGCGCAAGATCGCGTACTCCTCAGGCGTCAGCATTTCCTTTATCTGCTCCTCGTTCTCGGGCATGGGTTTGTTCATAACCGTAGTGTAGCAAATTTGACATCTGGGGCCGCCCGCAGCATTGTGCGGCCAGCGAAAGAAGGAACGGAAGGAAACCGATCATGACCAAGTCACTGCACGACGAGCTCTTGGCGCGTTGGCGAAAGCTCTGGGACGACCGCGGCACCCCGCGAACACCCGACATCGACGCGGCGTTCGAGCGGCTGTGGCTCCTCTACAGCGATCCCGAGCGCGGGTATCACAATATCGAGCACATCAAGTTCTGTCTCGATGAGTTCGACACCGTACAGCGTCTCTCGCGTCATCGGTTTGCCCTCGAGGCGGCTATCTGGTGGCACGATGTGATCTACGATCCGCGGCGGCCCGATAACGAGGAAAAGAGCATGCGGTTCGCCACCAACGAAATGCTGTTGCTCGGCGAATCACCGCACTTCATTGCCCGCGTCTCCGGCATCATCATGGCAACGATCCATGCCGGCGGCGTGATCGACCCCGATCAGCAACTGATGTGCGACATCGATCTCGCGAGCCTCGGCACGCCGGACTTCGAGATCATGTGCTCGAATTCCCGCGGCATCCGCAAGGAGTACGCGCATGTTCCGCATGACGTGTACGTGCAAAGGCGCGGCGAAATCCTCAGCGGATTCGCCGATCGGGAGTCGCTGTACTACACGCCACACTTCCGCGGCCTGTACACCGAACGCGCCAAATCGAACATCCGGCGCGAGATCGCGATCCTGCCCGAGCTTGCGAAGCTCTGATCGCCTTCGGTACAACAAGAAAAGGCTCCGAGAATCTCGGAGCCTTTTGCTTTTGAGTTGAAACGTTTGAGGCCTATCGTCGCGACTTAATGCGATCGTTTTCCGTGAGGAACTGCTTTCGCAAACGGACCGATGTCGGCGTGATTTCGAGATACTCGTCTTCTGCCATGACTTCGAGTGCGCGTTCGATCGACAGAATGAACGGCGGCACAAGGTTGAGCGCTTCGTCGGCAGACTTGGAGCGCATGTTGGTGAGCTGCTTGCCCTTGGTCGGATTCACCATCATCTCTTCGCCCTTGGATGTGTTGCCGATCACCTGACCCTCGTACACTTCCGTTGCCGGACCGATGTAGAGCACACCGCGATCCTGCAAGTTCCAGAGCGAGAAGCCGAGCGACTTGCCGCTCGCCATCGAGATCATCGATCCCACCTGGCGCTTTACGATCTCGCCTGCGTACGGCTGGAAGCCGACGACGCGCGACGAAAGAATGCCTTCACCCTTCGTGTCGAGCACGAACTGGTTCTTGTAACCCAAGAGACCTCGGGTCGGGCCCTCAAATATAAGTCGCACAGAGTCGCCGTGTACTTTGAGGTCCTTCATGACGAACTTTCGCGTACCGAGGCGTTCGATGATCGCCCCCTGGTAGGTAGACGGCGTGTCGATCACCACTTCCTCGAACGGTTCGAGTTTCTGTCCGTTCTCTTCGCGCACGATGACCTGCGGCTGTGAGACCTGCATTTCGTAGCCTTCGCGTCGCATGTTTTCGAGCAAGATAGAGATATGGAGTTCACCACGGCCGGAGACCTTGAACGTGTCTCCGCCCGAGAAGTCCACGCGCAGACC
Organism: uncultured Candidatus Saccharibacteria bacterium; assembly: GCA_964633425.1. Lineage (GTDB taxonomy): Bacteria > Patescibacteriota > Minisyncoccia > Phycocordibacterales > UBA2100 > UBA10103. The sequence goes on from CAZWFX010000020.1 coordinate 7,963, forward strand.
GACGTTGATCTCGAGCTCGCGCTCGAGTCGGTCGCGGATCTGGCGGGTCGTTACAAACTTACCTTCGCGTCCTGCAAACGGTGAGTTGTTCACGAGGAAGTTGAGTGTGATCGTCGGTTCATCGATCGCGATCGCCGGCAGCGGTTCCACATTCTGATCATTGGTGATGGTCTCACCGATGAAAATGTCGGAGAGCCCTGCGATGAGCACGATGTCGCCTGCGGCCACTTCGGTTGCTTCGACTTTCTGCAAACCGTTGAAGGTGTGCATCTTCGTGATCTTGCCCGGGCGTGTTTCGCCGGTCGGCTTTTTTACATACACCGTGTCGCCGGTCTTGAGTGTTCCCTCGTAGACACGCGCGATCGCAAGTCGGCCAAGGAAGTTGTCGTAGCCGAGGTTGAACGGCTGGAGTCGCGCGGGCTTTGCAGCGAGCGACGGATCCACCGGCTTTACGTGTTTCAAAATCGTGTCGAGAAGCGGAGAAAGGTCGGACGACTCGTCTTCCATCTTGAGCTTTGCGATACCCTGCTTACCGATAGCGTATACCACCGGGAAATCCGACTGTTCGTCGTTGGCACCGAGCTCAAGGAACAATTCCAGCACCTGATCTGCGCTGCGCGCCACATCTGCTGCCGGCTTGTCGATTTTGTTGATGACAACGATCGGCTTAAGACCGAGCTCGAGCGACTTTTTGAGTACGAATCGCGTCTGCGGCATCGGGCCTTCCTGGGCGTCGACGATGAGCAATACAGAGTCGATCGAGCGGAGCACGCGTTCAACTTCGGAACCGAAGTCGGCGTGACCGGGTGTGTCGACGATATTGATCTTCGTGCCCTTGTACTGAATAGCGGCATTCTTGGAATAAATAGTGATGCCGCGCTCCTGTTCAAGCGCGTTTGAGTCCATCGATGCGCCACCGACACCCGCCTGCGCCAAAAGCGCATCGGTGAGCGTGGTCTTGCCGTGGTCGACGTGTGCGATGATCGCGATATTCCTGATCTCCATAATGAAAAAGATTGATATAAACCGGCTCCCCTTACAAAAGAAAGGCCCCGACTGGGGCAACCCGTTAGGAGCAATATACAGTGAAAACCCGATACTTTCAAGGCAAAAAGAAACGGCGCGGGTATGACCCCGCGCCGTGTGGTAACCGCAAAATGGCGGCAAAGATCAGATCTTGGCAGTGCGCCGCAGCTTCTCCTCGAGGCTCTGACGCGTCTCCTTCAGATCGTCGGAGACGTCGTCGAGCAGCGCGAGCGCGACCGGCGCCGCCGTGGCCAGACGCATCTGGACCGACTTGGCCGTGTTCACCGACGGCTTGTCGACGAACGCCTGGATCTTGGCGATCAGGCCGTCGAGGTCGATCGAGTACTCTTTGAGACGCTTCTTGATGTTGGCGAAGGCCTCCTTGTCGTCGGTCTTCGCCTTCGCGAGAACGCCGGCGAGGTGCTGCACGAACGCGAAGTCCTTGTTCGCATCGGGATCCCGGAGGAACCGCGCGACCTCGGCGCCGGCGTGACCGGCGTACGAGTAGAGCTTCATCGTGAGCGGCATGCCCTCGTCGAGCATCGACAGGAGCGACAGCTTGCGCTGGTTGCGGCTCGGCGGATTGTCGATCATGTTCTGCAGCATCTGCCGGAGGCCGAGCGAATCTTCGCCGGCCTGCAAGCGACGGATGTCGCTGATCGAGGCTTCACCGCGGTGCAGCACATGCGCACCATCGGGTCCGATCGCCGTCACGGTGACCTGGCCCTTGCCGAACAGTTCGTCGAGGTCGTCGTCGCCGAAGATCTCGCCGAGCAGATCCAGCGCATTGCCGGACCGGCTGCTGAACGGACCGTCGTCGTCGAGGTCGAATGGGCTCCTGCCGATACCGAACGGCGACACGCTGCGCGGATTGGCCGGATGGCCAAGGCGCGGCGGACCCTTCAGGATCGACTCGAAGATCTGGCCGAGGATGTCGTCGGCGCCGTTACCCGGCCCGCGACGCCCGTTCGAGAACGAATCCGGAACACCGGCGCCGTTATCGCGATCCTGCGAATGGAGACCACCCACATTACTCTCCGTCATCTCTATGCTCCCAGTGATGTTTGCAAACAGCACTTCCCTTTGTGCCGGCAAGACCATAACACAATTATCATACCGACGCAAGTGCGCTGTGCCACCCCATATCCGGCCCTGCCCCAATCTCTAGGCTCGCAGGAGGCCCCACAAATGCGAGGCGCGAAAAAAGCCCGATCCTGAGCCGTACTAGACGGTGAGGGCCGGGCTTTTTCTAAGCAACGAAGCAGGTGGGGTCTATCTGCGAGCCTAGAGCTGTTCGTCGAAGGCCTTGCGGAACTCTTCAATTCCTACCGCCCCCGGTATCAACGTCTTCCCTGTCACAAAGCCCGGCGTACCGCCGATGCCTATGGCCGCGGCCTCTGCCTTGTCATCATCTGCGAGCTTCGCGTATTCGGTCACATTCGCAGTCACATCGGCTTTCAACTTGTTAGCATCCATGCCGCCCATTTTCTTGATGAGCGCAAGAATGCTTGCTTCGTCGCCGAATCCTGCGTCCCCTTCCTCGTCCTGCGCCTTGAACATTTCTACGCGCCAGTCATAAAAGCGGTTCGGGTAGAGTTTCCAAATTGCGTGTTCGTACATCGCCGCAATGCGCGAGTCATCGCCCAAGAATGCGAAATCCTTGAACACGATGCGGACTTTCCCGGTATCTACGTACTCTTTGATGATGTCCGGCATCGCAGGCTTCGTCGGGATCTGTTCGTGACCGACTTCAACCGCTTTGCAGAACGGGCACTGGTAGTCCTCCCATGCAATCAGTGTGACCGGCGCATTCTTATCCCCGATGTACGGGTCGGTGTCTGACACCGGAATGTCTTTTACATCAACTTTTACGGTCGGCTGCTTGCCGTTTGCGGCAGCTGTGCCGCCGGTACCCTTGAGGGCAACAACAAGCGACAGACCGATAATCGCACCCGCGATCACAATCGCGCCGGGAATATACAATGCCGAATAATCTTTTTTGGCGACCGCCGCCGCAGTTGTGACCGGGTCGGGAGTCGAATGTGTGTGTTCGTCCATACGCGGCATGGTATCACCCTTTCAGAAACCTGTGGATATGTTCCGGCCTACTTTTTGATGCCCGTGAGGACATTCCAGATATCAGGATCCTGTCCCCCGTCGAGCTTGAATATCGAGATGCCGCGAACGCCGAGTCGCTTTGCAAGTTCCACTTTTTGGAGCGTCGATACTTCGTCCGGCCACACTACGTAGCGATACGAGAGGTGTGATTTGTAGGTATTCGCGTAGGTGGCTGCTGCAGCGGACGCCGCAAGTGCGGGGATGCCGCTGCCGCTGTTGGCTGATATGAGCGAGCTCGTTGCATTGTCGCTCACCGGCACATACGTAAACCCGAGCTCACCCCAATACTGCCGCTCCGGTGTAATGCCGTACTTTTCGGCAAGCGACTGTTGGCTGATGCCCTTTTGCGGCGCAGCGTAGCCGGGGTTGAACGTCCAGAGAATGTCGTAGAGATGCTGACCGCCTTCGTAGGTCGTGACCGAATATTCGTATCCGTAGGTCGGTACACCGATCAGAATCTTGGACTTCGGAATATCTTTCGACATGAGGTTCACCACCTTTTCGATCCACGCAGGGTCGCCGTTGGCGGCATAGAGGCGCGTACCGGCATCTGCCTGGAGTTTGAGATCGATTCCCTGCTGGTCATACGTCATAAGACGTACTCGGTCACAATAGGTGCCGATCGCCTTGAGGTCGTTTGCGAACACGCCTGCGTCCGCCGGAATTTCGGTACCGTAGTATTTGTCTTCGTTCGGGATACGCGTTTCGATGGTGCACATGAGCCACTTCGAACCGAGGCGCTGCTTCAGGCCCTTGAGAAAGGTCGAGAAGTAATCCTTGGTGTTTGAGCTCTTGCCTTCAAAGTCGATGTCAACGCCGTCAAACCCTTTTTGCGTTGCAATGGCGGCAATGTCGTCTTCGAGCCTGCGTCGTGAGTCATCGTTGGAGAGTAGCTGATGCACGAGCGCTGCATTGCTCGTCATGATGGTGGGAATCACGCGGACACCCTGCGCTTTTGCGATCGCGTCAAACGATGCCCACGGTTCACCGTCGAGCGGGCCGTTGTCCATAAGTGTCCCGTCGGATTTCAGGGTGTATACAAACGGATTCACCTCGGTGAGCTTATTCAGATTCGCGAGTGTATCTGCGGTACCCGTTGCTTGCCGCCAATACGGAATCCATCCCGTAACCTCGAACTGGGTCGGCGCATCTGTAGGTGTGATCCCCGTCGGATCAACGGTCGATGACACGCTACCCGATGACGACGAGGCTGCACTGCAGAGGGTTTTGATCTTGGCTCGGGTGAGCGGGCCGACGGTTCCCGTCTGAGAAATTTTATTCGCTTTTTGAAACGCCCTCACGGCAGCCTGCGTGGCTGCGCCGTAATTCGGAACACTTGTCGCCTTGAAGTAGCCCTGCGACTTAAGAAACACTTGCAGCGCGGTCACCTGCGCACCCTTTGATCCGGGCTTCAGGTCGGAGGTGATGGTCGGGCAGGATGCGGCAGATGCGGAGACCGGCAGCGCACATGCCGCAAGAAGCGCGAGCGTGGTCACTATTTTTTTCATAGGGGTTGTTGAGTGCATGCGAGTACCTTTCATAGACGACTGAGTATACCAATTCTTTCGCCGCATAAAATAATCGCCCACGAGCGACGGTTCGGGGCGTACACGCATCGAAGCAGTTCGTATCTGTGTTTTTGATGAAGTTAGTGTTTCCCGCGGAAATATTCCGTAACGGCGTTCGGGATCTCGTCGGGCAGCCGCACGATGCGCCACGGGTTCCCCGAGAGCAGCACATCGTAATTGTTGTACCCCCACGTGACCGCGATACTATCCACGCCCTGTTCGCGCGCCTCGTTAATGTCGCCCTTGGAATCCGTGATCATGACGCATTCATCGGCGTTCGTTCCGTACTTCTCGAACACCATACCGATCTTCTCGCTTTTACTGCGGCTCACGTCGGCGTCGAGCACATCCACAAAACAGTCGCGCAAACCGTGCTTGCTCAGAAATGGCGTGATGACCTTGTCGACCGATGACGAAATGATCACCAGGCGGTACTCAGAGGCAAGGTGCCGTACTGTCGCATCCATACCGTCGAACAGCCCGTTTTCGTTCGAGAACAGCGACATAAACTTGGCCCACCAGTCGATCCCGTGATCACAGCCGTCGTGATCGTCCTTCTGATGCGACATGAACGAGTCCCACGCATTACCTTCAAAATGCTTCCGATACGCTTCGTCGTCGTTGTGTTTGCAGAGCGCCTGCGCCGTCTGTTGGGCGGCGACGAACGAGTCTGCGATCACACCGTCAAAGTCGAAGAGTACGGTTTTTTGAGACATAGTTACATCCCTATCTTTTCCATTTCGCCCTTGATCATTTTTTCGATCTGACCCTCGAAGAGACGGTACATGAGCGGGAGCTTCGCATACACATCGAATTCGGTATCGGTGACGGTGAGCGTTCCCTTAATGTGCGTGCCTTGTGCAGTGAACGCAAAATCGAGCACGTTGTCTTTCCACTCGGTTTTTACATCCGTTGCGTTCTGCTCAATAGCTTTTCGCTGGTCCACGAGCATCTGTTTGATGCGCTGCATGGCCTGAAATTTTGATGTTTTATGTTTGATCTTGAATTGCATAGATGCCGAGTGTACCACACCGTTTTTCCACGCACCGCAACGCTAATACCATGTGGTCGTTCCGTCACCGGAGAGCGGAATTGCCTCTCCTAAGTACTTGGGAGCCCGCCGGGTAGCCAGGTCGTAGAGCGCCTTAACCGATGCCGGAATCTCCCGAATATAATCGTATATGTTCCCCTGTCCGCGCGCGGGGACAACGCCGTACGCCTGTATCCCGAGCCGTCGCGCAACAAAGACCGCGCGCGGAATGTGAAAATCCTGCGTAACAATCGTGATCGAGTCCGCCTGAAATACATCGCGAGCGCGATACATACTGCTGTATGTATCGAACCCGGCGTGATCCAAAAAAATATCTTCATCCCTGACACCTGCGTCGGTCAGGTATTTGCGCACCGGCGTAACCTCGTCGTGTGTGAGCGCACCGTTATCTCCTGTAACAAGAATTTTCGAGACTTTTCCCATCATGTAGAGCGCGACCGCCGTGTGCGCCCGCTCTTCCAAAACCGGCGAGGGTTTACCCCGCACGACCGATGCGCCGAGCACGAGTGCCGCGCGCGTTTGCGGCACATCCTCGGGGATATCAAATATCGTGGCTCGGACCGCGGTTCGCATACCGAGCGGAATAAGCATTATCACCACAAGCAGGAACAGCGCTGCAATCATGACGGACTGGAATACCGCGCGTATATTCATAGCAATAGTATGCATCATCCGTGAGGCCCTGCACAAAAGGCGCGTCAGAGACGCGCCTTTTGTGTGTGATCCGCCGGAGCGGGTTAGTTATTGACCGTGATCGTTGCCGATCCGAGGTTCTGTGTCGAGCCGTAATTGCTGCCCTGGAGGGTTGCGTAGTACGTGCCCGCGGTCGTGTAGATGTGCGAGGTCGTGCGCTGATTGCAGCTTTCGTTCGGAGTGCAGAATGTGCCTGCAGATCCGTCGCCGAAAACGATGACCACACCGCCGGAGTACGAGACTCCGCCCGGATTGCCCGAGAACATAACCGTAAGCGGCTTGGTTCCGTACGACGGGGTTGCCGTGAGCGTGTTCGATGATCCGCCGTTACCGACCGTGACGATCGTCGTCGCATACGTCGTGGACTGATTGGAATTTCGCAGCGACGCTGTGAACGAACCGTTGGTCGTGTACGTGTGGTAGCGCGTCGCGGTCGAATTGCACAGATCAGCCGGAACCGCTACGAAGTCGGACGTGCCGTCGCCATAGTAGAGGTAGTAGTTACCGCCATTGCAACCCGGGAAGTACATCGTGAATGTCGAGTACAACGGTGCGTTACCGTACTGCGGAGTCACGGTGAGTGTCTGAGTACCGCTGCCGTTTGCGCTCACTGTTACGGTTGCGCTCGACGTGTTGCTCTGACCGTTCGGGCCGGAGATCGTGAACGTGACCGTGTAGGTGCCGGCGTAGGTGTACGCATGCGCGAACGTCTGAGTGCTCTGTCCCTGCTGATACGTGGTCTGCGGAGCAGCCGCGTTCACATAGCCGTAGCCGCTGTCACCCCAGTTCACCGATGTCGTCACGTAATTTGCCGACGGGTTATTGATGACAAGCGTCCAGGTGCCGTTCGTGTTCGCCATAAGCGATGTCGGACCAGTGAGGCTCGTGATCGAGGGAGTCTGATTTCCGTAGCCGTTCACCGTGAACGTGAGTGCATTGCTCTGTACGCCCGCTGCGTTCGTTACGCTCACATTGTAGGTGCCGTTGGTTACGATCTGCGAGCCGTAGCCGGAGAGATACGACGGAACGGTGAACGTGAGCGATGTACCGTTGTACGAACTGACGTTCGAGATGATGCCGTTGCCGAATCGGACGGAGTTACCCGTGTAGCTGAAGCCGGTGCCGGTCACAGTTACAAGTGTACCGATCGCACCCTGCGACGGAGAAAGGTACGAGATCGAGACGTTGTTGGTCGGACAATTGTAGTTCGGGTACTGCAAGGTGCAGTACGTCGGGGTCGACGGGTACGTCGGGTAGGTCGGGTATGTGGGGTACGTCGGGTACGAGGGGGTCGAGTAGCCGCACGTCTGCATGATCGCGCCGCGCGTATTTGCATCCACCACACCGCTCGGATAGAGATTGTGTGATGACTGGAACGTCTGCACTGCTGCGCGTGTTGCCGGACCAAAGTAACCGGTGATCATCCATGAGCCGCCGCCCGGGTAGTTCTGCGAAACAAGGAAGCTCTGCAGTGAGCGGACATCGGTGCCGCGCGAGCCGTACGACAGATCGCGGGTCAGAACCACGCAATTCAGCGACGGGAACGTCACCGTTGTCGGCTGATAATACGATCCGGTTCCGTAGGTGTACGGATACGACTGAGCGGATGCGGTTCCTGCCGTGAACAATGCGGCGAGGAGCGCGATCGATGCGAGTACCTTATTCATAACGAATATATGAAATATTGACCTATCCCCCAATTTCTGGGCTAATGCGGCCACTATGCCTGAAAGCGGGGTCGTATGCAAGGCGGCCATTATTCCCGCCCGTTTGCCCTTTTTAGCCCCATGGGGCGAGCTCTGCATCGCTCTCCTACCGCGACGGAGCGGCCCGAAGCAGTGGGGTCAGGACTACGCACTAGTGCGCAAAGCTCGAGGGCGCATCGCTGCCGAACTCTTCTTCCAGTTCCCGACCGGCCTTCTCGAGCGGGCTTTCCTTCGAGTGGGAGCGTAGCGGGATCTCGCGAAGGAACAACACCACGACCCACCCGATCACCATGAGCACGGATGCCACAACAAATACATGCACAACAGAGTTGGTGAATGCCACTTTGATGGTCTCGACGAACGTATTGAACATCGGCATAAGTGCCTGTGCGCCGGGCGCATGCTCGAGCGATGCACGGATTGTTGCCTGCACATCAGGATTCAGGATGGACTGCACGGAATTGGAATCAATGGTCGCAATCGGACTTTGCGGAGCAACCTCACGCATGGCTCGCACGAACGGATCAGTCGACAGCGACGACAGATTTTTGGTGAGCTGCGCGTTCATGACGCCGCCCAAGATAGCGGTGCCGACTGTGCCTCCGATATTACGCGCCAGCTGCACACTTGCGGTTACCTCGCCCACGCGATGCGTCTCGAACGCATTCTGTACGGCAATGTTGAACACCGGAAACGTGCATCCCAAGCCCACGCCGAGCACGATCATACGAAGCGCAAGCATGAGCGACGACGTCTCGGTGGTGAGTGTTACGAACGAGGCCATACCGATAACAATGAGCGTGCAGCCCAATACAGCGTTCCATTTATACCGACCCGATCGCGAAACCATCTGTCCGGTAATGGTAGATGCAAAGACAATGCCGAGCATAAGCGGCGTGAGCGCAAGACCGGAGCCGGTGCCGCTCGTGCCGATCACACCCTGCGCAAAGATAGGTATATAGAGGATGGCACCGAACATACCCATCGCGGTAATAAACACCGTGATCACCGATACGGTAAAGATGCTGTTCGAAAACAGCGACATCGAAAGAATAGGATTTGATGAACGAAGCTCCTGCGAAATAAATATAAGGAGTGAACCGAGCGACCAACCCAACAGCGCAATAATCTCTGCGGAATTCCACGCGTATTCGCTGCCGCCCCATACGAGCGCAAGCAGGAGCGGAAACAGGGTCGACGTCATCCAGATCGCACCCCAGTAGTCGATGGTGCGGTCTTTTACCTCGTGCATGATTTTCGGCAGTCCGTACCACAAAACCGCAATCGCAAGGAGTCCGAGCGGAATATTGATATAGAAGATCCAACGCCACGAGAAGTTATCGGTGATGAATCCTCCGAGAAGCGGCCCTGCTACGGACGCGACACCGAACATTGCACCCAAGAGCCCCTGCCACTTCGCGCGTTCGCGCGGCGGAAACACATCGGCAATGACCGCGAACGAATTCACCATAATGGCGCCGCCGCCGATTCCCTGTACACCACGGAAGATAATGAGCTGCAGCATCGATTGTGCCGCCCCGGAGAGTATCGAGCCGATCAGGAATATGATGATGCCCAATATATAGAGTCCGCGTCGTCCGAAGATGTCGGAGAGTTTGCCGTAAATCGGCACCGTAATAGCGGACGCGAGCATGTATGCGGTAAACACCCACGAAAGGTGTGATAGCGCGTTGAATTCCTGCACGATGCGCGGCATCGCGGTTGCGACGATCGTCTGATCGAGTGCGGCGAGCAACATGCCCAGCATAATGCCGCCCAATATGGCGACCTTGTCACGTGTCATAAGCGACTACCCTATCACGAAAACAATGAATTTAGGATATGTTCGCTTTTATAAGTACAGTGCTGCCGTTTGAAAGCACGCGGAAATCCCGACTACCTCTATCCCGCTCGATACGTTCTCGCGGCTCGTGCTGCGGCTCGTCGGTGAGCCGAAAGGTGCCGTGATGAATACCGATAGATGTCTCTATATTGAGCGTATCGTGCATGGCAAGCGCTTCCTCGGGATCGGCATGCACGGGCCGCATCATCCAGGCGGGATTGTATGCACCGATCGGGAGCAGCCCCAGATCGAACCGTCCGAATCGTGCGCGTATGCGTTCAACAAACAGTCCGTACCCGGTGTCCCCCGCAAAATAGATTCTCCCTGCCGCAGTTTCGAGAACAAATCCGCACCAGAGCGTGCAGTTTCGATCACTCACGGACCGTGCCGAAAAGTGCTGCGCCTGAACCGCTGTGATCGTGATGCCATGCAGATCAACCGTATCGTTCCAATCCAAGTCATGTGCCCCGGTGATTCCTTTACGCGCGAGATACGCCGCATTGCCGAGCCCGGTACATATCGCCGGTTTCCATGCCCGCCGTATGCGGCGGAGCGTCGCAAGGTCCATATGGTCGTAATGATTATGCGAGAGCAGCACGATATCGATCGGCGGCAGATCCTCGAAGCGAATCCCGGGATCGGCATACCGAGCGGGGCCGAGTACAGGCAACGGACTCGCCCGATAGGCCCACACGGGATCGGTAATGATATTTATGCCACCGACCTGCAACAAGACCGTTGCATGATTCACAAATGTGACACGTATGCCGTCGTGTACGCGCTCGGGCGGCCGCGACGGTTCGACGCGAGTTGTCGTCCATGCACCGCGCGAGCGCGTGAAAAGCCAAACCCATACCGAACGGTTCCGCGGACCTTCATCACGACGCGGCGGCATGTCGGGATTAAAGAATCGCCTGCCGTCAAAGTGATCGGTGGGATCTCTGCGTATGGCGCGCGATGCGACGGTTCGCTCGAATACGACAAGCACTATCATCATGAACACAACGACTAAAAAAGTGAGCATATGTGCGACGGTGTATTGAGCATACATGAACGAACTCATGAAATTCGCACCAGAGTACGCATCCTCCGGTAAAACAAGTTCACTTCATGCGTCTTACATGTGAAAGTCGAATGAGGAGTAGCAACGTTATCAGGTAGTCGTGCTCTTTTTCGTCGACATTACACTAACCTCATCACTATGGACCAGCTCATATATCTTATTCTTGAACTCAAGCGCGCACAGCTCATGCTCTCTCAGGCACAGAGTGCGCGAACGGCGCGCACCGAACAGCATGCGCCGCGCACGTATGCTGTGCCGACCGTTGCACCCGTAAAATCCGCGCCGAATCCTGTTACCACGACGGTGACTACTGCCCCAGTGCAGGCTGTGCCGGTACAGAACGCGGACTTTGCGACGCAGGTTGAGCGCTCCGTGCTCACAGAAACGAATGCCGCACGTGCACAGAACGGCCTTGCGCCGCTCTCTGCGGATAGCCGTGTCGCCACTATCGCGCGCGCTCACAGCGCCGACATGCTCGCAAAGAACTATTTCGAACACACGAATCTATCCGGCTGTAATCCCGGTTGTCGGCTCACGAACGGCGGCTACGTATGGAAGAGCTACGGTGAGAACATTCACTGGATGTCGGGATACAAACTCTCTGCAGCGGATACCGCTCGGAAGATCGTGAACGACTGGATGAATTCACCCGGCCATCGCGCGAATATACTCGGCTCGTTCACATACGCGGGCGTCGGTATCGCGGTTTCCGGAGACACGGTCTATTCGACGACCGATTACACCACGCAATAGGCTTCATTCTTGGATCGAACGAAGTGATATGAACAAAAAACTCCCCGACCGGGGAGTTTTTTGGTATCGGAGGCGAGGAATCGGGAAGATCCCGGGATCCTATCGCTCACTGATCTCTTTCAGCTTTGCAAGTGCCTGCGGCCACATCTCCGCAAACATTGATTCGTATTGGTCGGCGATATCCATATCAACCCGCACTTCCGTGCCGCCATCAACGTCTTTGAATGTGTAATTCTCGAAGGCGGGCGTCCACTGTTTTACCATTTCGCTTTCGGTGTCGATCTCGCCGGCACTGTTGATCATACCGATATGTTCGATAGACAAGAACTCATTCGGTGTATTTTTCGCAACGCGCGCGTACATACCGCCGATTTCTCCCGACTCACTCGCAGGATCAGGGCCGAGGAATTTCATGGTACTTCCTTCGCTCCAGTCACCTTCTGCCCACCCGCCTTTCGGGTTGAACGGAAGCGTCCATTCGCGATACGTAGCGTCGTCGAGCATGACGCGAAACACGTGTTCGCGGGGAGCATTGATAATGACCGACTGTGTGATCTTTTTCATGGTGAAAGTATAGCAAAGCGACGCAAGACAGTATGAACATGTATAGGGTTTGACACATACGAGCATCTGGGATAATTCATAGGTGCACGGCAGTTTCGTGCCGGCATCATAGGAAGGGTTAGGAAATGCGATTCGTTATTGCTCTGTTCTTTTTGCTCGGACTTTCGACCGTCGCAAAGGCTGATGTGCATGTGGTCATCAACCGCGCGACGCAACAGGTGACCGCAACCATCGACGGCAAGGTGCACGTGTGGCCCACGTCGACCGGCAAGCGCGACTCGTGGACGCCCCCGGGCACCTACAGCGTGCAGTCGATGGACGCCGACCACTACTCGAGCCTGTACGACGACGCACCGATGCCGCATTCGATCTTCTTCAACGGGAACGTCGCATTGCACGGCACGATGGCGGTCGGCATGCTTGGGACACGTGACTCACACGGGTGCGCGCGGTTGCACCCGAGGAACGCAAAGACCCTGTTCGACGCGGTCGTGCGCAACGGCCGCCGCGCAACAATCCAGGTGCTGTAACGCACCGCAGACAACGAGACCCGGGTGCTACCCGGGTCTTTCTCTTTTTTTAGTGAGCGCCGTACCACTCGGTCATCCAGTGATGCATCTGAGCGATCTCTTTTGTCTGAGCTTCTATGATGGCATTCGCCATTTGTTTGATCTCGTCGTGCTTTGCATTGTCTTTCGCGGCCTCGGCCATTTGAACCGCGCCCTCGTGATGCGTGATCATTTCTGAAAGAAATGCCGTATCAAAATCGTCGCCAGTTTTTCCGTCGAGCGTCGCGGTCATGGAGTCCATGGTGTGTTCCATGGTCGCGGTAGCCGGCATCTCGTCTTCGCGAAGTGACGCGGTGCCGTACCCTGCACCGAACACAGCGAGGAGCAGGATGATCATTACCACCTTGTGAGATGTTGTCATACCGCTAACGTTCGCAGATTTTCTGTATTTCGCAAGTAAAAGGCCGCACATCACTTGAAACCTGTGCTTTTGCCGTCCTATGCTCAGGCATTGAATCTGAGCGCCTTTTTTAGTATTGTTACGCGCATTGCGGGATCGTCTAATGGTAGGACTACTGCCTCTGGAGCAGTGTATCTTGGTTCGAGTCCAAGTCCCGCAGCATGAATGAGCGCAGCGAATGAATGCTGCGGGAAGCACAGCGCCTGCGCGCTGTGCGCCTTGGACTCGAAGCCCGGAGCGATATGAGGCCAGCAGGCCGAATCGCGAGGGCCGGGTCCGAATCCAAAGCGACGCGACGGCGACGCTTTGAGATGAGGAAGTCCAAGTCCCGCAGCACGAGTGAGCGAAGCGAACGAGTCCTACGGGACTTGGGCGTGAAGGGGCCGGGAAACGGTAGTTTCCCGTGGAGGAAGGCAGGCCGTACTCGGCCGTTGGAAACCGTGGGTTTCCAAAAGCGAGCTGTGCGAGCGGTCCTTGTCCCAAAGCATAAAAAACAAAGGCCGCTCTGTGCGGCCTTTGTTCGTGAGTGTGTGGCGTACCTTTATTGAATACCCGGAGCGCCCGTCACCTGAACGGAGCCTGCCGCCGGGACCGCATCATCCGCCGTGTAGATCACATTCTGCCCCGGCACGCCGTAGGACTCGACACGCATCGTGCGCATTCCGCGCCCGTCGAATCCGGCGTGGAACATGCGCATGTCCGCATGACGCAGCATCAGGCAGCACGCAATTAGGCCGCCGAGCATACCCGCCACGAATGCAACGAGCAGCACGAGCCCGGTCTTTCTATCAATCTGAATTTTTATTTCCATACAAACAGTTAACGACTATATGCTCATGCTATGGCAGCAGGCGCATCACTACAATGTATGTGCGTGAACAACTAATCGTGAACCCACACGGTCATTCCCAGTTCTGCCCATTCATACAATTCACGCGCCTTTTCGACCGGCACGTTCACACACCCATGCGACCATTGTTCGCCGAATTTGTCGTGCCAGTATGCACCGTGGATCGCCGCGCCTTCGCGCGTAAAATACAGATCCCACGGCACACCGGGCAGGTCATAGTATTGATCCGAAATTCCCGGCAGCGGGCCCTGCATATAGCGCGACGGCGTCATACTGAACACCTTGAAGTATCCGCGCGGCGTCGGCATGTCATCGAGCCCCGTCGATATCGGCTGCTTCATAAAAAGCGTGTCGCCATCGTACGCGTACAGCATCTGCAGCGTGCGATCCACTTCAATTCGCTTCGAGGACGTCGCCGTCTCTCCCGCCTTCAGCACTTTGGGGCCTTCGTGTTTGAACACGCGGACAAACGAACCGGCTACCCACCACTGTTTCGATACACGTTCCGGGTACCGCACCGATTCGTCAAAAATTACGCGATACCACGTCTCGCCGTCTGCAACACGCGATTCACCGACCCGCAGTACCATGCCTGTTCGCAAATTTCCGACATCGGCATACGCGGCACCGGGGCCGGACCGGATGTTCACACACGCGCCCTGAAAATACGGCCCGCAGCCGTCGATAACCTCGATATAGGTGTTGAGTTCCGGAGCCGGCGGGAGCGGGAGTTCTTCTACCGATTCCGCAGCCGATGCGACAGCCTTTGCAGGCAGCCCGCTCGGTATGAGCGACAACCCGAACAAAACAACCGCCGAAACAGCCAGCGCCGCAAACACGAGCGCAAGTCCCCGCTCTATCCGCGTGAGCGCATTCATACCTCAATAGTACGCGCCTTGAGAAAAAGCGATATACACATTAGCGGGCACCCGGGATATCCTCGTCGGTCTTCGGAATGTTCTTGAGCGTCTGCACCTTTTCCTCCTGATACGCGGCGATCTTCCATCCCCCATCGGTCGGAATAAGTTGTGCAACATACGGCACGGTGTCGGCTGTCTCGCCGGCAGTGTCGCCGCTCGTGACAAGGATCACTTCGCCCGTAACGACACGACCGATTCCCTGCTCAGTGATGGTTCCGACGGTAAGACGCTCCGGGAACGGACTCGATGTCAGTCGGCCCGGTACATGCGTGGGATTCGCCTTCCAGTCTGCAAGCAATTCCGGCGTGATGTATGGCGCATAGTTCTGGTCTATCGCCTGTGCAAGCGCGCCGGCATCCGCACCTAACGACACGTTCTTGAGTGTGCCGCCGAACTCCATGAGAACAGCCTCGGCGTTATCATTGCCGCGCGATTCGCGTGCCGCAGGTCCGTAGTAGAGCGCGAGGAATGCACCCACGATCAAAAGCACGATAATAGCGATGATGCCGAAAAGTCTGTTGGTTTTTTGCATGCGGGCCATCATATCCCTCTGACGTGAAAAGACAATCTGTCTTTCATGCTGCCTTTAGACACCGGTTGTTTCTCCTTCAGGACAGGTGCGCCGGTCGCGACCGAGGCTCACGCGCGCTTCGCGCACACCCTGCACTCCCGTGCGGTCAAACGCGACCGTCACCATGAGACCGGTGCGCACGTCACTGTTCCAATACTGATCAAAAATAAAGTTTCCGAGGGAATAGTAGATATATTTCCCTTCGTACACTTCCGACTCCTGTATGACGTGCGGATGGGCACCGATCACGAGCTCTGCGCCTTCATCAACGAACCGTCGTGCAAGTTTTTTCTGCCGATCGGTCGCGGGACTGTACTCGTCTCCCCAGTGCGCAAACACCACCGGAATGCGCCCGGCAGTGCGCGCGTCCTTGATCGCGCGAATGGTCGTCTCCGGTGACCACCCTCCGTCAAATTCGTTGTATCCGATGAGCGACAGATGTACCGCGCCGCGATCGATGTTCGAAACCGATTGACCGCCCGGTTCTCCGAAATACCCGACGTGCGCCTGCCCGAGCGCACGGACCGTGTCTTGCACACCCTCTTCGCCGAAGTTGTAGATGTGATTATTACCGAGCGAAACAGCTTGTACGTTGTGACGGGACAAAAGCGGCGCAACGAATTCGGGAAACGTGAATACAAAATTATCCGGTGAACCAACGACCGATCCGACACTCTTAGAAGGATTCGGCGTGATGGGACCTTCCAGATTTCCGACGACCAGATCGGCCTCGGAGAGCTGTTGCGCTATACACGAAAATACAAAATCCCCGCCCGAGGACGTCATCGCCTCGCGGATGGACCGATCGAACATCATGTCGCCCACAAAGAGCACATGCGCTTCCGGCTCGCGCGGCGGAAGCGGCAGTGCAATGAAACTGATGTCTTGGCTTGCGAGCGCGATCATGCCCGAAAGAGCCGCGGCAAGAAACGCGAAAAATTCGCGGAATGCTTCCATATCGCAAGTATAGCCTTAGTGGCTTTTATTTCTTATGGATGCGTGCAACGATCGCCATGTGATCGGAAACCCCGTCCTCGAGGCGCACATTCGTAGCTTCGTATCCCGGGGTCGTGAACAGTCCGTCGACCATGTAGGGCAACGGACCCGCGCGATGGAGCGACCCGTCGATCGATGTTGTGTATTCGCGCGGAACGTTGTCGTGATACCGCTCCGCGATGGCAGAAAATAACTCGCGGCCGCGCGGCGCATTAAAATCACCGGTCAGTACGAACTCCTGCAATGATTCGAGTACCGGAAACATGCGGGAAAGATCCTCGCGCTGCTCATCGCTGACCCCGCCGCCGTTCACCCACGTAAAGTGGGTCGTCGCGATCCGGTATACATCGCCTTCATGCGCGCAATCGAGCGACAGCACGGCGCAATTAGTGAACGACTGTTTTGTCGGCGTTCGTGCGCCCTCCTCGCTTCCTTTATAAAACACCGCTCGGGACGAAACGTGGGCGCGGGCAAATATACCGACCCCGGTCGGCATATTGTCGTGCGGATGCGCCCCGCGCGGCCCGAGTATCCCGAACGGACAAAACACGGCGCGCAATCCGCATGCCTGTTCAATTGCTTCGATGTCGCCTGCTTCAAGCTCCTGCACACAGAGGACGTCCGGTTTCGTACTACCTAAAAACGGAATGATGCGGTCAAGATGACGTGACCGCTCAATATTGACCGACACGAGCCTGAGGCCCGACATATTATTTCTGACCGTCGATAGCAGCCTGGAGGAACGATGTGAACAGCGGATGCGGGGAAAGCGGTCGCGCTTTGAGTTCGGGGTGTGCCTGAGTACCCAGCATGAACGGGTGCACTTCTCGCGGCAGCTCGGCAATCTCCATCAGATGACCATCCGGCGATCGTCCGGAAAATACGAGACCCGCCTGTGTCAGCCGGTCCACGTATTCAGGATTCACTTCGTATCGATGTCGGTGACGTTCCGAGATAGAAAGCGAACCGTATGACTCCGCAGCAATGGTTCCCTGCTCGATAGTGCAGTCATACGCCCCGAGTCGCATCGATCCGCCGTAGTCTTTGCGTGCAAGTTTCTCGATCTGCTCGGGCAGGATGGCGATGATCGGATGCGGCGTCGATTGATTAATCTCGGTCGTGTTCGCGTCTTTGAGACCCACCACGTTGCGTGCATATTCAACGGTCATGAGCTGCATGCCGTAGCACAGACCGAAATACGGAATCTTGTTCTCGCGGCAGAATTTGATCGCGTTGATCTTCCCTTCGATACCCGTTTCGCCGAATCCGCCCGGCACGATGATGCCGTCATACTCCGCGAGCTCGGAGACCTTGGACGGATCGGTCTGGTAGGTCTTTGCATTCAGCCAGTCGATCTTTGCCTTCACGCCCAGATGTGCGGCAGAGTACTTGATCGCCTCGATCACCGAGAGGTATGCGTCGGAGAGCACGAAGTCACCCGTATCAAAATATTTTCCGACGATCCCGATCTTGACCGGCTTCGAGCCGTTGTGCATACGCTTCGCGAGATCCTTCCACTCGGACAGATCGGAATCCTGTTTCGGTGTGATATCGAGTTCGCGCAAAATGATGTCCGAAAGACCGTCTGCCTCGAAATTAAGCGGCACGTCGTAAATCGAATCCACATCGGGGGCAGAGATAATGTGTGCTGCCGGTACCGAGCACGAGATCGAAAGTTTTTCTTTACGCTTCTGGTCCATCGCAACATTCGCGCGCGCAATCAGGATATCCGGCTGCACGCCGTATGAGTTCAGTTGTCGGATAGCATTCTGCGTCGGCTTGGTCTTCATCTCCCCGATCGTGCCCGGGATCGGCATGTACGAAACCATTGCAAAGAGCACGTCGCCAAAGTGGCGAAGGTGCATGACGCGTGCCGCGTCTATAAAGAGTGCATTCTGAAAGTCGCCGATTGTGCCGCCGATCTCGACGACCGTGATGTCGGACTGTGCGAGTTCTGCCGCCTTTTCAAAACGAGCAATGATCTCGTCGCGAACATGCGGAACCGCCTCGACGCACTTGCCGCCGTAGCCGAGATTTCGTTCGCGCTCGATCACATCTTTGTAGATCATGCCCGAGGTCATGTAGTCCTCGGGACCGAGGTCGCGTCCGAGGAAGCGCTCGTAGTTACCCATATCCTGGTCCGTTTCGAGACCGGAATCAAGCACGAACACTTCACCGTGTTCGGTCGGATTCATGGTCCCCGCATCCACATTCAAATACGGATCGATTTTTACGAGATTGACTGAGAGTCCGCGGGCGGAAAGAATTTTGCCGATCGAAGCTGTGGTGATCCCTTTTCCGACTCCGGACATCACCCCACCCACAACGAAAATATACTTATGCCCTGCGTGCGCACGCTGCATGTCCCGCAGTCTAGCACAGGGTTCGGAGATTGAATTCCTTACGACAAGTGGGGAAATCCCCAGAAGCACATACTTCTGTGCCGGCAACAGCGTGGGAGACAGCGCCCGTACCCGCGAAAAGCGCCGGTACAGGGTGTGCTACATCCGCAAGTAGCGACGGACCGCGAGATACGAGGAGAGTGCCCCGATTCCGATTCCCGCCCCCATAAGGGTCAAAAACAGTGTCGCAAAGGTGTCGGTGTAGTACGTGAACACATTGAACGAGCCCAAAAACTTTTCGGACCCCGGTCCCAGCCAAATCGTGACCGGGTAGAGCACCATGAGCACGATAATGGCGGATACGATGCCGTAGAGAATGCCTGCAACCATGAACGGACCGCGCACGTACCAGTGGCCTGCGCCGACCAGGTTCATGATCCCGATCTCGTCGCGAGCGGTGTAGATAGCCAAACGGATCGTGTTGAACGCGATGAGTACCGACGAGACCGCAAGAATGATGGTTATGGCAATACCGAGACGCTGCGACGTCTGAATGATGTTCGTCAGACGGTCGATGGCCGCTTTATTCTGGAAAAAGTTGATCTTGTCGATGAACGCCGACGAGCCGGTCTGGTTTGCCGCCTGATCGGACAGATACTTCGAGATCGCCTCGTACTGCGATGTTTCTTTTGCGCGGATCTCGAGCGATGCGCCGAGCGGGTTATCGCCAAGCTCTTCGAGCGCCTGCAGTGTGAGCTGGTCATTCTTATGTCGGTCCTTGAACTCTGCGAGCGCGTCCTCGCGGGAGACATACTTGATTGACGCGACTTCCGGCAGTGCCTTGAGCGAGTTTTGGATGGTCGTGATCTGATCGAGCGACGCATTCGGTGTGAAGTAGACAGTCACGTCAACTTTGTTGGTGAGCTGCGCGAGTGTCGCGTCGAGCGCTGCCGCAGACATCATGAGTCCGGCGACCACAAAGAGCGTGATCGTCATGATCAGGATCGCCGCGAGCGAAATGAACCCGTTACGAACGAAGCCGGCTATGCCGTACCTCGTCACACGCTTCATGCTGAGCCACAGAGACATATTGAAAGTAAGTGAATGTTACAAAACGTATTTACCCTGCTTATCATCGCGCACCACACGACCCTGGTCCATGGTGACAACGCGACGGCCGACCGAATCAACGATTGATTTATTGTGCGTGGTCAACAGCACGGTTGTGCCGAGGTCGTTGATCTTTTTGAGGATCTCGACGACGTCGTGGGCATTGATGGGATCAAGATTGCCGGTCGGCTCGTCTGCGATGAGCACATCCGGCTGATTCACGATCGCGCGCGCAATTGCGATGCGCTGCTGTTCTCCCCCCGAGAGCTCGTGCGGGAATGACCAAATCTTGTCGGCGAGACCGACGAGGTCGAGTACATGCGGTACATCCGCCTGAATGTCTTCGTCGCTTTTTCCCGCAACCTCGAGTGCAAAGGCGATGTTTTCGTACACATTTTTGGTCGGCAGGAGGCGGAAATCCTGAAAGATCGTCCCGATATTCCGTCGCATGCGAAGCAATTCCTTATCGGAGAGTTCGGTTATCGGCTTTGAACCGAAATACACAGAGCCTTCGGTCGGAAAGACTTCGGCGAAGAGCATCTTGAGGAGTGTGGTCTTGCCCGCACCCGAATGACCCACGATAGAAACAAACTCCCCCGGTTCGATACCGAGCGTTACGTCTGCAACTGCAGGCGGCGTGCCGGTCGCATATATTTTGGTCACTTTGTCGAAATAGATCATGAAGTTTTGCATCCCCGTAAATTGTCCGTCAGCGGGACCGGAACAGCCTGACTATCGGATCCGGCTCGTGCCGAACGTCGAATCATTATACCTGTTTGAACGGAGGGTCCAAACGGGGGCTGTGTTGCTTAATTTTCTGCGAGCTTCTTTTCTTCATCGACGAACGACTGAATGTCTCCTTCGAGCACCGCTTCAACGTCACGCCGTTCGTGCTCGGTGCGGTGGTCTTTTACAAGCTGGTACGGGTGCAGGACATAGGAACGGATCTGACTCCCCCATTCAATCTTTGTCGTTGCGGCGACCGACAACCCCCGCGCCTCGGCGAGCTGCTGCTCCTCGCGGAGCTTGAACAGCTTGCCGCGCAACAGCGAGATCGCCTTTTCGCGGTTCTGAGCCTGGCTACGCTCGCTCGTTACATGCACCGACAAGCCCGTCGGGATGTGTGTCATACGAACGGCGGTATCGCGCTTGTTCACATTTTGTCCGCCCGGCCCGCCGGATCGGGCGATCGAAATATCAAGATCGTTGTCAGGAATCTTGATGTCGTCGTTCTCCGGCAGCTTGGGGAGTACTTCGATAAGAGAGAACGATGTCTGCCGTTTACCTGCGGAGTTGAACGGAGACATGCGAACCAACCGGTGCACACCGGCTTCATGCTTGAGCGTGCCGTATGCGCCCGACCCGTTCACCTCGAACGAAATACTGCGGTAGCCGCCGAGACTGTTCGCGTTCGATGAGAGCGCCACCATTGTCCAACCTTTAGAAGCGACGTACTTCCCGTACATTTCGTACAGGATGCGGGAAAAGTCTTCGGCATCATCGCCTCCCGCACCGGAGACGATCGTGACGAGCGCGTCGCTCTTGTCGTACGCCCCCTTGCCTTCAAGCTTGGCTTTGAGCTGCTGGTATTCCTTGAGCGTTTCCTGGGCGCGATCCTTGTCCGTCCAAAAATCTGGCGCAGCCATCTGCGTTTCTATCTCTGCGATGCGCGCCTCCGTGGTCGCCTTGTCCGACATGGCAGCAGTATACCCCTTCATCGGTTTTTGCCGATTGAAATATGATGCCAAATAGCGTATTCTCTCTCTGTTTCCAGCAGTTTCGCCACCTTAGCTCAGTTGGTAGAGCACGGCTTTCGTAAAGCCGGGGTCCCCGGTTCAAGCCCGGGAGGTGGCTCCAGGTTGTTCGCCGGTTCATTCCGGCGCACGCCTTATGTGCGCCGTTGTAGCTCAGTTGGTAGAGCACGTCCTTGGTAAGGACGAGGTCACCGGTTCAATCCCGGTCAACGGCTCAAGAACATTTCTTTAGAAATTTTCCCGTTGACCGGGATTGAACGGGAAAAGGGTCGGGAAAACACCCTGTTTTCCCGTGGAGGAAGGCAGGGCGAAGCCCGTTGGAAAACCTTGGGTTTCCAAGATGTTCTATCCCGGTCTTTTCTACTCAAGCAATTTCGTAAGATTTCAGTGCCTCGATCGTGGGCTTGAGCGATTCTTCGGTGAACATCTGTGGCGCGATTGCAAGACCGCCGAAAAGCTTGGCCTCCAACTGCTTCAAAAGTCCGTGATTGTGCTCGAACAAGCGGTCGTCCTCGCCGTAATCACTTTCAACTCGCCGCTTATAGCGATCATGACCTTCGCGCAGTCGCTCATCCATCGACACGATGCCGTATGGCGCCACGCGCTGGTCGGCATATTCCAAGATCTGCAGCTCAAGCGATCCGTCGTGCAAAATCGATTCGGCCTTTGAAAAACCCATCGAATCAAGCATATGCACGATGTCTTCGCCGATACCGATCTCGCGCGCGATCGCCGCTGTCGCTTCATGCTCATCTTTGCCGTATTTTGCTTCGCATTCCTTTTTTACCTGTTCCCAATATTCGATCCCCTGCGTCCCGTAAAACTCGGGCGGAAACTGCGTAAGATCTGATTTCATGATATTTCCCATGTCGTGCAGGAGCGCCGCCCGCGTAACACGCTCGGCGTCCGCCTTGAGTGCAAATGCAAGCTCACGCGCAACCGCTGCCACCCGCAGCTGGTGCAGACGCAGGTTCGGCATGATCGTATAGCGGTCGTAGATCTCCCAGATCGTCATTGGCAGAATCATACACCGCTCTCCTATTGCTATCTACGGAACGGGGTATACTAGTAGCCATGCATACAGTGTTCAGGAAGATCGCGCAGGAAACGAGCAAGCACATGGGCTCACCGTGGGCATTCGTTATCGCGGTGTGCGCCGTCATTATATGGGGCATCTCGGGACCGATCTTTCACTTTTCTGATTCGTGGCAGCTGGTCATTAATACCAGCACGACCATTCTTACGTTCCTCATGGTGTTCCTCATTCAGAACACTCAAAATCGCGACGCACACGCAATTCACCTGAAACTCGACGAGCTCATCAAGGCGATCAAAGAAGCCCGCGATCAGCTCATCGACGTGGAAGACCTCTCCGACGAGCAGTTGGAAAACCTGCAAAAAGAATTCGTCGCATTTCGCGAAGAATCCGGAAATAAGCCGACGGAAACTGTCTGATCCGTACCTGATCTATTTGATCAGTTCCCCTATCTTTGTCTCAACCTCGACGAGGTTCATCGGTCCTCGCTGGTGGAAAAACACTTCGCCACGGTCGTTTATGAACAGTGTCTCCGGCATCGCGTAGCCTCCGATCGATTTATAAAACGCGTCGTCCGGATCAAGCAGGAACGTGATCGTGTCGCCCAAATCCAGCGCATCGGTAAAGGGCTTTGCGGTATAGACAGATTCGGCCCGGTTGGGCGCGAGAATCTCGATGTTGTCTCCGTACTTTTTCTTGAGCGTTGCAAGGTTCTTCAGCTCATCCGCACAGTAGACACACCACGTGGCCCACGCGTGCACAACCAGAACTTCGCGTTTGTACTGCGACATTCGGACATCCTTGCCGTTGTAGTCCTTGAGTATGAGCTCGTACGTCGGGGCGAACGACACGGCACCCGTGCGCGGGTGGAAGCGTATCCAGAACAAGAGCGACGCAAGGAGTACGAGCACGATTGCCGCAAGCGCAATGCGCCCATTACGGCTTTTCGGCAGTGGGATGCGTTGTATAAGCGTGAGTCCCAGCATGGTGGCCATTCTACCCTGTCCAGTTAAAGAGCAATATCGAGAAGTCAGACAGGTTCACAATGCCGTCCTGATTGATGTCGGCGTCATCGTCCGCCTCGTTCCAGTGTGTGAGCAGGATCGAGAAATCCACCAGGTTCACCTTGCCGTCTTTATTAATATCTGACCGATTACCTGTGTCGGCCTTTTGCGACGGATCCTCGCCGTACCCCATGTACGACGGAGCCGAATATTCACTCGAGGATTCCGGCATGACCGACTTTGCTCGGAAATCATAAGTACCGCGCGAAAAGCCCTTGGCGGGTAGCGTAATCGTCCACGTTCCCTCGGCGGTGCTTGATGCTGTGTATTCCTTGGGTGTACCGACACCCGTTTTGGGCACATCGCGCACACTCAGCTTCACGATGCTGTTCGGGATCGCGAGTCCGGATACCGGCACGTCATCTCCGATAGGAATCGTTTTTGCGACTGAGACCGTGGGTGAGAGCATAATGCTCGAAATGAAGTTGCTTGTTCCCGATCCGAAGGTGATCGTGGATGAAAAGCGTGCGGTCTTGTTACCGTCTTTATCCGTGGCGTAGGTAACAAAGGTATAGGTTCCTCGTTCGAGGCCGGTCACTTTGCCCGAGAACGATCCGTCGGCACCTGCCGGAATAGTGAGTGCCGCCTTCCCGTCTCGAAGCACGGTGACTGTCGTCCCCGGCGGCGCCTTACCCGAGAGCGTTACGTTCGAGAGGAACAGGAGCGCGCTCCCGCCAGCAAACGGTCCGGAACCTCCCGATCCGCCGGAACCACCGGTTGCGGAACCGCCGCTGGGCGTATTGCCGTCCGACGACGTGACCGTTGGCGTTGTAGCGAGTGAAAACGAAATGATGTAGTCATCAAGGTTCACGAGGTTACCGAAATCAGAGCAGCGGACATAGTACGCATATGATCCGCCGTCGATATGCCCTGACACCACGGTATAGAACACGAGGTTGCCGATGTTACTGAACGTATTCGTCATATCGTCGTAGTCAACGCCGGGCGTCGTGGAATAACGGCACCTCGACGGCTTGTCGGTCTGGATAGAAAGTTCTACGAGCGCACTGCCCGCGGGTAATTGACCGGACGGATACCCATTCGAGATGATCGGCGCTAGATACGGCACAACGAGCTCTGTCGTTACCGGCTGCACGATCGCGATCATGGCCTTTGCGTCGTCGATGTGCGACGGCCCGTTCGCGGTATCAATGCGAATGCGATACGAGCCGGCAGAAACAGGATTGATCGGCGACATGCTTCCCGCGGTTTGATGGGATGCTGCGGTGCCGAGCACGATGCGCACCATCGATCCGGCAGCAATGCCCGACGACGAATTCAGCGTGATTGTGATCGACCCGGTCGAGCCGGAAACCGCAAACACACCGTCGGACGCGGCGCTTGCCGACGCCGCAAGATTGCGCTCCGCATACGGGCCGCCGCTCGATACCGCAAGATCAACATCGCTAAAGCCAAACCCGACCGGGATGGAAAATGCGTTTTCGGGCGTGATCGTAATCGAACCGGACGCAGGAATCGAGTTCGTAACTTTAAATATAAAAATATGCGACGCGGCCGTACTCGGTTTTGAGGTACTGATGAGGTCCGACATCGGCGACATGTAGCCTGCGTGCACGGTGTGCGCACACGTAAGTGGTATAAGCACCATGAGCACCGCTAAGAGCCGCCGCATATCAGATATCTTTGACGCAGCGGAATCCTGCCGCCTCGCCCGAGAACGACGGCGGTACGGTAATGTTGATTGCATACTGACCCGCATCCGTCTGACTGTTCCAGTAGCCGCCGCGAAGAATGCCGCGCGTGTCCGTTGGGTCCATCCAAAAGTAATCCGAGAAGAATGACTGATCGGGAGCATCGTGGTCGGTTGCGATCGGAATACCGTTGCCGTCGATACCTTTAATGTAGCCTTCGGGCGGCAGCTGCGTCGCGCCGAGCATACCGTTGGTCACGGTCTCCTGAGTCCACTCCCACGCGTTTCCGACCATGTCGAACGCACCTGCCGGCGAGACACATTCGGTCCGCGCACCCGTCTGCGAAAGCGTGCCGGCACCGCGTAAACCGATATTGCATCCGTTTGGGGTCGGTTCGGCGCCGTCGGGAGTGCCGAGTGCGGCTTTGTACCATTCGGGCGCTGTCGGCAAGCGCTTCCCTGCCCGCGCGCACGCAAGCTCCGCCTGGTCGCGTGAAATGTTTCTCCATGGCGTGCGCTTTGCTTCGGAGACCGGTTTACACGAGGAGACTGCCAAGTTGTCGCTCGATTGTGATTTGCTCGCAGGGTCTGAGACTGCGCACGAATCTCCTGTCGCATTTTCGTACGCATCAATACAAAAACCGCCGCCTGAGGCACCGATGAACGCCATACCTTTCGGACATTTTGAGGGCTCACCTTTCACCGCAGTATACGCAGCGCCGAGCATCGAGTTCTGCGGATTGTCGCGATTATCGAACGCATTCAAACCGAGCGTCGTCAGAACAACGGTGCATACGGTAACAACGATCCATCGAAGGAGCGCTTTCATTACATGAATTATACCCCGCACTATGCATGATCCGTTCTACACACTGCACCGGATTCGCACAGCGGTTCTTTATGCAACGCGACGATCGCGCCGCCAGTCCATGTAGTAGTTCATTGCAACAAGCATCAGTACGAGAATACTCACAATAAAGCTGCCTGCGGCGAGCATGCGGGTGCCTGCAAGCGAACCGCCGTCGTTTGCACGGATCAGTGCCTCTCGCGCATCGAGCTCGCTTTGCTTTGCCGCAAGCTCTGCCGCAGCGGTGTTATACGGATTCGGTGCAACACCCATCGTGACACCGACTTCCGCCGAACCGAGCATCGATGCGGCACTCTGCACCAACACTTTCGGCGATGCGATAGACGTCGCATATATGAACAGCACAAGAGCGATCACGATCGCGGTTCGCCGGATGATTTCCTTTTCGTCGCGATACGCGTGTTTTTTTCGCTTCGCCATACGGGACTTATGCGAACATCACAAACAACATCAAGAGGAATACGATTGCGAGGAACAGCAGTGCGAGCGCGATGATAAGCAGGCGCGGTACCGGGGATCGGTTGCGCCGTGCATAGAGCTCCGCCCCGCCTCTGCCGCCGCTCATCTCGCGGATCTTTCGATTTATATACGAACGAACGATCATATAGAGAATCAGGAGCGCCACGAAGATCGAACCGAGCACCGAAAGAATAGGCTTCAGCGGGAGCACCCAGAAACTGGTCGCAGACGAAATCGTTTTTCGTCCATCCTCGCCATAGACAACACTCGCAACCGCCTGATACCGCCCAAGAGCAAATCCGTCGTAATTCCAGACCGATGCAAATGTCTTATCGCTTGCAGGAAACACGCCTGCCCCGCTGTCGTTTATCTTTACTACTGCCACTTTTGCGCCGCGCATGTCTGTGATCTCGATCAAGCCATGCGGACGCAGCAGCACGTTGCCGAGATTCGCAATGCGCGTGTTGAAATCAATCGATGCGGCAGAACCATACACGATGTGTCCCGATGAAAACTCGCGAAGCTGCGCATCTTCATTCACGTCCCCCGCTATACGCAGGTTCACAATAGACCCCACTTTCATACCGATAGAGGATCCCGTCACACGCTGCTTCGGCGGTGTTGCAAGCAAAAATACGCCGCCAAAGTGCGCGCCCGGCGATGCATCTTTCGGAACAATCACGGTAAACGGTATGGTAACTGTGCCGTCAGCCGGAATCACCACGCTATCCTGCGGCAACTGAATCCAGTTACTCAGTTCGTACGGTGTTACTTCGTTCTCCTCGGAAAAAATCGGAACACCCTCATCGGTGATTCCCTTAATATCCTCTGCCGCCAAATAAAACGTTTTTTCTGTTCCTGATATATTCGTCACACGCATCGTGAACGAATACGTACTGCCCGGTTCCGCACGATCCTCTATGATGGCGGGCTTAATCTGAACACCTTCTCCGCCCGCCGCCGTTTGCGCGAGCGTCTGCGTTGCACCGAACAGAAGTACGGCGAGTGTAAGTACAAGAGCAAGGGAGGCATTTCGCAGCGTTGCGTTCATGTTTTCCGTCTTAGGGAGTATGGCCATACTGTACCACGCCATGAACGCAACATCCCCGCTTAGTGCGGGGATGTCTGCAAACTTCGAGCTCTGTTTGCTGCGTTTAGAACACCGGGGTTGCTACGTATGTGAGCGTGTTGGTGTAGTCGGTACCTGCTTCCTGCAGCGAACTAATCTCTACCTTATACGCCACGAAGGTGTCGCCGATATCGTCAGTTGTACCGTCGGATGGTCCGTTGTGATAGAAGACCTGTCGCGGCGTGTCGATGTTGCCGGCAAACAATGAGGAGCCGAATTCGTCACCCGCTGAGAGCGTTGTATCTTGCGACGTCACACCGAAGTGACCGTACGTCCATTCACTTCCAAGGGTATTCGTCGGAGACGTCCATGCAGTCGGAACCGATGTCGTCGCTCCGTCCTTGAAGAGGTCGATGTCTGCGCCTGTCGATGACAGCAGGTTCGTATCTTCTCGTACTGTTACCGAGAATCCGTAGGCTGCGTTTGTGGTGACTGATAGGTACTGACCCATCACCTGCGCTCCTCCGGAACCGGGTGTAATGTAGTTGTAATTAATGGCCGTTGCCGTTGTTGATCCTGTTGTCGTCTCGCCATTCACCACCGTCGATGTCGCAACACCGGCTACCGTGAATGTGAAGGTTGTATCAACGGCCGCTGTAACAACGACGTCGTCAATGATTGCAATACGGGTGGCGCCAAAGTCACCGTTGGAGCCAACCATGTTCACTCGGTACGAGCCGGCAGACGCCGGGTTCGTAATGATCGGAGACGATGTTGCGCCGTAGTTAATGACCTTTGCTCCTGCCGGGACGGAGTCGCCGCCGCAGACAGTCAGCGTAAAACCTTCGGAGCCCGCCGTGTAGTTCGTTGAGACTGTTACTTCGTCTGAACCGCCACCGCACGAAGTAACGACCGTCATACCGATGGCCGTGATCTGCGTTGTAGTTGCGGTCGGTCCCGCCATTCCGAATGAGCTTGTAGTCGGATCAAATATGAACTGGATCGTGCCGCCAGCCGGTGTAGATGAGGCCG